>CAKKPP010000009.1 GCA_919901745.1 Chloroflexota bacterium | reverse complement strand
TCGAACCCCTGACCTTCTGAATGCCATTCAGACGCTCTTCCAGCTGAGCTATAGCCCCGCGCCGGAGCGGGAGTATAGCATCGGGGCACGGCTGGGCCGTCCCGGTGTCCCGTCCCGGAGCTCGATCAGCGGACGTCGACCTTCACGTACCACGTGCCGCAGATCTGGTTGCCGTCGCGGACCAGGCACGTACCAAGCCCAAGCGTCCAGGTGCCGATCGACTTCGGTACCGGGAAGTCTACAGGCGGCGACGAAGCCGATCGCAGGAACCCGCCTTCCTTCTCCTCGAAGGCAGCCGGCTCGCCCCGAAACACCCCCGTCGTCGCCTGCCACCAGTCAACGATCGACCACCCTCCGCCGTCGAACGTGAGGCGATCACCTTGGCCGACCACGAAGGTCTCGAGGGGTTCCTCGGGCAGATTCGACTCGCAGGCGTCACTGGCCTCGTACCCATTCCGGAGATGCAGGCTGAATCCACAGCCGACCCACGCCTTCGCGACTGCCGCGTGACCCATCCGTCCGATCAGCAAGGGCGGGACGGTCAGGCCCTCGACTCGCACGGCCCAGGCGATGTCGACCCTGGTTCCGTCCGCGAACTTGAGCCGGGCGACGATGTCCCAATCGCCGCCGATCGGGCCCAGCGCGAGCGGAAAGCGGTTCTGCGCAGCGATCGC
The DNA here is from genome assembly GCA_919901745.1 of Chloroflexota bacterium. Taxonomy (GTDB): domain Bacteria; phylum Chloroflexota; class Limnocylindria; order Limnocylindrales; family CSP1-4; genus CAKKPP01. Next base: position 44,592 of record CAKKPP010000009.1, on the reverse strand, counting down.
TTGGTCGAGTACCGCGTTGTCGTACCAGGCGAGCTGCCGCGGCCCTCGGTTCCCCAGGTTCGAGCCCGGGATCGCGTCGATGGACCAGCCGACGGCGCACCGCTCAGCTTCCGTCACCACCAGAAGTTCTGCTCCCAGTGGAACAGAGATCGGGGTCGACACTGGGCCCGGGGACCCGGCCGGTGAGAGTGCGACGCCCACGACGGATCGGCCGTCAACGATCAGGGTCGCGCCCGCTTGTGCACGATCTGAGCCGCACGGGACGGCCGGTTGCACCTGGGCTGCCTCGCCCGTCGGCCAGTCGCCGACCGTCAGCTGTGCGTAGGCCTCGATGAAGCGCGGTCCGCTGAACGTTGGAAGCTCCGCGAGGATTCGCAGCAGCCAGCTGCCGACCGGCGGCGCGACGAACGTCGCCTTGATCCCGGCCGGATCCAGCTTCGCCTGGCCGAGGCTGAATGCCGCCAGTACGCCCGGACCCTCGAGCTTGACCGCCGTCACGGACCACGAGGACAGGCACCAGGGCTCGCTCGTCGTGAGGTCGATCCGGCCCAGGTTGACGACCCGCATGGCCTGTTCCGGATCAAGCGTCTGCACCAGGTCGAACGCTCCGGTCCAGGTCTCCGGCAGCGCGACCTCGAACGGACCATCGCGCTTCACGCCGGGGTGCCACGAACCCGACGCCCAGCGCAGGATCACGTCGACCGGTTCCGCCGGCGGCACCGACTGGCACGGTAGTGATGGCGGGGGAGCCTTGGTCGGTCGCGCCGGGTCGGCCGCTCGAGGAGACGCCACGGCGATGGAATCACTGCCCGAAGGAGATGGCTGTGGTGAGGCCGCGACGATCGCCAGGTCCGGCCGGGAGGCGAACATGAGGCCGGCGATGAGCACGACGGCGGCCAGCCCGACGGCCGCCGGTCCGGTCCAGCGGTCGCGCCGTGAATCCGCGGGCCTGACGACGTGTCCGAGGTCGACCAGTTCGGCCGCATCCCCACCTCCGGGGTCGGCCGGTGCGGTCGCGGTCACGGAGTACCCCGGTGAATACCCCGGCCGATCGGTTCGGTGCGGCGGTCGCCTGCCGCGGGAGTCCGGTCCGTCTGTCACCATGCCCGGCATCGATGTCCGCCCCGCCTCCTGATCGCCCAGCTGTCCTGTCGCGTCGCGTCCGATTGCCCGGTGGAGAGATCGAGTATGCGCTGCGACCAACCCCCAGGGCCCGAAGCCTCCGCGTCACCATGGACGCGCGCCGCGGGATCATCGTGACGGTCCCGCCGCCGACGCGCCGCGGCTGGGCACGTCCCGAGCCCATCGTGGAGTCGTTCCTGCAGGAACGGGAAGCCTGGCTTCGTCGCCACCTCGAGCGCCACGAGCAGACGCGCGCCGAGCTGGCGGCGCGCGGGGGCCTTGTCGACGGCGGGCTCGTCCGCTACCGCGGTGAGTTGCACCGGCTGCGGATCGCCCCCGCCCCGCCGGGTCGGCGCAGGAGCTCCGTGGCCCGGAGCGGCGAGGACGACGCGGACGTCCTGCTCCTCGAGATCGCGGCTCGGGACAGGCGACCGCTGGTCCGCGTCCTGCGCGACTGGTTCCGCGAGCGTGCCGAGGAGACGCTCTGGAGAGAGATCGACCGCCATGCGTCCGCGCTCGGCGTCACGCCGGCCGCGGTCTCGCTGCGCGACCCACGCAGCCGTTGGGGGAGTGCCTCACGGGAGCGGCGGCTCATGTTCTCGTGGCGCCTCGTCCTTGCCCCGCCCGCGGCGCTCGAGACCGTCGTCGTCCACGAGCTCGCCCACCTCAAGGTCTTCGGGCACGGCCCCGGCTTCTGGGCAGTGGTCGCGTCCCGCGTTCCAGACCACGCCCGCTGGCGGCGCTGGCTGCGCGAGCATTCGCAGGAGTTGCACGCGGCGCTCGACGCCGACGAGATGTGATGGTTCGCGGTGCCGGCAGACACCACGGCGCGCCGATTCGTGCACGGCGGCCGTTTGTCCTGGCTACAAAGTAGGGCTCACACCCTGACCCACCCCCGGTGCTAGGTTCGGTGAACATCACACCGCACGGAGGAGAACCGGATGGTGAACGTTCGGCGCATCGTCATCAGCGCCATGATCCCCGCCATGGTGCTGGTCGCCGCGAGTACAGCGACCGCCGTCGGCCGGCCGCAGGACAAGGCCGATGTCTGTCATCGGACGGGCAACGGCAGTTTCCACGAGATCAACATCTCCGGGAACGCCCTGCCGGCGCACCTGCGCCACGGCGACGTGGTCCCCGACGAGTACGGCGACTGCCCGTAGTCGCCCTCAGGGTTGTCCGCCCGGGGGCGGGCAACCCGCCGTCGGCAGGGTGATGCCGGCCAGAGATCCCAACACGCCCCAGACCACCGGGAGATCCGATGACGGCTGCCCTTGCCCCTGCGCGGGTCGCGACGCTCGGCGTTTCGCCCCTGCGCGTATCGATCGTGATGCCCTGCCTGAACGAGGCCGCCACGGTGGCCACCTGCGTGCGCAAGGCGCGTGCCTGGCTGTCGGCGTCCGGCATTCGCGGCGAAGTGCTCGTGGTGGACAACGGATCGACGGACCGGTCGGCCGAGCTGGCCGAAGCGGCCGGCGCCCAGGTGATCCACGAGCTGCGGCGTGGCTATGGACACGCCTATCTGCGCGGGTTTGCGGAGGCGCGCGGCGACATCATCGTCATGGGCGATGCCGACGATACCTATGACTTCAGTCGACTCGACGACCTGGTCCGACCGCTCGGCCAGGGCTACGACATGGTCGTCGGGAACCGGTTCATGGGTGGGATCGGCGAAGGGGCGATGCCGTGGGCTCATCGGTACATCGGCAGCCCGGCGATCAACCTGCTGATCCGGCGGTCCATCGGGATCCGGATCGGCGACAGCCAGAGCGGCCTTCGAGCGTTTACGCGACGAGCGTATGAGCGGCTCGGCCTTCGATCCGGTGGCATGGAGCTGGCCTCCGAGATGATCGTGAACGCGGCGCGCGAGGGCCTGAAGGTCACCGAGGTCCCCGCGCCCTACAGCGTGCGCCTCGGCGAGAGCAAGCTCAACACGGTTCGCGACGGCTGGCGGCACCTCCGCTTCCTGCTCCTGGCGGCACCGAACTTCCTGTTCGTCCTGCCGGGCCTGGCCCTCCTGGGCATGGGCCTCGCGGTGGTCGCCATCTCGTTCCTCGCCCCGGCCGGGATCGCGCTTGGGTCGATGACCTGGCAGTCGATCTTTGCGGCCTCGATCTTCCTCGCCATCGGCGCGAACGCCCTCGTCTTCGGGATGATCACCAAGACCTACGGGGTCGAGCGCGGCCTGCTCAAGGAAGACGTCTGGGTCCGCTTCTATCGTCGCGTGTTCAGCCTCGAGCGGGTCCTCGGGCTCGCTGCGCTCCTCATCATGGGCGGTGTCCTGCTCGATCTCGCCCTGTTCGCCGTCTGGGTCTCCGGGTCTCGTCACGACCTCGGTCTCCAGTTCGCGGCGCTGGCCCAGAGCCTCCTGATCGTCGGCGCCAACATCGGCATGGCCGGTTTCCTTGCCGTGGCGATCGACGATCGCCGCTAGGCGACCGACGGCATGACACAGGAATCGCCTCGATTGCGGATCGCGTTCGTGTACGACGCGCTGGTCCCGTACCACGCCGGCGGCGCCGAACGGCGCTACCACGAGATCGCGATCCGACTCGCTGCCCGCCACGACGTCCACTACGTGACCTGGCGGTACTGGGGCCCGCAGCGCACGATCCAGCGTGACGGCATCACGTTGCATGGGGTGGGCCGGCCGCGCGCTTTCTACGGCACCGACGGCAAACGAACCGTGCGTGAGGCGGCAGAATTTGCGCTCCGCCTGCCGGCGACGCTCGCCGGGATCCGCGCGGATGTGGTGGACGTCTCCGCGACACCCTACCTCCCGCTCTACGCCGCGTGGGCCGCGACGCGGGTCAGCGGCGTGCCGCTGATCGCGACGTGGCACGAGTTCTGGGGCGAGCACTGGACCACGTACCTGCCGGATCGGCCGCTCGTGGCGCGAATCGCCCGGCTGCTCGAAGCCGGTGCCCGCCCGCTCGCCGACCACCAGATCGCCGTGTCGACGTTCACGGCCCGCCGCCTGGCTCGCGGTCGGCGCGCTTCGCGCCCGATCGATGTGGTCGGCAACGGAGTCGATCTCGCGATGATGGCGCCCCGCCGACAGCGAGCCCGAGGCGCGGATGTGCTCTTCGTGGGGCGGCTCATCGACGAAAAGCGGGTCGATCTCCTGATTCGCGCTGTCGGGGCACTTGCCGGGCGATTTCCGGACGTCCGCTGCGTCATCGCCGGCGATGGTCCCGAGCGTCTGCGATTGACCGAGCTGGCAACCGAACTTGGGGTCGCGGACCGCGTGGTGTTCGCCGGCCGGGTTCCCGACGCGGAGGTCATCCGTCTCATGCGTGCATCGCGGATCCTCGTCCTGCCCTCGATTCGAGAGGGGTATGGGATCGCGGTCGTCGAGGGCCAGGCGTGCGGCCTCGTGCCCGTCGTGGTGCGCAGCCCGCTGAGCGCGGCGCCGGATCTCGTGTCCGATGGCCAGGACGGTGTCGTGTGCGAGCCGACCGTGGCCGGTCTCAGCGACGCGCTGGGTGGCCTGCTCGCCGAGCCGGCTCGACTTGCGAGGATGGCTCGCGCGGCGCGGAGGTCCGCGGCGACCCGCGGCTGGGACGACCGCGCGCTCGACATGGAGCAGATCTACCTCCACGCCGTCGCAGCCCGCCGGCACGGCTTCACCACGGGACCGGTGGCAGCCGAACCTGCCGTGGCGGTCGGCACCGAATGATCGCCGCCCAAATGGACGCCGCCCGAGTGGCTTCCTCATCGAGATCGACCATCGTCGCGCCGCCACGTCCCGAGCTGCCCGCCGGCATTCCCACCCTGGCGGCCACCGGCGTTGCGGCGATCGTCGCCGCTCTCGTGTGGTCCACGCCGATCGGCAGCGGCGACTACGGCCAGTGGTTGATGGTCGCGCGGGCGTTCGGCGGCGAATCGACACCCGACTACCGGGCGCTGGCGGATGTTCCGCCGCTCGTGCCCATCGCGATCGCCTGGGTCCAGGGCGGGTTGGGCGACCCGATCCTCGCGCTGCACGCCGTCGGATTCCTGATCGTCCTCGGGCTCGGCCTCGCCTTCTACGCGGCCGGATCGGTCTTCGGCGGCCGGTCGCTGACGGGTCTCGTCGCGGTCGTCCTGGGCCTGCTCGTGACGGACCGATACCTCGAGCTGCTTGCGTTCGGCGGATTGCTCCAGGCCGCAGCCATCGTCGGGCTCATCCTCGCCTTTGCCGCGTTCAGTCGGGCCCTTCGATCGCGAGCGACGGAGCGGCGCTGGTGGGCGACCGGCTGTGCCGCGCTCCTGGCGACCTGCCTGACGCACGTGCCCACCGCCGCGCTGACGTTGCCGGTATGCCTGGCGGCGGCCGGGCTCGCCGCGCTCCCGGACCCTGGACAGCGCGTGGCCGAACGCCTGCGGCAGGTGCGACCCCTGGCCGCCGGCCTCGCGGGAATCGCCGGCTACTGGATCGTGGTGATCGCCCCGGCGTCGCTCGGCTACGTGACCAACCCGGCAAGCCTCGCCTACCGTGGCCCCGAGCGGGTCATCCAGCTCATCGGCGCCTACCCACCGACGCTGGCGATCATCGGCGTTGGCCTGCTGTCGGTCGGTACCTGGGCCGGCCGTCTCGCGATCGCGAGACGGCTTCCCGCGCGGCGCGACCCCTGGACCGTCCTTGCTGCGTGGCTCGCGGCCTCGTGGGCGATGTACGGGTTCTCGGCACTCGGCGGGGCTTCGACGGACTATCCGCGGTTCGTGCCGCTGCTCCTCGCGCCACTCGTCGTCGCCGCGGCCGGGGGCCTCGGCGCCGCCGGGGTCTGGGTGGGGCGGCGCCGGCCCGTGTGGGCGAACCGCGAACGCGGCGTGGTGGCAATCGGGCTGGCCATCGTCGTGATCGCGCCGTTCAGCATCGCCAGCTACCAGAGCCAGGCGCAGGGGTATCGGCTGCCCGACGACCGTGCGCTGGCCGCCGCCGCGGCATGGACCGACTCCCGATTAGTGCCCGGCGCGACCATCCTGGCGCCGGTGCGCGAGGCCAAGTGGGTCGAAGGCCTCACCGGCCGGGCCGCCCTGTTCAGCAGCCAGGTGCGCTACGCATTCCGGCCGGTGGAGTGGGACCGCAGCCTTGCCGCCGACGCGCTCCTCCGCGGCAACCTCACCGTCGTCAACGAATCGTTCGTGCTCACGATGACCGACGGCGCGCCCGCGCCCGCGGGTGAGCAGCCACGGGCGCTGATCGTCGCTGCGAACCACGGCGGCGAGTACCTCGACCTCCTGAGGTTCGTGCCGGCCTCGAGCGTCATCCTCGACGCCGAAGGCCACAAGCTGGCCAGCCTCCCGTCGCTCTCGCCGGCAGGGTTCGACCGCACCATCGCCGCAGATTCGGCCATGGTCGTGACCCGTTGGACGGGGACCCGCCTGGGTGTCCCCATCGACTTCCGGCAGCAGGTGACGGTCCAGCGAGGCGCGACGTCGTTCGATCTCGACCTGGCGGCAACGACGCCCCTCACCGTGGGCAGTCTGCAGGTCGAGGTTCGCCCACCTACGGGCATCGCGGTGATCGACACGTCAGTCAACGGGTCGGTCGCCGAATTGACGTTCGCACGCATGGGCCGCAGCGAGCCGCGACTGCGCCTGACCCTCGCCAACGGGACGTTCGTCGCCACGGAGACCGGCGGCCTGCTGATCGCGAGTCCGGGGCCGGATCTGTCGCTCCGCGTGACCGACCTCACACCGGGCGGCGCGTCGTCGTCGCTGCGCCTGCTCGATCCGGCCGTCCTCGTCGCCGACTACGGGGTGGGGGCGGTGATCCTGCGCCGGGACCAGACGTACGACGCCCGCCGGGCACGACTCGAGCTGCTCGGATTCCACGTCGCGCGCGCCGAAGGACCGTACATCGTGATGGTCCGAACCGGCGCCGCGCGGCCGGCAGCGCCATGATCCCGTTTCCGGTCCGACTTCCGGCGCGACCGACACTTGTCGTCGGGGGATACGGCTACCGCAACGCCGGTGACGAGGCGATGCTGGCGGGGATGCTGCGCCTGCTCGGGCGCGACGGGATCACGGTCGTCTCTCGCGCGCCGGCCGAGACGGCGGCGGTTCACGATGTCCGCAGCATCGGTCTCGCCGCAGCACCCCGGGCGATGCTGGCGCATCCCGGAGTCGTCATCGGGGGCGGCGGGTTGTTCGGGCGCGACATGGGGGCGCTCGGCCGCCTCCTGCCGCTGTTCGGATTGCTGGTTGCGGCGACCGGTCGGGACGTCGCCCTCCTCGGGATCGGGGTCGACCGCGACATGCCCGCCTCCTCCGCCCGGCTGCTCGCGATGCTGGGCGCTCGCGCGACTTCGGTCGCCGTCCGCGACGCCGAGTCGCGGGCCATCCTGGCGTCCCTCGGCGTCGACGCAAGGCTCCAGCCCGACCTCTCGTCGCTGGTGCCGTCGGCCGGTCGGGACGCCGGCGTGGGCCGACTTCGCTCGATCGGGCTCGACCCGGATCGTCGGCCGGTGGTCGGGCTCTGTCTCACGGCGGTCGACCCCGCACTCGCGGATCGCTTACACGCTGCCGTCCTGGCCGCGATCGATGCGCTGCCCGGCGTCGATTTCTGCCTCGTGCCGCTGAGCCGTCACCCGTTCGTGGCTGCCCACAATGACGAGATTGCCGCGCGCCGCCTCGCGGCCGAACGGCCCCGTCTGCGTGTGCTGGTCCCGCCCGATGATCCGGCCGAGCTGCTCGCGGTCTTCGAGGCCTTTGCCGCGGCGGTGTGCATGCGCTACCACAGCCTCCTCTTCGCCGATCGGGCGGGCATCCCGATCGTGCCCATCCCGTATGCCGAGAAGTGCCTCCACTGGCTTGCCGAACACGGCCTCGTGGCGGCGGATCCGTCCCCATCGAGCATGCTCGCCGGCCTGGGAGCAGCACTCGGGGAGGCGATCGCATGAGCCGACGGGCCCGGACTGCGCTTCGATGGGGGCTCGGGCTGGGACTCCTCGTCGTCGTGGTGGCGTGGTTCGACGTCGCGTCGGTCGGCGATCGCCTGTCGAGCGTCAACCTCGCACTGGCCGTGCCGGCGATGGTCGGTCTGGTGGCTGTTCACCTCGTCGCGGCGCTCTCGTGGCAGCGGCTGACGGCCCGGCTTGCCGGCGTCCGCCTCGACGCGCGCAGCACCATCCGGCTGTACTACGCGGCCCAGGCGCTCGGTGCGGTGACCCCGGCCAACCTCGGCGCCGATGTGTTCCGGGTCGCGGCGATCGATTCGGGATCGGGTCGCGCCCGTCTCGCTCGACCGGTCCTCGTCCAGCGACTCACGAGCATCGTGGCCCTCGTCATCGTCGGCGCAGCTGGCCTCGTCGCGCTCCCGATCGAGGGGCGCGGCCCGCTGCTCGTGGCGGTCGCGCTCGTGGCGCTCGCTGCCGTTGCCGCGATCGCTGTCCTGTCCACGCGTGCCGCGCCACCGGCCGGTGCCGCGCCACGGGCCGGTGCCGCGCTGCGGGCCGGTGCCTCGCCACGGGCCGGTGCCGCGCTGCGGTTTGCCCGGTGGCTGGGCCCGATCTTCGACGCCGGGCAGGGCGGCAACCAGCGGGTTTCGGTTCTTCGGGACGGGGTCGGCCTCGGTCTCGCGTTCCACGTGATCAGCCTGCTGCTCGGCCTCGTGCTCGTCGCCGCGGTCCACGCGCCGTCGGCCGCCCGACCGGTCGAGGTCCTGGCGGCCCTTGCGGTCGCCCGGCTCAGCCTCGCGGTGCCCCTCTCACCGAACGGCATCGGCATCCAGGAGGGGGCCCTCTCCGTGCTGTTCGCGACCCTGGGACTGCCGCCCGACGTGGCCCTGGCAGCCGCGCTGCTCAACCGAATGGCACTGGTCGCGACGGCCGTCCTCGGATCCGTCCTGCTCATCGTGGGAGCCCGAACGGGCATGAACGCGCGGCGAACGACGCTCTCCGGTCACGCGGACGGCTGATCGCACGCGGGGCGCCAGCCGTCGGCGCGGCTCGAGCGGCATACTTCGCGCGATGCGATTTCGCGCGACGATCCAGCTCGAGGGCAAGACCGCGACCGGGTTCCGCGTCCCACCCGAGGTCGTGGCCGCGCTCGGCCGTGGAAAGCGGCCGCCCGTCCGAGTCACGATCGGTCCCCATACCTATCGCAGCACCGTGGCCGCCTACGGCGATGTCTTCATGCTGCCGCTCAGCGCCGAGAATCGGGACCGATCCGGGGTCGCGGCCGGTGACGAGGTCGACGTGGAACTGGAACTGGACACGGAACCGCGTGTCCTCGAGGTCCCTGCCGACTTCGACGCGGCGCTGCAGGCGGACGCAGATGCGCGGCGGACCTTCGACGCCCTGTCCTACTGCAACCGCCAGTGGCACGTTCTGTCGGTCGAAGGAGCGAAGACGCCCGAGACCCGCCAGCGGCGGATCGCCAGGTCGGTCGAGGTGCTGCGCCAGGGCCGGGCTCGCTGACCCCGGGCGGGAGCTGGTGGAGATGAGGGGACTCGTCACCAGGCCCCAACGAGCCCATCCGAAGTCCCGTTCCACCGTTCAAATGAGGTCAGTTCGGGCTTGGTAGGGTCCCTACAGGCGCTCGACGGGGTCGTCACCGTCAGCGGAAGCCTCGCCGGAACGATGACCATCGGACAGGGCACGCCGCTTCCGTTGATGCCGTTTCTCTGGTTCGTCCTCATGCTCGTCGGCTATCCACGGGGAGCGCGACCGGCCCAGGGAGCAGCGGTCGCCGGCCAGCAGCGCGGGTTGTGAACGGCGACCCGGATGGGATGGTCCGATGACCGCGGCCGATTTCTTCGTCCGGGTCCAGGGCGCCAGCTTCTACGAACAGGACCCGACTGCGGCCGCGCGCCGGTACGACGCGATCGGGATCGACACCGATCCCGGCACGGCTCGCCGTGATGCAGCTTCCGGAGTGCCCGGCTACCCGGCGCAGTCGCTGACAGCCCGTAGCGCCACGTCGACGTGGAGTTGGGCGTGCCCGCCGTACTCGAGCGCCGTGGGCAGCTCGGCCGTCGCGAGCGACAGGGTCGCCCAGCCGACGATCCGTTGCGGGTGGCTCGGCAGCGCAGGAAACGTGCTGTTCGAGGGGGTCCAGGCGGCGATCGCCGCCTGGAGGACGGACCAGCGCGCCGCCGGGTAGGCCCAACTGCCACCAAGGATATCGCGCTCGACGCATGGCCCGGCCGCAGCCGTCGCGAGCCCGGGTTCGCCGCCGAGCCCAGGCAGGAGACCGATCGCGCTGGCCCCACCGACCGTGCCATCTCCGTCCGCATCACCGTAGGTCGGGCCGTGCGGGCCGACGACCAGGTTGCGGGCTTCCTCGGCAGCTCGCTGCGCGATGGCGAGGTCGGTCGCTGACCGCCAGCGGCCCACCGCACCATCGATCGCGTTCAGGCGCGCCTCAAGCAGGCCAGGATCCGCCGTCGCGATCGACTCGGGCGGGCTCGACGCGCCTGGCGACTGCGCGGTCGACCCGCAACCGACGACAGCGAGTGCCGCGAGCGCGATGGCCGCGAGTGCCGTCGAACGACGTGCTGCGTTGGGTTGGCCGATCACGTTGGGTCCTCGTTCGTCGGTCCGTCTGGGGAAACTGCGCGGTCGGCCGGTGTTGCCGGGAACCCGCGACTGCGATTGTCCGAGCTGCCGATGTCGAAACGGTGACGTCGCACGCCACACCGTTCCTGGGTTGCCGCGCCGGATGGTCGGACGAAGCGACCCTGCGTCGCTCAGCTCGAACCGGCGACGCGCTGCTCGGAGGCGGCGGGGTCGCCGTCGTCCGGCTCGAGGGTGATCCCGATGCCGGGATACATCGCGAGGTCGGCCGCCGTGGTGAACCCCCGGGCGATCGGCGAACCGTCCGAGCGGAACGTGCCGGCGCTCACCCGACCGCCGTCGCCCACCAGCCAGAGCTCGTAGAAATGGTCGGCGTCCGAGCGTGGCAGGCCGGACATCGCGAGATCCACGCGGACGCCGCCCTCGGGCAATGGCTCCAGAATGACCGAGCCGGAAGCGCCCGGGGCGAGGACCGAGCCCGACAGCGCGATCCGCTCCGGCACGACCCGTGGGCTGCCGACCACGACGAGCGCGAAGACCGCGGCAGCGCCGACGAGGGCCCCAGCGCCGCCCCAGGCGATCCGCCCGAACCAGCCACTCCCCGTCCGACGGCGCGCCCTCGAGCCGGGCGGCGCTTCCTCGACCGCAGGCGGTTCCGGGGCCTTCCCGGCCATTCGTCGGGCGGCCAGCACCCGCTCCCGGAGCTGGGTCGGCGGATCGGCCTCGAGTGGCAGGATCCTGGCAGCCGCAATGAGCCGAGCGGACGCGCCACTCAGCTGTCGCCACGCGTCGGTGCATTCGGCGCACCTCGCGAGGTGGGTGGCGAGCGCCGGGTCCGGCGGGCGTCGCTCCATGATCGCCCCGGCGACCTGCTCCCGCCACAGGCCGTGCTCGGTCGATCCGGTCATCGTCGGCCTCCGAACGTCCAGGCGGCTGGTACCGCCGCTTCGATGGCCATCGGCGCGATCGGCTCAAGCAGCCCGGCCATGCCTCGCAACGCGTGGTAGGTCCGGCTCTTCACTGTGCCGAGCGGCACCCCGAGAACCTCCGCGATCTGGGACTGGCTGAGGTCGTCGCGATAGGCGAGGAGCAGGACCTCGCGCTGCACCCCGGGCAGGCGCTCGAGCGCCGCCGCGATCTCCCAGGCTTCGGCCAGGCCGTCGACATCGAGGTGGCCGACCGGATCCGGCCCGCCCTCGCCGGCTGGGCCCGGCCGGCGACCACGCGACCGCAGCCGATCAGTCGCCACGTGGCGGGCGATCCCGAACAGCCACGCGCCGGCGCGACCGCGGGCCGGATCGAACCGGTCGGCCTGGCGCCAGGCCCGGATGAGCGTGTCGTTCACGAGTTCCTCGGCGTCCTCGACATCCTGCAGCCAGCGCAGCCCGAGCGCGTAGAGCGGCCGCGCGAACCGATCGTAGAGCACACCGAAGGCGGCCTCGTCGCCCGTCGCGACGGCGGCGATGAGTTCGTCCTCCGAGCGGCGCTCGTCCATCACTCCACCCTTCGTCGGCCGGGGGGTCTTCGGTTCATCTGAAGGGCAATGAACCGATCGAGCCTCGGCCATCGAAGTGTTCCCCGTCAACCCCACCATGGAGGAACGTCGTGCGCAAACTCATCGCGCTGCTCGGACTCGTCGCACTGCTCGCCGTGCCGGCGACCGCTCTTGCGGCCCACGAGTCGAACAACAAGCTCGTCTTCGCGCCGGTCGCCGGCTCGCTCGCGCCGGATGGCGCCGGCAGCGGCGTCATCAACTACATCAAGGGCATCAGCGAGGAGGAGCCGAACACCGCCTGGAGCTCCGCCTTCCGGTTCAGCGGCCTCGCCGCCGACACGGCCTACACGGTGGTCGTGCGCGGCCGCTTCGCCGACCCGGCGGTCTTCTCGGCGATCTGCGAGTTCACGACCAACGCCTCGGGGATCGGGGGGTGCGAGAGCCAGTTCACGGGCCTCCTGCGCCTCGCCATCGCACAACTCCGGCTCGGGGGCGTCGGCGGCACGCCGGTCCTCCAGGCCACCCGCCAGGCGGTGGTTTCCGGCCCGGGCTCGATCACCAGCGACGGCGGATGCCGCGAGCCCGACCAGGCGGGCAGCACCTGCGAGGCGCCCGGCCGCAACTAGACCAGCCCGGGACCTTGATCACGTCCCGACAACGCCAGAACGACATCGCCGGCTCCCGGTCTTTGGGGCCGGCGATGTCATCTGCTGGATCAGTACCTATCGCCCTGACCGACGACAGCCGCCAGGTTCGTGAGGAAACCGTCCGCGCCACCCGCGGGCGATGGCGCACTCGCGGTCTCGCTCAACCCATCTCGTGCACGCGCACCAGCTCGACGAGTGCGTCGCGGTCCTGCCCGCAATCCGGGCAGGCCGCCAGGTGCGTGGCCACGTCAGGGCACAGCGCTGCCGCCGATCGTCCGGCGAGTTGGTGCTCGACGTACTCGTCACAGGATCGACACGAGCCCGTCATCAGCGCGTCAAATCGTCCCGCGAGTGTGGCCACAGGCACTCGACCGGCAGACCGGACGGGGCGCCTGGAGGCTTCCCAGGTGTGTTCACGCCTGAGGCCTGGCACAAGACAAGGAGACTCGATGGGTCGCAAGACACTATCCACGCTGTTTGCGTTGGCCCTGGCCATCGGTTCGGTGGCAACGGCCGGACCGGCCGCAGCGGCAGGGGGCACCATCACGGCGAACGGCTGGTACGAGGGAGAGGAGATCTACTACCTGCTCCCCCTGACTGGCGGAGTCGAGGAAGGCGTCACCCAGCGTGGCGAGAACGATCTCTACCTGATCGGCGGAGACCGCGCCTTCCAGGGCAACGTCGCCGAATTCATTCCAGGTGAGGCGGGCTACTCACCGCACTGGAACGTCAACGTCGTCCACACCGCCCCCGGCAAGACGCTCGCCGACGTCCTGGCCTCACCCTACGCCTCGGCCCACTACCCCGAGGCGCTCTTCGACGACGCCGAGAGCATCCTCGCCGCACAGGCGGCGGGCCTCGTGACGATCGATCGCCCGGGTGTCGTCGTCCTGTGCCCGGTCGTCACCGAGCGGGCCGCGGAGGCACCGGGGAACACCCCGCTTTCGGAGCAGTTCCCAGCGTTCCCGAGCACCTTCTAGGCCGCACCTGGAGGATCCCCATCTCAGTCAGCCGGTGCGCCACGGCGGATCATCCAGCCGCGGCGTACACTCCGTCCGGCTTCGGGCGCCCTCGGTTCGGCCGGGTGACAGGCCCTTGCTTGGGTGGGCCGCGGCCCAGCACACGACAGTGATCGGCCGGACAATGCTGCCTCGAGACGGAGGATCTGGTCGATGGGGCTGTGGCAGCGATCGATGATCGCACTCGCGCGTCGCGAGGGGCTGAACCGGGTCATGCAGCGACGCCGAGCCGCCTCGCTGATGGCGGGTCGCTTCGTCGGCGGAGCGTCGCCGGAATCCGGGGTCGAGACGGCGCTCCGGTTGAGCGCGGACTTCGGCATCACCTCGTCTCTTTTCTTCCTCGGCGAGTACGTGCGCGATCCCGCCAGGATTGAAGAGAACGTCCGGAGCACGATCGAAGCCGCCGAGCTGCTCGGGCGCGCCGGGCTTGACGTGCACGTTTCGATCGACCCCACCGCCGTCGGGTTCATGACCAGTGCGACGCTCGGGCGCACCAATGCCGAACGGATCGCCAGTGCCGTCGCCGGCCAGCCGCTCCGGCCGCACAACTACCTGATGCTCGACATGGAGGATCGCGCGCTCCTGGCACCGACCCTCGCCCTGCACGCAGGGCTCCTGGACCAGGGGCTGCCGGCGGCTATCACGCTGCAGGCTCGATTGCGGCGGACCGAGCAGGACGTCCAGCCCTTCGTGCAGCGCAGGACCGCGGTCCGGCTGGTCAAGGGCGCCTTCCCGCTTGGGCCCGTGCACGATCACCGGGGCAGCCGGGCAATCAGCGCGAGCTTCCTGAGGATCGGCTCGGCCATGCTCTCCGAGGACGCCAGGCGGGCCGGCTTCTACCCGGTCTTCGCGACCCACGATGACGCGCTCGCCAGGCAGCTGATCGACCTCGCCCGGTCGCGCGGTTGGGAACCCGAGCAGTACGAGTTCGAGCTGCTCTACGGGGTGCGTCCTGACTGGCAGCAGGAGCTGCGCTCCATGGGCGCCCAGGTTCGCGCCTACGTTCCGTTCGGCGCGGACTGGTGGCCGTATTGCATTCGCCGGGTGGGCGAGAACCCCGCGAACGTTCTGCTCCTGGGCCGGGCGCTGCTCGGCAAGTCGTACGCTTCCAGATGAAGGGGGCCGGCGATGTCCATGTTCAGCCGGTGATCGATTCCCCGCCGTCGACCGGGATGACGGCGCCATTGACAAAGTCGAACTCGCTGCCGGCAAGGCCCACGATCGCGTTGGCCACATCCTGCGGCGTCGTCATCCGGCCGGTGGGGTTGCGGCGCTCGCTCAACTCGATGATCTGCCGGTGGACCGGCACCTTCATGAGCGCCGGGCTCATCGTGATGCCCGCCTGGATGGCGTTGACCGTGATCCCGGTCCGCAGGTGCCCGAACTCCAGGGCGAGCTGACGGACATGGGACTCCAGCGCGGCCTTCGCTGCCGAGACCCGGCCGTAGGTGGGCACGACCAGGCTGGACCCCTCGGACGTGATCGCCAGGATCCGCGAGCCGGCCTCCAGGAAACCGGCTCGATGGAGGTCCTGGACCCAGTAGACCGGCTGTGGGCCATGACGTCGGCCGTCATCTCCATCTTCCTGCGGTTGACGGCCCCCTTCGGGTCGTCGGTGATGTAGGGCACCAATGAGCCGAACGCCAGCGAGTGCACGACGACTCGAAGATAAGGGTTCCGTCCGGCCGCCCGGCTCCGGTCGAACCGATCGCCGAGCGTGGCCAACCCGGCGGCGCGCTTCTCGTCGTCGGCCGCGTTCATGTTGATGTAGAGCTCCTCGCTGCCCGCGGCGGCGATCTTCGCCCGGATCTCCTCGACGTGCGCCCCGGTGGCCCGCGTGTCGAGGTGGATGCCGCAGATCAGATAGCCGCGCGCCGCGAGCGCGAGCGCCGTGGCCTCGCCCATCCCGCTCGAAGCGCCGAGGATGAGCGCCCAGCGCTCGCGGTCGTCGGTCATCCGGTCCCTCCTGGCGATGTCGGCGAATGGTACGCTGCCGCCCGATCGGGACGGGACGGCAGACCGACGCAGGAGGGCACCACGCGATGCGCCTGCGGTTGCTGGACCTCGGCGGCGTCAGCGGGCTCCGATCGCAGGCCGTCTACCACGCGCTGTGCGACAGCGTCAGCGAGGGTGGTCCCGACACGCTGGCGATCCTGTACCCGACCGACCCATACGTCTCGCTCGGATTCCACCGGGACCTGGAAGCCGACGTCGACGTCGCATTCTGCGCGGAGCGCGGGCTGCCCGTCTATCGGCGGCGGGTCGGTGGCGGGACCGTGTACCTGGACTCCGACCAGGTCTTCTTCCAGCTCATCGTCCACCAGCGTCACGTACGGATGACGGTCGAGCGCGCCTACGCCGAGCTGCTGGCGCCGGCGGTGGCCGCCTACCGTGCGCTCGGCGTTCCGGCGGAACTGATGGGGGTGAACGACCTCGCCGTCGCCGGCCGAAAGCTCAGTGGGACCGGGATGGCGACGATCGGCGACGCGACCGTCCTGGTCGGCAACATCATTCGCGATCTCGATCACGCGACGATGGCCGGGATCATGCGGCTTCCCGACCCCTACGCGCGGCGTTGGGTGGAGGCGAGCATGCGCCGCTGGGTGACGTCGATCCAAGGAGAGTCGGGGGCGCAACCCGGCTACGCGACCGTCGCCGCCGAGTTGGCCAACGCCTACGCAGGGTGGGCTGGAGAACCAATGGAGCCGGGCGAGCCGACAGACCGGGGGTTGGGCCTGATCGAGAGGACTGAGGAGCGTCTGCAGTCGGCCGAATGGCTCCATCGTGACGGCTTCGAGTGGGCCACGGCTCCGGCGTCTCCGGTCCGCCGGGTGAAGATCCGGTCCGGTCGCTGGGATTCAGTCTTCGACTGCTGGCTCGATCGCCAGCCCGTCCGGGTCTACTTGTCGGCCGAGGGGGGCGTCGTCGAGGCTATCGAGTTCCGCGCCCTCGATGACGGCCCGCCAACGATCCGCGCCACACTCGAAGCGCTGGGTGCCAGCCTGTCAGGGGTCGACGCGGCGGGACCCCGGACAGGGGAGCGCGTGGCGGGTATAGTGGCGGCGGCCGATGCAGGACGACTTGCCAGGCTGCTGGCGGTCGCGGCTCGCCCCGACGGATGAGGTGCCCGTGCGACTCGCCGCCGGCCGACTGTGGCTGGATAATGATCTCGTCTTCACCGGACCGACGGGTGGTCCGATCCCGCCGGGCAGCGTCACGCGCCGCTTTCAGGCGCTCCTCGCCGGGGCCGGTATCGGAAGGCTGCGGTTCCACGAACTGCGCCATGCCGCGGCTACGGTCATGCTCGCCCAGGGCGTCGAGCTCCGTGTGATCTCAGAGACGCTCGGACATAGCTCGCTCGGAATGACGGCCGACGTCTACGCCGGTGTGGTTCCTGCGCTCGGACGCGCGGCCGCGGCACGAATGGATGAAGCGCTGGGCGGAGCGAGGTGACGCGCCACCTCTGATCGGTGGGTCACGGACACCGTTGGAGGCCGGCCGCGGGAGACGATCTCTCGTCAACGCGTAGCGCCTGCAAATCTCGAGACAATTTGATTGGGGCTGGCAGGTGGGCCGCCCTGGCGTATAGCTGTCCCGGTAGCTGTCTTGAGCCGAGCACCCAACCAAATTGAGCACGAAACTGGGAGGTTGGTGGAGATGAGGGGACTCGAACCCCTGACCCCTGCGATGCGAACGCAGTGCTCTTCCGGCTGAGCTACATCCCCACGGGGTCGTTCGCACGCCGCGGCGGGCGGAACGGGCGTCGAGTGTAGCACGGGCTCCCGGCCCGACCCCGGGCGCGTCTGACACCGTCTCGCGGTCGGACCCACGGTCGCGAGTGCCGGCACGCGTGCGTCGAGGGCTGCCTCTACCCACTACCCTGCGCCGATGGGCATCGGTCTGCTGCTGGGCCTCGGCGCCGCCGTGATGTGGGGTCTCACCGACGTATCGGCCTCCGTCGCGAGCCGGCGTTTCGGCAGCGTTCGGGTCCTCGCCGGAGCCCATCTCGCCGGCTGGCTGGTCCTCGTGATCATCGGCCTGCTGCGCGGGGTCCAGCTCCCGAGCGACCTAGGGATCCTTGTGTCTGCCGTCGCGGTCGGGCTGTTCGGGGCCGGCGCCTACCTCGCGTTCTTCACCGGGCTGCGCATCGGCCCCCTGGCCGTGGTGAGTCCGACGGTCGCCGCGTTCGGCGGGTTGACGGTGATCCTGTCGGTGCTCTTCCTCGGCGAGACGTTGACGCCGCTCCAGGCGGTGGGTGCCGTGCTGGCCACGATCGGTGTCGTCTTCGTCGGATTCGTCTCCGACGGCAACCTCAGGGAGACCCGGATCGTGGGATCCGGGGTTCTGTTCGGGTTTGCGGCCCTGGTGCTGTTTGCGCTCATGACGATCGCCTCGTCGACACCCATCCGCGAGGTTGGCTGGCTCGAATTCTCGCTGCTGGCACGAACGGTCAACGTCGTCGCCGTCTGGTTGCTGCTCGTCGCCAGCCTGGCGACCAACGCCCCGGCACTCCGCCCGTTTCTGGCTGCCGGAGAGGCGCGCTCGCGGCGCGGCGCGATCGCCATTCTCCTGGCCGGGCTCCTCGACGTCGCGGGGCTGATCAGCTTCACGTACGGGCTGGAGGTGGCCGAAACGTGGATCGTCGGCCTGGCCAGTTCATTCGGTCCGGCGATCGCCGTCGTGGTTGCCGTGCTGTTCATGCGAGAGCGCCTGCGGCCGACCCAATGGCTCGGCCTGGGGATCCTGGCGGCGGGGCTGGGGGCGGTCGCGCTCCCCTGATCGCAACCGAGACTCAGGCCGGCAGGCTGAACCAGAACCGCGTCCGGCCACCGGCCGTGTCGGCGCCGACGCGGCCACCCGAGGCCTCGACGAGCTGTTTGACGATGGCCAGGCCGATCCCCGCGCCGCCGCGGGCGCGATCGCGCGACTTGTCGACGCGGTAGAAGCGCTCGAAGACGCGCTCGAGTTCGGTATCGGGCAGCGGTTCGCCGCTGTTGCTGACCGAGACGAGCAGGTCGGACGGCCGGCGCTCGGTCCGGATCGCGATCTCGCCACCCGACGGCGTATAGCGCACCGCGTTGGACAGGAGGTTGTCGAGGACCTGGGCGAGATGGTCCGGGTTCGCTCGCGCCGGCAACCGGTCCGGCAGGTCTGCCGTGATCGTCAGGCCCGCCCGCTCGACGACCGGGGACACGAGATCGATCGAGCGCCGGATGGCCACCACGAGGTCCAGGTCATCGAGGACGGCCGGGCCGGTCGACGCGTCGCCCTCGGCAAGGGCATCGAGCGAGTGCGACAGGCGCACGAGGCGATCCGCCTCCTCCCAGAGGGACTCGTACGTGGCGGAGTCCGCCTCGATCACGCCGTCCCGGAGCGCCTCGAGGTAGCCCTGGAGATTGGTCAGCGGGGTTCGCAGTTCATGGGCCGCGTTGGCGATGAAGTCGCGACGTATCGCCTCCTGGTGCCCCAGCGCGGCCGCCATCTGGTTGAACGAGTCGGCAAGGCTGGCGATCTCCTCGGGGCCGTCTCGGGGGACCCGCGCGCCGTAGTCGCCGGCGGCGATCCGCCGGGCGGCGGCACCGACCTCGGCCAGCGGCCGGGCGAGGCGCCGGGCCAGCAGGACGGCCAGGCCGAAACTGGCCAGCACCGCGACGCCGACGGCGATCACGACGACGCTCGTCACCGATGTGTCGTACATCTCACGCGCATGGGCCGCCGTGTCGCCGGTCTTGATCATCATCGCCGTGAAGGTCTCGGCGCCGATGATCGTCACGCCCAGCGCAAGGATCGCGATCCCGAGGACGGCTGAGGCCAGCGCCCCGACGGCGATCCGGACGGCGATCCCGCGGCCGATCATCCGATCATCGGGCCGCGGCCGCCCGGTACCCGACGCCACGAACGGTCGCGATGTAGCGCGGGCTGTCGGCGTCGTCGCCGAGCTTGTCCCGCAGCCGCCCGATGTGGACGTCGATGGTTCGATCGAGCACTTCGGCCTCGTCGCGACCGTAGACCGCGTCGAGGAGCTGGTTCCGGCTGAGGACGCGCCCGTCGGCTTCCAGCAGCGCCGTCAGGAGGCGGAACTCGACGTGGGTCAGGTCGATCGGCCGGCCGTCCCGGGTCACCTCGTGGCGCTCCGGATCGACGACCAGATCGGCGTGGCGCAACATGGCGGCGGGCCCCGCGCGCCCGACGACTTCGGCGCCGACCGGACGCGACGTGCCGTCCGCGGGGCCCGCCGCGGTGCGTCGCAGAATCGCCTTGACCCGGATGACGAGCTCGGCGGGGGAGAACGGCTTGGGGAGGTAGTCGTCGGCGCCGTCCTCGAGGCCGGTGATCCGGTCCAGGACGGACCCTCGGGCCGAGAGGATGAGGATGGGCGTGGCGGCGAGGGCTCCGTTCGACCCGGAGCGCACCGCCCGGGTGATGGCACGCCCGTCGATCTCGGGCAGCATCAGGTCGAGGACAACGAGCGCCGGTTGGAGGCGGTCGATCGCCTCGATGGCGGCTCGTCCGTCACCGGCCGTGGCGACGACAAATCCCTCGCGTTCGAGGTAGGTCCGAACGAGCCGGACGATCTTGGCGTCGTCGTCGACGACGAGGATCGGTCGATCGGTGAGGGTCTGGTGCGGAAGCATGGCGTCCATCGTAGCCGCCGATGCTAGGCCGGCGCCGTGACGGCCGGGTGACGCCAGATCCCTCTTGCCAGAGTAGAACATCTGTTCGATAATCGACAGACCGATGACCACCCCGACCTCCGACGTGACGGCCGCGCTCGCGACCCTCCAGGCTCGCTGGGGAGCGGCCGCGCCGCGCCGGTTCGGGGAGACGCTCGGAGCGCTGGCGACGGTACCGCTGCCCGCCGAAGAGGGATCGGTCGAGGCTCCGAGCCCGGGCCTGCCCGCGCCCGCGTCCATGCCCGCGCCCGCGTCCATGCCCGCGCCCGCGTCCATGCCCGGACGCGAGATCGTCTCGACCGGGTTTCCGGCGCTCGATGCCATCCTGGGGCCCGGCGGCCTGCCGCGCTCGGCGAGCGTGGCCCTCCGCGGCGACGCGTCGAGCGGCCGGACCACCCTCGCCCTGCGGCTCGCCGCGGAGGCCCAGACCGCGGGCTCCATCGTCGCCTGGCTGGACCTCGCCCGGTCGTTCGATCCGGTCGAGGCGGTCGCCCGCGGCATCCGGCTGGAGTGGCTCGTCGTCCTCACGCCCGAGACGCTGGCCGACGGCCTCGCCCTGGCCGGTGCGCTCCTCTCGGCGCGGACCGTGGACCTGCTGCTCATCGACCTGCCGCCGCGCCTCGACGCGAGCGTTCGTCGCGCCGCGTTCGAGGATCGCCTCCACCGGCTGGTCGCCCTGGCCCGTCGTTCCGAGACGCTGCTCGTCGTCCTCGAACCTCCGGGGCTCACCCCGGCCGTCGCCCATGCCGTCGCCGAGGCGACCGGGTTGCGCCTGGAGCTGGCCCGCCGATCGTGGATCCGCCTCGGGCGGGACGTCGTCGGGCAGCGGACGGAGGTGACCGTCACACGCAACCGGTTCGGTCCACCGGGCCGCCGGGCGGAGCTCCGGATCCTCTACGCGGAGGGCGGCGAGCGGGATGCCTGCCTCCTCCGGGACGGGCTCCTCGCGGAGCCATCCTCCACCGACGGACCCCCGATCCCGATCCACGCCCCCGCCACTGCAACCGGGACCCACGCCGATGCGACGCCTCCACCTCTACTGGCCCCACCTCCTCCTCGATCTCGCCCGACACCGCTCCGGCTCGTTCCCGCCGGGCCCGATCGTCCTCGGCGGCCAGCCCTGGACGAACGGGACGGTGCTCGACGCGGATCCGGCGGCGCGCGCGCTCGGGGTCCGGCGCGGGATCCCGCTCGGGGCGGCCCACCGGCTGGCCCCCGAGGCGACCTTCCTCGATCCGGCTGCGGAGCTTGATCGGGCGGCCGTCGAGGCCGCCTTCGAGACCCTTGCCGCCTTCAGCCCCGGTCTGGCCGGCGTGGTGGACCCCGGCGACGCCGCGTTCGGCCTGATCGAGGTTCAGATCGACGGCCTCGAGCCGCTGTGGGGTCCGGAGCCGGTCCTCGTCGAGCGCCTGGTGGCCGCCCTCCGGCCGATCCTCCCGGGGCCGCCCCGGGCGGGGATCGCCGGGACCCGGTTCGCGGCCACGGTCGCGGCCGGCCTGGCGGTACCGGGCGCGCTCGTCGCCGTCGACGCCGTCGACACGGTCGGTGCGGTCGGTGCGGTCGGCGCAGAGGAGGCGACGTCCGGATCGGAACTCGGCGCGGAGGCTGCATTCCTCGCCCCGCTGCCGGCAGGTTTGCTCACCCCGGATCAGGACATCCGCGCCAGGTTGGCCCGGTTCGGGTTGCGTCGGATCGGCGCAGTTGCCGGGCTGGCTCGCACCGCGCTCGTCGCCCGCTTCGGCGAGGAGGGCGCCCGGATCCACTCGCGAGCCCGGGGCGAGGAACTCGAACCGTTCCGGCCGCGGCGGATGCCGGAGCGAGTCGTCCTGGCCCTCCCGATCGAGCCCGCGGTCTCCGAGCTCGAGGCCGTCCGTTTCGTCCTTCGACGGGTCGCGACCGCTCTCGGCGCCCAGCTCACGGGGCGCGGCCTGGCTGCGACCCGGGCGCGGCTCAGCCTGGAGTTGGACCTGGCCTTCGCCGTTCGTGGGACGCCGTCGCAGATGGAGCTGGAGCAGCGGTTTCCCGAGCCCACCGCAGACGCGGAGGCGATCGAGCGCCTGCTCTTCGCCCGACTGGAACGGATGCCGCCCCCGGCCGCGGTCGCGCGCCTGGAGCTGGAGCTGGCCGGCGCCGAGCCGGCCGCCGGGCAGCAACTCCAGCTGTTCGTGCCGCAGGCAGCGCGTGGCGCCCGGCTCGGGTGGCAGCTGGCCCGGCTGGCGATGACGTTCGGCGAAGAGGTGATCCGCCGGGTCGAACTGGCCGACCCGGAGGCGCCGCTGCCCGAGCATCGCTGGCGCTGGCGGTCGGTATCGAGCGGCGACAGCGGGTCGGGAGCGATTCGATGACCCGGCTCCTCCGCGAACACCCGGCGATCGACGTGGAATTCGATCCCGCCGGGCGCCTGGTTGCCATCCGTTGGGACGGTCGGCGCGAGCCGGTGGAGGTTTGCAATCGCTGGCGAATCGAGGAGTCGTGGTGGCGGCAGCCGATCGATCGCGACTACGTCAAGGTCGTCGGCCGGCGGTGGCTGGCGCTCGTCTATCTCGACCGGACGAATGGGACATGGCATCTGGAGCGGCTCTACGATTGAGCCGCCCCCGTTTGAGCCGCCCCCGTTTCCCCAAGACCGATGTCGTCCCTGCGCCCCTGTCGGCGCCGCGTCAGCGTGTGCCGGGGATGACCAGCGTCAGGATGAACAGGATCAGAAACAGACCCACGACAAGGGCGAGTGCCCCGAAATCCCGCGGACGTGCCGTCTGCACAACAGACCCCCAAGAACCGATGTCCCGCCAACTGCCTGGGTCGACGGTGACGAGATTGTAGCTGCGAATCGTTTGACGTGCGTCGTCGCCCATATGTTCCGTGGGCGGACGCAAATCAGATTGACAATACGGTCGAAACGACGCGTCGCGTCGACCGGCCGCTCGGCACCTGGGCAGCGGTCCGGCGCCGTTGGCACCGCGAATCCGCGGTTCGATCCGGCGAATCCCCGGCTACGGGAACGGGCACGCGGCGCCGTACAGCACGGTCAGGATGGTGGCCGAACCAAGCGGCGCAACGGACGATCGGACCCGGCAGCCGCCCTCACCGAGCGACTCGAGGACCTGGCTGCCGTCCTCGAGCGGACCGGACAGCGATTCGGTGCGAAACCCGGCGATCTCGAGCTCCGATTGCAGGAATGCCACGGTGGCGGCCACGCTGCCCGGCACATCCATGGTCGCGCTCGCCGGACCGCCCCTGGTCTCCGCAGCCTGGAATTCCGCAGGAAGCGGGAACCCCTCCGGCAGCGCATCCCAGATCCGTCCCCACGAGGTGTCGGTCTGCATCGGAAGCTTCTCGCCGCTTGCCGCAGGCGTCGTTGGCGCGGCAGCGGTCGGTGACGCGGCGGCCGGTTGCAGCGAGGCGCCCGGTGGTGCCGGAGGTGGACTGGCGGAGACGCCGCACGCAGCCACGAAGATTGCCGCGGAGGCCAGCGTTGCGGGCAGGGACCCCATCCGGGCCCGCCGTCGGAGTGGCGTCACCTGCGCATCGTACTGGCGGGTGGGGATCGGCGGGTCGCGCCGCCAGACCGCGTCGGCGGGTCATGCCGCCAGGCCGCGTCGGTGGGTCGCGCCGCCAGACCGCGTCCGGCTGGCCGGTTCGAACATGGCAGGACCCCGTCGCCCCCAGCGCGACGGGGTCCTGGGCCGGAGTGCCTGCTCACCAGGTGCTCCGGGCGGTCGACGTCCGGATGGACCAGATGGTCGCCGAGGGTCTCGTCATCGGCCGAGCACGATGGGAAGGATCAGACCGCCGTGGCGGCCTGGGCGGCGAGGAGCTGCGGGAGAACGACGAGGATGAGCAGTATCGCCAGCAGGACAAGGCCCAGGGTCCGAATCGTGGCGAGGGCCGTCGCCTGGAGGGTTGATCGCATGCCGCTGAGACGCCGGACGTCCCGGCGATGTTGCGTCGGGAACCCTCGGCGGTCCCCCGCCGCGAAGTCCTTGACGTAGATAGAACAAGCGTTCGATACTAGGCGACCCCGGCGCGCCCACTTGAAAGGCCCCCTGATCGCCCGAATCGGACATCGCCCATGGCACCCAGGCCGTATGCCGAGCTTCATTGCCATTCGAACTTTTCGTTCCTCGACGGTGCCTCGGCGCCCGACGATCTCGTCGCCAGGGCGGTTGAGCTCGAGCTTTCCGGGTTGGCCATCACGGATCACCTGGGACTCTATGGGGTGGTCCGGTTCGCAGGTGCGGCGGAGGCGGCCGGGCTCCACCCGGTGGTCGGGGTCGAGCTGGAGCTCCTCGACCCCGCGGCCCGTGACCCGAACGGGATCGTCATTCCCGCGAAGCGTCCCGTAACCCGGGGAGGACGGCGCTCGCCGGGGGCCGTCGCGGTCGTTCGCGAGGGGCAACCCGTCCGGCCGCGCCCGGACCGCGCGCGGCTGCCCGGGCGTCGGCGTGAGGTCAAGGAGGATCTGCGTGGGATCGGGGAGCGGCAGCGCGGTCCGCACCTGACCCTGCTCGCTCGCGACGCGATCGGCTATCGCAGCCTGTGCCGGCTTGTCAGCCGGGCGAACCTGGCCGGCACGAAACGGGTACCGCGGTTCGAACAGGCGCTTCTCGAGGAGCATGTCGAGGGGCTCGTCGCCCTGTCCGGGTGCCGGGACGGGGAGATCGCGCGACGGTTGCGGGTGGGCGATCGAGCCGGGGCACGGGCCGTCGCCGAGCGCTATGCGATGCGGTTCGGGCGGGGCGATGGGGCGGCCACGAGCGGCTTCTTCCTCGAGCTGTCGCATCACCTCCTGCCGGACGACGATTGGCTCGTGGCCGAGACTGCCGCCCTGGCCGCCGAGCTGGGTCTGCCGGTCGTCGTCACCAACGACGTCCACTACGCGCGACCGGAGGACCGCGAGCTCCAGGACGTCCTCACCGGCATCGCCCACGGGCGCGCACTGGACGCACTCGCCGATCTGCGTCGGCCCGACGGCGAGTCGTACCTGAAGTCGGGCGACGAACTGGCGGCGATGCCGCCGGGTGATGGCGGGATCGCCGGGGAGGGCGGGGCCGGCGGTGCAGGCGGTGCAGGCGCCGCCGGAGATGTTGGCGCCGCCGGAGATGTTGGCGCCGCCGGAGATGTTGGCGCCGCCGAAGATGTTGGCGCCGCCGAAGATGTTGGCGCCGCCGGAGGCGTTGGCGCCGCCGGCGCGCCAGATCGGACGGCGCGCGCCTGGGCTGAGGGGATTGCGACCTCGGCCGAGCTTGCGGCGTCGTGTCGGGTGGAGCTCGGGTTCGAGCGGTATCGCTTTCCGGGGTTCCCGGTGCCGAGTGGGGAGACCGCGTTCAGCTATCTCGTCGACCTGTGCCAGACGGGCACGCGTCGGCGCTACCACCCGTTGACGCCGGCCGTCGTTCGCCAGCTCGCGCACGAACTCGAGGTCATCGAGCGGACCGGCCTCGCCGAGTTCTTCCTCATCTGCTGGGACCTGATGCGGTTCGCGAAGGAGCGCGGGATTCCGGCCAACGGGCGGGGGAGCGCCGCCGGTTCGATCGTGGCCTACGCCCTCGGGATCACCCGGGTGGACCCGATTCGCCACGACCTTCTCTTCGAGCGGTTCATCAACGAGGGCCGGACGACCTACCCGGACGTCGACATCGACTTCTCCTCGGCGCGGCGCGAGGAGGTCATCCAGTACGTCTACGGCCGCTACGGGCCGGAGCACACGGGGATGGTCTGCAACCTCGTCACGTATCGGGCGCGCTCGGCGGTCCGCGAGGTGGGCGTGGCGCTGGGCTTTCCGCGACCGCTCGTCGATCGTGTGGCGAAGGCGCTCGAGACGTACGACAGCGTGATGGTCCGGCGCGACCTGGAGGCCGATGGCGGGTTCGCCGAGTTCTTCCGGCGACCCGGCGAGGGAGCGAGTGGGCCGCCGACGGCTCGGGAGCGGGACGCCGAGACCGTGGCGAGCGCGGCCGCCCGGGCCGGCGAGCGCGGCCTGACCGACCGGATGGGGCAGCTGGCGAGCCGGCGCGTGGGTGGGGTTGGCGCCGGGAGGCAGCGCGGCCATGGTGGCAACGGGAGCGGGAGCGGTGACCCGGGTGACCCGGGCGACCCGGGCGGGAGCGGTGACCCGGGTGACCCGAGCGGGAGCGGTGACCCGGGCGGGCCGGCGGCGCCGCCTGCCGCCCCTTCGACGGTTCGATATCGTCCCCATCGTTACCGCGAGCGTGAGGATGAGCTCAAGCTCGACCCGGCGGCTCCAGCGACCATCTCGATGGCGGCCTTATCGCGGATCGAGGCCGTTCCCATGCATGGGAGCGATGCGCAGGCGGATAGGGAGGACCAAGCGACTGAGGCCAGATCGCTATCGACAGACGTTGTGCGTGCGGCAGCGATGGGAGACATATCGGGAGGCCCAGGCCGCCCGGACCGCGGATCAGGGACCTGGCTGGGCGCCGCGGGATCGAGGCCGTCCATCAGGGCCGGATCTTCGAGCGACGACGAGGGTGGGCCGGGTGACACACCGGCGAGTGTGGCCTGGCTGCGGGCGGGGCGAGGGACGGGGACGGCGCCCACGATCGATCCCGAGAGCGGGGTCGTGACCCCCCCGGAGCGACGGGCCGATCGGCTCGGGCGGCCGGACCGCTGGGACCCGGCACCCGCACGGGACGGGGGACCCGCCCCGACGTCGTCGGAGCCGCCGCTGCCGCCGGAGCCGCCGGAGCCGCCGGAGCCGCCGCCGCCGGAGCCGCCGCCGGAGCCGCCGCCGCCGCAGCCCATCGGCGGCAGTACCCGCGGGATGTCCGACTGGGAGCGCTGGCTGGAGTTCTGCGCTCGGATCGATGGGTTCCCCCGCCATCTGAGCATCCATTCGGGCGGGATGCTCGTGACCGCCGCGCCGCTCATCGATATCGCGCCGCTGGAGCGCGCGACGATGGCCGATCGGGTCGTCGTCCAATACGACAAGCGCGACGTCGAGACACTCAAGCTCATCAAGCTGGACCTGCTGGGCCTCGGGATGCTGGCCGCGATCGACGAGACGGTTCGGCGGATCGAGCACGACTGCGCCGTCTGCCTCGACCTCGACCGGATTCCCGAGGACATCCCCGAAGTCTTCGCGATGCTCCAGGCGGCCGACACGGTGGGCGTCTTCCAGGTGGAGAGCCGGGCCCAGATGCAGACGCTGCCGAAGTCGCGGCCGGCCAACCTCGACGACCTGGTGGTCGAGGTGGCGATCATCCGGCCCGGCCCCATCCAGGGCAACGCGGTCCATCCGTATCTCCGCCGGAAGCAGGGCCTCGAGCCGGTCGCGTACCTCCATCCCAGCCTCGAGCCGGTGCTCAGGGACAGCCTCGGCGTGATCCTCTACCAGGAGCAGGTCATGCGGATCGCGATCGAGGTGGCCGGCTTCACCCCGGCCGATTCGGACGGCTTCCGGCGGGCGATGGGGACCTGGCGATCGACCCGCGAGATGGAGAAGCTCCACCGCCAGTTCGTCGACGGCTGCCTGCGCCAGCCGGGCATGATCGACGAGATGGCCGAGGAGCTGTTCCGCCAGGTCTCGGCGTTCGCGAGCTTCGGGTTCGCCAAGAGCCACGCGGCGGCGTTCGCTCGGACGGCCTACGAATCGGCGTTCCTCAAGCTGTTCTACCCGGCCCAGTTCCTGGTGGGGCTGATCAACGCCCAGCCGATGGGCTTCTACCCGGTGGAGGTGCTGATCAACGACGCGAAGCGCCACGGAGTGGCGGTCCTGCCGGTCGATGTCAACGCCTCGGCGTATGCGACGACGACCGAATGGGCCGGCCGGCCCGGCTGGGCGCTGGCCGGGCCGGCCGGGGACGACGGCAGCCACGACGACGATCCGGGCGAGGCACTCCCCGCCGACGCGGGGATCGCGGGGCGGCCGCGGCCGGTTCGCTCGAAGTCCTGCTACATCCCCGGCGCCGAGGCGCGCGACCGGTGGATGGCGGAGAGCGCGATGGGCTGGGGAGTGCGCCTGGGTCTCGGCCTCGTCAAGGGGATCGGCGAGGAGCACGAAGCGCGGCTGGACGAGGAACGGGTCCGCGGGCCGTACGGGAGCCTGGCCGAGATCGTGGAGCGGACCAGCTTGCCCGAGGAGGTCGTCGAGCGGCTCATCCGGGTGGGCGCGCTCGATTCGCTCGGCCGGCCACGGCGCGAACTGCTCTGGCAGCTTCGCGAGGTCGCGGGGGCGACGCGTGGCCGGGTGGACGGCCGCCAGGTCCGGGTGCGCGGGGCCGCGCGTGGGCGTGCGGCGGGGCGGCCGATGGACCTTCGCCTCCCGCCCACGGAGGCGCCGGCGCTCCCGCCGATCTCCGAGCTGGAGCGGCTGGGCGACAGCTACGCCGTGGTCGGGTTCGATGCCAGGAGGCAGGTCATCGGGTTGTTCCGACCTGCCCTCAACCGGCTCGGGGCGCTCACGAACGCCGCGCTGTCAGAGCGCCCGAGCGGGCGGATCCGGATCGGCGGGCTGGTCGTGACCCGCCAGCACCCGATGACCGCGAAGGGCACGGTCTTCCTGGCCCTCGAGGACGAGACCGGGATGGTCAACGTGACCCTCTGGCCCGCGACGTGGGAGCGGCTGCGCAGCGTGGTTCGCCGCCACGCGCTCCTCGTCGTGGACGGCGAACTGCAGCGCGAGGGACCCGTGGTCAATGTCGTCGCTCGTGAGGTGCGTCCGCTGACGGAACTGGCTGCGACGGTCGGCGGCCCCGATCGGGCCGAGGGCGTCCGCCAGCTCGGACATGCCGGGATGCGCCGGCTCGGCTAGCGGCGGCGCGAGCTCGTCCGGGAGGCCTTGCCAGGCTGCGGTCGGCGATTTCGATTCGGATTGGTCAGCATGAGGAACCGCCGATACCAGGCGGCCGCGCCGCCGAACACGACACCGGCCGACGGTGAGAGCAGGAACGCCACGACGGCCAGCTCGGAGGCCTGACTCGCCGGCAGGGCGCCGAACTTGCCCGAGAGCATCATCACGGTGAGTGTGGTCGCGGCAACGATGCCCGCGATCAAGCCGGTCAACCAGCCCGCCCGCGGCGCCAGGAAGCCCGCGAGGAACACCGCCCCGACGGGCGGCGTGGCGACGAAGTACTGGAACAGGAACGTCGCGATGATCTGCTCGATCGGCACCTGGACCGTCCCCGGGGTTGCCGGGGTGGGCGAACCGGATGGCCCGATCGCAAGGAACAGGACCGCCGTGCCGACGGTGAACGCGATCGGGACGAAGACCGACCGATGGACGATCAACCGGGGCAGCGCCGCAAGGTCCTCGCGAATGTTCAGGGGGCGGAACGACTCACGAAAGGCGGCGCGAATCCCCGGGCGCTGTGGGGCCGTCGAACGGCTGCTGGCCGCCGTGGATCGCTCATCGGCCTGACCGGCTGCGTCGACTTCGGCGCCGGTCCTGGCTGCCTCCCGATTGCGGCGGCGCGCCTCGGCGCGATCGGTTCGTTTGGCGCGGGCCACGGTTCCTCCTGTCCTGACGGGCCGGATCCTGGGTCACGGCTCCGCCCTGCCGCCCCCGCATCCTACGCGAAACGGCCGCCGTGAAGCCGGCACATCCCCGCAGCGATCCGGACACGCCGTGGATACGCCGTGGATACGCCGGCGTTGAGTCTCGCCCGATACAACGGACCGGCCCATCCGCCAGGGGCATCAGGCCGCCTGCCGCGGAGGTCGAAACATGGAGCGCGCTCGAAGCGCGGCACTTGCCGCGCTGGTCCTCGTCCTGGGGTTCGGGACCGGGGTTCTTGCCGGAGTGTCGGCCGAGGCGCCGACGCCCCAGCCGCTGGTTGCCGTCGTCACCTGGCCCGTGTCGAGCCTCGTGATCTCCGAGATTCAGACGGGCGGCGCGTCGGCGTCCGACGAATTTGTCGAAATCGCCAACCAGGGAGCCGCGACGGTCGACCTGGTCGGTCTCGAGCTGGCCTACGTCACCTCGACCGGAGGCACCGTGACCCGCAAGGCGACCTGGCCTGCGCCAACGGCCCTTGAGCCTGGGCGGCGATTCCTGATCGCAAACAGCCTGGGGGTTCACGCATCCGTTGCCGATGCGACGTACTCCGGCGGGTTCGCGGCTACCGGTGGGGCACTCGTGCTCCGGCCGATCGGTGGCGCCCCCATCGACGCCGTGGGCTGGGGCGATGCCACGAACCCGTTCGTGGAAGGGGCCGCGGCGATCGCACCGCCTGCCCGGTCCAGCATCGAGCGCCGCCCCGGCGGTTCAGACGGCAATGGCATCGACACGAACGACAATGCAGTGGATTTCGCGATCTCGACGCCGTCACCGCAGGGCCTCGCCGCGCCTCCGATCCCTGCGCCGGGCGCCTCGCCCACGCCCTCGCCCACGCCCTCGCCCAGCCCGTTCCCGACCCCATCGGTCACCTCGACGCCGAGCGCCGCGCCCTCGCCGACTGCGCAACCGACGTGGAGTCCGGACCCGACGTCGAGCCCATGGCCCACGTCGAGCCCATCACCGGAACCCTCGTCGAGTGTGACGCCCGGTCCGTCGGCAAGCCCGAGCCCGGAGACGACCGCGAGCCCAGGGCCGGGCCCGCAGCCATCGCCGAGTGAAACCCCCGTGCCGAGCCCCGGTCCAACCCCGTCGCCGACGACCATCCCCAGTCCGTCGCCGACACCGGACCCAACCGACACGCCGTCGCCGACACCGGACCCAACCGACACGCCGTCGCCGACGGGTTCTCCATCGCCTTCTCCGTCGCCATCGCTCGGGCCGCCGCCGTCACCGTCACCATCTCCGGCGGCCATGCCGATCGCGGAGGCCCGAGCACTGCCGAACGGCACGGCTGCAACCATCGTCGGGGTCCTCACCACAGCCCTTGACGCCCTGGAGGACGGGCGATCCGCCTTCGTCGAGGACGCAACCGGGGGCATCGCCCTCTATCTCAGCGAGACGGCGACCGAGGGCTGGCCGGCCGGCACCCTTGTCCGGGCCGCCGGCACGATCGACGACCGGTACGCGCAGCGCACGCTGCGGGTTGCGCTGGCCGACGTCGTCGCCCTCGGGAGCACGGTCCTGCCCGATCCCATCGCACGTGCGACCGGTGAGCTTGGCGAGGCGGGCGAGGGCCGGCGGACGCGCGTCGCCGGCGTCACGGTCGGTGCCTCCACGAGCTATGCGGACGGCACCGGTGTACTGATCGACGACGGCACCGGGCCGGCGCGCGCGATCATCCTGCCGGTCGCCCTCGGGGGACGCCTGATTCCGTCCGGCGCGCGCGTCGACGCGATTGGCCCACTCGGCCAGCGCGACTCCAGCGGGACCGAAACCGCCGGGTATCGGCTCTACGTCGCGCGCCCCGACGACCTGGTCGTGGAGGCGCCATCACCATCACCAAGCCCGTCCGCGACGCCGGGTCCGACGAGCGCGCCCACGCCGTCGCCGAGTTCCTCGGCGACATCCGCCCCGACACCCGCCCCGACAGCTGCTCCGACACCTGTCCCGACGGTGACCCCGGCACCGACGGCGACGCCGATCAGCATTGCCATCGCGCGGACCCTTCCCATCGGGAACGCCGTCACCGTCCTCGGTGTGGTGCTCGCCGAACCCGGTCGTCTGGGTCTCCCGCCGTTGTCGGTGATCGCGGACGACACGGGCGTGGGGATCGTCATTCGGCTGGCCGACGGCATGACGGGACCCCCGCGCGGGACGCGCGTCATCGTGACGGGCCGGCTCGCGGACCCGTACGGCCAGCTCGAGCTTCGGCTCTCGACCGGCGGGCTGGGCGTCCTCGGCACCGCCACGTTGCCCGACCCGTTCGAGGTGACGGCGGTTGATCTCGGCGAGCGGACGGAGGGGCGGCTCGTCGCCATTGACGGCGTCGTTGTGGCCGCACCGACGCGGGCCACGAGCGGCGACCTGTCGATCGCGCTGGACGACGACAGCGGCGCCCGGTTCCGGGTGATGGCCGATGCTTCGGCCGGGATCGATCCTGCGCGCCTCCCCGCGGGTGCCCGGGTTCGGGTGACGGGCGTCGTCGGGCAGCGAGCGTCCCGCAAGGATGCCCTCGATGGATACCGGATCTGGGTCCGCGACTCCCGCGACGTCGTGGCCCTGGACGGCGTGCCGGCGCAGGGCACGTCGGCGGGGCCGGGGGACGGCGCTTCCGGCGACGGAGCCGGCGCGGACGGAGTTCCGACCATCGCGATTGTCGAAGCGCTCCGCCGAGGCGAGGGGGAGGCGACCCTCCGGGGCGTGGTCACGATCGGGCCGCTGCTCCTCGATGCAACCGGCCGCCGGATCGTCATCGACGACGGGACGGCCGCGATCGAAGTCCTCCTGCCGGCGTCCGAGCCGGCGCCCCGGATCGGGTCGCTGGTTCGTGCCGGCGGCGAGCTGGGCCTCGCCTACGGCGCCCCGCGACTGCGGGCCACGACGCTGGCCGTGCTCGGAGTTGGCGCGGCCCCGGCACCGCTGGCGCTGACCGGGGCGCCGACCGCGGCCGTCGAATGGCGCGTCGTCCGAGCCAGCGGCACGATCCTCGAGGTCGTCCGTCTCGGCGACCGATGGCGTGCGGAATTGCTCGTCAACGGCGTCCGCGTCGCCGTGGTCGGCCAGGCCGGTTCAGGGATCCCGTCGACCGCGCTCGTGAAGGGTCGTCGGGCCACGATCGTGGGGATCGTACGGCGGCCCTACCCGACGGCCACCGACCGTCGGTTTGCCATCGTTCCGCGACTCTCCACCGATGTTGCGCTCGGGCCCGGCGAGCCCGGCTCGACTTCAGCCGGTTCGGCCGGGCGCTCGGCCGTCAGCCGCGGTATCACCGCCTCACGCGGTGGCAACGCGGGCCGTTCAGCGGTGGACGCACCGCCCGCCGTCCCGGTCGTCGATCTCGGCGGGCTGTCCGACTGGATGGATCGCCTCGTCCGGGTGGGCGGCATCGTGGTTCGCTCGACTGACGGTCTGGTGGACATCGACGACGGAACGGCGGTGGCGACGATCCGCCTCGAGGGTGCTGCCCGGGAGCTCGCCGGCTTCCTCGAGCGCGGTGACGCGATCAACGTCGTGGGGACCGTCGTGCCCCTCGGAGATGGGAAACTCGGCATCAGCGTCGACGATCCCGGCGGCGTCGCGCGGATCGGTTCGCTGGGTCAGCCCGTCGCGCTTGCGTCGGGCACCGGAGCAGACACCCGCGGCGGCGGCGCCCACACCGCTGCCGGTGCGGATCACAACGAAACCCCAGGCGATGCGCGGCCGCTGAGCCTCGCCGCGGCGCTTGGGCTGGCTCCCGATGGCGCGCTCGGGGTCGCCGGCGCCGTGCTGATCACCCTCCTGTCGCTGGGGGTGGCCCTCGTCCGGCGAGAAGTTGCTCGCCGGCGCCTGGCCGTGCGCGTCGCGGCTCGCCTCGCCGCAGTCGCCGACATGCCGGGTCGCGTGCCGTGAGCGGGGCCCGCGCAACGGCCCCGCCTCGAGGATCGCGGCCCCACTCCAGGCGTCGTGCGGGCTCTCGTGCAAGGTCTCCGTGCGGGCCCCGATCCCGCGCCCCCGTTCGACTCGTGCGTGGCCGTGCTTGACGCTCACGAGAGGGCGGGGCTATCCTCGGCCGAGTTTCGCGCCAGCGAAGCACGCACGATGAGCGAGGGAAGAGGTCTTGCCGAACGCGGACCACCGCGTCGCACTCCCTGTCGGAGACCGGCAGTACCACATCGATCTCGGTCCAGGCGAACTGGCCGAGTACATCCTCCTCCCCGGTGACCCCGATCGAACCGCCCGGATTGGCGCACGCCTCGAATCCATCGAGGTGGAGCGTCGGCACCGGGAGTTCTCGACGATCACCGGGACGTATCGCGGCGAGCGAGTGTCGATTGTTTCCACGGGGATCGGCACGGACAACGTCGAGATCGTGATTGCGGAGATCCTGGCGATCACGGAACGGCCGACGTTCATCCGGGTCGGCTCCTGCGGTGGTCTCCAACCGGAGATGGCCGCCGGGGACCTCGTCATCTCGACCGGTGCGGTCCGGCTCGAGGCGACGACGAGCTTCTACGTCAGTGACGGGTATCCCGCGGTGGCCGACTACGAGGCGGTCGCGGCGCTCGTCGAGGCGGCGGCTCGGCTCGGGCATCGGTATCACGTTGGGGTGACGGCGACGGCTCCGGGGTTCTTCGGTGCGCAAGGGCGCCCCATCCCGCAGCTTCCCATCCGCTACCCTGACCTCGCCGAAGACATGGCTCGCCAGCGGGTCATGAACTTCGAGATGGAGGCTTCGGCGGTTTTCGTCCTGGCCGGCCTGGCCGGGAGTCGAGCGGGAGTCGTCTGCGCGGTCTACGCGCAACGCTTCACGGGAGACTTCCCGACGGGGGAGGTCATGGCCGCCGCAGAGGCAGGATGCGTGGAGACGGGGCTTGAAAGCCTCCTGATTCTCGCCGAAATGGACCGCCAGAAGCGGAGGGCAGGGACGGATCGCTGGCGACCGTCGCTGTGGACGTGAACGCACGCGAATCTCGCGGACACGGGACATGGGTTCTCGTGACGCCCCGGTAGGACGAGGAGGAGTTCGAATGGCTCAGGCCTATTGCGTCAAGGACAAGATGAAGGTCGAAGTCGTGAATCCCCAGCAGGTCACGATGAAGAACGGGAAGCCCGCGCTCAAGGGCACCTGTCCCAAGTGCGGCAACACGGTCTTCAAGATCGGCGGCTGACTCGACCAGGAGTCGAATCGACGAGGCCCCCGCCGGGAACGGCGGGGGCCTCGTCATGTTCGGCGTCGAGACGTCATGTTCGGCGTCGCTGAGTGCCTTTGCTAGAATGGGTGCCAGCCCTGCGACACCCGGCTCCACGTTCCGGATCGCGCGTCGTCCCGGCTCCGACCACGTCAACGAACTCGCCGCGCCGGAGCGTGGCCGCCGCCCAGGAGGTTCAGCCATGGCAGTCCGCGTTGGAATCAACGGTTTCGGCCGGATCGGTCGACAGTCGCTCAAGGCCCTCATCGAGCGGACGCCCGATGTCGAGGTGGTGGCCGTCAACGACCTGGTCGACACGAAGCTGAACGCGTTGCTGTTCAAGCACGACTCGACCTACGGCGCCTATCCCGGCACGGTGGACCACACCGACGATGCGCTCATCATCGATGGCCGCGAGATCAAGGTGCTCAAGGAGCGCGATCCGGCGGCCCTGCCGTGGGGCGAGCTCGGTGTCGACATCGTGCTCGAGTCCACCGGGATCTTCACCGACGCCACGAAGGCGCGGGCGCATATCGACGCCGGAGCGCGGAAGGTCATCATCAGCGCCCCCGCCAGGAACGAGGACATCACGATCGTCCTCGGCGTGAACGAGGATCGCTACGACCCGGCTGCCCACCACATCATCAGCAACGCCAGCTGCACGACAAATTGCCTGGCGCCGGCCGCCAAGGTCGTCCACGACCTGCTGACGATCGAGCGTGGCCTGATGAACACGATCCACTCATACACGAACGACCAGCGGATCCTCGATGTCGCCCACTCCGATCCGCGCCGGGCGCGGGCCGCGGGCCAGAACATCATCCCGACCACGACCGGCGCCGCCAGGGCGCTGGCGCTCGTGATCCCGGATCTCAAGGGCAAGTTCGACGGCTTCAGCCTGCGGGTCCCGACGCCCACCGTGAGCGTGGTCGACTTCACGGCCGAGGTCTCCCGACCCACGACGGTCGATGAGATCAATGCCGCCTTCCGCACGGCCGCCGCCGGCCCGCTCGACGGGATCCTCGGCGTGTCCGACGAGCCGCTCGTCTCGTCCGACTTCCGCGGCGACAGCCGCTCGTCGATCATCGACAGCGCGAGCACGATGGTGATCGGCGGAACGATGGTCAAGGTCATCAGCTGGTACGACAACGAGTGGGGCTACAGCTGCCGCGTCGCCGATCTGATCGGTCACGTCGCGGCCCGCCTGCCGGCCGCCACGCCTGCCTGATCGCACGCACCACACACGGGACAACCCATGGACAAACGCACCATCCGCGAAGCCGACATTGCCGGCAAACGCATCTTCGTCAGGGTCGATTTCAACGTTCCTCTCATGGACGGTCGAGTCACCGACGATTCCCGCATCCGGGCGGCCATCCCGACCATCCGCCATCTCCTGCTCGGAGGCGCCAGCGTCGTCCTGGCCAGCCACCTGGGCCGGCCCAACGGCAAGGTCCAGGACGGCCTGCGGCTGCGGCCCGTGGGCGAACGGTTGACACAGCTCATCGGCCGCAACGTCCCGGTGACGGGGTCCGCCCTGGGGGTCGGGACCGAGGACGCCGTGAAGCGCCTTCGGCCCGGTGAACTGCTGCTCCTCGAGAACCTGCGCTTCCATCCCGAGGAGGAGGCCAACGATCCGGAGTTCGCGAGGCAACTCGCCGCCTACGCCGACATCTACGTCAACGATGCGTTCGGGACGGCCCATCGAGCCCATGCCTCGACCGTGGGCATTGCCGAACTCCTGCCGGCCTACGCAGGCCTGCTCATGGAGCGTGAGATCACCGTCCTCTCGAGCCTCCTCGAATCGCCGGAGCATCCCTTCGCCGCGATCGTCGGCGGGGCCAAGGTGTCGGGCAAGCTCGATGTCCTGACGAACCTGCTGACCAAGGTCGACGTGCTGGTCCTCGGCGGAGGGATGGCCAACACGTTCCTCCTGGCGGAGGGCAAGGCGGTCGGCAAGAGCCTGGCCGAGCACGACATGGTCGACGAGGCACGGCGAGTGCTGGCCGACGCGAAGAAGCGCGGCGTCGAGGTGGTCCTGCCGGTCGACGTGGTCGTCGCCAAGGAGGTCACCCGCGGAACCGAGTACAAGACGATTCCGGCGGACAAGATCCCCGCGTCGTGGCACATCGCCGATGTCGGGAAGGCGACCGTGGACCGGATCGAGGCGGCCCTGGCCGATGCCCGCACCGTGTTCTGGAACGGCCCACTCGGCGTCTTCGAGATCCCGTCGTTTGCTCACGGGACCATCGAGATCGCCCGGTTCCTGGCAGCGCGTGCCGATGCCGGAGCCACCGTTGTCGTCGGCGGTGGCGACTCCGTGGCGGCGATCGCCCAGCAGGGACTCGCCTCGAAGATGACCCACATTTCCACCGGCGGCGGGGCGTCGCTCGAGTTCCTCGAGGGGCGCACGCTCCCGGGGGTCGACGTGTTGCCGGACCAGGCACCGGTCAAGGTTGCCGCAAAGCCCAGGACGCGCGCCAGGGCATGAGCCAGATCGAGGCGGTCGACGCGCGCGAGATTCTCGATTCGCGCGGCAATCCCACCGTCGAGGTGGACGTCCTGCTCGTGGACGGTTCGGTCGGCCGGGCGGCGGTCCCATCGGGCGCATCGACGGGTGCTCACGAGGCCGTCGAGTTGCGCGATGGTGATGCTGCCCGCTACGGCGGCAAGGGTGTCCGGGTTGCCGTCGCGAACGTGGTGGACGTGATCGGTCCGGAGATCGTCGGGCTGGAGGCCTCGGATCAGGCGGGCCTCGATGCGGTTCTGATCGATCTTGACGGGACGCCGAACAAGGGCCGGCTCGGCGCGAACGCCTTGCTCGGTGTGTCGCTCGCGTGCGCGCACGCGGCCGCTGCGGCGGCGGACCTGCCGCTGTACCGCTATCTCGGGGGGGCCGGAGCCCGGACGCTGCCCGTCCCGATGTTCAACATCCTCAACGGCGGACGCCACGCCCACGACTCGACCGATTTCCAGGAATTCATGGTCATGCCCGTGGGAGCGGACTCATTCTCCGAGGGACTCCGGGCCGGCGCGGAGATCTTCGCGGCGCTGCGAACGATCCTCCACGACGACGGTCATGCCACCGGCCAGGGCGACGAGGGCGGATTCGCGCCGTCGCTGCCGTCCAACCAGGCTGCGGTCGAGGTCATCCTTCGAGCGATCGAGCGGGCCGGCTACCGGCCCGGCGAGGACGTTGCGATCGCGCTCGACCCGGCCACGACCGAACTCGTGGAGTCGGGAACCGGCACCGAAGCGACCCCGACCCGGTACGTCCTCGCGCGCGAGGGCCGGACACTCGACTCCGGCGAACTCATCGACCTGTGGGCCGATTGGTGCAGCCGCTATCCGATCGTGTCGATCGAAGATGGGTTGGCCGAGGACGATTGGACCGGCTGGACCGCCCTCATGGAACGACTCGGCGATCGCGTCCAGCTCGTCGGCGACGACCTGTTGGTCACGAACAGCGAGCGGATCCAGCGTGGCATCGACGCCAAGGCGGCAAACGCCGTTCTCATCAAGCTGAACCAGATCGGGACGCTGACCGAAACCATCGAGGCCATCGATCTTGCCCGTCGCGCCGGATGGAGGGCGGTCGTGTCGCATCGATCGGGGGAGACCGAGGACACGACGATCGCGGACCTCGTGGTCGCGATGGGCACCGGACAGATCAAGACGGGCGCTCCGTCGCGATCCGAGCGCGTGGCCAAGTACAACCGACTGCTCCGGATCGAGGGTGAGCTCGGTGACGGTGCACGCTACCCTGGCCGCGCCGCCCTGGCCGCCGGCGACTCACCGGCGTGACTCAGCCCACATGAACCGGGTCATCGATCGCGGGGCGGTGGTCGCCGCCTACGTCGGCATGGGCATGGCCCTCGTCATCGGGGTCAGCTTCCTGCTGGTGATCCCGATCGAACCGATCTTCTGGATCGCGGCGCTGCCGGCCGGTCTGCTGATCGGCTACTACGCGGACCAGCGCTCCGATCGCCGGGCCGGACCGTGGCCGCGGATCGTGGTCAACGGGCTGTTCGCCGGGGCCGTGACCGGTCTGACGATGGCCGTCCTCCTCCTCGGCGTGAAGGCGCTGTTCTTCGCGGCCGACGATGGGTATCGCGATCCCGGGCTCGGCGGGCCGATCGTGTGCGACATGGGCGCCGACTGCGTCTACCAGCGCTACCGGGAGGGCCAGGATGCGGCACTGGTGGATGCCGGCGTGACCGACGCGACGAGCTTCTCGGCGTTCTA
This sequence comes from Chloroflexota bacterium, assembly GCA_919901745.1. GTDB lineage: Bacteria > Chloroflexota > Limnocylindria > Limnocylindrales > CSP1-4 > CAKKPP01. Next base: position 5,202 of record CAKKPP010000009.1, on the reverse strand, counting down.
CTGGGGCCAGCAGTGGGCGTCGGCGCGACTCGTGTTGATCGTGACGATCGTCGGTGGCCTGGGCGGGGCGCTGCTGTACGGCGTCGCGCGGCCCCGATCGCCGGGCGCGCCGCGGGAGCCCTCTCCGGCTGCCTGAGGTTCCGGCTGCCTGAGGCAGCCCGGGTCCCGGCGGACCCGACTCGGCGAACTACTCGGCGGGGGTGGCCTTGCGAGTGGACTTGCGCGCCGTGGCCTTCGGGGCTGCCTTCGCCTCGCTTGCCTTCGCCGACGACTTCGCCGGCGTCCTGGCCCTTGCCGCGGCCTTCGCGCCGGCGGCCTTCGTACCGCCGGCCCTTGCCGCGGCCTTCGCCGACGACTTGGCGGGCGTCGCCTTTGCGCTCGCGGCTTCAGCGCCTGCCTTGGCGGCAGCCGCTTCGGCTCGCGCCGACTTGCTCAATGCCGCGCGGGCCTTGCCGGCGGCCGTCTGGGCGCCCTTGGCCTTGTCCGCCTTGCCGGCGGCGATCCGCGCCTTGGCCGCCTTGACGGCAGCGGTCTTGCCCGTGGTCTTTGTCACGTGTGTGGACGGGACGTGGCTGCCAGCGAGCGCGGCGTTGACCTTGAGGACCAGTCGGGACTTGCGGCGCGCGGCGGCGTTCGGATGAATGGCTCCCGCCTTTGCCGCGCGATCAAGGGCGCTCAGCGCCTCGCGCAGGGCGACGGTCGGCTCGACCGAATCCGTCGGCTGCGTCGCCGCGGCGACGGCCTTGGCGACGAGGGTCTTCGCGGTGCTCCGCCGCGGGCCCAGCACCGCGTGCCGGCGCTCGGCCTGGCGGACGCGCTTGAGCCCTGAGGGTGTTCGAGCACCCGTCCAGGTGCGGGGCGTCTTGGCCAAGGTGGCAACCTCGAGTGTGGGTGGGATGGTCTGGGCGCAGCGGCGCGCTGTGATGCGCCGGGCGCGGACGGGCATGGTAGCAGAGGCGACCGAATCGGGTCACGGCGATGCTCCGGCCGTCGAGCCGCCACACTGCGCCGATGATTGCGATCCTCGGAGGGACCGGTGCCGCCCTGTGCTGGGCGGTCGCCGTGCTCACGACGTCGCGCGCAGCGCGGCTGATCGGGCCCTGGTCGACGCTGGCGGCCGTGATGGCGATCGGGCTGGTCGTGACGGTTCCGGCCATGCTCATCTCCAGCGGGCCGGTGAGCATCGGCACCCGTGAGTTGACGTTGATGGCGGTGATCGGTGCCTCCAACGTCGGTGGGCTCTTCCTCGCCTACACGGCCCTCCGTGGCGGCAACGTGTCGGTCGTCGCGCCGATCCTCTCGACCGAGGGTGCCATCGCCGCGGTCATCGCCGTGATCGCCGGAGAGCACCTGGCGCCGGGTGCCGGCCCGATCCTCGGCGCGATCGTGATCGGGGTGGTGTTCGCGACTCGCGAAGGGACGAACCCCGCGAGCGCCGGGTCCGACGAGGCGACCGCCGAGCCGGTCCTGCCCCACGCTCCACCGATCCGGACGGCCGCCGTCGCCCTGGGAGCCGCCATGGCATTCGGCGTGAACATCTACCTCATCGGCCTCCTCGGCAGCTCGCTGCCGGCGATCTGGACGGCACTCCCGGCGCGGGTGCTGGGGACGGTCGCGGTCGCCGTGCCGCTAGTGGCTCTCGGCAGGTTCCGGATGACCCGGCGGGCGCTGCCTCTCGTGGGCGCCGCCGGTGTGGCGGAAGTCGCCGGCACGGTCTCCCTGGCCTTCGGTGCCCGTGAGAGCATCGCGGTTGCTTCGGTCATGGCCTCGCAGTTCGCGGCAATCGCCGCGATTGCCGCCGTGATCCTGTTCCGCGAGCGGCTGAGCCGCATCCAGGTCCTGGGGATCGCGACGATCGCGGTCGGGGTGGCCCTGTTGAGCATCCTGGGTTCCTGACCGGGTAGTCGGCCGGGCCCGCCGAGGCTCGGCCGCGTCCTCACCGACGGCACCGACGCGAGCCGCCGGGATCGTCGAGTGTTTGATCAGGCACCTACCACCTGAGGTTCCTGTGCCGGCTCGCTGCGTCGCCCGAACTGCACCGTCCATGTTTCCCCGACGGCGTCCGCGATGCGAGCCAACATCCTGATCTCGACCGGATGTCGGCCGGATTCGAGGCGCGCGACGACCGGTTGTGGCGTGCCGACGAGTTCCGCGAGGGCTCGCTGGGTCAGTCCATGACGCTCCCGCAGTGCGACCACCGCCAGCGCCACGTTGGCATACGGAAACTGCTGCTCGAACGCTGCTCGATAGCCAGGCCGGCCCTCGAGCTCCGTTGCGACGTCCCGCCATCTCATCTGCCTACCTCACTGATCCAGCCAGTCCCGCGCCTCGGTCGATAGATGAACCTCCCAGGCGGGAGGACGATCGGACTTCGTCGACGGCATTGATAGCACCTACGCTATCGGATGGCAAGCGATACCTTCGTTTGGCCGCCAGTCGGAACTCGTCGCAGCAGGCATCGCCGCAGGCTACGAACGGGCGCTCACCTGCGACTCACCTCGACGAGCCGACCCCGATGAGGCATGACCGCACCTGAATGGCTCAGGTGTTGCGACGACCGCTGGAACTCAAGTCATCACGGTGGGGCCAAATGGGGTTGTCATTCCCAGGCCATCACGTCACCGAAGTTTCGCCACAGGAATGTCGCGGCCCGACTCCGGCGCGTCTCCCGGGAGCGAGGGGGCCGCAGCACGGCGACGGGGTGGCCGTTGCGCAGGACAACGAAGGTGTCGCCACGGGAGACCCGCGCCAAGCACGCGCCAGCCTGTCGACGGAGGGACCCAGATGAGATGGTCTGTTCCACGACACCGACCGCACACCGGGCCACCGTCGAAATCAACCGAGTTTGGTGCACTAGTTGGTGTAGTCGTCCGGAGGCCCCGCAGCCTGACGTCGCTGGATCGGGGTTCAACCACTCCGATGGTGTGGCCTTACGAACGTCGAGCCCGGCGGCACCGTCAGGCCGTGGCGCCGGGCTATCGCCAGCTGCAGCGCGCTCGCTCGATGGCGTGAGTCCAGCTGCCGAACGTGTCCTCGAACCATGTGTGGAGCGCGCTCGCTTAGGCGAAACAAGCGCATCCGCCGGTCCTGATCCTCGGCAGCCTCTACGGCTCGTCTGGCCCGCCGCGCGATGTCTGCGATTCGCGCCGTCCGCAATGGCATCGATGCATTGTGGGCGCGGTCCGGCTGGTATCGATACTCCCGATCGTCTGGCGACGTGAAACAGGCGAACGTTGCCAGGTAGATAGCGACGAGCCGCGAAATCACGGCTCGGTCGCCTGGTGACAGGCTCAGGACGTGCGTTAGGACTTCGTCTGCGGTTTTGGATTGCCCATCCCCAAACGCGTCGAGAATCATCTCAAGGATGCTGCCCGCGAATGTGCCGTCGGTCTCACCCATCGGACCATCGGACCATTCGAACTCAACCGCGAATGTGTCAGTCCCCGGGAGATGCTCGAACGTGATTGAGGTTGCTTTTCCGATCTTGGTCCGTACTTCGACAAGCTCCGGTCGGAGCAATCTCTGGGAGGCGTCGATCAACGTTGGCGATTCTAGACCCTCCGAGATCAACACCACCCGTGCCTGATCGGGGAAGTAGCGCACTTCGGTCGCGTCGAGTGCGATGACCTGGTTCGCGCGCTCCCACCTACTCAGCACGTGCTTCATTGGGCCCCGGAGATCTCGGACATCCAGACTGCGTATGGTTTGCTCGACGACAAACTCGGCGAGTGGCTCGGGCAAGGCCTCCTCTGCCAGATCGGGGACAGCTTCCGACTGGCGAGTCTCCTCGATCCGAGGTGGCCGGCCGAAACGCGCGAAAACGAGGGCAACGGCGTTGTCAGGCAGCCACTCGCCGCCATCGCGATTGCTTCCCCAGATCCAGCCCCCCTTTCTTTCGACCATGAGGTTGACCGCCATGGCGGCGAAACCGTGGCCCGGCTGACTGGGGCTGGGTAGGTTCATCAGGCCGAGCACCTGGTTCGTCTGTGCAACGCCATCGTCGGCCGTCGCCTTGAGCAGACATCTAGCAACCTCGTCCTCGTCCAACCGCGGCAATCGCCGCCACGTCGTCCATTGGCCCGACCAGGAGACGAAGCCGCGGCGCAATTGCATCTGCTCTTCGAGGTCAGCCTCCAAGAGGTCCACTAGAGCGGGCCCGTCGATCGATGAGCGTAATGGGTCGACGTGCGTCACCGGCCGCGTTCCGGATGGATCAAACATGTATGAGAGCCGTACGTCCTTCCGCGCCCGCAGATACCGGTCGAGTCCAGGCGAAAGTGTCCGATCCCAATCGACCACCAGTCGCCAGTATTCGCTGACGCGCTCGCAGGAAATCACGTCTCCAATGAGGCGCCCAGCCGGTGATTCCCAGGCGATCCGATCACCAGGCCCAAACGCGGCCGACTTGTCGTATGGAAGTACCTCACGATCACCTTCAGAGTCGAGCAGCTGCGTTGCTACAACGCGTGCCGATACTGGCTCCGTCCGTGACTCGAGGATCCGTTCAACGGCCTCGATGAGATCGTGGGCCATCAGGTGCGGCCTTTCAGAGCTCCAAACTGGCATCGCGACCGTAGTGGACAGTCGTGACACCTAGGTTGTCGCACCGTGCAGACGACAGCAGCAAAATCCAAGAGCGCCAGATTCGAACGGCGACTCTCGCGAACCGGGCGGAACCGTCTGATGCGGTCGACAAACCACTGTCGTCGCCTGGTCTCGGAATCCACGTCGAGTCCCAACAGGCGCGAGAAGACCCTCACGACATTTGCGTCGCTGACTAGTTCGTGGACGTCGAACGCCATGACCCGCGTTGCCGCTGCCGCGTAGGGTCCAACACCGGGCAATGCAAGGAGAGATTCCTCATCCTCGGGAACTCTCCCGTCGTGGTCGTCGACGAGTGTCGTGGCCATTAGCTTCAGGTTTCTGGAACGCCACGCCAGGCCCAGTGACGCAGTTGCCGCGCTCAACTCCGTGTCCGATGCCGAAGACAGACTCACCGCATCAGGCCACCGCCGCGTGATGCTGGGCCAGACAATGCTCACGGCGTCAGCCCGGGTGCGCTGGAGCAACATCTCCGCGACCAAGATCTGAAACGGGTCGTCTGTGTGCCTCCACGGGAAGTCACGGAGGCAACTCGCCAGCCACCAGCGGAGCCTGTCAAGCCCGGTGAGACACCCGAGTCGAAAGATCAGGCTTGCGGCA
>CAKKPP010000008.1 GCA_919901745.1 Chloroflexota bacterium | reverse complement strand
CGCCGCTCGGCCCGCCGCCGCTCGGCCCGCCGCCGCTCGGCCCGCCGCCGCTCGGTGCCGCGTCCCGGGACCTGTTGACACGTGCGCTATCTTCCTTATGTTACGGGTAACTGATGGTCGCAGTCGTCGCATCGAGCGCCGCCCGCACGTCCCGCGGCGCACCGCCCGCGCTCCCCGCGGCGCGGACCGGTAGACTCGCGCCATCGTCTTGCGCCAGTGGCATCACCGGGTGGCATTAGGAGAGCCCGCGATGGCCGAACCGCTCGTCGAGATGACCGACATCAGCAAGAGCTTCCCGGGCGTACACGCCCTTGACGGGGCCAGGTTCACGCTCCTTCCCGGGGAAGTCCATGCCCTGGTCGGGGAGAACGGGGCCGGCAAGTCCACCTTGATGAAGATCCTCGCGGGCATCTACCGGCCCGATGCCGGATCGATCCGGGTCAAGGGTCGAGACGTGCACATCTCCTCGCCCCGGGCCGCCCAGGATCTCGGGATCAGCATCATCCACCAGGAACTCAACCTGATGGGCCACCTGACGGTGGCCCAGAACATCTTCATCGGGCGCGAGCCGCGGGGCAGGCTGCCGTTCATGCTCGATGAGAAGACCCTCAACGAGAAGGCCAGGGAGCTCTTCGCCGAGCTGCACATCAGGCTCGACCCGCGGGCCCGCGTCTCCCACCTTGCGGTCGCCCAGCAGCAGATGGTCGAGATCGCGAAGGCGCTCTCGTTCGAGTCGGAGGTCCTGATCATGGACGAGCCGACCGCCGCGCTCACCGATACCGAGATCGACGAGCTGTTCCGGATCATCCGCCACCTGCGCGAGCGCGGGGCGGGGATCGTGCACATCTCCCACCGCCTCGAGGAGCTGAAGCAGATCTCGGACCGGGTCACCGTGATGCGCGACGGTCAGTACGTCGACACCGTCACGACCGCCGAGGCGAGCATCCAGTCGATCATCAGCATGATGGTCGGCCGCACCATCTTCGAAGCGACTCCGGAACTGCCGGAGAAACCCGACCCCGAGGTCGTCCTGGAGGTCCGCCACCTGAATCGCGGTCGGGTGATCCGCGACGTCAGCTTCGAGCTGCACCGCGGCGAGATCCTCGGCTTCTCCGGCCTCGTCGGCGCCGGGCGCACCGAGGTGATGCGGGCGGTGTTCGGGGCGGACCCGCACGACTCGGGCGAGATCCTCGTACACGGCGAACCGGTCGAGATGCGGACACCGCAGGACGCGGTCGGTCACGGCATCGGCTACCTGTCCGAGGACCGCAAGCGGTACGGGCTCGCGCTGACGATGGACGTCGAGACGAACACGGTGCTCGCGGCGCTGAGCTCGTTCGCCGATCGGCTCGGGACGATCGACGTCGTCCGCACCAGGCGCACCGCGCTGGAGCATGTCAAGAACCTCGCGATCAAGACGCCGGGCCTCGCCCAGCGCGTTCGGAACCTCTCCGGTGGCAACCAGCAGAAGGTGGTCATCGGCAAGTGGCTCACCGCCGACACCGAGGTGCTGATCTTCGACGAGCCGACGCGCGGCATCGACGTCGGCGCCAAGAGCGAGATCTACCGGCTCCTCAACGGTCTCGCCAGGGAGGGCAAGGCGATCATCATGATCTCGTCCGAGCTCCCCGAGATCCTGCGCATGAGCCACCGCATTCTCGTGATGTGTGAAGGGCGCATCACGGGCGAGCTGAGCGCGACGGAGGCGACACAGGAGGGGATCATGGCGTTCGCCACCCAACGCGAAGCCGTCGCGGCCGCGTCAGTCGCGGCGGCCTGAGTCGCGGCCGCCCGACAGGCACCTCCCCAGACCGATATAGACACCGCACGAGGCAGCAATCCGATGGAGACGCCGACCGCGACCAGCCAGTCCCGGATGTCGAAGATGCTGACCGGCGACGCACTCCAGCGCCTCCTGGCGCTCGGCGCTCTCGTGATCCTGTTCATGTTCTTCTCGTCGATCTCGGAGCCGTTCCGGACCTACGAGAACTTCACCTCGATCCTGGTGGCCACAGCCGTCAACGGCGTCCTCGCCATGGGCGTGACATTCGTGATCATCACCGGCGGGATCGACCTGTCGGTCGGCACCACGATGACCCTCTGCTCGGTCGTCCTGGGCCTGGTGGTCACCAAGATGGGCCTCCCGCTGTGGCTGGGTCTCCCGGCGGCCCTGGCGGCCGGCGCCCTCATCGGCATGCTGAACGGCGTGCTGATCGCGAAGGCCAAGCTGCCGCCATTCATCGCCACGCTCGGCATGCTCAACGTGGCCCGCGGGCTCGCGCAGATCCTGTCCGACGTCAGGCCGATCTACTTCGAGGGCAACCCCGAGTTCTACAGCTCCTTCATGGGCAAGACCCTGTTCGGCATCCCGAACGTCGTCTTCATCATGTTCGGGGCCGCGGTTCTGGCGTCCCTGGTCCTGACGAAGACGGTCCTGGGTCGCTACACCTTCGCGCTCGGTTCCAACGAAGAGGCGACGCGCCTCTCCGGCGTCAACGTCGACGCCTGGAAGATCGCCGTCTACGGCGTCTCCGGGCTGTTCGCCGGCCTCGCCGGCATCCTCATCGCGTCGCGCATGACCTCGGCCCAGCCGTCGGTCGGTCTCGGCTACGAGCTGGACGCCATCGCGGCGGCGGTCATCGGCGGCACCTCCCTCAGCGGCGGCGAGGGCAGCATCGTCGGCACGGTCATCGGGGCGTTCATCATCAGCACCCTCACGATCGGCCTGTCCATCACCGGCGTCCCCGACCAGTGGAAGCTGGTGATCACCGGACTGGTGGTCATCGCCGCCGTCTGGCTCGACATCCTGCGTCGCCGTCGTCGCGCCTAGCGAGCGCTTCCCCACCCCAACCGGACCAACCGCCGGCACCGAACGGTCGGAGCCGGCATCGCGGTCAGTCAACAATGCACGGAGGAGAACATGCGGAACTCACGGATCTTCGGCGTCGTCGCCGGAGCCATGTCACTGGCCCTGGTCGTCGCTGCGTGCTCGGGCGGGGCAACCCCTGCCCCGGGCGGCGACAACCCCTACATCGCGATCGTGTCCAAGGGCTCGCAGCACCAGTTCTGGCAGGCCGTCCAGAAGGGCGCCACCGACGAAGCTGCCGCCAAGGGCGCCACGATCACCTACGAGGGCCCCGCCTCGGAGTCCGAGGTGGACAAGCAGCTCACGATGCTGCAGACCGCCCTCGACAAGAAGCCGGCGGCGATCTGCTTCGCGGCCCTGGACAGCAAGGCAGCAACCCCATTGCTCGAGAAGGCCAAGGCGGCCGGCATCCCGGTCGTCGGGTTCGACTCCGGCGTCGACAGCGACATCCCGGTGACCACCGTGTCCACGGACAACATCGCGGCCGCCGGTGAGGCTGCCGACAAGATGGCCGAGCTGATCGGCGAGGCCGGAAAGGTCGCGGTCATCGTCCACGACCAGACCAGCCAGACCGGCACGACCCGGCGCGACGGCTTCGTCAACCGGATGGCCGAGGCGTACCCGAACATCGAGGTCGTCGCCGTCGAATACGGTGCGGGCGACCCGGTCAAGTCGGCGGACCTGGCCAAGGCGATCATGACCGCCAACCCCGACCTCAAGGGCTTCTTCGGTGGCAACGAGGGCTCCGCAAAGGGTGTCCTCAACGCGCTCAAGGAAGCCGGCAAGGAAGGCGCGATCGTGGCTATCGGCTACGACTCGGGCCAGCAGCAGATCGACGCGATCAGGAGCGGCGTGATGGCCGGGGCCATCACCCAGAACCCGGTCGGGATCGGTGCCAAGTGCGTCGAGGCCGCGCTCGATGCCATCGCGGGCAAGACGCTCGAGAAGAACATCGACACCGGCTACTTCTACTACGACAAGACCAACATCGATAACCCCGAGATCCAGGCGGTCCTGTACCAGTAACCCGTCGAACGTCGACTCGCACCGTTCCCGGAGGCTGTCCGCACCGCGGGCAGCCTCCGGTCGTCAAAGGATGGTCGCTTCAAGAGGATGCTCGCTTTGCGCTGCCACACGCGACTCCAGTGAGCACGATCAGCGATGTCGCGGAACGAGCCGCCGTGTCCGCGATGACGGTTTCGCGCGTGATCAACAATTCGGGCTACGTCAGCGCGCCGACGCGCGACCGGGTGGAGCGCGCGATCGAGGAGCTGGGCTATGTGCCCAACGCGCTGGCTCGCCAGCTGCGCTCAAAGCGCACGAAGATCCTTGCCCTGATCGTCTCCGACATCACGAATCCGTTCTTCACCACGATCGCGCGCGGCGTCGAGGACGTGGCCGCCCGACACGGCTTCTCCGTCATGTTCTGCAACACGGACGAGTCCGCGGCCGAGGAGGCGCAGTACCTCCAGGTGCTCATCGAGCGCCAGGTGGACGGCGTCCTGCTCGTCCCGACGAGACGTGGCGGCGCGTCCTTCCGGACCCTGCGTGCGCACCGCGTGCCGGTCGTGGTCCTGGATCGCCGTGTGAACGATCCCTTCGTCGACAGCGTGCGCTGTGACTCGGAGGCGGGCGCCTACGCGCTGACACGTCATCTCATCTCGCTCGGCCACCGCCGCATCGCGGTGCTCACGGGCCGGCGCACGATCTCCACCTCGGTAGACCGGGTGGCGGGCTGCCGCCGCGCGCTCCAGGACAGCGGACTGGTGCTGCCCGGCGAGCTGGTCCGGTTCGGCGGCTACAACTTCGGCTCGCTCAACCAGACCGATGGATACGAGATGGCCAGATCCGTGCTGGCCTCGGCCTCTCCATGGCCGACGGCCATCTTCGCGGCGAACAACTTCATCGCGTTCGGCGTGGTCCGCGCTCTCCACGAGGCCGGTCTGGCGGTACCCGGCGACATGTCGGTGGTCGCGTTCGACGACCTCCCGGCCGACTGGGCGATGGATCCGTTCCTGACCGTGGCTGCCCAGCCCGCCTACGAGATCGGGCACCGTGCCGCCGAGCTGCTGCTGGACCGCATCGCGGGCGACCCGGACGCGATCGGCAATGCCGTGGTGTTCCCGTTCGAATTGATCATCCGGAACTCGAGTTCGGCTCCGCGGGTTACGGAGGCGGCGCGTGCCTGAGCCGCCGCGGGTCATGCCTGAGCCACGGACGATGCCTGAGCCGCCGCGGGCCATGCCTGAGCCGCCGCGGACCACGGGAACCGTCCAATGCTGAAGACCCGGCTGCTTCATCCCGAGATCCTCCAGGCGCTCGGCGAGGCCGGCCACGGCGCGCAGGTGCTCATCGCCGACGGCAACTACCCGTTGCTGACGCGGTCCAACGGTACGGCCCATCGTGTCTACCTGAATCTCGCGCCGGGCCTGCTGACCGTCACCGACGTCCTGGGCGTGCTGGTCGACGCCATCCCGATCGAGGCGGCGCACGTCATGGTTCCCGACAGTGGCGACGAGCCGGCCATCTTCGCCGAGTTCCGCGAATTGCTCCCCGGCACCGCGCTCCAGTCGCTCGGGCGCTTCGCGTTCTACGACGCGGCGCGCGGGCCCGACCTCGCGCTGGCCATCTCCACGGGCGAGCAGCGGATCTACGCGAACCTGCTGCTGACGATCGGCGTGGTGATGCCCGCGGAAGATGCGCACCAATCCACGAGAGAGGAACGCCGATGATGTCGATCAACACCTCCGGCCGCTTCGTGGGCGACTGGCCCCGGATCGGGATCCGCCCCGCCGTCGACGGCCGCCTGCACGGCGTGCGCGAATCGCTCGAGGAGCAGACCCAGCGGATGGCGCGCCGGACCGCCGAACTCATCCGCGAGAACCTGCGCTACCCGGACGGCAGCCCCGTCGAGGTCGTCGTTCCCGACCACAACATCGGCGGGGTCTACGAGGCGGCCAAGGTCGCGGAGCTCTTCCGCAAGGAGGGCGTCGGGGTCTCGCTCACCATCACCCCGTGCTGGTGCTATGGCTCCGAGACGATGGACATGGATCCGCTGACCCCGAAGGCGGTCTGGGGCTTCAACGGCACCGAACGCCCCGGCGCGGTCTATCTCGCCGCGGTCCTCGCGTCGCACACCCAGAAGGGCCTGCCGGCATTCGGCATCTATGGGCGGGACGTCCAGGATGCGGGCGACGGGACGATCCCGACCGACGTCCAGGCGAAGATCCTCCGCTTCGCGCGCGCCGGGCTGGCCGCCGCGATCCTGCGCGGCAAGTCGTACCTCTCGCTCGGCGGCGTCTCGATGGGCATTGCCGGGTCCATCGTCGATCAGCCCTTCTTCGAGAAGTACCTCGGGATGCGCGTCGAGGCCGTCGACATGTCCGAGCTGACCCGCCGGATGGAGGAGGGGATCTACGACCCGCTCGAGTTCGAGCAGGCGCTCGCATGGACGAAGGCGAACTGCCGCGAAGGCGAGGACCGCAATCCGGCCGACCGTGCCAAGGGCCGCGAGGAAAAGGATCGCGACTGGGAGGTCGTGGTCAAGATGACGCTGATCGCCCGCGACCTCCTCGTCGGCAATCCGCGCCTGGCCGAGCTGGGTTTCGGCGAGGAGGCGATGGGCCGGAACGCCATCCTGGGCGGCTTCCAGGGCCAGCGACAGTGGACCGACCACGCACCGAACGGCGACTTCATGGAGGCGATCCTCAATTCGTCGTTCGACTGGAACGGGATCCGCGCACCGCACATCTTCGCGACCGAGAACGACAGCCTCAACGGCGCCACGATGCTGCTCAGCTACCTGCTGACGAATCGGGCCCAGATCTTCGCCGACGTCCGCACCTACTGGAGCCCCGAGGCGGTGAAGCGGGTCACGGGCCATGACGTTGTCGATCAGGCCGCCGGCGGCTTCATCCACCTGATCAACTCTGGCGCGGCCACCCTCGACGCGACGGGGGCGATGCTCGCGGACGGGGAGCCGGCCATGAAGCCGTACTGGGAGATCACGGAGGTCGACGTGAAGGCCGCCCTGGCCGCGACCACCTGGTACCCCGCCAACCGCGGCTATTTCCGCGGCGGTGGCTACTCGAGCCAGTTCGTCAGCCGGGGCGGGATGCCGGTCACGATGGCTCGCCTCAACCTGGTCTCCGGCGTCGGCCCGGTGCTCCAGCTCGCGGAGGGCTGGACGATCGACCTGCCAGAGGCGGTCCACGACACCCTCGACCAGCGTACCGACCCCACCTGGCCGACCCACTGGTTCGTGCCGCGTGTCAACGGCAGCGGCCCGTTCCGCGATGTCTATTCGGTCATGGCCAACTGGGCCGCAAACCACGGGGCGATCAGCTACGGCCACATCGGCGCCGACCTGATCACCCTCGCCTCGATCCTGCGTGTCCCGGTCCACATGCACAACGTGCCGGAGGAGGACATCTTCCGGCCGAGTGCGTGGGCGAACCTCGGCACGGCCGACCTCGAGGGTGCAGATTTCCGCGCCTGCAGCGCGTTCGGGCCGCTCTACGGGCGCTCGTGAGCGAGTCGGGCCGGCGGCGGGACTTCCGACGGGCCCGGCTACCAGGCCGTTCGCGCGACCCGGATGCGGTAGGCCTCAGCCTCCCAGTCCTCGATGAATCGCCGCGCCGCCGGCTCCAGGGGCCGGACGCCCCCCAGGCGATGGGCGCCCGCGGCAATCCGCATCGCGTCCAGGAAGAGCGTGCGCGCCACGTCGGCCTGCCCGTGGGTCGCTCCGACGGCAACCAGGCCGAGGCCGGCGACGAGCACGATGATCGGGGCCGGAAGCTGCTGCCGGGAACGCTCGGCGAGGCGTGCCTCGAGCCCCGTCACGGCGGCCGCGCCGTCGGACGGTGGCGTGTCGATGAGCAGCGGCCAGGAGCCCGCGTAGACGATCTGGTCCGGCGTGAGCGGGCCGCCGCGAGCGAATCGATGGCCCAGTTCGGAGCCGGCCACGTCGAGGGCGAGCGGGGAGTCGTCGTGGACCACCGTGCTCGGCCGGCCGTCGATCGGCAACAGCGTGGCGATTCGCGGCAGAAGGGCCGCGACCATGTCCCGGGCGTCGGGCTCCGCGATCGACGCGACGGCTCCCCACTCGATGGGCGGCCGGCCGGCTGCGAACCCGGCGATCGACGCGACGATCTCGCGCGAGCGAGCCTCGATCTCGGAGGCGGTCGGCCCACTCACGATCAGACCGTGGTTCTGGAGCAGGATCGCGCGCGGCGGGGGGAGGCCGGTCCGCTCCGTGCAGGCAATGCGTTCATCCCGGATGGCCCGAGCGAGGGGCAGGCCGGGATCGGTGTACGGGATCCACAGGACGCCCTCGCCGAAGATCTCGCCGGCCAGCTCGCGTCCGCCTACGGCGCAGGTCAGGGTGTTGACCGTGGTGGGATGGGTGTGCAGGACGATCGGTTCGGGAAGCAGGGCGTGGAAGAGCAGCTCGACCGATGGGCGGTGCTCGTCGATGGGCGGCAGGCGGGCGGCCTCGGCGACGCGAAGGACGTCGTCGGAGCCCGCCTCGGGCCCGGGCCCGCCGGTCGCGGCGCCGGACGCGGCGGTCGCGGCGGAGGTGCCGCCGCCTTCGAGCACCTCACGGAGCGGCGCGAGGGCAAGCGCGATGAGGGACTCCGCGGTGAGCGCGGCGAGCGAGACGCCGCTGGGCTTGATGTGCATCACCCCGTCGGCCTTGGCGGAACTGTTGCCACCGCCGGCGCGGACGAATTCGGGATCGGCGCCGACGCGGCGCGAGAGCTCGATCATCTCCACGATCAGCGGACTCGCGCCGACGCGAGTGGGGCGGGCGCCCATGGGTACGACCTCATGATCGGTGCCGGGGCGCCCTATCGTAGACGGTTCGAGCGATGACAACGAACGACCTCCTCCTAGGCGTGGACATCGGCACGTCGAGCACGAAGGGCGTGCTGGTCCAACCGGACGGCACGATCGTGGCGACGGCCCAGCGTCCACATCAGCTGTCGCTGCCGCGCCCGGGCTGGGCGGAGCACGACGGCGAGGCGATCTGGTGGGCAGACTTCGTGGCAATCGCCCGCGAGCTGTCGGCCCACGCCCACGGCGCCGACGACGGGGGTCGGATCGCGGCCGTGTGCGTCAGTGGGATCGGGCCCGCCGTCCTGCCTGTCGATGCGGCCGGCAGGGCGCTTCGTCCGGCGATCCTCTACGGCATCGACACGCGGGCGATGGCCGAGGTCGTCGAGCTGACCGAGCGCTTCGGCGCCGACACCATCCTTGCCCGCGGCGGGTCGCTCCTGACCTCGCAGGCCGCCGGACCCAAGCTGGCCTGGATCCGCCGCCACGAGCCGGACGTGTGGGCCGCGACGCGACGCGTTCACATGGCGCACTCCCTGGTGATCGAGCGGATCACCGGCGAGTACGTCCTGGACCATCACTCGGCCAGCCAGTGCGATCCGCTGTACGACATGACGACGGCCGCGTGGGCGACCGACTGGGCGGCCGACGTTGTTCCAGGCCTGGATCTTCCCCGTCTCGCCTGGTCCAACGAGGTCGCCGGCAGGGTCCACGCGGAGGGCGCCGCCGCGACGGGCATCCCGGAGGGCACGCCGGTCGTGACCGGCACGATCGATGCCTGGGCCGAGGCGCTGAGTGCCGGCGTGCGCGACCCCGGCGACACGATGCTGATGTACGGCACGACGATGTTCATCGTCGAGATCGCCCGGGCCTACCGCCCCGACGCCCGTCTGTGGACCACGCAGGGCGTCTTCCCCGGCACGACCACCTATGCCGCCGGCCTGTCCACGTCGGGCGGCCTGACCACCTGGCTCAGCGACATCGTCGGGCGCGATCTGACGGCGCTCATCGCCGAGGCGGCCCGGACGCGCCCCGGCGCCGACGGCCTCGTCGTCCTGCCCTATTTCGGGGTGGCCCGCTCGCCGATCTTCGATCCCGAGGCCCGCGGGGCGATCTTCGGCCTGACCCTGAGCCACGGGCGCGGCCACCTGTTCCGGGCCATGCTCGAAGGCTCTGCCTACGAGGTTCGCCACAACCTGGAGGTGATGGAGGCCGCGGGCGCCGCACCCGCGCAGCTGACCGCCGTCGGCGGCGGGACGAAGAGCGGCCTGTGGACCCAGATCGTCTCGAACGTGACGGGACTGCGCCAGGTGATCCCGGCGGTCACGATCGGTGCCAGCTTCGGCGATGCGATGCTCGCCGCCGAAGCGGTCGGACTGATGTCGGCCGATGCCCGCTGGAACGCGCCCGCGGAGACCGTCGTCCCCGACGCCCGGACGGGCCGCCGCTACCAGGTGCTCTACGCGATCTACCGATCGCTCTACCCGGCCACGAGCGAGCAGGCTCATTCCATCGCCCGCCTGCAGGATGATTCTGTACCAGCCGCATCCGGAAGCGGGAAGCTGGTGCCATGACGACACGAAACAGCGAAGGGACCCGATGACCTCAGACGCGAAGCAGACCATTGCCGCGCTCCTCGGGCGCTCGAACCGGCTGGGTGCCGACCCACGGAACACCAACTACGCCGGGGGCAATACGTCGGCCAAGGGAACCGACACGGATCCCGCCACCGGAGCGCCGGTCGAGCTGCTCTGGGTCAAGGGCTCCGGTGGTGACCTGGGGACCCTCCAGGAAGCCGGGCTCGCGGTCCTGCGGCGCGATCGGCTGCGCGCACTCGTCGATGTCTACCCCGGCATCGAGCGTGAGGACGAGATGGTCGCCGCGTTCGACTTCTGCCTGCACGGCCGTGGCGGCGCCGCGCCGTCGATCGATACGGCGATGCACGCCCTGATCGAGGCCGATCACGTCGACCATCTCCACCCGGATTCGGGCATCGCCCTCGCGACCGCGGCCGACGGCGAGGCCCTGACGAAGCGATGCTTCGGCGATCGCGTCGCCTGGGTCGAGTGGCGCCGTCCCGGGTTCCAGCTGGGGCTCGACATGGCCGCCGTGCAGCGCGACCATCCCGACGCCATCGGCGCGATCCTCGGCGGGCACGGGATCACCGCCTGGGGCGACACTTCCGAGGCGTGCGAGGCGCGCTCGCTCGAGATCATCCAACGCGCGGAGCGGTTCATCGAGGACAACGGCCGAGCCGATCCATTCGGGCCGCCGATCGCCGGCCTCGAGGCGCTCCCGGAATCGGAGCGCCATGCCCGCGCGGCCGCGCTGCTGCCGCTGGTCCGCGGCCTCGCATCCACGGATCGACCGGTCGTGGGCCACTACACGGACAGCAAGGTCGTCCTTGACTTCCTCGCCCGCACGGAGCACCCGCGCCTCGCGGCCCTGGGCACGTCCTGTCCCGACCACTTCCTGCGCACCAAGGTCCGCCCGATGGTGCTGGATCTTCCGCCCACGGCCGATCTGGCCGACGTGGTCGCGCGCCTGCGCGAGCTGCACGACGCCTACCGTGCCGACTACCGCGCCTACTACGAGCGGCACGCGACGTCCGAGAGCCCGGCGATGCGCGGGGCCGATCCGGCGATCGTCCTGCTGCCGGGCGTGGGGATGTTCAGCTTTGGTGCGAACAAGCAGACCGCCCGCGTCGCCGCCGAGTTCTACGTCAACGCGATCAACGTGATGCGCGGCGCCGAGGCCCTGTCCACCTACGCGCCCATCGACGAAGCGGAGAAGTTCCGGATCGAGTACTGGGCACTCGAGGAGGCCAAGCTCCAGCGGATGCCGGCGCCCAGGCCGCTGGCCGCCCGTGTCGCGTTCGTGACCGGCGCCGGATCGGGGATCGGCAAGGCCATCGCCCAACGGCTGGCCGCGGAGGGCGCCTGCGTCGTGGTCGCCGACATCGATCCCGTCAGCGCGGAAGCCGTGGCGCGCGAACTCGGCGGGACGGACACGGCGATCAGCCTGGTCGCCGACGTGACCGACGAGGCCCAGGTCGTCGCTGCGCTGCGCCGGGCCGTGCTCGCCTTTGGTGGCGTCGACCTCGTCGTCAACAACGCCGGCCTGTCGATCTCGAAATCGCTGCTCGAGACCACCGTTGCGGACTGGGACCTCCAGCACGACGTGATGGCCCGGGGCTCCTTCCTCGTGTCGCGCGAGGCGGCGCGGGTCATGATCGACCAGGCGATGGGTGGCGATCTCATCTACATCGTCAGCAAGAACGCGCTCTTCGCGGGCCCCAACAACGTGGGCTACGGCTCATCGAAGGCGGACCAGGCCCACCAGGTGCGCTTGCTCGCCGCCGAACTCGGCCAGTACTCGATCCGGGTGAACGGCATCAACCCGGACGGCGTCGTGCGCGGTTCCGGGATCTTCGCCAAGGGCTGGGGCGCGGACCGCGCCCGAACCTACGGGATCCCCGAGGACAAGCTGGGCGAGTTCTACGCCCAGCGGACGTTGCTCAAGCAGGAGGTGCTGCCGGAGCACGTGGCCGCGGCCGTGTTCGCGTTGACCGGCGGCGACCTCAGCCTGTCGACCGGCCTCCACATCCCCGTCGACGCGGGTGTCGCGGCGGCCTTCCTCCGGTGACCGGGCGGCTCGTCGCGGCCGTCGACCTCGGCGCGTCGAGCGGCCGTGTCATGGTCGGGCGGGTCGCGCCGCGAGAGCTGGAGCTGACCGAGGTCCACCGCTTCCCGAACGAACCGGTCCGTCTCCCCGACGGGCTCCACTGGGACATCCTGCGTCTGTATCACGAGGTCCTGACCGGACTCCGCGCGGCGGCTCGCGCGGCCGACGGCCTCGTCAGCATCGCGGTCGATTCGTGGGGCGTGGATCACGGGTTCCTCGACGAGGCGGGGATCCTCCTCGGGGATCCCTATCACTACCGCGACGAGCGGACCGGACCCGCGGTCGACGCCGTGCACCGGGTCATCGCGCCACAGGAGCTCTACGCGAGAAACGGCCTCCAGGTCCTGCCGTTCAACACGCTCTATCAGCTTGCAGCGGCTCGCAGCACCTCCATCTTCGAGCTGGCTCGAACCATGCTGATGATCCCGGACCTCCTCGGCTACTGGCTCTCGGGAGTCCGGGTGGCGGAGGTCACCAACGCGTCGACCACGGGGCTGCTCGATGTCCATCGGCGGACGTGGGACACCGATCTGATCGCGAGGCTCGAATTCCCGCCCTCGTTCTTCGCGTCGACCGGTGCTCCGGGCGATGTCATCGGACCCCTCCGCGAGGACGTCCGCGCGGAGACCGGGGCCTCGGCCGAGACGCTCCTGACGCTCGTTGGGTCGCACGACACGGCGTCGGCCGTCGTCGGCATCCCGGCGACCGACGCGTCCTTCGCGTACATCGCGTGCGGCACCTGGGGCCTCGTCGGCGTCGAACTCGACCACGCGATCCTGACCGAGGAGAGCCGTGCGGCCAATTTCACGAACGAGGGCGGCGTCGACGATCGGATCCGCTACCTGCGCAATGTCATGGGCCTCTGGCTGCTCCAGGAGTCGCTCAGGACCTGGGACCTCGAGGGCACGCCGGAACAGCTGCCGGCGCTGCTCATCGCCGCCGGGGAGCTTCCGAGCGGCGGACCGATGATCGACCCGGGCGATCCCTCGTTCCTGCCGCCCGGCGACATGCCGGCCCGGATCGAGGCGGCCTGTCGGCGGTTGGACCAGCCCGTGCCGAGCACGCGAGCCGGACTCGTCCGCTGCATCATCGATAGTCTCGCCGCGGCCTTCAGCAGCGCGGTGCGCGACGCGGCCCGCCTGTCGGGGCGGCCCGTGGACGTCGTCCACCTGGTGGGCGGCGGGGCGCGCAACTCGCTCCTGTGCCAGCTCACGGCCGATGCCTGCGAGGTCCCGGTCATCGCCGGGCCGGTGGAGGCGACGGCCCTGGGCAACGTGCTGATCCAGGCCCGGGCCCGCGGGCTGATCTCGGGCGACCTCGAGACGCTCCGCGCGCTGGTGCGTGCCACCCAGGACATCCGCCGCTACGAACCGCGGCCGTCGCTCGCCCGGCGCGGGGCCTGAGCGGGATGCGCGTCGCGCTGTTCATCACCTGTTACAACGACGCGCTCTTCCCGGAGGTGGGGCACGCGATCGTGCGCCTCCTGCGGCGACTCGGCCACGACGTGGAATTTCCCGCCGAGCAGACCTGCTGCGGCCAGATGCACTTCAACTCGGGTTACCAGGACGCGTGCATCCCGCTGGTCGAACGGTTCGTGGACGCGTTCGCGGGCTACGACGTCGTGGTCACGCCGTCGGGCTCATGCGCCTCGATGGTCCGTCGTTACCACCCGCTGGTCGCGGAGCTGGCGGCGAAGGGTGGTTCCGAAACCGGGTTGGCCAAGCGGGTAGCCGCGGTCTCTCCCCGAGTCCTCGAGCTGAGCGAGTTCCTCGTCGACGTGCTCGGGGTCACCGACGTTGGGGCGCGGTTCCCGCACACGGTCGCGTTCCACCCCACCTGCCACTCGACGCGCCTCCTCGGGGTGGGGGATCGGCCCACCCGGCTGCTCGCGGCGGTGGACGGGCTGACCCTGGTGGACCTGCCGCGATCCGAGGCCTGTTGCGGATTCGGCGGAACATTCGCGGTCAAGAATGCCGACACGTCCGTCGCGATGGGCAACGACAAGGTCGACGACGTGGTCGGGTCCGGCGCCGAGGTCCTCACCGCCGGCGACACGTCGTGCCTGATGCACATCGGCGGTCTGCTCTCGCGGCAGCGTTCTTCGGTCCGGGTCATGCACTTCGCCGAGATCCTCGCCTCCACCGGAGCGGACTGATGACGCTGCCCGCGGACGCGCCGCACGCTGCCGGGACGCGGCACGCCACCGAACGCCTTCGCCCCTCGCGTCCTGACCGTCCCGAGCCGTCCTTCGCCGGAACCCCACCCTTCCCCGAGGCGGCCCGCACTGCCCTGGCCAACGAGCAGCTCCGGGCCAACCTGGGTCGCGCCACCGCGACGATCCGGACGAAACGCGCCGCGGTCGTCGCCGAACGCGCCGACTGGGAGGCCCTGCGCCTGGCCGGTGCGGCCATCAAGGACGAGGTCCTCCGCGACCTGCCCGCGCTCCTCGAACAGCTGGAACGTGCCGTCGGCACCGCCGGCGGCACCGTCCACTGGGCGCGCGACGCGGCCGAGGCGAACGGGATCGTGGCCTCGATCGCCCGGGCGAACGGCGCGACCGAGGTCGTCAAGGTCAAGTCGATGGCGACCCAGGAGATCGAACTCAACGAGGCGCTGCGCCAGGAGGGAATCGACGTCTGGGAGACCGATCTCGCCGAGATGATCGTCCAGCTGGGCCACGACCTTCCCTCGCACATCCTGGTCCCCGCGATCCATCGCAACCGGTCCGAGATCCGCGACATCTTCATCGACGAGATGGGCCGGGTCGGCCGGCCGGCACCCGAGGGGCTCACGAACGAACCCGCCGAGCTGGCCGAGGCGGCGCGGCTGCACCTGCGCGAGAAGTTCCTCCGGGCGCGGGTGGCCGTTTCCGGGGCGAACTTTGCGGTCGCGGAGACGGGAACCGTCGTCGTCGTCGAATCCGAGGGCAACGGGCGGATGTGCCTGACACTTCCCGAGGTCCTCATCACGGTCATGGGGATCGAGAAGCTGGTCCCGACCTGGCGGGATCTCGAGGTCTTCATGCAGCTGCTGCCCCGTTCGGCAACGGCGGAGCGGATGAACCCGTACACCTCGATGTGGACGGGCGTGACAGCGGGGGACGGGCCGCAGGCGTTCCACCTGGTCCTGCTCGACAACGGCCGGACGGACACGCTGTCCGACACGGTGGGCCGCCAGGCGCTGCGCTGCATCCGCTGCTCGGCATGCCTCAACGTCTGTCCGGTCTACGAGCGAACCGGCGGGCAGGCCTACGGATCGGTCTACCCGGGTCCCATCGGCGCGATCCTGACGCCACAGCTCCGCGGCATCGCGCGCCACCCGGTCGACAAGCAGACCGCCTCGCTGCCGTTCGCCTCGTCGCTGTGCGGCGCCTGCTTCGACGTGTGCCCGGTCCGGATCGATATCCCCGAGGTCCTGGTCCACCTCCGGGGACAGGTGGTGCGCCAGTCGGAGGCGAGCCATCGGCTGCCCACCGCCGAGGCGGCGTCGATGCGCGTGGCCGCGTGGACCCTTCAGACCCCCCGACGGCTCGGCCTGGCGGAGCGCGCGGCCGGGCTCGGCGGTCGCCTCTTCGGGCGGCGCGGGACCCTGCGTCGGATGCCCGGGCCGGGTCCCATCGCCGGCTGGTTCCGGGCGCGCGATCTCAGGGCCCCGGCACGCGAATCGTTCCGGGCCTGGTGGCGTCGCACCGATGGCGGGCGGGGCGGGGACTGATGTCGAGCCCAGAAGTCGAGCCGGCCGGATCGTCCGGCCGGCGTGCCACGTCCGCCGGCGACGCCCGCGAGACGGTGCTCGGGCGGATCCACGACGCCCTCGCGGACGCGCCACCGCGTGTGCCCATCCCGCGTGACTACGAGCACGCCCTCCCGCCGGGGACGGACATCGCCGGGCTCTTCGTCGAACGCGTCGGCGACTACCGCGCGACCGTCCACCGGACCACGACCGCGGGCCTGACCGCGACCATCGCGGCGGCGCTGGCCGCGCAGAGAGTGACCCGCCTGGCCGCTCCGGCCGGGGTCCCGGACACGTGGCTCGCGGGGATCGAGGTCGAGCGCGTGGGGGACGATCCGCCGCTGTCGTTCCCCGCGCTCGACCGGCTCGACGGCGTGATCACCGGTTGTGCGGTGGCGATCGCGGAGACGGGAACGATCGTCCTCGACGGCGGACCCGATCAGGGCCGGCGGGCCCTCAGCCTGCTGCCCGATCTGCACGTGTGCATCGTCATGAGCTCGCAGATCGTGGGAACCGTGCCGGAAGCGCTGGCGCGCCTGGACTCGACCCGACCCCAGACCTGGATCAGCGGGCCGTCGGCCACGAGCGACATCGAACTGCAGCGGGTCGAGGGCGTCCACGGCCCGCGCCGCCTGGACGTCATCGTCGTCGAGTGATCCGCGGCCTCAGCGCACCATCTTGGACCCGCAGCCTGGCCCTTTCCGACTCGCGCCAGGTCGAGGTAACACCGGGTCCACGTACCTTCGGGTGATTACGGGCGGTGGGGCTTGACTGCAACGTGCCGAACTGATGTTGCCTCAGGCGCCTCAGCGTCGCCTCCACTTTGTCCTCCAGCACACGGCCGAGGATATCTTCGAGCCTGAGTACGCGACGGACGTGCCGCTCGTCCGGTTCGTCGCCTACAGGGGCCAACATCGGGTGTTCGGCTGGGTCCGACTGCAGGCCGATCGGCTCACCGACCTGCTGAATGCGCACGAGGAACTCGCACTCTCCGACGTTGAGATCGAGGGACTCGACGACGGGGCGACTGAATCGGTCGACGAAATCCTGATCCGGCGCAGCGACTTGATCGCCGTTCACGCGAGCGAGCCGCGCGGGGACGAGGCGAGCCGGCGGCCGACCGAGACCCACCCGGTCGCGATGCAATCGGGCAAGTACCTGATCGGCGGCTACGTCCACGCCCCTCCGGGCAGCGACCCGATCGCGAGCGTGGGCAACCGTCCGCTGATGGTTCCGCTGACCGACGCGTGGATCGAGTACTGGTCGGGTGGTGAGCGCACGGGCCGCTCGAGCGGAACGATCATCGTGAACCGCGAGCAGGTCGACTGGATGCGGGTCGTCACCGATAGAGACCTCGCAGCGGGCCTGCTTCGCCCCGTGCCGATCCGCATCTGACGACTTCACCCCCAACATCCTGGTTTGCCGGGTGGCGTTGGCGAACTGACATCGCGCTCGTCGAGCGTTTGGGCGACAGCCGACGTGTAGCCAACGCGACAGAATCCGCGTCATCCCGGCAATCCACCGCCGCGCGACGCTCATGCACGATTGCGCTCGACAGGCGTCGACAGGCGCTCGATGACGCGACCCGGCGGACCGTCCGCGGCCCGGCCGTGGCTCAACTCGCCGGCGTCGCTCGATCCCGTCGCGGCGTCTGCGGCAGGTGGTCGGCCGTGGTCTCGTGCGGATCGGCGAGCGAGTGCGTACACGGATCGACGTGAACCGTCACGTCGGAGATCCGCGGCACCGCATGGAAGATCGCGTGGCGCACGCCCTCGGCGATCGCGTGGCTGCGCGCCGTTGACAGGTCGCTATCGACGACGATGTGCGCCTCAGCCTCCAGCTGATGGCCGAGCCAGCGGATGCGGACGCTCGCAACGTCCTCGACGCCGGGTTGAGCCGCGGCCAGCTCGACGGCGTCGGTGACGGCCGGATCCACCGCATCCATGAGCCGGGCGAAGACCTGGCTCGCAGCGCCCTTCAGGACCCACAGGATGACCACCGTGATGAGCAGGCCGATGAGCGGGTCGGCGAGCGGGAATCCCAACCAGACGCCGGCCGCGCCCGCTACCACGGCGAGTGACGTGAGCCCGTCGGTGCGCGCGTGGTGGCCGTCGGCGACCAGCGCGGCAGAACCGATCTCCGTTCCAATCCGGATCCGGTACAGCGCGACGAGCTCGTTGCCGAGGAACCCAATGAATCCGGCGATCGCCAGCAGACCCAGGTTGGAGAGCGGCTGCGGATGGATCAATCGATTGATCGACTCCCAGGCGGCCAGTCCGGCCGAGAACAGGATCATCGCCACGATGAAGATGCCCGCGAGGTCCTCGGCTCGCCGGTAGCCGTAGGTGTAGCGCCTCGTGGCCACCCGTCGACCGACTACGAAGGCGATCCACAGCGGCACCGCCGTCAGGGCATCGGAGAAGTTGTGGACCGTGTCGGCCAGCAGGGCGACCGAGCCCGTGACGACCACGATCGCGACCTGGAAGGCGCTCGTGGCCAGGAGGGCGACGAGCGAGAGCTTGACCGCGCGAACGCCCCTGGCGCTCGCCTCGAGGGCGCTGTCGACCGAATCCCCCGGGTCATGGCTGTGCGGCCCGACGATCGACCGGATCATCCCGAGCAGGCTGCGCCGGTGGTCGTAGTCGTCGTGGCCGTCGTCGACGAGGCGGGCCTCGTGGGCCCCGTGGTCGTGGCCCTTGTGCTCATGCCCGCCCGCGCCCTCTGGCTGACCTTTCTGGCGTTGGCGTCGTCGTCCGGGCATCGCTATCCTTCGCCGTCAGTCGCAGTCCTCCCCCGCCCAGGCCTCGCGGGCCTCGCGGAGGAGGAAGATCGGGATCACGAGGGCCGCGAGCGGATCCGCCCACCACAGGCCAAACAGCATGTTCAGGCCAACCCCGACCAGAACCGCGAGCGACAGCCACCAGCAGGCCGTCGTCTGGAACGCGTCGGCTCGCATCGCCCGGGAGCCAAGGGCAATTGCCGTTCGCCGCTTGGCCCGGGCCAGCCACCACATGACCCCGAGCGAGAGGGAGGCTAATCCGACCCCGACCGGGCTCGCTTCGGGTCGATCCCCCGCGAGGAGCGTGGTGACCGCGTCGAACGCGATGTACGCGGCGACTGCGACGAGCGAGGCCGCCACGAAGCGCTGTGCTCGCCGCTCGACGGCCTCGATCCGCTCGTGGTCGACCGCGCGGTGCTCGGCCTGGAGGCGCCAGATGATGATCAGGCCCGAGGCGGACTCTACAAACGAATCGATTCCGAAGCCGAGCAGCGCGACCGAGCCCGCGGCGAGCGCGGCGGCGACGGCGACGAGCCCCTCGACGACATTCCAACCGACGGTGAAATACTCGAGGCGGAGGCCGCGGCGAAGCAGACGCCCGCGATCGAGGGTTGGGACCACGGTGGTGCTCATGGATGCGGGGCCTGCTCGAGCCGGCGGCGGTCGGGGGCCTCCAGCTGGAACGTCGAGTGCTCGATGTCGAAGTCACCCGTCAGGCAGCGGCACAGCTCATCCAGCACAGCCGGCGGTTCTGCACCCTCGGCGAGCACCACGTGCGCCGACACGACGTTCATCCCGGACGTGATCGTCCAGGCGTGCAGGTCGTGGACGTCCGCGACCCCCGGCGCGCCGAGGATGTGCGAGCGCACGTCGTCGAGGTCGATCCCCCTCGGGGTGGCCTCGAGGAGAACGTCGACTGCTTCGCGCAGAAGCCCCCACGTCCGCGGGATGATGAGCAGGCCGATCAGCGCCGACGCGATCGCATCGGCCGCCGTCCAGCCGGTCGCACCGATGACAATCGCGGCGACAATCACCGCAACCGACCCGGCGAAGTCGCCCAGCACCTCGAGATACGCGCCGCGCATGTTCAGACTGTGCCGTTGGGCGTCACGCAGGAGATAGAGCGAGACGCCGTTCGCGGCCAGGCCCAGGAGGGCCACCGCCAGCATCAGCCCCGACGCGATCTCGGGTGGTGCGGACAGCCGCCGCCAGGCCTCGATCAACACGAACGCCGCGACTCCGAACAGCAGCACCGCGTTGACGACCGCGGCCAGGATCTCGAGCCGGAGAAACCCGAAGGTCCGACCGTCGTTCGCCGGTCGCGATCCGAACCAGATCGCGAGGAGCGCAAGGCCGATCCCCGCGACGTCGGTGAGCATGTGCCCGGCGTCGGCGATCAGCGCCAGGCTGTTCGAGGCGATGCCGCCGACGAGTTCGACGACGAACACGCCCAGCGTGACGACGAAGACGGTCACGAGTCGGCCGCGACTGGCGGCAGCGGCGCTTCCGCCGGCCGCGCCCCCGTGGGCGTGCGGCATCAGGCCAGACCCTCCGCGACATGGGCCACCGCGTCGAGCACGAGCCGGCGCACGTGGTCGTCGATGAGCCGGTAGTACGCGATCCGGCCGGCCTTGCGCCGGCTCACCGCCCCGCGCTCACGGAGATGGCGGAGCTGGTGCGAGAGGGCGGAGACGCTCATGCCGAGCACGAGGGCGATGTCGCAAACGCACAATTCGCGCTCGCTGATCGCGAGCAGGTGCAGGATCCTCGCGCGCGACGGATCGGCGAGGGTCGCGAACAGCGAACCGACGGACGCGGCACCGTCGACCCCCAGCGACCTTTCGAGTAGGGGACGGACCGCCTCGGGATGGAGGCATTCGGTCTCACACCGGTCGACATCGATGGCCGAGGCGAATACTTGAGCCATGCCTCAAGTATCACACGGCAAGGTCAAGCTGGCACACCCACCCGTGCGGAGATCCCGGTACTGGGCCACGACCTTGTGGGCCGTCCGGAGCTGGGCTCGATCCGGCGAACGATCGAGCTCGCCACGGTACCGTCGCGCCATTGATTTGACCGGAGGCACCGCCGGGCGTGGCTGGTAGCATCGACGCGATCGCGATCAACCACGAGCGACGCATGCCGACCGATCCTCCGTCCCCCATCAGCCGCCGGCGCTTCCTCGAGGTCGCGGCGCTTGGGACCGCGGGCAGCGTGCTCATCGCCTGCGGCGTCGACGACGGCTCGCCGGCGCCGGCGATTTCCACCGGCGCCCCCACCGCGAGTGCGAGCAGCAGCGCCGCGACGGCGAGCCCGACCATGGTGCCCACGACTGCGCCACCCGCGCCCACGCCCTCGGCCACACCCACCCCCTCGCTGCCGACGACCCGGACCGGACGCGCCCTCTACCGCGACGCCGCCCTCGCCGACGGCCGTTCGGCGAAGCTCCGTTACGGCGTCAGCATCCTCGTGGACGATGATCGGATCGCCTGGATCCGTCCTGCCGACGGCGAGGAGGACCCAGGGCCGCGGGATGGCCTCGAGATCGTCGATGCAAGCGGCGCGACGATCGTCCCGGGCATGGTCGACGGTCACAGCCACATCACGCTTCCCGGCGGGGCGAACTGGCTCGACCACATCGCTGCCGCTCCCCGGCGGCAGCTGGAGGTGGCCGAGCAGAACGGCGAGCTTGCCCTCCGGGCCGGAATCCGCTGGTTCCGCGACGTCGGCAGTGCCACGGTCGAGGATCCCGTGGACGGTCGAACCCGGGCGCTCGCGCTCGGGATCCGGGATCGCTGGGCCGGTCGTCGCGATCGTCCGTATGTCCGCGCCGCCGGGACGTGGCTGGCGCGACCGGGGGTCCTCCGGCGCGGCAACGCGATCGAGGTCCGCAACGCCGACGCGCTCCTGGCGGCGGCCAACGGGCAGCTCGACCAGGGGGCCGACCTCATCAAGCTCTACGTCCAGTCGCCCGACCGGGACGTCTCACCCTGGAGCGCGGCCGAGATCAGGCGGGTCGTCGATGCCGTCCATGCGCGCGGCGCGACCGTGACGGCCCACGTCCAGCGCATCGGTCCGGCCCGGGCGGCGGTCGCGGGCGGCGTGGATGCACTCGAGCATGGGTTCCGCCTGGACGCGGCGATCGCACGCCAGATGGCGAGCCAGGGGACGTTCCTCGTGTCCACCCTCACCGTCCCTCGGTCGTTCGTGGCGATCGGTCGGGCGGCCCTTCGGACGCCGTTTTCGTCGGCGGCCGGTCGACGCTCCGCGGAGGGCCTGCTGCGCGACGCCGAGGCGAGCGTCCGCATCGCCCACGACGCCGGGGTGAAGATCGTGGCCGGGACCGACTTCGGTGGCGGCTCGTCCCGGGCGAACCAGCTGGCCTGGGAGGTCGAGTCGCTCGTCGCGGCCGGCCTCGAGCCGTGGGAGGCGCTCGCGGCGGCGACCTGGCGCGGCGGAGAGCTGCTCGGAGAGCCGGATGCCGGCGTGATCCGGGAGGGCGGACGGGCGGACTTCTTCCTCGTCCACGGCGACCCGCTCAGCGACCCGACGGCCCTGTGGAGGGTGTGGCGCGTCGCCTAGACCTCGTGGTCGGCCATGAAGAAGTGCGATCGCCGCCCAGCGTTTCTCATACGACCATGGGGGGAACGTTATCCATGCCCGAGGCGCCAATCAGGGCCATCGCAGCCCCGATTCGTGCGTGGAACGGTCGTCGAACGGCACGCGAGGCACGGTCGGAAGGCCCAGATCGTGGATAACGTTCCCCGGACGACCGTATGAGAAGAACCGATGGACCGGGGCCGGGGGGCGGGGCCGGCTTACGTCGGGGTCCGTGACCGGGGCACGGGATGCGGCAGGGGACGAGGCACGCATAGCCCCTCTGTCGCCGCCGCACCGACGATTGGGCCATCGCGTCGCGCGCAACTCGCGTGGCACCATCACACCGTGCAGAACCTCACTTCTCCGACCCGCCGCGCCGGCGTGTCGCTTCTCGTTGCCATCCACATCGCAGTCCTGGCGCTGGTGGCGGCGCCGTTCGCCCCTGTCGAGACAGGAGGGCCGATCCCGGTCACGGCCGGCGACGTCCGCATCTCGGTGGATGGCGAGGAGATTGTCGCCCTGCCCTTCGCCGCGTCGCACGTTGCCCTGCACTGGCCGGGCGTACCGGATGCGCTCGTCACCGTGGCGTTCAGCCAGGACGCGCAAAGCTTCGGGGCGGCCACCGAGGTGGACCACGACGAAGTAGGGGATCGTGCCGGGAGCACCGAAACGTACGGCAACGTCCTCGTGGCCGATGGTGCCCGATTCGTCCGCGTGACCTCCGATCGAGCGCTGGCCGACGTCACAGTCGTCACCCTCGACAGCCAGGTCGACGAGCCGGCCGTCGTCTCCACGGGCTCGATCGCCAAGTCATCGACCGGACAGCCCGCGGTGATCTCGCGCGCCGCCTGGGGCGCCAACGAGTCCTATCGCTATGACAGCCAGGGCCTGGAACTCTGGCCGCGCGTCTTCCAGAACGTCCAGAAAGTCGTCATCCACCACACGGCGGGACCCAACTACGACCCGAATCCGGCCGCCACCGTCCGCTCGATCATGCACTACGACGCGATCACCAAAGAGTGGAGCGACATGGGCTACAACTACCTGATCGATAACGCCGGGCAAATCTACGAGGGACGCTACTCGCGCGAATACGCGCCGGGTGAGACGCCCACCGGTGAAGACCTGACCGGCCGGCTCGTCACCGGCGCCCATGTGCTTGCCTACAACTCGGGCGTCCTGGGCATCGTGATGATGGGCACGTACAGCAACAGCGACATCACGCCCGCGGCGCGCGCCTCGCTCGAGAAGCTGGTGGCCTGGGCCACCGAACGCTACGGCATCGACCCCCTGGGCGCCTCCACCTACGTCCATCCGACCACCGGCGCCCAACGAACGTTCCCGAACATCGTCGGGCATCGCGACCTGACCCCGACGGCCTGTCCCGGAGGGGTCTTCTACGCGACCCTCCCGGCATTGCGTTCGGCCGTGGCGGCTCGGATCGCCACGAACACCGGTCCCGGCGTCGATGCCACCGCTCCGGCCGTCGCCTCGATGGCCCCGATCACGGTGTCGCCGACGATGGGTACGTCGGTCTCGTTCGGTGTCGTCTTCAGTGAGCCGGTAACCGGCCTCGCCGCGGAGGCGATCGCGATCACCGGGACCTCGACAGGATGGAGCGTCGCGAGCATCACTGGATCGGCGTCGATCTACCGGGTGAACCTGACCGCCGATGCCCCAACCGCGGGGACGGTCGAGCTGACGCTCGCCGCCGGTGGTGTCGCCGACCTCGCCGGACTCGGCGGACCGGCCGCGCCCACCGTCTCGTCCGCCGTCACGTGGGTCCCGGGTCTCATCGGCACCGTGACCCGGATCTCGGGCGCCGACCGGTACCACACCGCGGCCGCGATCAGTGCCGCAAGCTTCGCCCCGGGCGTGCCGGTGGCGTACGTCGCGACCGGTACCAACTTCCCCGACGCGCTCGCCGGCGCGGTCGTCGCGGCGATCGGCACCGGGCCGATGCTGCTGGTCCCGAGCGGCTCGATCCCACCCGTCGTGGCCGCAGAGCTCACGCGCCTCGCGCCGGGACGGATCGTCGTGCTCGGCGGACCGTCGGTCGTCTCGGACGGCGTGGCCGCGGCGCTGGCCGGCTACACCGGCGGCGGCGTGACCCGGATCTCGGGCGCCGACCGCTACCAGACGGCCGCGGCAGTCAGCGCTGCAACCTTCGCTCCGGGCGTTCCGGTCGCGTACATCGCGACGGGACTCAAGTTCCCCGACGCGCTCGCCGGCGCGGTTGTCGCGGCGATCACACCGGGCCCGATGCTCCTTGTCCCCGGCGCCTCCATTCCGCCGGCCGTCGCCGCAGAACTCACGCGCCTCGCGCCGGGACGGATCGTCCTCCTCGGCGGTCCCTCGGTGATTTCGAGCGAGGTGGAGGGGGCGCTCGCCGGCTACACCGGCGGCGGCGTGACCCGGCTTGCGGGCGCCAACCGCTACGACACGTCGGCCGCGATCAGCGCGGCGTCGTTTGCCCAGGGGATTCCCGTCGTCTACGTCGCGACCGGGATGAAGTTCCCCGATGCGCTCGCCGGCGCCGTCGTCGCGGCCATGGGCCCTGGCCCGATGCTGCTCATTCCGGGCGGCTCGATTCCGCCCGCCGTCGCGGCTGAACTGGCTCGGCTCGCGCCGGGACGGATCGTCATCCTGGGCGGCCTGTCGGTGGTCTCGGGCAGCGTCGAGGCTGCGCTCGCCGGCTACCTGGCGCACTGACCCAGGCGCTGGCCGGCGCACCACGGGCCCGGCCCGGGTCGAGTTACAGCCCGTGCTCGAGCTGGCGCGCGCGGTTCACCGGTCGCAGGCCCACTCGCTGTCCGGCGAATGGTCGTGCCCGTTCCCGCAGCATCCGGCCTCGGCGCCCGTGAGGAACCGCTCGGGGTCCGCCTCGAAGCGGGCCAGGCAGCCCGGGCACTTGAACCGCAGGGTGCGGTCCTCGTAGCGGGCCGTGACGCCCTCGCCGGGGGCGATGTCGTTGCCGCACACGATGCAACTCGCCGCTCCGCCAGCGCGGGGATCGAGGACGACAAGATCATTCACGAACGTCATCACACAGCCTCCACCAGGATCCGTCCGCGGAGCATCCCCATCTGGCACGTGAACTCGTGCTCACCGGGCTCCCCGGGCATGAACTCGATCGGAACGACGGTTCCGGTCGGTAACGGCGCGGACTTGCCGAAATCGGGCAGGACGACCTGCTCCGAGCAGGCCGCCGTCTCCTCGCGCCGGAACAGGAGACGGACCGGGCGCCCGGCGGCAACCCGGATGGTGTCCGGCGTGTAGCCGCCCTTGACCAGGATCATCACCTCCTGGTAGCCGTCGGAGACCGTGGACGCGCGGACGCCGGGACTCCGCTTGAACCAGAAGAACCAGGCGACGCCGGCGGCGGCCGCGAGGCCGCCCACCGTGACGAGGATCTGATCGGGAGTCACGAGGCCACCTCCTTGAGCCGGAACCGCTTGAGGCGGTTGGCATTGCTGATGACGGTGACCGAGCTGAACGACATCGCCAGCGCGGCCAGGATCGGACTGAGCAACAGGCCGACGAAGGGATACAGGACGCCGAGCGCCACCGGCAGCCCGAGGCCGTTGTAGACGAACGCGCCGAACAGGTTCTCGTGGACGTTGCGCATCGTCGCCCGGCTGATCGCGATCGCCGAGACGACCCCACGCAGGCTTCCCGAGATCAGCGTCACGTCCGAGGCCTCGATCGCGACGTCCGTTCCGGTTCCGATCGCGAAGCCCACGTCGGCCTGGGCAAGGGCGGGCGCGTCGTTGATGCCGTCGCCGACCATGGCCACGGTTCGGCCTTCGAGCTGGAGCGTGCGAACCTCGTGGGCCTTGTCCTGCGGCAGGACCTCGGCCAGCACGCGATCCACCCCGACCCGGCGGGCGATCGCATCGGCGGTTCGGCGGTTGTCGCCGGTGATCATGACGACCTGCAGGCCGAGCCTGCGCAGTGCCGCGATCGCTGCCGCCGAGTCGTCCTTGACCGGATCCGCGATCGCCACGAGACCGGCGACCCGGTCGTCGAGGGCGACGTAGACCGGGGTCTTGCCCTCGTCGGCCAGGCGCGCGGCCTCGGCCTCAAGGACAGCGGCCTTGACGCCGCCCGCCTCGAGGAAGGCGCGCTTGCCGACGAGGACCCTTCGCTCGCCGAGCCACGCTCGGATGCCATGGCCCGGGACGGCCTCGAACCGGGATGCTTCGGGTGGGCTGAGTCCGCGCTCGGCGGCCCCGTCGACGATCGCGGCGGCAAGCGGATGCTCCGAGTCGCGCTCGGCCGCCGCCGCAAGGGCCAGGATCGCGTCGACCTCGAACCCGTCGGCCGCAACGACGTCGGTGACGGCGGGCTTTCCGACCGTGATCGTGCCCGTCTTGTCGAGGACGACCGTGTCAATCTTCTTGGCCGCCTGGAGGGCGTCGCCGGAGCGGATGAGGATGCCGTGGCCGGCCGCGAGGCCGACGCCGGTCGTGAGCGACATCGGTGTCGCCATCCCGAGCGCGCACGGGCAGGCGATGATCAGCGTGGTCACCGCGACGATCGTCGCGTAGGTGAAGGCGGGTGCCGGGCCGACGTCATACCAGATGACGAAGCCCAGGATCGAGAGGATGACGACGGCCGGCGTGAAGTAGCTGGACACCACGTCGACGATCCGCTGGATCGGCACCCGGGACGCCTGGGCGTCGCCGACCATCCGGACGATCGTCGCCAGGGCGGTGTCGGCGCCGACCTTCGTTGCCCGGAAGCGGAGACTTCCGGTCGTGTTCATTGTCGCTCCGATGACCTCGTCGTCGGGACCCTTCGCGACCGGCATCGACTCGCCGGTGATCATCGATTCGTCGACGGCCGAGGCACCCAGGACCACCATGCCGTCGACCGGGATCTTCGCACCGGGCCGCACGACGACGATGTCGCCGACCACCACCCCCTCGATGGGAATCTCGGTTTCCGCTCCGTCGCGAACGACGCGGGCGGTCCTGGGCTGAAGCCCAATGAGCTTCTCGATCGCCTCGGATGTCCGGCCCCGAGCCTTGACCTCCATCGCCATGCCCAGGACGACGAGGGCGGTCACGACCACCGTGACGTCGTAGTACACGTCGGCCATCTCGGCCGACGGGAAGAGCTGCGGAACGAGGAGGGCGACGGTCGAGTAGACCCAGGCCGTGCCGGTCCCGATCGCGATGAGCGTGTGCATGTTCGCCGAGCGGTGCCGGAGCGCCTCCCAGGCCCCCGTGAAGAACTGGTTGCCCGAATAGGCGATCACGGCCAGCGATGCGATGCCCATCGCGACCCACAGCCACCACAGCTGCTCGCTGCCGCGCGGAAACACGTCGCGCAGCCCGGGGATCAGCCACGGGTAGGACAGGACCATCGTCGGTGCGCCCACCGCCGCCCCGAACCACCACTTGCGCATGAGCGAGCGGTACTCGGCCTGGCGATCGGTCGCCGCCGAGTTCGTCGGTTGGGCAAGGGTCGCGGGGGACGAGGATCCCGTCGCACCACGTGGCGGCGCTCCCGCGAAGTCAGTGGCACCCATGGATACCCTCGTTGTCATGGTCGGTTCGCTCGACTCCGTGTTCGTCGGTTGGAGCTCCCTCATCGAGCCCACGGTTGGAGCGTGATCGAGCGGTCTGAGAGCCAGGTGAGGCGAGGCTGAGATCTCGCGCCGGCGGGGGGGACGGGGCATCGGCCGCGCCGTGCCCGCCGTGCCCGCCGTGCCCGCCGTGCGCGCCGTGCCCGCCGTGCCCGCCCGCGTGCATGAGGAGCATGCCCCCGAAGAGGCCGGCGTAGAGGGCGCTGGAAAGGGGCACGATTCCGGCAGCGACGAGCGCCATGGCGGTGATCGCGACGAGCAGGGCCGGGAGGAGCCATCGCGGTCGTCGAGCGGACGCCGGGGCCGTGGAAGGTCCGCGGTCGGGGCCGATGTCGGCCGTACGATGGTGGTCGTGAGTCGTCATGGTCCGGTGGCCTCCAGCTTGGGTGTGGCGAAGGAGCGGCGCGCCTGGCGCCCGGCAACGAGAATGACGATGGCCAGGGCCGCGATCCCAAGCCCGATCAACTGCGCGGTCTTCAAGCCGAACAGCACGGCCGGTTCATCCCGGAGGAGGAAGAGCCCGAACCGGATCGCGGACAGACCCAGGAGGTAGGTGCCGGCGACGGCGCCCTTGCCGAGCCGCCCGAGGCGCTCCCGGCCGACCCACAGTGCGACGAACAGGATCCCGAGGAGGATCGCCTCATACGCCTGCGTCGGGTGGAGCGGGATCCCCTGCGGTGCCATCGCACCGGGGTTCCGATAGACGACGGCCCAGGGCACGTCGGTCGGGTTGCCATACGAGTCCCCACCGATGAGGCAGCCGATGTGTCCGATCGCCTGACCGATCGCGGCGGCGGGTGCCGCCACGTCGAACACGGCAAGGAGCGGGAGTCCACGGCGGCGTGCGAAGACCGCCAGGGCCAGGAGGGCGCCGACCAGCCCGCCATAGAACGAGAGGCCACCCATCCAGATCATCAGGATGTGGAACGGATGCTGGCCCACGCTGCCGAGCTCGTTCTGGACGACGTAGAGCAGGCGCCCGCCGACGAGCGCGGCGGCTCCCACCCAGACGACCGCGTCCGAGATGATCGGCGGTTCGATGCCGCGGCGTCGTCCCTCGCGCTGCGCCAGCCAGATCGCGAGGGCGGCGGCGCCGACGAGGATCAGCCCGTACCAGCGCACCGGAATCCCGAGGACGCTGAAGGCGACGGGGTCGATGTCGATGACGAACGGCACGTGCGCGTCCCCGGCTACGTCGGCCCGGCCGAGCGTCCGACGGCACACAGGCAGCCGGCCACCCACGCGACCAGCACGGACACTGCGGCCACGATCGTGATGGTCACGTCGGAGGCGATGAGACCGACCAGGACGACCAGGGGCAGCGTACTGATCCACAGGAGGAGCGCGGTCCCCAGCGGTGTCGCGAGGCGGCCCAGGCGATCGCGAAGCCGAGTGGCTCGTGACCGTGTCCCCTCGTCGACGAGCTCGATGCGGCCGCGGTAGCGGCCCATGCCGCAGGTGAACCGAACCTCTCCGGGCGGCCGCGCGGGGAGATCGATGGATGTCCGGCCGGTCGGCGCGATGCGGCGGTCGAGCCGCGGGTCGGAGAACACGACCCGTTCGGAGCAGTCGTCGTCGTCGTCGCGGGTGAAGACGAGGCGGAGGGACAGCCCAGCCCGAGCGACGATCGCGCCCGGGTGGTAGCCACCATCGATGACGATGTCGATCACCTGGCGGCCGTCGGGATCAATGCGGGCGTGAACGGGCTGCTCGAGCATCGTCAGGTCTGACCGCCGAGGACCAGCACGAGGGCGATGATCAACGCGACCGCCGCCCCGGCGGTGAGCGGATGGGCGAACGCGCCGGCCATCGCCGACATCCCTGTCATCGTCATCGCCCCGCCCGCAAGCAGCATGTCGGCGACCAGGAGGATCGCGGCCACCAGGAGCAGGATCAACAGCAGGTCCGGCATCGCCCAAGTTGAGTCCACCGACCTGAAGCCGGGATGAGGCGGACCTGACGCTGGGGTGAGAACCGTGGTCGTACGCCCTGTCATCGCGCCCGATGCATTCCGGCCGGTGACGGTGCCGGACGCGATCCGTTCACCCGGCGCGCCGTGGGCTCGCACGAGTGGCCTTTGTCGCGAGCCCGACGCCGGGATGCCTGACGCGGCGCCTGCGCCGACATGCTCTGGCAGATCGCCGCCTGATAGCCTCGAGCCGCGTGGGAGCCTTGGACCCGACGGAGACGCTCGTGGCTGATCCGGGCGGCCATCGCGGCCGGTCGGATCGTCGCGAGGCCGGGATCCGTGTCCGCCCGTCCTCCCGTCCGATATTCCGCTCGGTAATGAGATCTGGCGTCCGCAGGCGTGACGGGTCACCGATTCCGACGTTCCGGGTGGAGTGTCACGCTCGCTCAGCCCGAATTTGATGACCCCGGGTAATAACGGCGCGTGGGGCATCACGGCGCGTGGGGCATCACACCGCGTGGGGCACTCAGGCGCCTGGGTCGCCGAGCGGGCCGGGCTACACGGTCAGCAGGATCGCAAAGCCGAGGGCCAGGACGACGATCGCAAGGACGGCCCTCGTGCCCGTGGCATGCTCGAGGTGCCAGCGATTGACCACCCGGATGAGGCCGGGCCGGCTGGCGAGGATGAGCAGGCCGACGACCGGGGTGATGTACGCCAGGTTGTAGAGGGCGAGCCCACCGAGCCCGGCCCCGACCGTGCCGCTGGCGCCGAGCAGCGCGACGACGCCGAGGTAGACGGCCCCGCTGCACGGCACCGTGCACAGCCCGATGAGGACGCCGCCCCCGAAGAGTGCGACGGGCGAGCTCGACCGAGCCCAGTCGCGCATCCGGCCGTGGAGGGAGTGCGGTGCCTCGAGCTTCCAGCGTGCGTCCGGCAGGAGGACGTCGCGGACCATCCACAGCCCGAGCCCGATCGCGATCAGGGCGGCGACCCGACTCGGCAGGTGATTGCCACCGAAGTCGGTGAGCGAGGCGAGCGCCGTGAGGAGACCGAGCCCGAGCATGAAGTAGGTGACGAGGACGCCGAGCACGAAGAAGGCGCCGAGGCCCAGGACGGTCCGGCTTGCCCCGCCCACGTCGGGCGTCCCGCCCGGTCCGGCCGACCCCAGGGACTGGCGCGCCGCGAGCCCGAGCGCGAACGTCGCGAACAGGATGAGCACCCCGAAGGCACACGGATTGAACCCGTCGAGGAAGCCGGCCGTGAGGATCACCGGAAGACTCAGGTCGGCGAGCGCCTGGTGCTCGTCGGCACGAGGCGCGAACGCGAGCATCGCCGCGGCCGAGGCGGCGATCACCGACCCGACGACCACGAACAGGAGCCGCGGCCGGGTCATGGACGCGGCCATCGGCCCCCGCATCACGCGGTCACGGTGAGCGTGCCCTGCATCGACGGGTTCTCCTTGCCACCGCAGCAGACATCGCAATAGAAGGTGTAGGACCCAGCGACGTCGGGTGCCGTCATCTCGAAGACCTCGCTGCTCTGCGGCCCGACATTCCAGTCGATGCCCAGCGCATCGATCGCGAACTGGTGCCAGCCGCCGCCGTCGCTGTGGAACGGGGTGTCCATGCTCGAGAACTCGACGCGGATGGTCTCGCCGGCCTTGACGGTCAGGGCCGGCGGATCGAAGCCACCCATGCTGGCGTGCACCTGGATCGCCGTCACGTCGGCCCCCCCGGCACCCTGGAGGCGGCTCATCACGAGGCCGGCGGCAGCACCCGTCACGAGGAGCGCGATGAGCGCGAAGACCGCGATCCGGACAGGCCGAGGCCCTGGGACCGCGCGATCGCGATCAGTGCCGAGCGAGGCAGGCCCCTGGCGAGTCGGTAGCGGCCGTCCATCGGAGCCGGCATGGGATCGGCGTGTCATCAGTCTGTCCCTTCCTCATGAGATCGAGCCTGCCTTGACGCAGCAAGGCTGCCTTGGGATCGGATCGCCGCGGGGCGGGATGGCGAGCGGCGGGCGGGTGTGTGTCCGAACGCTGTGCGGAGCAGGCCGTCGACCTCTTCTCGCACCTCTCGCGTCGGGAGGCATCCGTCCAACTCGAGTTCGACCAGGCGGACGAGCAGCGATTCGAGCGAGCCCCTGGCCGCCTGGATCTGCTGGGCGATCGCAGGGAACGGATCGCCGGCGGCGACCATCCCGGCGAGGGCCCCGACCTGTCCGCTCGCACGCTGAGCGTGACGCACGGCCCGGGCCCGATCGTCCGCGACAACCGTCGGGCTCATGGCCGGACGAAGACCGCACCAGTCATGCCGGCAGCGGCATGACCCGGGATGCTGCAGATGAACGTGTGGGTGCCGGCCTCCTCGAACCGGAGCGTGACCGTCCGCGACTCTCCCGGATCGAGGATCGCCTCGACACCCTGCAGGCCGGGCATGTGCAGCGACGGGAACAGGAG
This sequence comes from Chloroflexota bacterium, assembly GCA_919901745.1. Lineage (GTDB taxonomy): Bacteria > Chloroflexota > Limnocylindria > Limnocylindrales > CSP1-4 > CAKKPP01. The sequence goes on along the minus strand of CAKKPP010000008.1, from coordinate 59,186 downwards.
GTCGTGGCGCTCGCTGCCCCGGTTCGTGATTCTCACGATGATCGGCACGCCGACCTTCGCGTTGAACTGATTCGGTGAAAAGCGCGACTCTTCCATGACGATCTCCGCCGAACGCGGGGTCTGGTCGCCCTCGGATTTCCGGGCGGCGACTCCGAGGGCCACGACGACGATCGCCACGATCCCCACGGCCATCAGTGCGGAGAGGAGCTTCATTGCGAGGTCCTCCAGCGCTACTTGATGCCAGACTGGGCGATTTCGCTGAGCCAGGCGTGAGGCGCGCCTGAGCCTGCGCTTAGAACGGTCTCTCCCAGGGATGACCCGGAGGTGTGTACTATGGCCATGTAGTAGATAAGCGACCACGTGCGTCGCCGAGCCGACCCGGCCGCGCGCGGGCGTGCGGATCTGCGAAGGAAAGGTGGGCGACCCGTGGCACGACGTCGGGCGACGACACGGAGCGCGAAGTCGCGGACAAGGAAGCCGGCCGCGACGCTCCGGCAATCCAGGCCCCTGCTGCCCGCTGGCGACGAGCCGTCCACACCCGTTGAGCCAGCGGCGACCCACCCCGCCGAACCGCAGGCGTTGGTGGCGACCCACTGGTTCGATTCCGGCGAGGGCGTCGCGGGCGGCGATCCATATGGGGTGACCGTCCGCTTCACCGGTCGCCGCACCGGGACTCGTGGCAACCCCCGGCCGGGCGAATCGTTCATCAAGGACGAGGTGATCGAAGGGATCGTGCCCGGGACGGGTCCCGTGTCGATCACGACCACGGTGTCGGGCGTGTTGGCCGGAGACTGGACCGTCGACGCCGAGCTCGTGGCGGATTCGCGCACTGCCGGCCCCTTCGCGCTGGCCCCGCGCGCTCGAGGCTCCAGCGGACGACAGGTCCGGCCGGCCGCCTGGTCGTGGCGGAGGTGGGCGATCTCCACCCGGCCGGAGCAGCCGATCCCGACGCGCTGGGCCCTGCTGGCACCCCTCGCCATGCAGCCCGCCGTCATGCCCGGCATCTATACGGCGCTGGGGATCTTCGCCATCGTCTTCGCCCTCGTGGTCCAGGCCGCCATCCTCGGCCGCGGCGACGTGCCGTTCGGGCCCACGTTGGGGGCGTCGGGGATCGCGATCCTGTTCGGGCTCTTCGGGGCCAAGGTCTGGTACGCGACGTTGCACCCGGGAGAGTCGATCATCCGGGGTGGCTGGGCAGTCGACGGGTTCCTCATCGTCTTCCCGGTCGTCGCGGCCGTGGCGCTGCTCCTGTTCGAGTTGCCCATCGGGGTCGTGCTCGACGCCAGCACGCCCGGCGTGTTCTTCGCCGTCGCGATCGGGCGGGTCGGCTGCTTCTTCACGGGTTGCTGCGCGGGGCGCTGCACCGCCTCGCGCTGGGGCATGTGGTCCTCGGATCGTCGGGTTGGCGCGCGCCGCCTTCCAACGCAGCTGTTCGAGTCGGGCGCCGGCCTGGTCATCGGTCTCGTGGCCCTTGTGCTCGTCCTGGGCGGGATGTCACCGCTGTCGGGCGTCATCTTCGTGACCGCGTTCTCTGTCTATGCGATCGTCCGGCAGGTCCTTCTCCGCCTCCGGGTCGAGCAACGGCGGGACGCCCGGACCGTGCCGATGACAGGCGTGGCGTCAGGCGTCGTGACGTTCGCCGTGATCGTCCTGTCAGTGGCTCAAGGGCCGTGAGGGCTGATCACGGCCCATCGGTCACGACTCGGCTTCGGCCACGCCTCGGAAGTGCTCGGCCCGCCAGGCGAGGAGTCCGCCAACGGTCGCGGCCAGCGCCATGAAACCCACGATCAGCGCGAGGTCGAGCGGCGTTCGCTCACGGGGCACGATGGACTTCGTCGGATCGACCGGGGCGGCGGTGGCACCCGGACCGACGATCCCACCGGGGGCGGCGGTGGCGCCAGGCGCGTCGGTCGCACCCACCGCCGGGGATGCGGCCGGGGCCGGTGAGGTCGCCGCCTCGGCCGCCAGGATGCCGAGTGCTACGGTGAGCGTCTCGTCGCCGATCGCCTGGAGCTCGTACGTGCCGGCCGGCATGTGGCCCGGGATGGTCAGCTCCCGCTGGAACCGTCCGTCAGCGTTCGTCTTCACGGTGCCGAACTGCACGATGAGGCTTTCCCCAGCGAGCAGAAGGACGCGGTCGCTGTCGGGTTCCAGCCCGCTTCCGACAACGATCACCGATTCGCCGGCCGAGACCGTCGAAGGCTCGATCTCGATCTTCGCATCCCCGTCGCCCTCGTGGGCCAGCATCGTGACGGCGCCACCGAACGAGAGGGTGAGTCCGAGAACGACCGCGAACGATAGAGCCCTACGCATCGGTGGAACCTTTCCGCGTCGCCCCGCCCAGCAGCGAGACCATGAAGCCGGCCGAGCCGGCGACGATCATCGGAAGGCCGACGATGAGCACGAGCGCCCAGCCGGCAGGTGATCCGTCGACCAGGGCGCTGCCGAGTCCGATCTCGACGGCGCCCATCCCGACAGCGAGGAGGATGAGACGAAGAAGGACCGTGGCCATCACATCGCCTCCTGGATGTGCGCCTGGGGAACCGTGATGAGCGCATAGAGCACGAGGGCGACGGCGAAGACGGCCACGATCGCGCCGATCGCGATGACCAACCGTCGCCGGGTCGGCGAGCGGTACTTGGTTCGGTCGACGAACGGCACGAGGGCAAGGGCGCCGAACAGAATCGCCGGTGCCCAGAGAAGCGCGCTGAGCCCGAACCAGTCCTCCAGGGGGTAGAACACCAGGAACATCCAGGGCGGCTTCGTGATCTCCTCCCCCGGGATCGGCCGTGGACCGAGTTCGGCGGGCCAGATCAGGGTGAGTACCGTCGCGAGCGCCAGCATCAGTAGCCCGAACCCCGCCATCCGCACGAGATGGGCAGTGAACGTGGAGCCGCCACGGGCCGGGACCGGGCCACCCTCCGCGGCAGCGTCCGACTGCGCGGGCAGCGATGAGATCCCGTGGCGTTTGACGAGGAGGAAGTGGGCGATGAGAAGCAGCGTGCCGATCGTGGGGAGGATGGAGATGTGAGCGTTCGCCAGCCTGCCGATGATCGGCCCGCTGGCTGCGGCGAAGTCCTCCGAGAACCAGAGGCCGACGACACCCAGGAGATCCCCGATCTCGAGATTGTGCCCCAGGGCTTCGAAGCCCTCCTGATCCCACTTCAGGACGGTGCCGGTGAAGATCGAGCCGAGGGTGACGCCAAGGAGCCCAAGGCCGATCAGCCAGTTGGCCTCGCGCGGGCGCTTGTATGAGCCGGTAAGAAACACCCGGCTCATGTGCAGGAGTACGGTCGCCATGACGATATTCGCGACCCAGAAATGGATGCCGCGGACGAGGTCGCCGAGCGGCGCCACGTTCATGATGTAGACGATGCTCTCGCGCGCCGTGGTCGGCGTCGGATGGTAGAACTGCGCCAGCCAGATTCCTGTCACGACGAGGATGAGGAACCCGAAGAAGGTGATACCGCCCAGGATGTAGCCGATCCCGTTGGCGTGGACGGGGACGGGATAGGCCAGCGCGCTCAGCCCGAGGCGTTCATCGATCGCCACCCACGCCCTGTGCCGGCGCCCTCCCTCGATCGCCTTCGCGCCAGCTGTCATCTGGGCCTCCTTCGCTCATGCGGTACTGGGGAGGACCGCAACTGCGTTGGTCATCGATGCCAGTCGACGCCAACGACTTGAGAGCCAGATGAGACGAGCATGGGTGTCTGCTGAAAACGGCATCGACCAGCTCCGTCGCACCTCGCGGACCATGGCACCATGGCCGGCAGCAGCCTGGGGAATCAGCATTGGAAGGGATCCATCGACTTCTCGCGTATGCGGTCGTGGCGACCACCGTCGTCGGCATCGGCTGGTCGGTCTTCCTGGTCATCGCCAGGCGGGCAGGTGGGCCCGCCTTCGAGCGGTTTCAGGCCGCGGTGGTCAGCCTCATCGTCGTCGGCTCGGCGAGCGGGCTGATCCTGCTCACCACCGGCGCACGCCCTGCCGCGGGATTGCACCTGTTGTACTCGATCGTTGCGATCGCCCTCGTCCCGCTCGCTCGCTCATTTGTCGGCCACGCGCCCGTGCGCGCGACCTCGGGGTCGCTCCTCGCAGCATTCGTCGTCCTCGGCGCGGTCGTGTACCGACTCTTCACGACCGGCTGAAAACCGGGCTGAAACCCGGATTGATCGCGCGCGCGGCAACGGTCATCACGCGTGGGTCATCGACGCGTGCGATGGTCGACCTCCGACTCCATGGCCACGCAGTCCGGCCGCTCCCGGTGCATCCGCATCAGGACCCCGCGATGGTCAAGGTGCCGACCATGCCGGCGCCGTAGTGGCCCGGTACGTGGCAGCCGTAGAGGAGCGTCGCCGGAGCCGTGAAGCGCCAGGTCAGCTCACCCTCCGCGCCGGGATCGACTGTCAGGACGTTCGGCTTGTCGTGGCCCATGCCCGACATTCCCGCAGCCATCTCGGCGTCGTGCTTGTCCTGGGTCTCGGCGTCCCCGAGGGTGAAGTCGTGTGTGATCTGCCCGTCGTTGATCACCCTGAACGTGATGGTCTCGCCGACCTTGACGTCGACCGACGCGGGCTCGAACCGAAGAGCATCGAGCATGCGGATCTCGACCACGCGATCCGCTGCGCTGGCGTCAGCCGGCTCGCCCCCGGAGAAGCCGGCCGCGTGGTCGTCGCTGGCCATCGGCATCTCGTCAGTGGGGGAGGGCTGGCCCGGGTCACTGGCGGACGGCGCGGCGCCGGCCGAGCAGGCGGCGAGGAAGAGCAGGCCCAGGATCGGGGCCAGGCGGGGTGCGATTCGAAGCATGCGGACGATCTCCTGTGGCGTCGTTGTGGTCTGGATGGGTTCAGGTTGTGGCGTCGGGCGTGCTGGAGGCAGGTCCAACTGGCCCGAAGACCGGGGGACCTCTGGCCGTCGCACAGGCCATCGAGACGTTCGCGTGGGTCACGCGGCAGCATGTGCGGCCTCGACGACCGCGCACGCTCGGCGCGCTTGCTGAAGCTGTCGGCCGATCACGATGATGCCGACGAGGCTCATGCCGATGCCCACGATGAACAGCGGTGTCCTGTATGCGTTGAGGAAGACGGCGCCGGCCGAAAGGCCGATGATCGGCAGCAGTTCGACGAGGTGGTGCGCGCAACAGGCGAGCATCGCGGCCGCACTCGTCCCCGTGCCCACCGCCGTGACCGCGGCACTCGCACGGTGGCGGCGGCCCAGGCTCCGAAGCTCCGCGAACATGGCGACCTGCGTCCCAAAGCCCGCGGCAATGAGGCCAACGAACCCTACGTCGCCGGCAAGTTGATCGAAGGCGTGCTCGACGCCCTGGGCCACGCTGATGATCCCGAGATAGAGCCCCAGCAGGACGCCTGCCCCGACGAACCCCACGACGAGCGACCGAGCGCCGATCGGGAGGCCGGGTCGGAGGAAGCCGGCGACGGCGGTCACGTATCGACGTCCCAGCGGAGCGTTCGCTCGGGGAGGTCGCCGACACCCTTGATCTGGAGCTCCACCCATCGCGCCTCGCCAAGGAACGCGGGCACGTCGCCCTCGAACACCAGGGTCCCCTGGCGATGGTGCCCGCCGGCCGGAGCGGCCCACGGCCGCGCGCCCAGGGTTTCGCCGCGATCGTTCCATACGACCGCATCGGCGAGATCGACGGCGTCGAGGTCGACCGAATGGGTGTCGAGCACGACATCGAATACGAGACCGGCCGCAGGACCGGCCCACGTCACCACGACCGTGACCTCGCCCCCGTCACTCGTCTGGGTCAACTCGGCCGGTCGTTCCGCGGGCGGGCTCGGGATCTGGGTGATCGATGGCGAGGGTTCGGCCAGGTCCGATGTCGAGCACGCGCCGATCAGGAGGCCGATCAGCACGACCAGGGCCGCCCGCGCGCTCCGTGCATTCATCGATGCGTCACGCTGTCGTTTCCAGCTGAGAACGAAGTGAGAGAGGGCTGAGGGTCCGTCGCGCGATTCGAGATCAGCCAGCGCCGAGTGCATCGAGGACTCGGCGCAGCCGTTCGGCAGCCTCGGCAGCGATCGGCTCGACGCCGGCGGCGCCGGCGATTCCCAGGGCCGCGATCGGATCCATGATCTCGACGATCGTCTCCGCCAGATCGTCGGATCGGCGGAGGACGACGTTACAGGGCAAGAGCGCCCCGATCGAGGGGTCGATCTCCAGGGCGCGGCTGGCGAGCCCCGCATTGCAGGCCCCCAGGATCAGGTACGGCGGTCGGTCGAGGCCGAGCTTCGCCTTGAGTGTTGCTGCCACGTCGATCTCGGTGAGGATCCCGAAGCCCTCATCCTTGAGCGCGGCTTCGACCCGAGCCCGGATCTCTTCGATCGAGCCCGCGACGGTTGTGGCGTACGTGTAGCCGGATGCCATGGTGCTTCTCCTTGGACGGAAATCGGAACGAAGCGCCGACATGATCGGCGCTTCGTCGTCAGAGGTGTCTAGTTGGTCGGATGATGCTGGGCGTGCATCGCGCCCATCTGGGCATCGTCGCAGGCCCCGCTCGCGACCATCTGGTCGTGCTGTGCCTGCATCTGGCCGCTCATGCCGGCGCCCATCTGGCCGCTCATGCCGGCGCCCGTCATGCCCGAGCCCGGCCCCGTCCACATGGGATTCGGGGCAGGAGAGCTGGTCGGATCCTGAGCCGCTGCCAATCCCGCTGTTCCCAACAGGAGCGCGCCGGCAAGGATGCCGCCTGCGATGAAGCCCTGTCGCTTCGTTGTCATCGATCTACTCCTTCGTCTAGATCCCGAGCAGGCGCCGTGCCTGCTCGTACTCTTCCTGGCTGATGTCGCCCCGCGCGAAGCGGGCCTTGAGGATCTGAGCCGGGTCTTCGCCCGTCGGCCGATCCCGACGGGGGATCGCCGCCACGACAGCCCATACAAGAGCGACCACCAGGACGACCCCGAGGATCATCCAGAGCCAGCCGCCCAGCCCCATCCCCCATTCAAAGCCGGTCATCATTTCGTCGTTGCCTCCGTGATGTCGGATCCCGTTTGGCTCCGACACGACGAACGATGAGCTGCGGGACTCAAGCGGTGATGTTCGACGACATCAAGTTCGGGTCAAGAAGCGCGCGGCCGTCGAGGCCGGAGTGTCAGATTCATCTCGGGCACAGCACCGGCTCAGCTGCGTCTCATGGGCGTGGGTCACGCTCGGTCGACGTTGAAGCCGCTCGAACGAGGAGTCCACCAATGCCGTCGTTGACTGCCATCGATCCCGTCTGTGGGATGGAAACCGATCCCGCCGCCGTCGTCGAAGTGGTCGAGGTTGCCGGTAGGTCCTACTACTTCTGCGAATCGGCCTGCGCCGAGACCTTCCGCGATGAACCCGAACGCTGGATCCCCGCCGAGGCAGTCGACGACGGCTGACGTCCCGGTTCAGTCCTCGCTGCCGACCATCGGCAGGAAGACGCGGAACGTTGCGCCCTGGTCGGGACCCTCGCTCTCCGCGGCGACGTGGCCGCCCATCGCCTCCGCAAGGGCTCTCGCGATGGCGAGACCGATCCCTGACCCTCCAAGCGCCCGAGAGCGCGACGGGTCGACGCGATAGAAGCGCTCGAAGACCCGTTCGAGCTGCTCCGGCGTGTGCCCCGGACCCTCATCTGCGACGCCGATCGTGATCGTCTTTCGCTCCGCTCGAGCCGACAGCGTGACCCTGTTCCCCGGCAACGAGTAGCGGACGGCGTTGCTCACAAAGTTGTCGAGGATCTGTCCGAGCCGCTCGGCATCGGCCGTGGCCATCAGGGGCTCCGGCCCGAGTTCGGACTGGATCATGATTTCGCGCTCGTGCGCCTGGGCCGCGAAACGCTCGCCGACGGCCCGCACCTGGCCTGCGATGTCGACCGGCGTGAGCGACATCGGCAGTTGCCTGGCCTCGGCCCGCCAGAGCTCCTGGAGGTCGTTGACGAGCCTGGCCAGCCGCGAGGTCTCGCCGCGCAGCAAGGTCCACGTCGCCTCGGTTGGCGCGATCACGCCGTCCTCGAGCCCCTCGAGGTAGCCGTCGAGCGTCGCCAGCGGCGTTCGAAGTTCGTGGGCGACGTCGCCCACGAGCTGGAGCCGTCGCCGCTCCGTCGCCTCCAGGGACGCGGCCATCGTGTTGAACGACGCCGCAAGGTCACCGATCTCATCGTCCGAGGTGACCGGCACCCGCTCGGCGTAGCGGCCTGAAGCGATTCGCCGGCTGGCCCGTGCGAGCCGCCCGATCGGCCGGGAGAGGCGCGCCGACAGCGCGATGGCGACGGCGATGGCTGCCACCGCGGCTGCGCCGACCGCGATGACGAGTGCCGTCCTCGTCGCTTCCTGGAAGGCATCCCTGACAAGGGTGGTCATCATCTCGCCCATGCCATCCGCGGCATGCCCCATCGCCGCTTCGAAGGCCCCGGGCGCCACGAGCCCGACAGCAATACTCAGCGTCGCGCTGCCCACGACCACGACGGCGAGGTGGGATGCGAGCAGCCGGGTCCGCAGTCGTCGTCGCGGACTCATCGTCCGCGGTCCCCCGCGACAAACCGGTACCCGGCGCCGCGGACGGTCTCGACGAATTCGGGTCGAGCCGCGTCGTCGCCGAGCTTTCGCCGGAGGTTGCCGATGTGGACATCCACGACGTGCTCGTCGCCGACGTAGTCCATGCCCCAGACGCGGTCGAGCAGCCGCTGGCGGCTGAAGACGACGCCGGCGTCCTCGGCGAGGGTCGAGAGCAGGTCGAACTCCATCGTGGTGAGCGTGATCGGTTCCCTGCGAAGCGTCACGGTCCGCCTCGGCCGGTCGATCACGAGCTCGCCGGAAGCGAGAAGCTCGCCCTCGCTCCCATCTCGTCCGGTGCGCGGCCGCCGCAGCAGGGCCTTGACCCGTGCCACGAGTTCTCGAGGCGAGAAGGGCTTGACGAGGTAATCGTCCGCCCCGACCGACAGGCCGATGATCCGGTCGATCTCTTCGGCCCGGGCCGTCAGCATGATCACGTAGGCGTCGGAGAACCTCCGGATCTGCCTCAGGACCTCGAATCCGTCGATCCCGGGCAGCATCACGTCCAGGATGATCAAGTCCGGACGCCGCTCTCGGACCGCCTGGACCGCGGAGGGGCCATCGTGCGCGACGGCGACATCCATCCCCTCGGACACGAGGTAGCCGCGAACGAGCTCGACGATCGGTGCCTCGTCGTCGACAACGAGGACTCGGGTCGCGCTCATGACGCCCGCAACGGGAGCGCTACCGTTGCCACCGTTCCGCCCCCTTCCCGATTGGTCAGATCGATCGTCCCCGCGTGAGATTCGACGATCCAGCGAGCGATCGCCAGTCCCAACCCGGTACCGGACGGCCGCATCGCGCGTGCTCGCGTCCCACGATACAGGCGTTCGAAGACCCGCTCCCGGTCCGCCTCGTCGATCCCGACGCCCGTGTCCTCGACGCGGATCACAGCCCGATCTGCCTCCACGTCGAGCGCGACGACGACGCTGCCGCCCGCCGGCGTGTAGCGGGCCGCGTTGTCGAGGAGGATCCCGAGCAGTTCGCGCAGCCGGTCGCGGTCACCGTCGACCACCGCCGGCTGCGCGGACGCCACGTTCATCCGGACATGCGTCGCGGACTGGCGTTGGATCCGAACGGATTCGACCAGCAGGGAATCGAGCTCGACAGGCTCGAATTCGAGACGCGCCCCGGATTCCGCCCGGGCGAGTGACAGCAGATCGCCGATCAGGCGGCCCATCCGTTCCGCCTCATCGCGAGCGTCCGCGAGGATCGCCGGACGCTCCGACCTCGGCAGGTCCGGGCGCTGGGCGAGATCGAGGTTCGCCCGGATCGTGGTCAAGGGCGTTCGTAGCTGATGCGACGCGTCACCCAGGAACCGCTGCAGTGCCAGATGGTTCGCCTCGAGTGCCTCGAGCATCTCATTGAAGGCCACGGCCAGCTCACCGACCTCGTCGCCTCGCTGCGCGCCCTCCACCCGCGCGGCGAAGTCCCTGGATAGAGAGATCGCCCGAGCGGTCTCCGTCACCTCCGCGACGGGAGACAGCGCGCGCCGCGCGAGGACGAGTCCGCCAACCAGTGCCAGGCCCGCGATCAGCAGCCCGCCGAGGGCGAGTACCGTCGCGGCGGTACGAAGAAGGTCGTCCAGCGGCCGCGTCGAGTCTGCCCAGACCACGTACCCGACGCGCTGACCCGTCCCCAGCGCGATCGCCTGGACATTGAGGCGGCGAGGCTCGTCGTCGGCCGTCGTGAATCCACGCACCACGCGTGCACCGGCGTCGGCGTTGGCAAAGTCGACATCGCTCAACGGCGGCGGTGGGACCCCGGGAGCGGCAGAGTCCGCAAGCACGATCCGATCCGGGTCGAGGACGAGCACTCGACCGCCGGTCGATGCCAGCTGATCGACGAGCCGGCCGGAGGGTAGCAACCGGCCGGTCGCGTCGACGTCCTGGGCGAACGCCCCCGCCGCGTGCTCCGCGCCGGCGGCGAGCCTGGCGTCGATTGTACTCAGAAGTTCCCCGCGAAGGACCAGGTACACGCCCGTCCCGAAGGCGAGCAGGGCCGCGGCGAGAAGCCCGGTATAGATGAGCGCCAACCGGGTCCGGATCGACGGGGGTCGCCGGATCGCGGTCACTCTTTCAGGACGTAGCCGGCCCCGCGGACGGTGTGGATGAGCCGCCGCTCGCCGCTCGCCTCCAGCTTGCTCCGCAGATAGCGGACGTACACCTCGAGGACGTTCGATTCGCCCTCGAAATCGTACGACCAGACGTGCTCCATGATGACCTCGCGGGTCAGGACCTTGCGTGGGTGGCGCATGAACAGCAGGAGGAGGTTGTACTCCGTCGTCGTCAGCCCGATCGTCCGCTCGCCTCGACGGGCCTCGCGGGCATCGACGTCGAGCTCGAGGTCGGCGAAGCGCAGGACCTCGCCGGTCGGAGCCTGGCGACGACGCAGCAGCGCATGGACCCGCGCGAGGAGCTCCTCGAAGCTGAACGGCTTGACGAGGTAGTCATCCGCGCCGGTCTCCAGACCCTCGACCCGATCCCTGACGTCGTCTCGAGCAGTGAGCATGAGGATCGCGATCTCGTCACCCGACGAGCGCAGGCGGCGGGTCACCTCGAGGCCGTCGATCCCGGGCAGCATGATATCGAGGACGACGAGGTCCGGCAGGTGCTCGCGGGCCTTCTCGAGCCCCTCCTCGCCGCTGGCGGCCTCGACCACCCTGTAGCCCTCGTAGGCAAGCCCACGCCGGACGACCGTCCGGATCTTCGGATCGTCGTCGACGACGAGGATGCGCGTCGGCTCGCTCATGTCGATGCAGTATCCGTCAGTGGGTCATTCCGGGCATGTCGCCCATCCCGGGCATCTGGGTCATGCCCGGCGCCATCGTGTGTGACGGTTCCTCGCTCGGAGACGCGGAGGTAGGTGCCGCACCCTGCGACGGCGATCCGGCTCCGTCCCTCGGATTGACCGTGATGGCGAGGATGAGCCCGCCCGGTTCCTGGCCGGCGTTCGAAGCGTGGTGGAGGTCATGGCAGTGGAGGAGCCACGTGCCCGGGTTGTCTGCGCGGAAGACGACGTCGTACGTCTCTCCCTGCAGGACACCGAGCGTGTTGAGCCGCTGAGGCTCGGCGAGCGGTTCGCCGTCCTTGGCGAAGACGGCCATGTCCATCCCATGCAGGTGCATCGGATGGATCGTCTGGCTCGGATTGAGGAACCGGAGCCGGACGAGCTGGCCCTCGTCGACCTCGATCGCCTCGGTGGCCGGGAAGGACTTGCCATTGATCGTGAAGTAGTCGTACTCCATGCTCATGGCGGCGTTGTCGTTGCCCATGTCCATCCCGGGCATGCTGCCCGTCCCGTCGCCGATCATCCAGTTGCCGAGCATGAGGGTGATGTCCTTGTCGGCCTTGATGGTGTCCCCGCCGGCAGGGTCGATGATGAATGGCGCGTACAGGCCTCGGTCGATCTGGTCGCGGCTCCGGTCGCCATGGGCGTGGTACATGAACGTCCCGGCATGCGGCGCGACGAACGTGTAGTCGAACGTCTCCCCGCTCTCGATCATCGGTTGCGTGATCCCTCCCACGCCGTCCTGGTCGTTCGGAACGTGAAGTCCATGCCAATGGATGGACGTTGGCTCGTCCAGCGCGTTGGTCACCGCAACCTCGACCGTGTCGCCCTCGGTCACCCGGATCGTCGGGCCGGGTACCGTCCCGTTGAAGGTCATGGCCGTCGTGACGACGCCCGGCAGGAGCTCCCACTCCGCCTCCTGCACGGTCAGCTCGAATTCACGCGTCTGCCCCGTCGGGATCACGGTCCGCTCCGCGAGCAACGCCTCGAGTGCGCCGCGGTCCGTCGCCGAGCCGGGGTCCGCCGCCTTCCCGGACGCCAGTGAGGTCCATGCGAGCGCGGCGACGAGCCCCAACACGATGCCGCCGGTAAACGCGGCGGGCAGCGGAAGCCGGCGAGAAATTCGCATCGTGGGTCCTCGTGGTCGAGTTGGTTGACCGGACGAGGCTGACGCCGAAAGCTGAATTGAACCTTAGGACCGGATGAGAATCTGGATCGCGTGCCCGGCCGCGGCGGAAGACGTGTTCCCCGGGCCGGGTTCTGGCAACGCGACCGGATCATCGTCCTCTCTCTCGGCGGCGACGCGCCGACCGAGCGGCTCCTACAACGCGATGTGACAGGCGATCAGCACCGCGGCAAGGGCGGTGATCGGGAGCCACTCGTACGGCAGCTGCGCGGAGGCAGCGGCCGGCGTCTCGGGGCCATGATCCAGCAGGCGCGCGATCCGCCGATCGGCGGCGTACGAGAAGGCGACCGGCTCGTGACTCAGGTCGCCTTTCAGGAGCGCCCGCGCGAGGGAGCGCGGACTCGATCCTCGGCGGATGGCATCCGTATCCGCCAGGGTTTCGAGGTCTGCAAGACGGTCGCCGACGGCGGTCCGGACGCCCTCGGACCGTCCCAGGAGACGGAGCCATCCGCCCAGGGCGGCGGCCCGGAGGGGGGCTCGAGCACGACGGTGGTGATCCTCGTGATAGACGACCGCCTCGAGCTCCTCGTCCGAGAGAGCGCCGATCAGCGACGATCCCACGAAGATCCGAGGTCGGAACGCCCCAACGACCAGCGCGTCCGCGCCCAACCTCGGCGTCACAAGACAGGGCACCCCGAACAGGTCGATCGCGTCGGCATCGACCGCAAGGGCGCGTGCCACCCTGTGCGACGCTACGATCTCGCGGACCACGAGCGCGGCCCAGGCGAGGACGAGCACGCCGCCCCCGACCTCGATGGCAAGCATGGGATCGCCACCGACGAGCAGGCCGAGGGCGATGCACCACGCCAGTGGACCGATGACGACGGCGAGGAGGCTGCCTGCGCGCCCGAGCGTCATTCCTCCTGGTCCGCCAAGGCCGTGAGCCGCTCACGCGTCGCCGGATCGAGGTCCGAGAGTCGGATGGCAAAGTGTCGAAGCGCCGCGCTGCCGTAGCGGTCCACGAGGCGGTCCACCGCAAGCCCGCTCAGCCGATCGACCAGCTCCGCCTCCGACGCAGCGGGCCGGTAGATGTACAGACGCCCGCGGCGCTCGCGGGTCAGCACACCCTTCTCGTGAAGGCGGCTCATCACGGTCATGATCGTGGTGTAGGCGTGCTCGTGCGGCTGGCTTCGGTGGAGGGCTTCGACGACGTCACCCACGCTCGCCTCAGCAAGCTCCGCGACCTCGCGCACGATCGCGGACGCGAGGGGCCCAAGCACGTCTTCGAAGCGTGGGCTCCGCGTCACAACATCGATCTCCGCAGGGGACGGCAGCCTACCACTGCGACGCCCGTCGTCAGGGGCTCGGCCAGGTCTGTCCGCCGTCGTCGGAGCGGAAGAACTCGGTCGAGCGGGTGACGAGCGCGATCGAGCGGCCTCCGTCCGCGACCGCGACGACCGCCGGCTGGCCCTCGAACGGAAGCCGCGACCAGCTCGCCCCGCCGTCCACCGATCGGGCCACCGCGTCAGGTCCGCTCGCGACCAGGACGGATCCGTCGGTCGTGGCCGCCAGGCCGGTGACGGGATAGAGCTCCGGGTCCGCAACGGGTTGCCAGGTGCGTCCTCCATCATCCGAACGTGCGATGCCCGTGGCACTGACGCCGACGAGGAGTGTCCCAGACGAGCCCTCGATCGCGACGGGGAAGAGAATGTTCTGCTCGTGGAGCTGCTCCCAGGTGCGGCCCGCGTCCAGGCTCTCCCAGAACCCACCGATCGCCAGGTAGACCCACATCCGGGCCGGGTCGCCCGGATCCCGCGCGAAGCCGTGGATGTCGAGGCTGGGAAGGTCGGCGGGGATGTCGGCCCAGGTCTGGCCACCATCCCGGCTCTCGGCGAAGACCTCGTGACCGGCGATCACGATCGAGCCGCCGCCGGCCACGCCCAGGCTCATCGCATCGGACCGCGTGGCCAGCGGCTCCCACGTCTTCCCGCCGTCGTCGGTCGCGAGGATCCCGCCGTGGTGGCCGAACAGAAGTCGCTGCGGGTCGCCATCGACGAACGCCAGCGAGTGGACGTCCTCGGTCCCGAGGCGGCTCCACGCCTCGATGGACGAACCGCCCGGTCGAGTGAGGGCGAAGGTGACGACGGCGACCACCGCGACGAGCACCACGCCGGCGAGGACGAGGGGCCGCCGCTCTCGCACGGGTGCCGACGGGCGACGGTCGATCCGTGCGCTGGTGTGCGATGTCTGGCTCTTCCGTTTCCTTGTCACGGTGCTCCTGTCAGCAGTTCAGCGGGGCGCCGCCCGCTCCGGATCCCGCCCGATTCACCTCTCGAGCCGCGAACTGGGCGATCGGGAAGTCAACCGTGCCCGAGGCCCGTGAGTCGTCCACCATGAACTGGAGGTAGTTGGCCGCCTCGAGCATCGCGCGGGCCGCCGCTGCGGTGTCGGGGTCCGCTGTGGCGCCTGCGAGGTTCCCCCGCGCGACGCCGAGAAGACGCTCGACTTCGTTCATCTCCCGATCCACGGCTGCGCTGTCGCCCGAGCTGTCCGCGCTTCGCGCCGCATCGACGGCCCGGAGCGCCGCCCGGAGCGAGTCGTTCGCGGTGCAGATCGGACTCCGCGTCCCGCCGCCACAGGCGGCGAGCCCCACGACGGCCACGGCGACCGAGATCAGTCCGAGGCAGAGCCTCATGGCGGCCGATCTACATCGAGGGGACGTAGGCGGGGTCGAGGAACCGCTCGGGGTCGTCGCCGAACTCGAGCTTGCAGCCCTTGCCACAGAAGAAATAGTCCGTTCCGCCCCGGGCGACGAACAGGCCCCTGGCTCGCGCCGCCTCGGGCTCCACGGTCATGCCACAGACGGGATCGATCGCGACGTGCGCGTGATCGGCGTGATGATCGGCGTGATGATCGGCCCCGGACTCCGGGCCGTGCACGCTGGGTCCGACGAGCCAGGCCGCCTCGAGGTGCTCACCCCAGGGGGCATCGAACGTCTTGAGCTCCGGCTCGAAGCCGGGTGTCGGTGTCAGGCTGGCCGCAGCCCGCGGCCCGACGGCGAAGTGGTTGCCGCAGCAGCAGCCCTCCTCCGCGAGCTCGGCCCCGCGGGCGAACTCGACCGACGGGGTGCAGCCGCAGGGACAGGTGTAGCCCGCGCGAAGGGCCTCGGGTCCGCTTTCAAGCAGTGTCAGTTCCATGATGTTGCCTTCCTGATGCTGAGGGGCCGATACTCCCATGGAGTATAGCACCAGCCCGATCCCGCGCCGGCGTCGTCGCGCCGGTCAGACCGCGCAGCGCTCGCAGCGTCGCGCGCGAGCGCGAAGGCGCCAGGCCAGGGTTGTCCCAAGGAGAGCCACGGATGCGGCACCGATGAGTGGCTGGATCGGCGCGAAGACCGAGAGCGCCCCACTGACGCCCAACGCCGCGACGACCACTTTGTTGCAGATCGGGCAACCGATCGCGAGGTACGCGGCGACCCCGCCCACTGTCGCCCGTCCCGCACCGGCCTCATCACGTGGGTGCCCGAGGCCATGGCCGGGCGGCCGAACGTAGGTCGCGGCCAGGAGCCCGACGAGCGGCGCCGACGCGAGCCAGACGATCACGTTGAACGTCTCGGTCGGCGTCATCCGGATGAAGAACGGATTCGGGATGACCGCGGTCGGGACCCCGAGCAGCAGAAGCGATCCAAGGGTGGCGAGCACGGCGACCAGCCAGAACCGCCCGTCGAAGGTCGTTCGGAGTGCCGCGAAGCTGCCCGACACCAGCGTCTCGACGGTCGATCCTTGCGTCATCGTGGGGCCGAGTCTAGTACGAGGCCGACATCTTGACGGCCCGCCTTCTTGCCCCTTGACAGCGTCGCCTGATTAGTCGATCGTATTAGGCAATCGCCTAAGTCAGCGAGCAGAAGGAGGACAGCAGATGGCCACGATCACGTCCCGCAACGGGGTCGACGTCGACCGGTTGATCGCCACGATCGGAGCGGTACAGTCCGACGCGAATGTCGCGAGCTTCACGTTCCGGGCCACGAGCAGCTGGGAGACCGGCGGACGGAACCACGGTGAGATCGGCGCGTTTGAGCATGCCGGCACACCGACCGCCGACCGGGCCGAGCCCTTTCGCCTCGTTGGCGACGAGCCGCCGGTGCTCCTCGGCACGAACGCCGGGCCCAACGCGGTCGAGCTCGTCCTGCAGGCCCTCGCGTTCTGCTACGGCGTCGGCTATGTCTACAACGCAGCTGCCCGAGGGATCGAGATCAGCGAGCTCCGTTACGAGGTCGAGGGTGATCTCGACCTCCACCGCTTCCTCGGCCTCGGGGGCCCGCGCGCCGGTTTTTCAGAGATCCGGGCGAAGAGCTGGGTCCGCTCGCCGAATGCGACCCAGCAGCAGCTCGAGGAACTCTGCCAACACGTCCAGGACACGTCGCCGGTTCGCGACATCCTAGCCAATCCCGTCCCGGTGACGACCGACCTCGTGGTCCTGGATTGACGAGCGAGCGTTCGTCGACCCGGGCGCCGCGCATGCCGGGGTCGACCGGGTCGCATCGACCGGAGGGCTCTCGGGCGTCGACCGAGGATGCGTTCCTCGATGCTGCCGAGCGCCTGCTCATCAGCGCCGGTCATGCCGGCATCACGACCCGGCTCCTGGCCGAGGAAGCCGGAACGAACCCCGGGCTGGTGCACTACTACTTCGGCTCGATGGACAACCTGTTCGTCAGGGTCCTGGAACGGTTCACCGAGCGACTGATCGTGCGCCATCGTGAGATGTACGCCGCGGATATCCCGTCTCTCCAGAAATGGCGGCAGGCGATGCGGTACCTGGACGTCGACCGCCCGTACCAGAAGGTCTGGCTCGAACTCCAGGCCCTCTCGTGGAATCATCCCCACCTTCGCCAGCGAGTCGCGGCCGTCGACGAGAAGTGGCGCGCCGTGCTCACCGAGGCGTTCGCGGCGGCGCGCGAGGAGTTCGGGATCGAGATGCCGCTCGACGCCCTGGTCTCGCTCGTGATGACCTTCAACGAAGGCATCATCCTCGAGCGCCTGTCGGGGGTGGAGACGGGACAGGGGGAGCTTCTCGACTGGATCGACAAATGGCTCGAGGGTCGACAGGCCTTGAGCCGCCGGCCCACCGGGACGGCGTCGGAGGGGGACCCATGAGTACCATGGCGCAATCGGTCGTCACGGGGACCGAGCGCGAGCAGACACGCGCCGCCTATCCGAACCGCACGGGGTACGTCGAGCGCAGTGGCGTGCGGATCTTCTGGGAGGAATACGGCGAGGGTGATCGGACGATCCTGTTCCTGCCGACGTGGTCGATCATTCACGCTCGGACCTGGAAGGCGCAGATCCCGGACTTCGCCCGTCGCTACCGGGTGCTCACGTTCGACCCGCGCGGGAACGGCCGATCCGATCGGCCGGAGGACCCGGCCGCCTACGCGGAGGAGGAGTTCGCCGCGGATGCGCTGGCGGTCATGGACGCGACGGAGACCGGCGCGGCCACGATTGTCAGCTTCTCGAGTGGTGCGCGGCGCGGACTGATCCTGGCCGCCGACCACCCCGACCGGGTTGAGCGAGCGGTCTTCATCGGGCCCTCGGTCCCCACAGATGCGCCGACGCCTGAGCGGGTGGCCGCGATGGAGGAATTCTGGACCGAGCTAGACAGCCATGAGGGCTGGGCGAAGTACAACGCCGACTACTGGCGCACGGACTACCCGGAGTTCCTCGAGTTCTTCTTCTCCGAGGTCTTCAATGAGCCGCACTCCACGAAGCAGATCGAGGACTGCGTGGGCTGGGGTCTCGAGACCGGAGGGGAGACCCTCGTCATCGGGGAGAAGGGGCCCGGGTTCACCCGTGCCCAGACATTCGAGCTGAGCGCACGGGTGCGCTGCCCTGTCCTCGTGATTCACGGTGCGGACGACCAGATCGTCGCGCACGGTCGAGGTCGGCTGTTGGCGGAGGCGACCGGCGCCACGCTCGTGACACTCGAGGGGTCCGGCCACGCGCCGCACGCACGAGATCCGGTCAAGGTCAACCTCCTCATCCGCGAATTCCTCGACCCGCCTCGCCGGGGACCGCGGCCAATCTCGCGGACGTGGACACGGGCGGCGCATCGCCCGAAGCGCGTGCTGTACATCTCGTCGCCCATCGGGCTCGGGCACGCGCAGCGCGATGTTGCGATCGCCCGCGAGCTGCGGCGGCTCCATCCGGACCTCCAGATCGACTGGCTCGCGCAGCACCCGGTCACGAAGGTCCTCGAGGCCAACGGGGAGCGGATCCACGCGGCCAGCGCCCTCCTGGCGAATGAGTCGGGTCACATCGAGTCCGAGTCGGCCGAACACGACCTCCACTGCTTCCAGGCCTGGCGGCGAATGGACGAGATCCTCGTCTCGAACTTCATGGTCTTCCACGATGTCGTTCGCGAGGAGCCATACGACCTCTGGATTGGCGACGAGGCGTGGGAACTCGATTACTACCTGCACGAAAACCCGGAGCTCAAGACCGCCCCGTACGTCTGGATGACCGACTTCGTCGGGTGGCTCCCGATGCCCGATGGCGGCGACCGCGAGGCCCAGCTGACGGCCGACTACAACGCCGAGATGATCGAGCAGATCGCCCGCTACCCGCGGGTTCGCGACCGCGCGATCTTCGTCGGCAACCCCGACGACGTCGTCTCCGACCGCTTCGGCCCCGGCCTCCCGGCGATCCGCGGCTGGACCGAGGCGCACTACGACTTCGCCGGCCATGTCACCGGGTTCGATCCGGCCGACTTCGCCGATCGGGCCGCGCTGCGCGCCGAGCTGGGCTACGCGGCGGATGAACAGGTCTGCATCGTCTCCGTCGGCGGCTCCGGCGTCGGCGGCGACCTGCTGCGGCGGGTGATCGAGGCATACCCGGAGGCGAAGCGGCGGATCCCGGACCTCCGGATGATCGTCGTCGCCGGCCCACGCATCGACCCGGCGAGCCTTGCCCAACCCGCGGGTCTCGAAATTCGCTCCTACGTGCACGAGCTCTACCGGCATTTCGCCGCCTGTGACCTCGCCGTCGTCCAGGGGGGCCTCACAACGACGATGGAGCTGACCGCGAATCGGCGGCCATTTCTGTACTTCCCGCTTCGCCACCACTTCGAGCAGAACTTCCACGTGCGCCACCGGCTCGATCGGTACGACGCCGGCCGCTGCATGGACTATGCGACCGCAACGCCCGACGTCATCGCGGAGGCCATTGCGAGCGAGATCGGGCTTGAACCTGCCTATCGGCCGGTGGAGCGCGACGGTGCTGAGCGCGCAGCACGGTTGATCGCGGATCTCCTCTAGGCGCGATTCCCGGACGCATCGCCCACGAGGATCGCCAGATGTTCGGTCACCGCGAGGAGCCCGAGCCGGTCCGGCTCAGCCGGATTCGCCGAGCAGGCGACGGACGCCTCGCCGGATCTGCTCTGCCCCGGGCAGGCGCTTGAGGCGGTTCCGATGCTCGCGCGGAACGGCCCTCCAGGCCCACGCGAGACGCAGGTACGACAACTCTCGGATCGGGAACGGGCGGCCTGGCCGCGGGCCGGGCGTCCCGGTCCGCCACTCTTCGCCCTGGTGCTCCGCGACCACGAGGTTGTAGATCTCCACCAGCCGCGCGACGGTTGCGGCCACGCTCGCCTCGGCCCGTACTCGGTCCCTGATCCGTTCCGCATCGACCGGGTCGTACCGGGCAATCTCACGGACCAGGAACTCCGGTTGCAGCGGTTGGCGGAGGGCAGCGAAACCGAAGTTCTGCGGCCGGAGATCGTCGAACTCGCCCGAGGTGACCAGCGGGCCGGCCCCGGCGAAGTCGCACAGGACGACGGCGGCCCCGACGGCCATCGCTTCGATCGCAGCCCGCGCCTTCGCGAAGACGATGTCGTACTGCCCGAGCACCTCCTCCGGCCGGAGCGCCAGGGTGCCCGCGCTGAGGCCGACGACGTCGAGCTCCAGGCCGGCCTGGCGGCACGCCTCGGTCACGGCCGGCAAATGGCTGCCCACGTGCGCGTAGTTGCTGAACACGAGGGCCCGGCGGGGACGCAGCGGCAACGGTCCGCGCGGCCGGAAGCGAGCCGTGTCGACGAAGTTGAGGAGCAGCCCTGTTCGTTCGCTCGGAGCTCCGTCCCGCAGGAGCCGATCCACGCACACCTGGCTCACGCCGAAGTAGCGACGGACCTGCGGCTCGAGCGGTGCCCGATCGTCCTCCGACGAGTGGTCGTGGCAGATGAAGATCGCCGGTGTTGCCGGCCACGTGCGGAGCGCCAGCAGCGCCGGTGCGTGGTGGTGGGCGTGGACGATGTCCGGAGTCCAGGGCAGCCGATCCGGCCGATCCGTCACCGGGATGCCGGCAGCGCCGAGTTCCTCGGCGATCCCGCCTCCAGCGGCGCTGAAGATCGCCGGGCGGTGCCCCTGACGTTGGAGCTCAAGCGCGAGATCGCGCACATAGAGCACCGTGCCGGACGGCGGCCAGAGCTCGATGTTCGTGATGAGGACGCGAAGGCCCATGGTCACCCCGTGTCGGGCCGTGGGCCCGCCTACCTCGGTGCCAGGCCGATCAGCGAGCGGGCCTCGGCCGGCGTGGCTGGCTCTCGACCCATCTCCCGTCCGATCCGGGCGATCCGCGCGACCAGCCGGGCATTGTCGGCGAGGTCGCGCCTGGCCCGGTCGTAATGGATGTTGTCCTCGAGGCCGACACGGACGTGCCCGCCGGCCGCGATGCTCATGACGTTCGCGTCGAGCTGGAACTGGCCCAGACCCCCAACCGACCAGATGGTCCCGGCCGGCAGCAGGCTGATGATGTGCCCGAGGCCGACAAGGTCGAGCGGCGCGGCCCCGAGCGACCCGACGATGATGTTGGCGTAATGCGGCGGCCGGAGGATGCCCTTCCGGGCCAGGTAGGTCGCGAAGGTGGCAAACCCCGCTTCAAAGATCTCGAGCTCAGGAACAGCGTCGGCCGCGTGGATCCGCCGCGCGAGCTCGCGGATCGTGTCGGGTGCGTTGACGCTCGGCCCCGACATGAAGTTCATGGAGCCGACCGTGAGGCTCGCCAGCTCAGGCCGCGCGGCCAGCGGCGCGGCGCGCGTCCCGACGTCTGCCACGTATCGACCCGACAGCGAGACGTTGATGACGAGGTCCGTCGCCTCGCGCACCCGGACGACGAGCTCGGAGTAGACGGCGGGGTCGTAGCATGGACTCTGGTCGGGGTTCCGGGCATGCAGGTGGATGATGGAAGCTCCGGCCTCCCGGACCTGGACGGCGCACGCCACGATCTCCTCGATGGTCGTCGGGAGGAACGGCGTGTCGGACGTGGAGAGGACGGTGCCGGTGACCGCGGCATTGATGATCAGCTTGTCCGACTCGCTCACAGGAGCTCCTCCGGGCGCACCGACCCCACGACGCGCGCCGGGTTGCCCACGACGATCGAACCCTCCGGGACGTCCCTGGTCACCACCGATCCGGCGCCTACGAAGGCGTTCGCCCCGATCGTCACCCCCGGCAGGAGCACGCTCCCGCCGCCGACCCGCGCCCCGCGCCCGATCCGGGGCCCTTCGCGCACGAAGGTGAGGCTGGACCGGCGGTGGACGATGCGCTTGTCGTTCATGGTGATGACCCGCGGCCCGCAGAAGACGTCGTCCTCGATCACGACGCCGCGGGTGATGTAGCAGCCGCTCTGGAGGGAAACGCGGTCGCCGATCGAAACGTCGCCCTCGATGTCGACGTACGAGCCGATGGTGCAACCGGCCCCGATGTTCGTGTTGGCGCGGATGAAGACGAAGTTCCCCACGCGCGTCCCCTCGCCGATGAGCACATCGGGGGCGATGACGTTGAACTGCCCTCGCGGGTCCACCATGAGCTGACTCCCTGTGACGTCTGCCCGTTCAGGCCTCGCGAGATCCACCCACGCGTGGGATGAAGACACCGCGTAAGGGCAAGAACGACAGCCGCCGGCGGACGAACCACCGCAGCAGCACGTTCCGGAGCACCGTACCCGCCGTCCCGGCGACGGCGGCTCCATCGATGCCCCAGGCGGGAGCCAGTATACGAGTCAGCACCGCCGTCAGAGCCGTGCCGGCGGCGAGACCAATGCGCGCCGACGCCGGCACCGCGGAGTTCCGAGCCCTCGCGGGACGCGGTGCTCAGGACACCGAGAGGCGGTCGAAGATGTGACCCAGGCGCCCCAGAGCCGCCGTCCGCTCGGTGCGGATTCGCTCGACGGCAGCAGGGTCCAGCGGGGTGGTTCCGAGATAGCCCCAGCGGACGCGCAGGTGCGTGCCTTCCCCGGCGACCTGCAGGTCGGCAGTCGCGGCGATCGGGCCCACGGATGGGACGGTCAGCCTCCAGCCAACGTGCTCGTAGGGCTGCCAATCGACGATCTCCTCGAGCGTGGCAAGCTGTCCGGTGACGCATCGAGTCGTTGTACCGACGCCCCGACGGCCGCCCTGGACATCCTCCTCGATCGTGATCGCGCTCTCCCACAGCGACCGCAGGGCCGGCGATGTGAGATATGCCCAGACGACGCTGGGATCGGCTGCCACGGACAGCTCGATGTCGAGCAGCTCGCTGCCGGGGACCACGGTCAGGAGTCGGCGGGCAGCGTCGTCCTCCCAACGCGATTCAAGGTCCAGGACAAACGTGCGGACCTCGCCGAGGTGCTCGATCGTTTCAGTGCCCTCCTCCAGGCGGAGCGCCAGCGGGTCCAGTGCGAGTGCGTCCGCTGCCGCGTCGGTGAGCAGGGCGAATCCGCGTTTGTCGGCCCGCGACGCCCTGGAGCCCTGGAGCAGTCGGTGGATGAGGATCACGTCGCGTCCGGCCAGCTCGTCACGACCCGAGATCCTGCCGCGAACGTAGGAGCCGTGATGGACGAAGACCTTGAGGTCGAGTCTGGGTGCCAGCCGGCAGGCGTTGCAGTCGCAGCTCGTTGCCTGGTCGATGCTTCGCAGCCGGCGCCGGAAGGCCAGATAGGTGGCCTCGACGGCATCGAGCATCAGGGACGGATCCGCTCGTCCGTCCTCCACGAACAGGAACGCGGCATCGCCCTCGAACTTCGCCAGCCGAAACGGTGGCTCCAGCCGCCCGACGATCGTCTCGAGCAGGTCCCCGGCGATCGTCGGAGCGTGCTCGAGCTCACTTCGCGAGAGATACGCCGTGTATCCGGTGAGGTCGGCCAGGACGAGGTAGCCGGTCTCGGGTGTCGCTGCCATGTCCGGACCTTAGACCCTGGAGTCACTCCAATGTCAAGACCCATGTTCTCGACGGTCACGCAAGGCACCCCGACGACGGCCCTGGTCTGTGGTCGTAGGCGACCATGTCGAGCCGCCGATCGCCTGTCGGGAGGCCTGGCGCAGTCCGCCGGTGTCGTACGCTAGGCCCTCGGCAACCCCCGAGGACCCGATTCGGATGGAGCGCCTCACGAACGCCGTCGAGCTGCTCGACGGCCCACTCGACGACCCGGTCGCCCTGGCTGGCAACCTGCGAGACCTGCGCCGGATCAATCGCTGGCTGGGTGGCGTCGCGCTGAGCGCCACCGCCATCGAAGCCCTGGCCGCCCACCGCGCCGAGCTCACGCTGCTGGACGTCGGGACCGGCGGCGCCGACATCCCGCTGGGGCTGCTGAAGTGGGCGGACCGCCGCGGTCGACGCCTGACCGTGGTGGGGATCGACAGCCGTGCGGAAGTCCTGGCGGCGGCCGTCCGGGCGAACCCGGCCAGCGCAAGCACGGACCGCCTGAAACTCCACGTCGGCGACGGGCGCTCGCTGTCCTATCCCGATCGCTCGTTCGACGTTGCCCACGTCTCGCTCGTGGTCCACCACCTGGAACCGGAGGCAGCCGTGGAGCTGTTCCGTGAGCTGGCTCGCGTCGCCCGTCTCGGCGTCATCGTCAATGATCTCGATCGCGGCCGGCTTGCCTGGGTCGGAGCCTGGCTGCTCGGCCACCTGCTGACGGGTAACCGGTACACGCGTCATGACGCCCCGCTGTCCGTCCGACGCGCGTACCGGGCGAGCGAGATGACCGACTTGCTGCGAGCCGCCGGCCTGGGGCCGGTTCGCACGATCCGCGGGGCGTTCGGCCAGCGTTATGCGATTGCGGCGGTGCCCATCCCGGATGGCGGTGGCGCGTCCGGGTCGCCGGACCCGGGGAGTGCCACGCGATGAGGGCGGAGCATGTCGAGATCGTCGTGGTCGGCGGCGGCCCGGCCGGGGCCGTGCTGGCCGCCCGGCTGGCGGACGCCCGCCACGAGGTCGTGGTCCTGGAGCGCGCCGCGACATGGCGCTGGCGCGCCGGGGGCGTCTTCAGCTCGCCGGCGGCGGTGGCCGCGCTGCGTCGTGCCGGGATCAACTCGGCGACCCTGCTGGCCGTTGCCCGACCGATCCCGGCGATGCGGGTCGAGACGGCAGGCGGGACCTCGTTTCGGCTGACGTATGGCGCCGACGCGGGCGGCGAGCCGGCGGTCGGATTCGATCGGTCACGCCTGGATCCGGCACTGCTCGAGTTCGCGAGACGCGCTGGGGCGGACCTCAGGCTCGGCTGGACCGTGACCGAGCTCGACCCCGTGGCCGGCCGGCTCCAGGTGCGCGGGCCAGATGGCCAGTTCGCGAGGCTCCGGGCGAGGGTCGTGGTGGGTGCCGACGGACTGCGATCCATCGTGGCCCGGGCCGCCGGCGTCGACCGACCGCCGCGCATCGGGCCGCGCATCGGGTTGACCTACCACCTCCGCGATCCGGACCCCACAACCACACGCGATGCCCGGATGCGTCTGCTGCGTGACGGCTACGTCGGGATCGCTCCGGTCGCCGGTGGGCTGGTGAACGTGGGGATCGTGCTCGGGCGAACGTGGCAGGACGCGCTTGCCAGGCAAGGCGGACGGGCGGTCGCCGATTCGATCGTCGCAGCGATCCCGGCCACTTCTGATGACGCGGGGGCCTGGCGCAACGGCAGCCCCACCGACGGCGTCGTCGGCGCCTGGCCCCTCGGGCACCGGGTGACCCGGCGTGCGGGCCCCGGCTGGCTGCTGGTCGGCGATGCGGCCGGGTTCCTCGACCCGTTCACCGGGGAAGGGCTCCACCGCGCGCTTGCCTCCACCGAACTTGCGGCCGCAGCGATCCGGGCGCGAGCGCGCGGGGGACGGGGCGCGTTCGCCGCCTACGAGCGGGCGATGCAGCGGCGCTTCCTGACCAAGGACGCCGTGTCGTGGCTCGTGCAAGCATTCCTCGCTCGGCCGGCGCTGTTCGAGTATGCCGCCCGACGCCTCGCCAGTCGCCCGGCGGTCCGTGCGACGATGGGCCTCGTCATGGGCGATCTCGTCGGGGCCGGTCGCGTGCTCAATCCGCGTTATCTCGCCGCACTGCTCGCGCCGTGACCACGGCCCGGCACCTCGGCTGAGCGATGCGGAGCACGATCGCCATCGACGTGGCGGCCCCGCTCGAGCTCGTGTTCCGGCTCGCCCGAGACGTGGAGCGCTGGGAGCGACTCCTCCCGCATTACGCTCGCTCCCGTGCGGTGGGGCGCGCGGCCGATGGCTCGCTCATCGCCGACTTCGTCGCCCGCCGGCCAATCGTCCCCCTGCTGGGGCTGAGCCTGCTCGTCGCGTGGCGGGCCCGGACGTGGGCCGAGCCGGAGGCGTGGCGCCTCCGCTTTGTCCATGTGGCCGGGCCGACGAAGGGAATGGACGTGACCTGGCGGCTTGAGCCCTTCGCGGCCGGCACTCGAATCTCCATCGACCACGACTTCCGGCCGCGCCTGCCCCAATTCGCGGCCTTCGTCGATCGTGCCTTCACGCGGCCGATCGCGGGCCGAACGCTGGCCACGTTCAAGGCGCTCGCCGAGGCCCTGACCGAGGCGCTGACCGAGGCGCCGCTCGCGGCACCCTCCACGGTGGCGCAGTCCGAAGCGCCCGATCCGACGAATCCACCGACATGAGCGAGCGTCGACGGGTCTGGATCACCGGCATCGGGGTCGTCAGCGCGATCGGGACCGGACGCGACCCGTTCCGCTCCGGCCTGCGGGCCGGGCGCTCGTCGGTTCGACGAATCGACCGCTTCGACCCGAGCCCGTTCCGTTCGCAGATCGCCGCCCAGGTCGACGACTTCGAGCCGCTCGATTGGATGCCCGCGAAAACCGCCCGTCAGCTCGACCGGTTCAGCCAGTTCGGCCTCGCCTCGGGCCGGCTGGCGCTCGAAGATGCCGGCCTGGATCCGGGCGCCAGGGGGGCCGCCGCGCCGGAGCGGATCGGCATCTATCTCGGGTCCGCGCTGGGTGGCATCGCATATGCCGAGGGCCAGCACGAGCGTTACCTGGCGCGCGGCATTCGCGCGGTCGCTCCAAATCTCGCGCTGGCGGTGTTCGGCGGAGCCGCGCCGGCCAACCTGGGGATTGCCCTGGGTGTCCGCGGCCCGATCCTGTCGACGGCCAACTCGTGCGCATCGGGAGCGGTGGCGCTGGGCGAGGCACTCGGTGATCTGCGCGAGGGTCGGGTCGATGCTGCGATCGCGGGAGGCTGCGAGATCCCGCTGAGCCCGCTGGCGTTCGGAGCGTTCGACATCATTCGAGCCCTGTCCAGCGGCCACAACGACGACCCCGGCCACGCCGCACGGCCCTTTGATGTGGGGCGCGACGGGTTCGTCATGGGCGAGGGCGCGGCGCTCCTCGTCCTGGAGGCGGCCGATGTTGCGGAGCACCGCGGAGCCGTCCCGTATGCCGAGCTTCTCGGGTACGGGGCGACCTCCGACGCGCACCACATGGTCCAGCCTCGCGCCGATGGCGTCGAGGCGGCGCGCGCCGTGTCAATCGCCCTGGCCGACGCTGCCGTCGATCCGTCCGAGATCGATTACGTCAACGCTCACGCCTCCTCGACGGCGATCGGCGATGTCGCCGAGGCGCGCGCGATCGCGCTGGCACTTGGGGCCCGGGCGGGGACGGTCCCGGTGAGCGGTACCAAGGCGCTGTACGGGCACCCGCTCGGCGCCTCGAGCGCCATCGAAGCCGCGATCTGTGCGCTGGCCATCCGCGATGGTTGGGCGCCAGCCTCGGTCAATCTGGTCGATCCCGATCCGGACGCGCTCGCGCTCCTGCCCGGCCTGTTGCGCGACGGCCGCGACGGCAGGTACCGGCACGTCTTGTCCACGTCGTTCGGGTTCGGCGGGCTCAATGCAGCGCTCGTATTCGGGGCCGCCGGGCAATGATCACGCGCCCGCGATCGCCGTCCTCTCGAGCCTTGGGCGCCGTCAACCACCCCGCTTGACTTCGCGGCGGTCCACAACCGCCATTCCCGCCGGGTCCGCCTCGTCCAGACTCCGGCTCTCGGTGCCGCACGATCCCGCCCTCGGCACGCCGCCCATTCCCTCGCCGACTTCGCCGTGCCGGGGCGCCTGAAGCGGCGCGTCGTGCTGCCCGGTGACGCGCGCTATGAGGCCGCGCGCCAGGTCGACAATGCCGCGATCGACCGCCATCCGGCGGCCATCGTGAGGGCCCGCGACGTGCAGGATGTCGTGGCGACTCTGGCGCTCTCGCTCGCCAGCGGGACGGCTCTGGCGGTCCGAGGCGGCGGCCACAGCACGCCCCGGACTCGACCCAGGCTGTGCCGCTCGCTGCGTCGATCTCGATTCCGCGCATGCCCGACTCACGGTCCGTTCAAGATCCTGAGGAGGGTGTGCTCAGCCGAGGCTTGGTCGGCATCGGAGAGGTACTGGACGTTTGGTGAACCGTCGGTCGGGCGGGTGAACCCCGATTCCGGACCCTCGGCCTCCTCGACACTCACGGTCGCGGGGCTGAACGTCCCGACCTCGTAGCCTGCCGCCAGCTCGGCCGCCAGCGGATCCCACAGGTAGTAGGAGCCATCGGTCATGAACGGGTTGGCGGCGAACAGGTCGGCCAGGATCTGCGCCGCGGGCCCCGTTGCTTCGCTCGCCACCCGCTGGGCGAACGCCTTCGTCACGGGGACCTGGTTTGTGCCATCGAGGCTGACAAATCGCGGCTCGACGCCCAGTTCAACGACGATCGCAGCGGCGCGTGGATCGACGTAGATGTTCCATTCGGCGACTGCGTTTCCGGTCGGCGCCCCCGGGCCCTGGATGTTGCCCGCGACATGCAGCGCTCCGCCCATGACGTAGAGCAGGCCGATACGCTCGACCAGGCTGGGATCCGCGAGGAGCGCTTCGGCCAGGTTGGTGAGCGGACCTAGGGTCAGGATCGATAGTCCATCGGTCTTGGCAGCCACCTCGGCGATCAGACCGATCGCGTTTCCATCGAACGGGACCCGCTCGGTGTCCGGCAAATCAAGTCCGGAGCCTCCGTCGGCGCCGGCCCGCCATGCCTCCGGAAAGGCGTGGTTTCCGGCCAGGGGTGACTCGCGGCCGCACGCGACGGGAATCTCCGGTGCGTCCAGCCGCTCGAGGAGACCGAGGACGATCCCAACGCCCGCAGCGCAGTGCGCCTCACCAGTCCCCGAGACGGTGATCGCCGCGACATCGACCCCGGGCGCGCTGAGCAGGAAGGCCAGGGCGACGAGGTCATCGGGCGCCACGTCGGTGTCGACGAGCAAGGTCCTGGGGGGCGGCGTGGTTTGCGATGGACGATCTGATGGCGCGGTGCCGCATGCCGAGAGGATGAGCGCCAGAACCGTCGCCAGGACGGCGAGGCGACGAGGGAGCGCACGCGGCATCGGCGAACGGTAGCAGAACGTGTTGGTCGTGCGGCCACGGAATGTGGAGCGGGAGACGAGGTTCGAACTCGCGACCTTCTGCTTGGGAAGCAGACGCTCTGCCGACTGAGCTACTCCCGCTCGGCGCGCCGATGCGCGGCGCTTGTCGATTCTAGCGTGACCCACGGCGCTCGTACAACGCGGTCACATCGTTCGGCGGTCGGCTGAGCGCGCTACGATCGCCGGGTCATGAGCATTGCGATCGGCCTCCAGGTCTGGGCGAGTCACGTTGCCTGGGCCGACCTCATGGATGCCGGCCGATCGATCGACGGACTGGGCTTCGAATCGCTGTGGTCGAACGACCACTTCTTTCCCGCTCTGGGCCCGGAGTCGGTGGGCGGCCCGGTCGACGGGCCGATCTTCGAGGGCTGGTCGGTCCTGGGTGGCTGGGCGGCGGTCACCTCGCGGGTCCGGCTCGGATGCCTCGTCTCCGGGGCGGCCTACCGGAACCCTGGTCTTCTCGTCCGGATGGCGACGGCTCTCGACCATGCATCGGGGGGCCGGGCCGTTCTCGGGATCGGGGCCGGCTGGCACGAGCGCGATCACCGCATGTATGGCATCGCCTTTCCGGGCGTTGGAGAGCGCCTGGACCGCCTGGCCGAGGCGGCCGCGATCTGCCGAGGGCTGCTCGACGGTGAGCGCGTGAGCATGGCCGGCACCTGGTACTCGGCCGACGACGCGGTCAACGACCCACCGCCTCTCCAGTCGAGGCTGCCGCTGGTCATCGGTGGCTCGGGCGAGAAGCGGACGCTGCGGATCGTCGCCCGTCACGCGGACTGGTGGAACGCCGATGGCAACGATCCGGCCGAGTTCGCCCGCCTGAACGGGGTCCTCGACGAGCATTGCGCGGCGATCGGTCGGGACCCGACATCGATCCGCAGGACGATCGGCCAACCGCCGCCGCTCGTGCGCCCGACGACCCGCCAGGCACAACGCGACCTTGCGGCCATCCTCATGCGCCACGGGATGCCCGCGGACGTGGCCCGCGACACCGCCGCGGCGAACCACTACGCCGGGCCCGTCTCCGCCATCAGCGACCGGCTGGAGGCCATGGCCGAGGCGGGCGCCTCACTCGCGGTCTTCGACTGGATGGCGCCGTTCGACCCGCAGACCCTCGAGGCTCTCGCCGGCATCGCGCAGACGCTCGCGGCCGACTGACCCGGGGCCGTCCTCAAACGCCTCGCGTGCGCTCGCGGATCAGCTCATCGAGGCGGGCCCGGCTGGCCTCGAAGTAAGCAACCATCCGCCGCCGCTCCGCGGCGGACGCGACCGTGGCGATCGATTCGACCCACGTCCGCGACCCGTCGATGATCGTTCCGATGACCGCGGCGTCGTCCGCGTTGAAGGCCGGCCGGCCGGGCACCTCGAGGTAGACCGGTGAGGTGTGCGCACCCATGGCCGTGGCGAAGGCCGAGTGGATCACGTTGTCGCTGGTGACCCGCGCGGCCAGCCAGCCTCCGTGGGCGACGAAGATCCGCTCGGTGAGGTCCAGCCGATCCGTGCCGTCTCGCGCACTCGTCGAGGCGACGACCGCTCCATCGTGAATGAGGTCGAGCCCGCCCATGACCGCCAACGCCGCGGATGCGGCCGCCCTGACTTCGACGGTGCCGCCGTTCCTGCCGAGCTGGATGACGTCGCCGGGTTCGCGGCCTTCGACCGTCAGGGAGACGAACGGGCCCGAAGAGACGAACGTCCGGCCAGCCCGCACCGCGTCGGCCCAGGCCTCGAACGAGAGCGGCTGCCCGTCGACAAGCCGGGCATACGTGCGGATCGCGCCGAGCGGGATCTCGGCCGACATCTTGTCCGTACCGCCGACGATCGGCAGCCGGAAGCCGCAGTTGAGGAAGCGATACCACTCGCGGATCGAGGGGCCGTCGACGCCGCGTGTCAGTGCCTGCATCTCGACCGCCTCGATCTTGCCGGCGACGATGTCGGCTGCGACTTCGGCATACGGCAGCGGGAAGTGGACGGCCAGCGCCAGCCCGCGCTGGGCGTGGACCGCATCCGCCCAGTCGGCGATGAGCCAGCCGAGTGGATCGCCGAGACGACCCTCCGGCGAGCCGCCGCTGGCCATCGGCAGGACGGCCTCGGATGCGCCGAGCAGGCCGATGTGACCGAGCATGTTCTGGCGGTTCTCGCTGCCCATGACGACGAGATGCCGGTCGGACGGATCGTGCATGACGGCGATCGGCAGGTCGGCGACGCTCGTGTGGTGGTCGCCCCACTGGGTTGCCAGGAGGTTGACGACCTCGACGCCCTCGGCTCGAGCCTGCAGGAGTGCCGACGTCGGTGAGATGAAGTGGACGTGGGAGTCGGCCGCCACCCAGCCCTCGCCGACCGGTCCGGGGACCGGCTCGAGGGCGAGGACGAGGGGCCCCCTGACATCGTCGACCTCGATCGATTGCCGGAGCGGCCGGTAACCGAAGCCTCGGGCCGCCTCGACATGAACCGTCCCGGCCGGGAGCTCGATCGGGAACCGTCCCGGCACGTAGGCGTAGGTCGTGTCACCGAGGATGAGGTCGGCGCCGACATCCTCGTTCAGCCCGGGGTTCACCTCGTCGCGATGGCCGAGCGGCGGCAGGTAGCGCCCGTCGGCGGCGCGGAAGTGGACGCGAGCGGGCATCGGGTCGCCGGTCGCGGCGTCGACGATCTCGACCTCGAGCCGGCGGTTGGGGAGCGGCAGCGCTTCGATCGTGACGGCGCCGTAGCGCTGCCGGCGGCCGGTTGCCGGCAGCCGGCGTACCGGCACGTCCTGCCCGTCGAGAGTGATCGTCGCGTCGGGTGCCATGGCGACATCGACGAGCGTGGCCGCCGCCGCGGCCGTACCGCGGGGGTTGCCCCAGCCGGCGATGGACCCCGTCGGCCAGCCGCCAGACTCCGCCGGCTCCGGTGCGGGGCGCTCCCGGATGACCTGACCGAGGTCGACATCGATCGAGCGGTGCCCCGCGACCCGCAGGGTCCGCCTCGGCTCGAGCTCGAGCGGCGATCCGGTCCCGTTGAAGAGCGTGATCGCCGCGATGACGACGCCGGCCCCATCGTCGAGCGAGGCCATCGGCTCCAGGTGAAGCCGGGCCAGCCTGGAGGAGCCGCCGGGGACTGCGATCTCGTGGAGCCACAGGACGATGTCGTCGGTCGGGCTCGGAACGCTGTCGGCCACGCCGGTCTGGGCCGGGCCCCAGGATCCTGGCAGGACCGCCAGCAGGCCGGCCTCGCCGGGCGCCGAGTAGCGCGCCGGTTCCTGGCGCGGAAGCGGACCGCTCCATTCGAGCGGCTGGTCGAGCTTGTCCGGCCGGGCGGCGAAGGCTCCCTGCCCCCAGCCGATGATGCCCTCGTTGATCTCGAATCTCCGCCTGACGGCACCGCCGGCGTGGCGCCCGTTGACCGATTCGAGATCGTACCGGGCGAGATCCTGGCCCACCGGCGTCACCCAGCCGATCGGCAGGTCGGCGGGTCGACCTCCGTCCGGTTCGCGCCAGGCGTCGCAGAAATGGGCGATGACGACGTGACTGGCCGGCCCGTGCGAGCGAAGGTCCACGTCGACGGGACGGTCGAGCGCCAGCCAGCGGCGCCCGGCCCTCGATCCGGCAAGCAGGAATGGCAGCCCGCGGAACACCTGTCGGCCGGATGGGATGCGTCCGAGAGGCTCACGGTACGCGGGGTGGAGCCGGGCGGCGAGGTCGTCTTGGCTGAAGTTCCGTAGCCGCCGCAAGTCGACCGGCGTGGCCTGTGGCGATGCTCGCGGCGCGACCCGTGGCGCCATCATCGGAATCCGGCCGATTTCAGCGCGGTTGCTCCTGTCATGACACGGTCCTCGCGCCCAAACTCGTTGACGCTGGTTGTCGCCGTATGCTAGCTTCCTGCGCAACCGATTGCACGTGCGGCAGGGGGCGTCGCGAGGAGCAGGGAGCGGTAGCGGGAGGCGTTTGTGCCAGGACCCGGGCTCGATCTCATCGGCGACGAGGAGGTCGCCGAGGTCACCGAGGTGCTCCGGACTCGCGCAGGCATGCTGTAGGCATGGCACGAGCACGCCGGGTGGGCGAGCGACGGGTCCTGCTGGCCGACGTGGCTCGCGGCGCCGGGATCTCCGAGTCAACCGCGTCGCGCGCACTCAAGGACGACCCGCGGATCGGCGAGGCGACCCGTGAGGCCGTCCACGCCTCCGCGACGACGCTTGGTTACGTGCCCAACGCCGCCGCACGAAGTCTGCGCGCCCGGCGAACGCACATCCTGGGCCTCCTGCTCGACGACCTCGCCGATCCGGTCCATGGCCAGATGGCTGCCGGCTTCGAGGAGGCGGCCTCCGCGCAGGGCTACGCCGTCTTCATGATGACCGGACTCCACGATCCGGAGCGAGAACGCCGGGCACTGCGGACGTTCGTCGAGCACCGAGCCGACGGGATCGTCCTTGCTTCATGCGTCAGCGCCCCGGCCGAGGTTTACGCTCGGGTGCCGAAGGCCCGGGTCGTCTTCGTCAAGCCCGAGTTTCCGGGTCTCGCCGACGGTCACGCACCCGATCGGGGCGTGCTGCGGAGCGACGATGAAGCAGGCATGCTGGCTGCGGTCCGTCACCTGGTCGAGCGCGGCTATCGCCGGATCGCGTACGTGGATGCGGGTGGAGGCGCGTCGGATGTGATGCGCCGGTCTGCCGCGGCCCTGGCGCTGCATGGCCTCCTCGGGGAACCGATGCATGTCTATGATGCTGGCCTGGAGGGCTGGCGGGATCCGTCGATGGTGGCGGATGCCCTCGCAGCCGATCGTCCGGACGCCGTGATCTGCTATGACGACAAGCTTGCGATTGCCTTGATGGATGCCCTGCGCCTGACGTCGCTTGACGTCCCGGCCGACATCGCCGTCGTGGGCTTCGACGGGATTGCGCTGTCGGCCAGGTTGCGACCCCGACTCACGACCGTTGCCGTGCCATCCGTGGAACTCGGCCGTCGGGCGTTGGGGATGCTCGTGGCGTCCGCGCGAGACGGGTCGCTGCCGCCATCGGAGGTCCTGCCGGTCCGGCTCGTCATCGGCGAGACCACGCCGCCCCGCCAGGTGACCACCAACCGTCGCGTCGCTTCCGCCGGGGTGGTCGGGACGGCACGGGGGGGCGGGTGATGAGCGACGGTTCCGCGGCGCCGGCCATCGAATTGGTCGATGTCATGAAGCGCTATGGCGAGGCGGTCGCGCTCGACGGCCTGTCGCTCCAGATCCAGGCCGGGGAGTTCTTCTGCCTGCTCGGCCCGTCGGGCTGCGGCAAGACAACGACGCTCAATCTGATCGGTGGATTCGTGCCTCTCACGTCGGGCGAGCTCCGGATCGAGGGCCGCCGCGTCAACGACCTGCCGCCCCACAAACGGAACGTCAACACGGTTTTCCAGAACTACGCGCTCTTCCCACACATGACCGTGGCCGAGAACGTTGCCTTCGGGCTGCGGATGGAGGGGCTTCCGGCATCCGACATCGGTCGCCGTGTGGACGAGTATCTCGAGCTCGTTGACCTGGCCGGGTTTCACGATCGCTACCCGGGCCAGCTGTCCGGTGGCCAGGCCCAGCGGGTCGCGCTGGCCCGAGCGCTCGCCAAGCGACCGGCCGTGCTCTTGCTCGACGAGCCACTCGGCGCGCTCGACCTCAAACTGCGCAAGCAGATGCAGGTCGAGCTGTCGCGCATCCATCGCCAGGTCGGGACGACCTTCGTGTTCGTCACCCACGACCAGGAGGAAGCGCTGTCCATGGCCACGCGGATCGCGGTCATGGCCGGCGGCCGCATTCGCCAGATCGGGTCGCCGCGGGAGATCTACCAGCGGCCGGTCGATCGGTTCGTGGCCGACTTCATCGGGGAGTCGAACTTCCTCGGCGGCGAGCTGAGGAACGACGGACCCGGACCGATCTTCCGGCTGCGAGAAGGGACGGAGTTGCCGGTGGTGCCAGGGTTCGGCTCGACCCGGACGACCGGGCCGGCCACCCTCATGGTTCGGCCTGAATCGGTGGCCGTGGGGCCAATCGCGCCCACCGGACCGGCACCGATGGCCGTCATCGCCGGCCGCGCGGCCAATGTGGCGTTCATGGGCAACCACACGAGGATCACGGTCAAGACCGACGCCGGTGTCCTCGTTTCCATCCGCTTTCATGAGTCGGGCA
Organism: Chloroflexota bacterium; assembly: GCA_919901745.1. Classification (GTDB taxonomy): domain Bacteria; phylum Chloroflexota; class Limnocylindria; order Limnocylindrales; family CSP1-4; genus CAKKPP01. Next base: position 23,903 of record CAKKPP010000008.1, on the reverse strand, counting down.
AGGGCGCTGCCGAGGAGGAGATGGTCGATCGAGAGGTGCACGTTTGGTGGGATCCGCGCGAGTCGACGATCGTCGCCGCAGGCGACGAACCTGACGTCGGCGAGGAAACAGGAGGAGGATGAAGAGAATGGCTGTATTCGATCAGCAGTACTCGCGTCGCAGGTTCCTGCAGATTTCCGCCGCCGTCGGCGCGGTTGTTTCGCTGGGCGGTGTCACGGCCGCCTGTAACGTGACCGGCGGGCAGGGCGGGACGTTCAACTGGATGACCTGGGGCGATCACTACATCGACGAACAACTCAAGGCGATCGAGGCATCGGACAAGATCATCGCCAATATCAGTGAGCTCGCGGGCAATGCCGAGGGCTTCGCCAAGCTCAAGGAGGTCAAGGGGCAACTCGACATGATCTCGGGCGACGCCCTGTGGGTGCCCGACGCCTACTACAAGGACGGGCTCATCGAGCCGTTCGACATCAACGATCTCAAGGTCGCCTCGCAGCTCTACCCGTTCGCGAGGGAATTCCCGATCTGGACCAAGCCCGAAGGGTATCTCGGGTACCCGTTCGGCTGGTCGCCGATCAGCATCTATTACAACCCGAAGTTCGTCGACCCGGCCCCGGACTCCTGGGAGGTCCTCTTCGACCCGAAATACGAGAAGCGCATCGTGGTCGAAAACCAGCCCGAGGAGATCGTCGCCTACATGGGCAAGGCGGCGGGCTTTGACGACGTCTACAACATGACCGACGACCAGCTGGCCACGGTCAAGGGTTACCTCGAGCGGCTCAAGCCCAACGTCCTGCGCTTCGCACAGCAGGCCACCGACAGCGTCAACTCGATGATCAGCGAGGAGGCGTATCTCATCACCGGGAACCTTGGCAACGAGGACCGGGTGAAGGACGGCGGCGGACCGGAGATCAAGGGGTATATCCCGAAGGAGGGAACGGTCGGCTGGATGGATGCGGAGATGGTGGTCAAGGGCGGCGCGAACACCTCGCTGATCTTCCCCTACCTCGAGAAGGCGGAAGTGGCCGAGAACATCGCCGCCAACTTCATCACGCACGGTCGGCCGCTCTTTAACGAGGCGGCCTACAAGGTCCTGGTCGACCAGGGGGAGAAGGATCGCGCCGATCGGTATCACTACAACGAATCCGAGTCGATCCTTGCAGCCACAACCCTGAAGGGCCCGGGCACCTCGACCGAGAAGTCGATCCAGCTCTTCAACGACGTCTTCGCAGCCTAGCGGCGCGGATCTCGATCCAGTCTCGGGCGATGTCGACCGAGATCGTCGGCGGGGCCGCCGTGGCTCCGCCGGCCTCGCCCAGAAGCGGGCGGGCTGCCAGGCTGCGGCAGCTCGCGCCGTTCCTGCCGGCCGGGTTCATCCTGATCGGCCTCTTCTTTGTGCCCCTCGCATTGATGTTCGTCTTCTCGTTCTGGTCGACGGACGTGAATCTCGACGTCCTGCCTGTCTGGACGCTCGAGAACTACGTGAATTTCTTCGAAAACCCGGGCTACGTCCGGACGCTGCTCAAGACCATGTTGATGGGCGCCGGCGTCACCCTCGCCTGCCTCGTGGGTGCCTTTGCCGTCGCCTACTTCCTCGCCCGCTACGTCTCGCGCCGCTGGGCGCGATTCGCGCTCCTGCTCATCATCGTCCCGTTCTGGACGAGTTACCTGCTGCGCGTCTACTCGTGGCAGGCGATCCTCGGCGAACACGGTGCGCTGAACCAGGTCCTCATGGCTCTCGGGGTCATCTCGGAGCCGTCGTTTCTGTTCGTGTACAACGACGTCGGCACCTTCATCGTCCTCGTCTACGTGTACGTGCCATTCGCCGCACTGGTCCTCTATTCATCGCTGGAGCGCTTCGACTTCACGCAGGTGACGGCTGCCCAGGATCTCGGCGCCAACTCGCTCCGGGCGTTCCGGCATGTCCTCCTGCCGCAGATCCGGCCGGGCATCATCACCGCCTGCATCTTTGTGTTCATTCCGATCCTCGGCGAGTTCCTGACGCCGTCGATGGTCGGCGGTGCATCGGGACTCCTGATCGCCAACCTCGTGGCCAACTTCTTCAAGAACGCCCTCATACCCGAGGGTGCGGCCATCGGCTTCATGATCGCGGTGATCGTGCTGATCCTCCTGATCGCGTTCCGGCGCTACCTGCGAGTGGAGGATGTCTACGCCCGTGGCTAGCGGAGTCGACGCTCTCGAGACGATGCCGGTGAGCCACGATGCCCGTGCGGTGCGCTGGGCCCTGCGGCTCTGGTTCGGCGCGCTGATGATCTTCCTGTACCTGCCGATCGCCTTCATGGTGGTCTTCTCGTTCGACGAGGGCGCGACCCCGGGTCTGCCGATCACGGGCTTCACGCTTCATTGGTACGACGTCCTTCTCGACAATCGGAGCCTCCTGCGGGCCGTCGGAAACTCGATCACCGTCGCCACGGCCGTGGCGATCCTTGCTACCGTGATCGGCACGATGGCCGCATTCGTGCTGGTGCGCGGTGGGATCCGCTGGCCCAACGCGACCAGGATCGCCTTCACCTTGCCGATCATGGTGCCCGGCGTCCTGATCGGCGTGTCCCTGCTGATCTACTTCGCCCGAGCGGCCGATCTCCCGCTCTCCCTCGGCACCGTGATCGCCGGTCAACTGGTCTTCACGGTACCGTTCGTCGTCCTGATCGTGGCCAGCCGGCTGCAGAGCTTCGACCGGCAGGTCGAGTGGGCGGCGGCCGACCTGGGCGCGTCGCCCCGCCAGGCCATTCGCCACATCGTCCTTCCGCTGATCTCGCCCGCCATCCTGGCCGGTGCCCTCATCAGCGTGACGCTGTCGATCGATGAGTTCGTGATCACCTGGTTCACGATCGGTGCGCAGCCCACGCTGCCGACCTACATCTACACCCGGATCAAGTTCGGCGTCACCCCGGAGGTCAACGCCGTGGCGACGATCATGCTGGTCGCCACGCTCCTCATCTTCACCATCGCCTCCGTCGTCCTGGGGCGCGCGCGTCGACGCCCCGATCGCCGGCCCGCCGAGGCGGACGCCTGATGCGCGCGGCCGTCTTCAAGGGTGACGGCGTCGTTCGCCTCGAGGACGTCCCGGACCCGCGGATCGATGCGCCCGACGATGTCGTCATCGAGGTCGAGGCGTGTGGTATCTGCGGGACGGACCTGCAGATCCTGAACGTGCCGCCCGGCCATCCGGCCACTCCCGGCGTCGTGATGGGCCACGAGTTCATCGGCCGGATCACGAGCCTCGGGTCGGAGGCGTCGGCGGGCGGACTGTCGGTCGGACAGCGGGTCGCGGTCGATCCGGACCCCAAGTGCGGGGTCTGCCGCTTCTGCCGCGCCGGGCGGCCGGCGAACTGCGAGAACATCCAGGCGCTCGGCATCTTCCGCAACGGGGCCCTGGCCCGGTTCGCCAAGGCGCCCGCCAGCGCGGTGTATCCGTTCGGCGACGGCCCGTCGTCCGAGGTCGCTGCGCTCATCGAGCCCCTCGCCTGCGTCGTCAACGGGGCCAACCGGGCGAATCCGCGGCCGGGCGAATCCGCGGTCATCTTCGGCGCCGGGGCGATCGGCTGCCTGTTCGTCGCCGTCTTTCGCGCGGCCGGTGCCTCGCCGGTCATCGTGGTCGAGCCGACCGAGGCGCGGCGAGCGGTCGCGGAGGCCGTCGGGGCGGACCGCTCCCTGGCGCCGGACGACTTCACGGCCCGCCGCGATGAGCTGCTGCCGGCCGGCGCGGACATCGTCGTCGACGCCGTCGGGTCCCAGTTCGGCTCGGCCATCGACACCGCCGCGCTCGGCGGACGGATCGTCCTGTTCGGACAGAACGCCACCGTGCGTCCGCCGGTCCATCAGTACACGATCACGGCTCGTTCGCTGACGGTCATGGGGACATACATCACGAGTTTCACGTTCCCGCAGGCGATCCGGATGGTCGAGCAGGGGACGCTGACCCTGGGGCCGATCGTGACCCATGTCCTGCCGCTCGAACGCCTGACCGAGGGTCTCGATCTGCTCCGCACCGGGGCGGCGACCAAGGTGGTCATCACACCCGGGTCATCGCGGCCGGCTCGGCGTGACGAACCCGGTGAGCCACGCGGCTAGAGGATCGTCCGGACCTTGTCGAACGCCTGGCCGAGGGCCTCGGGACCCATCGCCGAATAGCCGCCGTCGACGACCAGGTCGATCCCGGTCACGAACGACGCCCGGTCCGAGGCCAGGAACAGCACAGCCTCCGCGACCTCCTCCGGATCCGCGATCCTGCCCAGGGCGTGGAACTCGGCTCCGAGCGCATCGGCCCGCGCGCGCGTTCCGTAGCGCCGCTCGATGTTGCGGCTCCACATCCATCCCGGCGAGACGGCGTTGACGCGGATGCCCCGCGGAGCCAGCTGCTGGGCGGCCGTCTTGACCAGCATCAGGAGACCGGCCTTCGTCACGTTGTAGACGACACGGTTCGGTTGCGACGCTCGGCCGCTGATCGACGCGAGGTGGACGATCGCGCCGCCCCTGGTCATGTGCGCCGACGCCTTGCCCGTCAGCACGGCCGCCGAGACCAGGTTCACGTCGAGGACGCGGTGCCACAGCTCGCGCGAGGTGTCGAGCCGCTCGTCGTCGAAGATCGCCGCCGCGCCCACGAGGATGTCGAGACGGCCGAACCGATCCATGGCGCTCGCGACCAGTTGGTCGAGCTGGGCATCGTCGGTCACGTCGGTGGCGACGAACATGGCGTCGCTCCCGAGCCGGACAGCCGCGTCGGCGCCATGCGCTGCGTCCCGGTCGGCGAGAACGACCCTCGCCCCTGCGGATGCCAGCGCGGCCCCGATGGCTGTGCCGACGTAGGATGCCGCGCCGGTGACGATCGCGACCTTGCCGTCGAGGTCAGCCACGGCTCAGACGCCGACGCGCTGGCGCTTCTTGGCGACTTCCCATCGCTCGCGGGCTGTTCGTACCTGTTCGCGATCGCTGACCTCGGGAATGCCGACCTCCCACCAGGCACCGCCCTCGGTCCAGGCATAGGGGTCGATCGGAACCACGATCACGTAGCTTCGGTCGGCAGCCTTGGCCCGCGCAAAGGCTGCCGGGAGGTCCTGCAACCGCTCGACCTTTTCGGCGACGGCGCCCATTGCCTCGGCGTGCTTGACGAAGTCGACCTGGACGTATCGCTCGTGGCGGGTCGTCGCGAGCTGGTTGTTGAATTCGGCGCCGCCCGAATTGACCTGGAGACGATTGATGACCGCGTACCCGGCGTTGTCGCAGACGATGAAGATCACCTTGTGGCCGGTCATCACGGTGGAGTAGATGTCCGAATTCATCATGAGGTAGGAGCCGTCGCCGACCCAGGCGATGACATCGCCGTGGCTGCGCGCCATCCTGGCTCCCCAGGCACCGGCGATCTCGTACCCCATCGTCGAGTAGCCGTATTCGGAATCGAACGAGCCGATCGACTTCGAGCGCCAACCCATGCTCAACTCGCCGGGCAGGCCGCCGGCCGCGGAGAGGCAGTAGTCGTCGTCGGCGCACACCTCGTTGATGACCGAGATGACCTCCGCGTACGCGGGCGCCCCTTCGTGCGTCCGTCCCTTCCAGGTGTCGAGATAGCGATGCCAGTCGGCGATCTGCGCCTGCGCAAAGGCGAGCCAATCTGTCGATGCCGCGGACTCGCCGATGACCGCGTCGAGTGCCTCGATGGAGACTCTCGCGTCACCGATCACCGGTTGGGCGCGCTGCTTGTGGGCGTCCCAGCCGGCCGTGTTGACCGAGATGAAGCGGACATCGGGATCCTCGAACAGTGCCCATGAACCCGTCGTGAAGTCCTGCAACCGCGTCCCGATGGCGAGGACCACGTCGGCCCGCGCTGCGACGGCATTGGCGGCCGTCGATCCGGTGACGCCGACCGGGCCAGCGTAGTTTGGATGATCGTGGAGGAGGGTCGCCTTGCCGGCGACGGTTTCGACGACCGGGATGTGCCGCTTCTCGGCAAAGACCCGGAGGGCGTCGACCGCCCCGGAGTAGTGGACGCCGCCACCGGCGATGATCAACGGTCTGGCGGCCCCTCTCAGCAAGGTCGCGGCGGCCTCGATGTCGCGCGGGTCCGGCCCCGGGCGGCGGATGTAGTGGATCTGCGGTTCGAAGAAGACCGCCGGGAAGTCGTAGGCCTCCGCCTGGACGTCCTGCGGCAGCGCGAAGAAGGCAGGCCCGCGGGTCGCTGGATCGAGCATGACGGCCAGGGCCTGTGGCAGCGATCGCACGATCTGCTCGGGACGGGTGATCCGGTCCCAATAGCGGGTGACGGGCTTGAACGCATCGGCCACCGTGATGGTCGGGTCGTCGAAATGCTCGACCTGCTGGAGGACCGGATCGACGATCCGGTGCTGGAACGTGTCGCCCGAGAGGAGCAGGAGCGGGAGTCGATTCGCGTGGGCGGCCGCGGCGGCGGTCACGAAGTTCGTCGAGCCGGGGCCGACCGACGACGTGGCGATCATGATCCGTCGGCCGCGCATCGCCTTGGCGTAGGCGACCGCGGCGAGCGCCATCGACTGCTCGTTGTGCCCCCGCCAGATGGGCAGGCGGTCCTGAACGGGCTCCAGCGCCTCGCCGAGGCTCGTGACATTGCCGTGGCCGAAGATGCCGAAGACGCCGGCGAACAGCGAAACCTCATCCCCGTCGATCACGGTGCGCTGCGCGAGCAGCCACCGGACCAGCGCCTGGGCCGCGGTCAATCGGATGGTCTTCATCGTCGTATGCCTCGCACTCGATCCAGATGGGCCCGCATGCCGTCGCGCAGGAACAGCTCGACTCCGGTCGTGAAGTATCGGGCTCCGCGATTCAGCCACTCCTCGGTCATCGCGGCGGTCCCGGCGTAGATGCCGAGCACCTTGTCCGACGCGACGACGACCTCGGCGACGCGCTCCATCGCGGCCACGACGTCCGGGTGGTCCGCCCGGCCGGGATGGCCCATCGACTGCGACAGGTCCGTGGGCCCCAGGAACAGGACATCGACACCGTCGATCGCGACGTAGTCCTCGATCGCAGCGACGGCCTCACGGGTTTCGATGTGCACCACGACCATCGTTTCCCGGTTGGCGCGCTCGACGTACGCATCCAGCGGCTCGCCCAGGCCCCACTCCGAGGCGCGCGTCCCGGCCAGCCCTCGCTCGCCTCGCGGGCCGTACTTGACGGAGCGAACCGCTTGCTCGACGGCCTGCGGCGTGTTCACCCACGGAACATGGACGCCGTGGATCCCGCTGTCCAGGAAGCGCAGGATGATGTGCGGCTGATTCGTGGTCACCCGGGCGATGGGTGTCACGCCGCGCAGGTCGAGCGCCCGGCAGAGGTCCTCGACGTCTCGGGGCTCAAGCATGCCGTGCTCGCCGTCGAAGACGAGGAAGTCCCAGCCGAGCATGGCGATGTACTCCGCGAGCGATGGCTCCGCATACCTGATGAAGCAACCGAAGACCGGCTGTCCGGCAGCCAGCTTCGCCTTGGTCGCGTTCTTCAGCATCGTCGGTCGCTCATTCGATGCGCAGGCTGACGACGTCTTCCCAGCGTTGGGAAGACCAGGAGCGGACCATCGCCGCGGCGACGGACGCGTTGGCGAGGGCATCGCTGAAGTTCGGGCTGTGGGGTCGGTTGGCGACGACCGAGCTGAGGAATTCGAATGCCTCGATCAACTTGAGATCCTCGTACCCGAGCGAGTTCCCGGCGCCCGGGACGATGTTTCCCTGGTTGCGGAACGCATCGCCGGCGAGAACCTCCAGGAAGCCGTTGGTGGGCTGCTCTTCGGGCAGATACAGCTGCAGCTGGTTGAGCTTCTCGTGATCCCATGAGGCAGCCCCCTTCGAGCCGTTCAGCTCGAACGCCATCGAGCTCTGCGGCCCGAAGATCGAGCGATCCGTCTCGAGCGTTCCCCGGGCGCCGCTCGCGAACTCGATCAGTGCGCCGACGTAGTCCTCGTTGGTCACCCGCCCCGTCGGATCGCCGGCCTTGCCCCGGGCGTAATGGGTCGGACCGCCGGCGATCGGGAGCGGTCGTTCCTTGACGAATGTCCCCTTGACCGCCACGACCCGCGCGATCGGTCCGGCGAGGTACTGGGCCATGTCGATCGCATGGGACATGAGATCGCTCAGCACCCCGTAGCCGGCTTCCTCCTGGAGGTAGCGCCACGACAGGAGGCCCAGCCGATCGCGTCCGTACATCGAGAAGAACCGGCCGCGATAGTGGGTCAACTCGCCGAGCCGGCCCTCGGCGATGAGCTCACGGGTGTACTGCACGAGTGGCGCCCAGCGGTAGTTGTAGCCACAGCCCGTGATCACCGAGGCGACCCGGGCCGCGCGTTCCATGGCGGCGGTGTCACTGGGCTCGAGCCCGACCGGCTTCTCACATGCGATGTGCTTGCCGGCCGCCGCCGCGGCCTCGGCGATCTCGCGGTGGAGGGCGTTGGGAGCCGTGATGTCGATCACGTCGATGTCGTCGCGTCCCAGCAGCTCCCGCCAGTCGAGCGTCCCGTCGGAGAAGCCAAAGTGCTCCGTGGCCAGGTCGATCCGGGCGGGGACCGTGTCGGCGACGGCGACGAGCGTGGGCCGGACGCCGCTGTCCGGGAAGTACATCGGGATGTCGCGGTACGCGCGGGAGTGCGCCTGGCCCATCCAGCCGAACCCGATCACACCGATCCCGATCGACGTCGTCACCTGTGTCCTCCTACGAGCCCGGCCACGTCCGGCCGTCCCAGACATCCGGGTTGACGAGGTGGTCGGGACGGCGGCCCGCCAACACCTGGACCACCTGTTCGAACGCGGCCCGGAAGATGCGCACCTTTCCCGCCGCCGTCGCGGATGCGATGTGCGGGGTGACGACGACGTCATCGCGGTGCAACAGGGGGTGATCGGGTCCAAGCGGCTCAGGCTCGGTGACGTCCAGACCGGCCCCGAACAGCCGTCCCGCCTCGAGCGCCTCGAGCAGCGCGTTCCCGTCGACCAGGGCGCCGCGCGCGGTGTTGACGAGCACGGCCCCCGGCTTCATCTGGCCGAACTGGTCATGTCCGATCATGCCCCGCGAGTCATCGCTCAACGGCACATGGATGGACACGACGTCGGCGCCACGGAGGAGCTGCTCGAGCGACCCGACACGCGCCACGGTCGGCGGGACGTCCGCCCCGGGCAGGAACGGATCGTAGGCCGTGACGCGCATCCCCAGCCCCTCGCAGATCCCGGCCACGCGCCGGGCGATCCGGCCGAACCCGACAAGCCCGAGGACGGTGCCGTCGAGCTCGATCCCTTCGTGTCCGGCGTAGTAGCCGCCACCTCCCTGGCGAAGTCTGGATTCCGCCAGCTTGACGTTCTTGGCGACCATCAGGATGAGGGTCACCGTGTGCTCAGCGGTGGAGGTCGTGGGCGCATCCGGCGTGTTGCAGACGGCGATCCCGCGCCGCGTCGCCTCCGCGACATCGACGAGATCGTGACCGATGCCGGTTCGGGCGATGACGCGCAGCGCGGGGGCATGATCCATCAGCGCGGCGTCGTAGCGCATCGACCCGGCGATGGCGGCCCGGGCCGTGGCCAGGCCGCCGTACGGATCGTCGGTCGCAGGCGGGCCGAGGATCGTGACCGCTGCCGCGACCTCCGCCACGAGATCCGGCAGGATCGACCGCTCGAACCATACGGGCGGCAGGCCTCGTGAGGTCATCTCGTCACCTCACACGAGGGCGTCGAACGGTGGTTCGGCGAGGCCACGCGTTCCTGTCTCGATCGCAAACAGCCCACCGGGGTCGCGCTGGCCCGGGGTGGACGGCCGCGATCCACCCTCGCCGATCGAGGTGACGAAGAGGGTGGAGAGCCCCGGCCCACCGAAGGCGGGCATGGTCGGCTTCTCGACCGGCAGGTCGATCCGCCGATCGATCGCGCCACGCGGCGTGATGCGGAGCACCGACCAGCCATAGACGCAGGCGATCCAGTAGCAGCCGTCCTGGTCGACACACGCCCCGTCGGGTCGTCCGCGAAGGCCACTGAAGTCGAGAAAGACGCGCTCGTTGCGCGGATCGCCGGACGTCATGTCGTAGTCGAAGGCCCAGACGGTCTCGCGGTGCGTGTCGGCGAAGTACATCGTTGCGCCATCAGGCGAGAAGGCGAGCCCGTTCGCCACCCCGACACCGGTCCGCATCGTCGTGATCCTCCCGTCCGGATCCACCCGGTGGAGCATGCCGCTGAACCGCCGCGAGGCCGCCGGATCGAACATGCTGCCAACCCAGAACCGCCCGGCGCGGTCACAGCGTCCGTCGTTGAGCCGGTTTCCTGTGCCCTCGGGCTCGAGCGGCATCCACGGACGGCACGATCCGCTCTCCCACTCGAAGAACGCGAGTGACTGCTCGATCGCCACGAGGAGCCGACCCGCCTCGCTGGTCAGCGCGATCGCCCCCGGGCGTCCCGGGACGGATCGTCGCTCGTCCACGTTGGAGGCAGGGTCGTAGCGGTGGATCGCCCGGCCATCGATGTCGACCCAGTAGAGCCGCTCCTCCAGCTCGCTCCAGAGCGGGCACTCGCCCAGCAGTGCCTGCGCCTGAACCACGCATTCAACCTGGTCCACTGTCGAGTGTCGTTCAGAGCGTCGCGGCAAGCCGACGCAGATACGCCACGCTCTCGATCGCGTCCGCCATGGGACCCGACCCGGGAGCCGGCTCGGCGGACAGCGACACGTCCTGTTCGAGCACGTACCAGCCGCGAAAGCCCCCACGCTCGAGAGTCCGGATCACCCCTTCGATGTCGACCGCTCCTGCGCCGAGGGGCGAGAACAGCCCGTCGATCACCGCCTGCCGGAATGGCACCTCGCCGGTGCGTACCTGTTCGGCCAGCGCGGCGTCGGCATCCTTGAGGTGGACGTGCAGGACGCGTTCGGGAGCCAGCCGGGCAATGGACACGGGGTCGGTCCCGGCAACGAAGAGGTGGCCGGTGTCGAGACAGAGTCCGACGTCAGACGCCTCGAGCAGCCGCTCGACATCCTGGCCATCCTCGATCGCCATGCTCCAATGGGGATGCAGTGCCGTCTGGAGTCCGGCTTCGCCGGCGATCCGTTCGAGCCGCTGGAGGTTGGCCAGGAAGATCGGCCACTCGTCCTCGCTCATGTCGAACCGCGTGTCGTATCCGGGGTTGTGCGACGAGGGCCCGAGCACGAGCACCTTCGATCCCGTGGCGGCGAGCTGGCGGGATGCCCGGCGCACGTACTCCAGCTCGGACTCGATCTCGCCGGGCCGGTACAACAGCGCCGGAACGAAGCCTCCGATCACGCTCATGTCGTAGCCGGCGACATACTCCCGAAGCTCACCTGGGTCGGTGGGCAGGAAGCCGTCGGGGCCCAACTCCGTCGCCGTCAGCCCGGCATCGGCCATCTCGGTCAGGACCCTGTCTCGACCCATCAGGTAGCCCCAGCCCGGAGACTCGTCAACGCCCCAGGTGATCGGCGCGCCTGCGACTCGTTCAAGCAGGTCGCTCACTCGGTCATCCTCAGCTCTCCTGCCGGTCGTCAGGCGGAACGTCAAGGAGGCACCGGACCGAATCAACGGGCTGGCGACCGCTCGATTATGGCTATGATATCGGCTGGAAACGTGGTGTGCAATCGCTTGCACACGCAAGGGGAGGAAGCCCAATGCCCGGCCCCGGAGTGGAGTTGATCGGCGAGGAAGAGATCGCCGAAGTCCTCGAGGTGCTTTCCAGCCGATTCCTCAGTCGATACGGGCCGTCCGACGATCCAACGTTCGGTGCGAAGTGTCGCCGCGTGGAACAGGAGATCGCCGCCCTCGCCGGTGTCAAGCACGGGCTCGGCCTGAGCAGTGGCGGGTCGGGCGGCCTGTGGCTCTCGCTGCTGGGTCTTGGCATCGGTCCGGGCGACGAGGTCATTGTGCCCGGATTCACGTTCGTGGCGACGATCTCGGCCGTCGTCTATGCCCGCGCCGTCCCGGTGCTGGCCGAGATCGACGATACGTTCAACCTGAGTCCGTCGGACGTGGAAGCCAGGATCACGCCCCGAACCAGGGCGATCATCGCCGTCCACATGCTCGGTGCACCGGCCCGGCTGTCCGAGTTGAAGGCGATTGCCGACAGGCACGGGATCGCCCTGATCGAGGACTGCGCGCAGGCGTTCGGTGCGTCGTACGGTGGCCGTGGCGTGGGTGGCATCGGCACGATCGGGGTGTACAGCTTCAACGAGTACAAGACGATCACCTGCGGTGACGGCGGGATGATCGTCACCGATGACGAGAGCCTGTACGAGCGGTGCTTCGCGATGCACGATCAGGGACACGCGCCGGACCGTCTCGGATCCAGGTACGCGGCGAGGCCATTCCTCGGCATGAACTTTCGAATGACGGAGCTCTCGGGGGCCGTTCTCCTGGCGCAGCTCCGCAAGCTGGACGCGATCCGATCTCACCTTCGGGCCAACAAGGCCATCGTCAAGTCCGTGCTGGCGGATCTGCCCGGGCTCGAGTTCCGGGCGCTGGCCGACGCGGACGGTGACCTCGCCACCCATTGCGTGGTCGTCCTCCCGAGCGCCGCCATCGCCCGCGAGATCGCAGCGGAGATCGGTTCCATCACCCTCGCCGAATCCGGCTGGCACGTGTACACGAACATGGAGCACGTGCTCGAGAAGCGCACGGTGACCGGCAAGGGCTGCCCGTTCGACTGCCCTTCCTTCAGCCACGAGGAGGTCGTCTATCAGCGCGGCATGCTGCCGCGGACCGACGAGCTGCTGGCGCGCTCCATCAGCATTGGTATCGGCGTCTTCGACGCGAACCTGGCGCCGTTCGGTGTACGGATGCGCGACGACGCCGAGGTCGCCCGGGCCCGGGCGGTGGAGTTCCGCGAGGTCGCGGCCAGGCATCTGGCCGCGCGATGACCACGGTCACCTGAAGGCGTCCGTGGATCCGATCGGCGTCGGGATCGTCGGGTACGGCCTCGCCGGACGGTCGTTCCACGCGCCGTTTGTCGAGGCCGTCGATGGGTTGTGGCTGGAAGCCGTCGTCACAACGGATCCGGAGCGTCGGGCTCGAGCCACGGCGGAGCACCCGGGGGCGGCGATCTTCGAGAGCGTCGAGGAGATGCTGGCGCGAACCGACATCGAGGTGGTCGTCGTGGCGACGCCCAACCGACTGCACGTCCCGATCGGGCTCCGGGTCTTCGCTGCTGGGCGGCATGTGGTCGTCGACAAACCGATCGCGATGGATGTCCGCGAGGCCGAAACACTCATCGACGCCGCGACGCGATCAGGTCGCCTGCTCTCCGTCTACCAGAACCGGCGTTGGGACGGTGACTTCCTCACCGTCCGCCGCCTGATCTCCGAGGGCGTGCTCGGGCCGATCGACAGCCTCGAATCGCGGTTCGAACGATTGAGCCGCGTCGGGCCCGAGTGGCGAGAATCGGGCCAGGAGGCGGCTGGCCCGCTCCGTGACCTGGGGGCGCATCTCGTGGATCAGAGCGTCATCCTGTTCGGGCCGGCGCGGCGCGTCTGGGCGCAGCTCGATCGGCGTCGTCCCGCGACCGAGGTCGATGACTCGACCTTCGTGGCGATCGACCACGAGAGTGGCGTCCGGTCACGCCTGTGGATGTCCGTCATTGCCTCCCATGTCGGACCGCGGATCCGCCTGCGCGGCGTCAATGGCGAGTACGTCAAGGACGACCTCGACGTCCAGGAGGCACAGCTGGTCGGCGGGATGCTCCCGAGCTCGCCGGGCTTCGGAGACGAGCCGGGTGAGCGCTCGGGCCGCCTGTATCGGCCCGACGGTGCGATGAGCCCGATTCCTACCGAGCGAGGTCGGTACATCGCGTTCTACGAGCTCCTTCGCGACGCCATTCGAGGTCTCGGCCCGGTGCCCGTCGATCCAATCGACTCGCTCCGGGTCCTGCGGGTTCTGATCGCTGCCGAGGTTGCGGCGAAGACCGGGACCGTCCAGACGATGGGGGACGTGTAGACATGGTCGCGGCAAAGATCGGGCTCGGGTTGGTCGGCGCCGGCCGGATGGGCGCGATCCTTGCCCGCGCGATCGCCCGACAGGCCCCCGAGGCGCGCCTGGTCGCCATCGCTGATCTCGATGTCGCCCGGGCCCGCCAACTGGCCGATGAGCTGTCGGTCGACGCCGTGCTCAGCTCCTCGGCAGACCTGGTGCAGCGGTCCGACGTGACGGCCGTCGTCGTCGCCGTGTCGTCGAGCTATCACCTCGACGTCATCGAGCTGGCCGCGTCCGCCGGCCGCGACATCTTTTGCGAGAAGCCGCTCGCGCTGACGGTCGCCGACAGCGAGGCCGCGATCGTGGCCGCCTCGGCGGCCGGCGTGCGCCTCCAGGTGGGCTTCATGCGCCGATTCGATCCCGCCTATCGACGAGGACTGTACCGACTGGCGAAGGGCGAGATCGGCCGGCCCATCCTGTTCAAGAGCCTCCAGTTCGATCCGGGGCCACCGCCGCTCGCGCTGGCCGACCCGGCCGTCAGTGGCGGGATCCATCTCGACATGGGCATCCACGAGTACGACCTCGCCCGCTGGCTGATGGACGACGAGGTCGTCGAGGTCCACGCCTGGGGATCGGCGCTCGCGTTTCCGGAGCTCGCCTCCGTCGGCGACGTCGACAGCGCCGTGGTCAACCTCCGCTTCGCCCGCGGCGCGACCGGCTCGATCGAACTCGCCCGCAGCGCAACGAGCGAGGACGTTCGGACCGAGATCGTCGGCGAACACGGCACGATCGCCATCGGGCGCCGGCCGGCGAAGCCACGGTCCTCCCCGGGCGCCGGCGGCGGATGGGGTGAAGGTGCCCTCCGCTTCGACCGTGCCTATGTGGCGGAGATCCGCGCGTTCGCGCGGGCACTCTCGGACGACACCGAGGTCGCGGTCGATGGAGCCGATGGCCTTGCCGCTCTCCGGATCGCCCTGGCGGCCAACCGATCGATGCGCGAGGGACGGCCGATCGCTGTCGGTGACGCATGAGCGATCCGCTGAGGGTCGGGATCCTCGGCGCGGGATGGATCACGCGAGCGCACGTGCATGCGATCCGAACCATCGGACACATGGCGCCGCTTGGGCGGCCCGTGACCGTGACCGCGCTGGCCGCGCGCAATCGCGAGCGCGGCGAGGCCATGGCGCGCGACCTCGGCATCGAGCGCTTCTCGACCGACTGGGTCGATGTCGTGGACGATCCGAACGTCGACATCGTGGCCAACCTCCAGGGGGCGTCGGCCCACGTCGAGGGCACCGAGGCGGCGCTGGCGCTCGGCAAGCCGGTGCTCTGCGAGAAGCCCCTCGGCGCAGATCGGTTCGAGGCCCATCGATTGATGTCGGCGGCGGCCCGGGCGGGGGTACCCGCCGTCTGCGGCTTCAACTACCGCTACGTGCCGGCGATGCGGCTGGCACGGGAGATCATCGAGGGCGGTGAGCTCGGCGACGCTGTCCAGTTTCGCGCGGCGTACCTCCAGGACCACGCGGCCGGGAGTGCGCCGCTCCGCCCGCACAACGGATCGCGAGCCGTGACCGACTACGCGCACGTCGTCGACTTCCTGCGCTATCTCGGCTGCGAGCCGGAGGCGGTACAGGCAACGACCGCGAAGCTGACCACCTTCGGCCCCGACGTCGAGGATGCCTACGTCGCGGCGATCGATCTGCGCGGCGGCGGCATCGCGTCGCTCGAGGTGTCGCGCGTCGCCTGGGGCTGGAAGGGTCGTCAGGTCGTCGAGTTCTACGGCAGCGCGGGCTCGCTGTGGTGGGACATGGAGGATCTCAACCGGCTGCACGTCTTCTACAGCGGCGACGAGGTCGGTCGGACTGGTGGGTTCCGGGACATCCTCGTCACCCAGCCCGACCATCCGTTCCTGGGCATCTGGTGGCCGCCCGGGCACACGATCGGCTGGGAGCACAGCTTCGTCCACGAGTGGCGCGATCTGCTGTCGGCCATCATCGATGGCCGACCGACCTCCCCCGAGCAGGCCACCTTCGAGGACGGCTACGAGGCCGCCGTGGTGTGCGACGCGATCCTGACCTCGTCGCGTGAAGGACGCCGTGTCCGGATCGATGAGCTGAGAGTGGCAGCGCACCCGTGAGGGACTCAGCGGGAGCACCGTCCCTCGGGATCGCGATCGTCGGAGCCGGGACGATGGCGCGAGCGCACAGCGCGGCTCTCACGATCCTCGGCTCGCTGTATCCCCATCTCGCCCTGCGCCCGCGGTTGGTCGTGGTGGCCGACGTGAACGCGCATCTGGCCCGCGACCTGGCCGGACGATTCGGCTATGAGCGAGTTGAGCGGGACTGGCGTCGCGTGGTCGCGGCCACCGACGTCGATCTCGTGGTGGCCTGCCTGCCACCCATCCTCAACCGTGAGGTCGTAATGGCCGCCGCCGCAGCGGGCAAACACGTCGTGTGCGAGAAGCCGCTCGCCGAATCGGCTGCGGTCGCGGCGGAGATGCTGCACGCCTGCCGGGCCGCCGGCGTGTTCCACGGCCTCGGCGCCGGCTACCGGTGGACCCCGGCACTGCGTGCCATCCGGGAGCTCATCGACCGTGGCGACCTCGGTGCGATCCGCAGCATGCGCGCCTCGTTCATGCTCGACTACGCGGCCGATCCCGATGTTCCGCTCCTGTGGCGCTTCCAGAAGTCGCTCGCCGGCGGCGGCATCGCGATCGACACCGGGTATCACCTCGTCGACTGCGCCCGTTTTCTTGTCGGGGAGATCGACGCGGTCCAGGCTGTTGCGTCCACCTTCGTCTCGGAGCGCCCGCTGCCGAGCGCCGACGCGACCGGCAATCGTGGTGAGGGCGCTGATCGGACGGCCGGTGGGGCCGTCGGCCGAGTGGATGTCGAGGACGCGACCGCCGCCCTCGTGACGTTTCGAAGTGGCGCGTACGGCGTGCTCGAGACCAGTCGTGTGGCCATTGGAAAGCGGGTGTCCCTGCAGGTCGAAGTGTTCGGATCGCGGGGTTCGGCCGACTGGGACCTCGAGCGGCCCGACGAGTTCAGGGTCTGCCTGCCGGGCGACGAGGCGACGTTCGGGTACCGCCGGGTCCTCGTCAATCCGACGCATCCGGGCGCGGCGGAGCTGCTCATCGGCGGAACCGACGGGACATCCATCGGCTGGCTGGGGCAGGAGTGCGCCATGTGGAATGAGTTCCTGACGGCGATCGCGGAAGGGCGCCCCGGACGCGCCGACTTCGTCGACGGCGTCATCGCCAATGCGGTGATCGATGCGTTGTACACGGCCGCTGCGAGCGGAACCAGGACGCCCGTGGTCCTGCCGGCGGGGCTTTGACGCAGCCTCGCGAGGGTGTGATACGCGTCGCGCTCAGGCGGATGGATCCGCGAGGAGCGGCCGCATGAAGGCGGCCGTCCACTCGACGGCCCGCTCGGGCGGCAGGCTGATGTCCTCGTTCTCGATCGACAGCACATCGTCGTACCCCGCCCGCCTGAGCGTGGCGATGAACGCCGACCAGAACTCCGGCCCGCGGACGCTGCCCGCTGCCCGGAACACCCACGCGCGATTGGCCGGATCGGCGAATGGACGCTGGTCGAGGACGCCTGCGATCGCGACCTGATCGGCGACGAGCTCGGTGTCCTTGAGGTGGACGTGATGGACGGCTGGTCCGAGTGCCCGGATGACGGCGAGCGGGTCCATCTGCTGCCAGAACAGGTGCGACGGGTCGACGTTCGCGCCGATGACCGACCCGACCGCTTCGCGCATCCTGCGCAGGGTCGGCACGTTGTAGACCAGATGAAGCGGATGCAGCTCGAACGCCAACCGCTTCACGCCGTGGGCGAGGGCGAAGCTCCCGAGGTCCTGCCACAGCTCGATCGCGGCCGTCCACTGACGATCCAGCAGCGCCATCGAGTCAGCGGGCCACGGGTACCACGTGAAGTTGACCGCCGTCGAATCCGCGCCGTCTCCCGGATTGCCCGACATCGTCACGATCTTTTCGACGCCCAGCTCGCCGGCCAGGCGGATCGTCGAGCGGATGAGCTCGACGTGACGGTCGCCGTGGATCGGGTGGAGCGGCCACGCCGAACAGTTGAGGGCCGCAATGCGCAGGCCCCGGCTGGTGAACGCCTCGGTGAACAGGGCCCGGGCCCGTGGGTCGGCGAGCAAGCTGTCGAGCTCCAGGTGGGGAGCCGACGACTGACCGCCCGTTGCGATCTCGATCCCCGTCGCGCCGACCCGCGCCGCAAGGTCCAGCGCCGATTCGAACGCCAGGTGTTTGACCGAATCGGTATACATGCCGAGTTCCACGTCACGGATCCCTCGTGGTCGTTGCTTGCCTGGCTCCTGCTTCGCTATCGGCCGACGAGCGGGACGCGAGGATCGGGCGCCATCCCCGACCATGACTCGCGGACCCAGTCGAGGTCCGGGTCGAACGACGCGGCCATGGTCCGCCGATCGCCCGCCAGTGCATTGAGGTAGTACGCGTCGTCGCCGTGGGCGGCCGCGAAGGGGTGGTAGCCATCGGTGACGAGGACGCAGTCGCCATCGCGGACCTCGAAGGTGCAGTCGCGCGAGCGATCGGCCCGATAGACGCGCTGGAGTCCCCACGCCCGCCGTCGGCGAAAGCGGTAGTAGTAGATCTCCTCGAGGACGGCCTCGTTCGGCATGTCGTCGCGATCGTGCTTGTGGGGCGGCCAGGACGACCAGTTGCCCGATGGCGTCAGGACCTCGACGACTTCGAGTCGATCGGCGGGCGACTCGGGCCTGACGATCTTGTTGATCTGGCGAGTTGCACTGCCGGCGCCGCGCAGCTCGATCTCGACATCGTCGGGCCCGATGACGAACGGTGCGTTCGCGGCCACGTGAGAACCGGATGGGGGAGCTTCGGCGATCGCGACGATCACATGACCATCCGGGCCCGACCCATCGGGCCGTCCGACGACCGTGGCGGGCGGCCCCGCGGGCAGGTAGACGGCCCATGGCAGGGCCTCGAACGGCGAGCTCCTGCCCGGGATGTCGATCGGCCGATGAGCGGCTCCCGGGTCGACGTGGACGCCGCCGCCGGCAATGGTCACGACGACCGCCTCCTGGCCGTGTGTGCCCGCGTCGACGGGCTCGCCGTCCGCGAGCGCGACGGCTCGAAAGGACAGGTATCGCCAACTGGCGCGCGCCGGCGTCACCGACAGGGCCGTGCCGTCGGGATCCGGTCGAACCAGCAGGTTCGAGCACGAAAGGTTGTTCGGGGGCGCGAGGGGATAAACGATCGGCTCGGGCATCGTCGGCGACCCTACGACGCCCGGAGGTCCGGATTCGGCAGGACCGCGTCGGTCACCGCGTGCAGGAGGTCGTGGTAGGAGCCGATGAATGCACGGAGGGTTCGGACCGTGGGAGCGAAGCCGTCGAAGTCGGCGATCGCCAGACCGTCCGGGTCATACGCCCGGACAAAGTCCGGAAAACGGGCTCGGAGTTGATCGAGAATCCGCTGGTCGATCGGATCGTCGATCCGCGAACGCACTTCGACGGTCGAGCCGTTGAAGCGTTTCTGCCATGCGGACGGCAGCGTCACGACGCACTCGCCGCCGATGAGCTCGCTCCAGTGGAGGTGGTGCCGGATCGCCGCTCCCAATGGGCGGGCACGGAGCCCCCGCTCCCGGAAGATGGCGTACGCCCGTTTGAATACGGCAACACCCGACCATGGGAGCACATCGGGGTCACAGACGATCCCGTCGCGCTCGGTCAGAACCCGCAGCCAATCCTCGAGGCGGCCCATCATGATCGTGATCACCGGTCCCATGTCGTCGACGCGGAGGCCCTCCGCCTCGCGCCGACGGAGTCCACGTTCGACCGCCTCTCCGGCGGCGACTGCCTGGGCGACCGAGAAGCTCACCGTGCAGTTCACGTTCACGCCCCGGTAGGTCGCCTCCTCCATGACCTCGATCCCGACCGCGGTGGCCGGGAACTTGACGATGATGTTCGGGGCCAGCGACGCGAAGTGGACACCCTGCTCGAGCATGCGATCGGGAGTCCGCCAGAACGTCGGGTTCGTCTGCATGGAGAGCCGACCGTTGCGGCCGCCGTGCTCGGCAAACGTCGGTTCGAGCAGCTTCGCGCCGGTGAGCGACATCTCTTCAACGACCGCCCAGGCGACGTCCACCTCGGTCCACTCGCGGTTCGCGCCGGCGATGGCCCGCGCTCGGAGACGCCAGGTCGTGGGGTCCTTCCTCCAGACGTCATGAACGATCGTCGGATTCGCGGTGGCGCCCACCGCTCCGAACCCGATGGCATATTCCAGCTCGTCGACCGCGCACGAATCGTTCCAGATGTCGGTCGGCGTGTCGACGATCGTCCGGGCGAGCGGACTGAGGGTCAGCGTCTCGGTCATCGGGCCTCCAGAGCAGCTAATCGTAGGTTAGCAGTGTCGCGTTGCCGCACACGGAGCGTGTCTTCAAGGTGTGTCGGCACGGCGACACGTTCCCGACGCACCAAGCAGGCTCGGCCGAAGGTCTCTCTGCTATACACCGTCCGGAGGATATCGGATGCGCTCCTCGCTCTCGCGGGTCGCGACGACGATCGTCGTGGGCCTGCTGTTCACGGCCTGCGCGACTACGCCGTCGGCCTCCGTCTCATTGCCCACGGCATCGGCGACCCCATCCATCGTCGTATCCCCGGCATCGGCGACCCCATCCATCGTCGTATCCCCGGCCCCCTCGGCCACGCCGAGCGCATCAACCGTGCTCACTCCCAAGCCAACGCCCCCACCTGCGGCGAACGGGTGGCCATACAGCATCAGTGACAGCGGTTGGGTCTTCGGGCCGGACGGCACGATCTACGTTCTTGCTCCCGATGCCCAAGGCGCCTATTGGGGGACTCTCGTCGCGCTCGACGCGGCAGGACACGTGAAGCCGGGCTGGCCGGTCGAGGCACGTCGGGGCTCTGCCTTCGGGTCACCAGCCGTGGGTCCCGACGGCTCCCTCTACATCGAGGAGCGCGGGGGTCCAGGGGTTGGCAACGTCGTGCACCGAATCGGCGCCACCGGTCAAGAGCTGCCCGGCTGGCCATTCACCCTGCCCGCGGACTACGCATGCCCCCTCGGCGCGCCATATGACACCGACGACCCGCGCACCGCGGCCGCTGACGATCCCTGTTATCCCCCCGGCCTGGAGATCGCGCCCAACGGCACCGCCTACCTGATCGATCAGCGCCCGGCGGGTGCGCTTCTCGCCATCGGTCCTTCGGGCAAGGTCATGCCGGGATGGCCGATTGGCCTTGACGACCAGGATTGGCAGTACCAGCAGGTCGGCTCCGACGGAACCGTGTTTCTGGTCCGGCGGCCCATCGGCACCCCGATCTGGGACGAGCTCCGGGGCCTCGTGGACAGTGACGCCGAACTCTGGGCCTTCGGCCCGGACGGCAAGCTCCGATCCGGGTGGCCGGTGCCGGTGCCCAACATTCGCGGTTTCCTCCTCGGGCCACAGGGCACCTCGATCGTCTGGTCGTTGATCGACGATCGAGGAGAACTCTGCCCAGGTCCGCGTCGGACCCTGTTCACGGTTCTGGGACTCGATGGACGGACGCTGCCCGGCTGGCCACGGGGCTCCACGGGATATGCGTCGTTCCCGGTTGTCGGCGCCGATGGGACCGTCTATTACGTCTCGGCCACGGGCAAGGTCTACGCGCACGATCGCGCCGGCGAGGTCAAGGCCGGTTGGCCGGTGGCGGTGCCGGGTGCCGGTGGCGGGTGTGGTCCGGAGAGTCCGTACCTGGCTCCCGACGGGACCATTTACGTGATGGGGGACGAGGTCGTGGCACTGACCCCGGATGGCCGATCGCATCCGGGCTGGCCCTATCGTCCAGCCGGCCAGCTGATCGGGCCGTGCCTCGATTCGGAGTGCTACGGGGGCCACGGTGCGCCCTCATTCGGTCCCGACGGCACCGTCTACCTGGTCGTGTTCCACACCGATCCCACGGGGACTCGAGCCGAGGTTGTTGCCCTCGATCGGCAGGGACAGCTCAAGCCGGGATGGCCCTATCGCGTGCCCTTCGATGCGAAGACCGTCAGTGTCGGCGTGGACGTCGCGCCCGACGGGCGGGTGGTCGTTCGAGGCGGATACTCGCCCCTGGTTCTCCTCGCACTCGATCCTGATGGCACACTCTCGGAGTAAGCCGGACGGTCTGCTCCGTGCGCACCATCGTGGGGGACAGATCGGACCGGATCGCGATCTGCGAGATGCTGTTGGCACTGTCCCGCGAAGAATGGCCTTCGCCCGAGTTGCTCACCTCCCGGACCCGTTCGAAGATGGCCAGGCGGGTCGGATCCCCGGCGGGGTCGCGATCTAGGCTCGCCTGGCACCGATCGCCCGACGCCCTGCCAGGGCGGCCGGACGAGGACTGCCGGTAGTTGCCCATGCTTGCCGGGCGAGGGGGAGGATCTCCGGCCACGGTGCACCGGGGCGCGCGATCGCAAAGCCCTGCACCATGATCGGCAGCCGTGCCCGGGCGAGAAGCGCGAGATCCTCCGGCCGCTCGACGCCCTCGGCGATCAGGACCGCGCCGATCTCCTCGGCGAAGCCGGACAGCGCTCGGACCATGGCTCGGCCTGCCGGATCACTGCCGAGGCGCGGCATCAGGAGCGCATCCAGCTTGATGAAGTCAGGCTGTAGCTCGGTCAGGTGTCGCAACGAGGCATATCCGGCGCCGACGTCATCGATCGCGATCCGAGCGCCTGCCGCCCGATACGGAGCGAGCGTGTCGCGCATGATCGCATAGTCGCCGACCGCCTCCTCTTCGGTGATCTCGATCACAACCCGCTCGAGAAAAAAGCCGCTTGTTGCTCGAACCAGCAAGGGGTCCGCCAGCAGACGAGGGCTGGCATTCAGCGACAGGAACGTGCCGTCCGGCAGTCCCGCGGCCATGGCGACGGCCAGCGCTCGATGAATGGCGAGTGCCTGCAGTTCGGACCCCAGTCCGACACGGTCCGCATTGGCGAACCAGACAGTGGGTGGCTCGTACGGCTCGGCCTGGAATCGACTCAGCGCCTCGTACCCCACAACGTGACCGTCAACCAGCGCAACGATCGGCTGGAATGCCGGAACGAGGAGCTCGGGCCGCTCGAGGACCAGGCCGACGCGCTCCCTCGCCCGACGGCTTTCGGTCTCATCTGCCAGGAGCGCGCGCTGCACGACCGCGGCACAGACCTGACCGAGGTCAGTGAGGCTCCCAACCTCCGCCACGTCGAGGATCCGACCCGGGCCATGCGTGACGGCGGCGAGGAGCGCGCCCACGAGCGTGTCATCGGCCAGCAGTGGCACGATGAGCGCCGTCCGTCCTCCACGGCGCGCGATCGCGTCACGGGCCGGCGGATCGGCGATGACCCTCTCGAGTGCCAGCCGGACCGGACCGCCGGCATCCGGCTCGAGCCGAGGATCGCCACGAAGGCGTACAGGGTCGCGCTGCCGTCGCCGAGCGGCCAGGTCCCGCAGTCGGTCCAGTCGCCCTGGGTCTGGATCCCGGGTCCGGTCTCGAAGCGGACCTCGGGCTCACCCGTCTCGGTCGGTCGCAGCTCGACCACCCGTCGGCGGAGGCTGCTGTACGAGCCCGGATAGCCGTATCCCTCCCGGAGCTCGCGGTGGAGGGCCGTCGCCGGCAGGTCCGGACAGGCGGCCAGGCGGCGCTCGATGTGGGCCAGCCCGGCCGCGGTCAGTTCGGCCGGTCGGAGCCGGGGCCGATAGCGCGGCGGGGCGCCGGCGGTCGCGTACCGCCGGGCCGTCAGCCAGTCGAGCCCGAACTCCCGGGCGAGGGCGGCGATCGACCAGCCGTGGCGGTGAAGCACGTGCAGTTCCATCCAGGTGTCCTCAGACTGCAATCTGTCCCTCCTGTCGTGGCGCTGGACTTCAGCAGCCCGAGCCTGACAGGGGGGACCTCGCGTTTGCGGAGCCTGTCAAGCCCGGTGAGACACCCGAGTCGAAAGATCAGGCTTGCGGCA
>CAKKPP010000007.1 GCA_919901745.1 Chloroflexota bacterium | reverse complement strand
AGTTCCATCGGCTGGAACTGCTCGAGCATCGCCGCGTAGCCGATCTTGGTCATGGTGCGTGGGCGCTCCCTCGATCCTGGGCCGGAGCCGCGTCGACCCGGCGCGATCAGGATAGCCGGGAAACGACCGGCCAGCCTCCGCGCAGCATGACCTCGCGAACGCGATCGTGGGGCAATCGGTGGGCGGTGACCCCATCGATCCCGGTCATCGTCTCGGCCGCGACGAGGGCGTTGACGATCGCCTCCTCGGTCGCTTCGATGGTGGCGAGAAAGAGCGGGTCGATGTAGACGTCGGACAGCATCCGTAGCTCGACGGTCGCCCGCGGGTCCTGCCTCAACTCCGGCTGCGGGATGTCGCGATTGCCGGTGGCGAAGCAGATGAACAGGTCGCCCGACGTGTGGCCGCCCGTCCCGCCGACTCGGGCGATCCCCAATCCGGCCCGCTGCGCCAGCCGGGCGCACTGATGGGGCAGCAACGGGGCGTCGGTCGCGATGACGACGATGATCGATCCGGAGCCGCGGCCCGGACCGCCGGGCGCGACACCCGCCGGCGGCAGCGGGTCGGGCGACGCGATCTCCGTGATCGGGATGGCCTCGCCGACGCGGACGCCGTCGATCCGCAGGAGATCCCGACGGCCGTAGTTCGCCTAGACGAGCACGCCGACCGTCCAGCCACCCTCGTCGGGTCCGACAACGCGCGACGCCGTCCCGATGCCGCCCTTGAACTCGTGGCAGATCATCCCCGTCCCGCCCCCCACGTTCCCCTCTGCGACGGGTCCGGGGCGCGCGTCGCCCAGGGCCGCGTCGAGATGCTCAGGACGAACATGGAAGCCATTGATGTCGTTGAGTGTCCCGTCGGACGTCTCGCCGACGACCGGCAATGACCAGAACCTCTCGCTGCGCGAGTGGCGCTCGGCGGCATGCCGGACCAGCGCGTCACGGACGACCCCCACCGAATGCGTGTTGGTGATGGCGATCGGCGACACAAGCTTGCCCGCCTCGCGGATCCACTCAAGGCCGGTAAGCTCGCCGTTGCCGTTGAGGGTGTGGCAGCCGGCGAAGATCGGCTCGGTGAAGACATCGCCGTCGTGGGGCACGACCACCGTCACGCCGGTCCGCACCGGTCCCTGTCCGACGACGAGCGGCCCCTCGCCGGAGATCAGGGTGGTGTGGCCAACGCGCACACCGGCCACGTCGGTGATCGCGTTGAGACGGCCGGGACGGCCGATCCCGAATCGGATGCCGAGATCCCGCGCGCGCATCCCGTCGATGCCTAGTCTGGCAAGTCGGAGCTGGCGATTTCGACGCCGTCGATCCGCCCGATCTCCTCGACCACGGTCAGGGTGTTGGCACCCGGCCGTGCCCGAATCTCGAACTCGGCGTCGTAACGGCCCTTGCCCAATCGTTCGGTTCGGACGCCCAGGATCTCCAGTCGGCGCGCAGACAGCAGTCGGGTGATCTCGGCGAGGGCCTCGAGCCGCTCCATCGTGACCCGCACGGTTGCGATCGCCTTGTCAGCGTGATGAAGCCGCTCCGCGATCCGGTTCAGGGGCCACAACGAGAAGACCACGATCGCGGTGCCGACCACGGCGATGAGATATTGGCCGGTACCGGCCGCCATGCCGATCGCCGCCGTCGCCCACAGGCTGGCGGCGGTCGTGAGGCCCCGAATGCTCGGGCCGTCCTTGATGATCGCACCGGCGCCGAGGAAGCCAATCCCCGACACGATCTGCGCGGCGACCCGCGATGGGTCGAGCTTGTCCGGGGTCGCGAACGCGCTGAACCCATGGATCGAGAGGACCGTGAAGGCGGCCGCCCCCACGCTCACCAGGAGGTGCGTGCGCATCCCGGCGGGATGGCCGTGGATCTCCCGCTCGACGCCCACCGCGGCGCCGAGCGCGGCGGCGATGAGGAGGCGGAAGGCGAAATCGGCCTGGATGGCAAGCTCGGTCACCTGTCCATCGTACTCATCGCGAGGACCGGCCGGAAGGACGCCCCGTCGATCTTCTGGCAGGATGGGCCGCGATGAGTCAATCCAGACCCCGCCAGGGTGCGGTCCGCCGCGGGCGGGGATCTTCCAGTCGTCGCGGCCGCCAGTCCACCGGCGGCTTCCTCGCGCTGATCCTCTACGCGCTGCTGATCGGCCTGGGCGGCATCGGCGCGATCGCCGTTGTCGGCGTCTATGCCTCGTCGACGACCGGCCTCTACGATCCGGGCGCGCTCGAGCGGATCGAGTTCGCCGAGGAATCGGTGGTCTACGACCGGACCGGCCAGGTCGAGCTTGCCCGGTTCGGCGAGTTCCAGCGCGAGGTCGTGACGTTCGA
The DNA here is from genome assembly GCA_919901745.1 of Chloroflexota bacterium. Taxonomy (GTDB): domain Bacteria; phylum Chloroflexota; class Limnocylindria; order Limnocylindrales; family CSP1-4; genus CAKKPP01. Next base: position 152,429 of record CAKKPP010000007.1, on the reverse strand, counting down.
CCAGCTGCCCTCGGCGCTGATCGACGCGACGACCGCCGTCGAGGACAAGAGCTTCTGGACGAACCCCGGCTTCGATCCGGCCGCGATCGTGTCGAGTGGCATCGATGCCATCCGGGGCAATGCTCGTGGCGGATCCACCATCACCCAGCAGCTTGTCCGTCAGCGCCTCCTCGATCCGGAGCTGGTCCAATCAAAGGGCCGGACGTTCGAGCGAAAGCTCAAGGAAATCGTCCAATCGATCCGGCTGACCAACGCCTTCCCTGGCGAGAAGGGCAAGCAGCGGATCATCACCGCGTACCTCAACCAGAACTTTTACGGCAACAACAGCTACGGCGTGAAGGCCGCGGCCAACAACTACTTCAACAAGGAGCTGGACGAGCTCACGCTGGCCGAGGCGGCGATCATCGCAGCACTGCCGCAGTCGCCGTCCAATTACGACCTTGTCCGCAACGCCGTGGTCGCCACGGACGGCTCCCTCGTCGTCCCTCCTGATTCGGACATCGTCCAGCGCCGCAACCGGGTTCTCGAGCTGATGGCGGCGGGACGCACCCCGCTGTCTGGCGATCGCCATACCGCCGCGGACTTCACCGCGGCGGCACGCGAGCGAGTGGTCCTTGCCCCCCAGGCGGCGGAGCCCTGGACGGCGCCGCACTTCGTGTGGGCCGCACGGGCCGAACTGACCGAACGGCTGTGCGGCGCCGACACCTCGACCTGCCCGACCCTGGAGCGGGGTGGCTTCCGGATCACGACGACCCTCGACCTGCGGCTCCAGGCGATCGCCGAGAAGTGGGTGATGGCATCGGCCATCGTGCCCCACGCCGAGGACCCCGAGGCGGCGGCGGCGGCACTCGGCATCGAGTACGCGAAGTGGATCGCGAACCTCGTCGACAAGGATCTCCACAACGGCGCCCTCGTGGCCCTCGACTACGAGACGGGACAGCTGGTCGCCTATGTCGGATCGGCCGACTACGGCTCGAGCCTGGCCTCGCCGCAGTTCCAGCCCCAGTTCGACGTGATCGGCAACGGCTGGCGACAGCCCGGCTCGGCCTTCAAGCCATTCAACTACCTGACCGGCATCGACGACCGGAAGATGACCGCGGCCTCGATGCTTCTCGACGTGGGGACCGACTTCGGCGGCGGCTACACGCCTTCGAACGCGGACAACCTGGAGCGCGGGCCGGTCCGCGTCCGGACGGCCCTCCAGTTCTCGCTGAACATCCCGGCCGTCAAGGCGATGGCCGTGAACCAGCCCGATCACGTGTTCAGCCGCTCGAAGGACTTCGGGATGACCTTTCGCAGCACGAACACGAATGCCGGCCTGGCCCTCGCGCTCGGCGTCCAGGAGGTGCGGCCGGTCGACCTGGTGACCGCCTACGGAACGCTGGCCAACGGCGGTCGACGGATCGACCACACCACCCTCCTGCGTGTCCAGGATCGGGCAGGAGCTGACGTGCTGCCACAGTTCACAACACCGCCGGGCGAGCGCGTCGCGAGTCCCGAGGCGGCCGGCATCGTGACCGACATCCTGGCCGGCAACACGGATCGGCGGATCAATCCGATCTGGGGTCGCTTCGCGCTCACCGATGCCAAGGTGCGCCGCCCGGCGACGCTCAAGACAGGGACGAGCAACGACGCCAAGGATCTCAACGCCTACGGGTTCATCGCTCCGCCGCAGGGTGAAGGTCGGGCCCTGGGTGAGTACGCCCTGGCAGTCGGTGTCTGGAACGGGAACTCCGACAACTCTGTCGTGTCGACGCCGGAACACCCGCTGTTCTCGATCGATGTCTCGACCCACGTCTGGCAGAGCTTCCTCAACGAGGCGACCGCCGGTTGGGCGGTGAACGAGTTCATCCGGCCACCGGGTCTCAGCGCCGTTCGGGTCGACCCGTGGACCGGATTACTGCCGGGACCGGACGGCCCGTCGATCACGGAGCTGTTCATTCCGGGCACCGAGCCAACGCTGTCGATCGGGATCGACGGCGGCGTGTGCGGGGCAGCCATCCTGTCGGCGACGGGATTCGAGAGCCAATTCTCGAACTGGCTGGCCGCTGATCTCGCCTGGATCGAGCGGGCAAAGCAGGGGCCCGGCGTGCGCGGCGGTCCGGAGCGCACCAAGACCGCGTACTTCTTCAACAACTCGTATGCCCCGTACGGCAGGACGTGGGGCCCGCTCCTGGGCGCAGCTCCGTGCCAGGAACCGCTGCCCAGCTGCTTCGATGTCCCGACCCCCGATCCCAGCGGGATCGTGCCTTCGTTCGAATTGCCGTCGCTCGATCCCGCGGCATCGCCGATCCCGCCGTGCACCACGCCGGAGCCCAGCGTCGAACCGTCGCCGTCCGCCGAGCCGTCGCCCGAGCCCAGCCCCACCGATCCGCCCCTGGCGACGCCGGCCCCGAGCGTGCCGCTGCCGACCCTGCCGCCGCTGCCGAGCATTCCGCCGCCGAGCGCGGCGCCAAGCGCGACGACCAGCCCACCGCCGGCCCCGTGATGTGACCCGGGAAACGGACCGAGGCCGGCGCAGTGACGGCCTCTGGCGCTGATCCGTTCAGGCCCCAGGGGCCCACATTCAAGCGGTGATGGTCTCCATCGAGCCGATCACGCTCATCGCGCGTTCCGGATCCGATGTGCCGATGGCAACCGTCACGTTGCCGTTGGCCATCCCGGTCGGGATGGCCAGCTCGACGTTGACGCCGGCATCCGCAAGCCGCCGCGCCAGTCCGGCAAGCCCGCCGGCTCGATTCGGCACCGACGCGGGGACGATCTCGATTTCGCGGTACGGGATCCCCGCTCCGTCGAGTGCGGCCCTGGCGCCGGCCTCGTCGTTGGGAATGAAGGCAAATCCACCGGTGTCGCCCATGGCGAAGCCGGCGCCCGTTGCCAGATCCACGCCTCGGGCGGCGATTGCCTCGGTGACGTCGGCCAGGCTCCCCGGCTGGTTGACGAGGGTCACGATGAAGGCACGCATGAACCACCTCCGGTCGATCCTCGGCCCGTCGACGGGCCCGGCAGTCCGCCAGGGCGGGTCAGAGTCCGCCATTGTACGCCCGCGGGATCCCGGCCCCGAACCTTCCGGCACCGGAGCGAACGACGCGGACGCGACCAATCCGCTGCCCAGATCGGCGATCTGAAGGTCGACGCGCAGGCCGTAGGCCGCCGCGGCGGCGGATAGGGCGATCTCGAGCGTCGCCGCCGAAACCGATTGACCAACGGCCGCGATGACCATCCCGCGGAGGCCCGCGAGGTCCTCCGCGGGAACCAGCATCTGCGCCTCGAAGGGAATCCCCGCCCCGGCCCAGTACATCCCCAGGAACGCGGGCGACGGCCGACCAGTCACCTCGTCGCCACGGGACTCACCTGGAAGCGCGCTCGTCCGGCTACCTCGGGTATGGACCGTTGCTGCTGCTGGCGAAGACGGTCGCAACGGTCATCAGGGCCGACAGGGCCGAGCTGAAGATGGCCGACAGGACGATGCGTGAACGAGCAAACCGGGTCATGACGACTCCTCCTTGACATCTCGGCCCGGCCTCCCGGGTCGATCGCTGCCACGGCTGGTACCGAGGCTTTGCAACGCGATGGCCGGGATGCTACGCTTGCAGCATGCGAATGTCAAGTATTGCTAAACATCAGCGCGCGGGATCCGGCTCGGCCCTCTGCCGAGCGATCGGCGACGAGCTGCGCGCGCGTCGACTCTCCAACGGACTGACCCAGTCGGAATTGGGCCGGCCGATGACCAGGGCCTATGTCTCAGCGGTCGAGCACGGCCGGGCCGTGCCGTCCCTGCCGGCCCTGGCCATCCTCACGGACCGGCTCGGGACCCCAATGGACGAATTTTTCGAGGGGGTTCACAGGCGCATGACCGAGGTGTACAATCGCGGGCATGAATACCATCCAGACCCGCCGAACCCGCCATCGCGTCGTCGTTGACGACACCCCACTTGCCCGCGCGATCGGGCAACGCATCCGCCAGGCGCGGCTCGCCGCCGGCCTGACGCAGCAACAACTCGCCGGGGAACGGTTCACCAAGGCCTACATCTCGGCCCTCGAAAATGCCCTGGCCAAGCCGTCCATGGCCGCCCTCAACTATCTCGCGCCGCGCCTCGGGACGAATGCCTCAGCGATCCTGGCCGACCCCGGCGCCGCCTGGGGCAGGATCGAGGTCGACCTGAACCTGGCCGCCGGGCAATGGGCGGAGGCGGTTGACGGATATGTCGGCCTTCTCGAGGTCGCCCAGGAGCGCGGGGCCCGGGCCGAGCTCCAACTGGGACTCGCCGAGGCGCTGTGCCGCCTCGACCGGCCGGCGGAGGCGATCCGGCCGGCGACGGAGGCGAGCGCCGCGTTTGCCGACCTCGGGCGCGAAGCCGAGCGAGCGTGGGCAGACTACTGGTTGTCGTCAGCGCATTACCAGCAGGACAACCCGGATGAGGCTCGCTCTTTGTTGCGCGCGATTCACGACCGGATCCGCGCCGGTCTCGCCGTCCAGGCGGATTTCGCGACCCGGGTCCTGATTGCCCTCGCGATGAACGAGACGGGCCGCGGCGAGATCGCTGCAGCGATTGCCGATCTCGAGGAGGCTCGCTCGCTCGCGGCCGACCTCGACATCCAGCGTCGAGGCACGATGCTGGCCAGCCTCGCGCGGGCCTACCAGGGCGCGGGCGATCTGGAAGGTGCATTCCGGGCGGGAACGCAGGCTCATGCCCTGCTGCGCCAGGCGGAATCGGAACTCGAGATCGGTCGCGTCGAGAATGAACTCGCCATGACCTATCTGGCCGCGGGCAATGCCACGAAGGCCGGCGAGCTGGCTGCCAAGGCCCGCAGCACCGCGGAGGCACGCGGCGACGTCCGCCTGGCCTCGCACGTCATCGACACCCAGGCCGTCATCGCCCTGAGCACCGGCGATGCGGACATGGCGCTTCGTCTCGCCGACGAGGCGCAAGCCATGGCCCAACGAGCCGGCCACGCTGCCGTAATCCTCGACGCGTCGGTGACGCGCGCCAGGGCGCTCGCGGCGCTCGGACGACACGATGAGGCCGCCGCCGCCTTCGCCGGGGCGGCCAGGGCCGCCGAGCATGCTCCGCCGTCGCGTCGGAGGGCCATCCTCACCTCCTGGGCCGAATCGCTGGCGGCACTCGGGCGCCACGACGAGGCATTTGCCCTGGCCCGGCAGGCGCTCGCCACGCACTGATCACGGACGCGGTGGACGGACCGGCGATCCAGCGCGGAACACCGCAACGGCGTCTCACGTTGACGCCGATCGCGTTCGATCTGATCCTGGCGTTGAGTCAGGTCCGTGGCGGCCTTCGGCTGTCGGACCTGGCCCACATCGTCGGTGCGCCGGTCAGCTCGGTCCAGGCGAGCCTGCGCATCCTGTTGGCCAACGGCATCGTCGACCGGCTGGGCGACGACCGGGTCGTCTATCGCCTGCGCCCTGGCCACCCGGCGCAGGCCGCCCTCGTCGATGTAGCCGCGGTCCTCGCCGAACCGGAACACGTCATCGGGATCGTTCTCCGAGCGAATCCCTCGGTCAGCTTTGCGTCGATCGATCGACAAGGGTTCGTGTTCGCGACCTCCGACGATGCCGACGCCGCGGACATGAGTCGGCTCGACCGGGCGATCGGGGCGGTGCGCGCCGCGCGCAACGCGGCACCGGCGCTGATGCAGCTGCGTGGCGCGGAGTTTGGGCGGCTTGCACGGGTCGATGTCGGGCTCGTCGCCCGGCTGGTCAGCGCCGTCCGCCTGAAGGGGCACCTCCCGATCACGCATTCCCCTTCGATCAGCGGCTGACCCGCCGATCCGGCGGCCCGACACAGGACCGTCACGTTGCGCGACCATGATCGCGACGTGAACGACAACGCCCTTCGCCTGCCTCGTCCCAGGATCGTGGGCGGCCTCGCCGGGCTCGCCGCCGGACTTGCCGCCCTTGCAGCCAGTGAACTCCTGGCGGGAATCCTTGCCGGCGCGCCTTCGCTGATCCTGTCCGTGGGCCGCCTCGTCATCGACCTTCAGCCACCCGGCGCCAAGGAAATCGCGGTGAGCCTGTTCGGGACCAACGACAAGCTCGCTCTCGAGGTCGCGGTCGTGATCGTCGCCCTGGCGGCGGCTGCCGCTCTCGGGGCCGTCGCGACGCGCTGGTTCGTCGCGGCCGCGTCAGGATTCGCCGCGTTCGCCGTCCTTGGCTTCGTCGCAGCCGTCCAGGATCCATCGAACTCGACGACGCTCGCCGGGATCTCGGCCACGGTCTCCGCGGCGGTCGGCATCCAGGCCCTGTCGTGGCTGGTCGGACCCACTCGCGCATTCGGACCAACTCGCACGCCGGGCTCGACGCGCCGAGCGGGAATGCCCGAGTGGTCACGCCGCGGGTTTCTGCTGCGCAGCGGCGGACTGGCCGCCGCGTCCGTCGCACTGGGCGTCGGTGGGCGAACCCTTCTGGAGCAACAGCGAGCCGACGCGGCCGCCGTCGCCGTCGACCTTCCCGTCGCCGACGTCAAGGCCATGCTCCCGGCCGGCGCCGAGCTGGGCGTTGACGGAGTGACCCCGATCGTCGTCCCGAATGCAGCGTTCTATCGCATCGACACCGCGCTGCTGATCCCCCGGGTGAACCTGCACAGCTGGCGGCTGCGCGTCCACGGCATGGTCGAGCACGAGGTGAGCCTCGACTTTGACGAACTGACGGCCCTGCCCGCGATCGAGCAGTTCGTGACGATCGCGTGCGTGTCGAATGAGGTCGGCGGACGGCTCGTCGGAAACGCGAAGTGGTCGGGCGTCCGGCTCCGTGACGTCCTCGCGCTGGCCGGTGTTCTCCCCGGTGCGACGCAGCTGGTCGGGCGCTCGGTGGACGGCTGGACGGCCGGGATGCCGACGGCCTGGGTCATGGACCCGTCGCGGGAGCCGATGATCGCCGTCGCGATGAACGACGAACCCCTGCCGGGCGAGCACGGGTTCCCCGCGCGACTGATCGTTCCCGGCCTGTACGGCTACGTTTCGGCGACGAAGTGGCTGGAGCAGCTCGAACTGACGAGGCTCGAGGCATTCAACGGCTACTGGATCCCGCTCGGCTGGGCCAAGGAGGCACCGATCCTGACCCAGTCCCGGATCGACGTCCCGCGCAATGGAGCATCCGTCTCGCCGGGGCGAGTGGCCCTCGCCGGCGTGGCCTGGGCCCCCGATCGGGGGATCTCGCGCGTCGAGGTGGCCGTCGACGGTGACTGGCGTGAAGCCAGGCTGTCCAGCCCGATCTCCGACGCGACGTGGGTCCAGTGGCGCCTCGATTGGGACGCGACGCCGGGTCGGTACGAGATCGCCGTCCGAGCGACCGATGGTGCCGGCGAGGTGCAGACCGATCGAATCACCGCACCGGCTCCCGACGGCGCCCGCGGCCACCACACGATCACGCTTCGAGTCGCCTGACGGCGAGCCGATCCGGGCGAATCCGGTAGAGTCGGGACCATGAGTCGACGCCAATTCATGTTCGAGGCTCCGGATCGGTTCGTGACGGGCACCGTGGGCCTGCCCGGACAACGGATCTTCTACCTGCAGGCCCGAACGGCGGGGCGGATCGTCAGCGTCAGTCTCGAGAAGGTCCAGGTCGCCGTTCTCGCCGATCGACTCGGCGCGTTGGTCATCGAACTCGCGGAGCGAGGGATCGGAGCCGAGGCGGCAGAGCCCGTGGATCCCGACATGGAGCCGCTCGATGAGCCGATCAACGAGGCATTCCGAGCAACGAGCCTGACGCTCGGCTGGGATCCGGCCAGTGAGCGGTTCATCGTCGAGGCGCACGCCCTCCCGATCGAAGAGGACGGCGATGAGGACGAGGAGCCCGAGAGCATCGCGAGTGCGGCGGACCTGCCGCTTGGACCCATCGACGAGGAGGACGACGCCATCCTCCGTGTCGCCCTGACGCCCGAGGCAACGCGATCGTTCGTGGAACGGGCCGTGCGCGTGCTCCGCTCGGGGCGTCCGCCGTGCCCGCTGTGCGGTGCGCCGCTGGAGGCTTCCGGTCACATCTGCCCTCGTGGCAACGGCCACTACGTGAACTGAGTCGCCGGCGCAGCGCCTCCGAACCGGACATGCCGGGCGGCGCAGAGGCCGACCCGGCTGTGCAGGCCACCCCGGCCGCGCAAGCCGGCCCGATTGCGCAGGCCGCCGCCGCCTCGCTCGACGTCATGCGGGTGCTCCAGGACGGGCGGCTCGATCTGGTCGGGCGGTTGTGGGCGTCGACGAACCAGGCAATGCTGGGCACGGTCGTCGAGGCCGGTGGGGGCGACGGGACGCCGGTGACGATCGAGGTCGTGTACAAGCCGACCGCCGGCGAGCGGCCACTCCACGACTTCCCCCCGGGCACGCTGACCCGGCGCGAGGTTGCCGCTTTCCTCGTCTCCGAGGCGACCGGCTGGGGGATCGTGCCGCCGACCGTGCTCCGAGACGGCCTGTTCGGCGAGGGCATGGTCCAGGCGTGGGTCCACCCCGATCCCGACGCGGACGTGATCGCCATGATCGTCGGCGACGACGAGCGGCTGCGCGCGATCGCCGTCTTCGATGCGATGATCAACAACACGGATCGAAAGGGCGGCCATCTGCTACCGCTGCCCTCCGGGCACGTCCATGGCGTGGATCACGGCGTGTGCTTTTCGCCCCAGCCCAAGCTGAGGACGGTGCTCTGGGCCTGGCGCGGGCTGCCGCTGTCGCCGATTGAGCTGGCGGTGATCCAGCGGGTCCGCACCGAGCTCGACGGAGCGCTCGGTGGGAGCCTCATGTCGCTCCTGACCCGGTACGAGGTTGCCGCGACGATCGAGCGCGTCGACGCCCTGCTGCGGGATGGGCGCTTTCCCGAGCCACCAACGGACTGGCCGGCCGTGCCGTGGCCGCCGTTCTGAGCGCACCTGCATCGGGCACCATTGCACGATGATCCCGAACGACCACCCATGAGCCCGCTGCGCGGGCTGCGGAAGCGTGGCACCGAAGGAGCTGAGCGCCAGGCGGCGGCACCCAGCTGGAACGCCTGGGCCCCGGAGCGCGGGGCCCCGGCCCTGTCCCCCGCTGCCAGAGCACTCCTGGCGGCCGCCATGGGCGAGGGTCGCCCGCACCGCGATGCCCGGCTTGCCGACATCGTGTCGTCAGTGGCGCCAGGTCGGCTACCGGCCCATCCAGGCGTCTCCGATGATGGCGAGGATCGCGTCCGCCATGCACGCGGCCAGAGCTTCCCCGACTGGGTCGCACGGCGGAGCGGACGGATCGGCGCGGTCCCCGACGCGGTCGCCCGACCGGCCGACGGGGCTGCCGTCCGCGACCTGCTGCAATGGGCCGCAGATCATGGCGCCCAGGTCATCCCGTACGGTGGTGGTACGAGCGTTGTCGGTGGGGTCACGCCGACCGACGCCTCGATCCCGACGCTGGTCGTCGACCTCGTCGCACTGTCCGGCCTGCGTCGTCTCGGCGCATCGAGCGGGCTGGCCACCTTCGGGGCCGGAACGCGTGGTCCGGCCCTCGAGGACGCGCTGAACGCGCGCGGCTGGACCCTCGGTCACTACCCGCAGTCATGGGAGCGGTCCACGCTGGGAGGGTGGGTCGCGACCCGATCGGCCGGCCAGGAGGCACTCGGCTACGGCCGGATCGAGGACCTGTTCGCCGGCGGCACGCTCGAAGCGCCGGCAGGCACCCTCGAGTTGCCTGCGCATCCGGCCTCCGCCGCCGGCCCCGACCTTCGCCAGCTGGTCCTTGGCTCCGAGGGTCGGCTCGGGATCCTCACCGACGTGACCGTCAGGGCCGTGCCGGTCCCCCAGGCCACGACCATGACGGCGCTTTTCTTTCCGACATGGGAAGCCGCCCTGACGCTGGCCCGCGACGTCGCCCAGGCACGATTGCCACTGGCGCTCCTCCGAGTCCTGTCGCCCGCGGAAACCGAGGTGACCCTCACGCTCGCCGGTCGATCGGCCCGGCTCGGCCTCGTTGCGCGCTACCTCGACCTGCGCGGCGTCGGCGCCGGGCGCTGCCTCGTGCTCGTCGGGTTCGCCGGCCGGCGGCGGCTCGTCGAGGCGGCCCGCCGCGAGGTCTCGGACTTCGCCCGGACGCACGGCGGGGTAGGCGTGGGTGGAGCGCTCGCGTCCGCCTGGCGGCGGGGCCGATTCCGCTCGGCCGGCCTGCGTGACAGCCTGTGGGCGGCCGGGTACGGCGTGGATACGTTCGAGACCGCGACGGACTGGCCCCGGCTGTCGGCCCTGCACGTGGCGATCGAAGCGGCCGCCGATGCGGCCACGCGCTCATCTGGCGAGCGCGCGCTCGCATTCAGCCATGTCAGTCACATCTATCCGAGCGGAGCGAGCGTGTACACCACGGTGATCTTCCGCCTCGCCGACGACCCGGACGAGACCGTGGCGCACTGGGACGCGCTGAAGGCGGCGGTGAGCCGGGCCATCGTCGACCACGGAGCAACGATCAGCCACCAGCATGGGGTCGGCCACGACCATGCGCGCTACCTCGAGGCGGAAAAGGGTCAGCTCGGCATGCAACTCCTGCGCGACGCCGCTCGGCGGCTGGACCCGACGGGCGTGATGAACCCCGGCGCGCTCCTGGCCAGGGAGTGACGGCGCGATGAGCCCATTCGGCCGCCCTCCGCCCGGCGCGGACCGGGTCCTTGCCCTGGACGTCGGCACGCAGAGCGTCCGGGCCCTCCTGTTCGATCCTGCCGGCACCCTCATCGCGGCCTCACGCGTCCCCATCGAGCCGTACGTGTCGCCCCATCCCGGCTGGGCCGAGAACGACCCGGCGATCTACTGGGAGGCAATCAGGGCCGCGTGTCGCGGGCTGTGGACCGATCCGGCCGCCCGTCCCGACTCGGTCGCCGGGCTGGCGTTGACTGCTCAGCGGGCAACGATCGTCGTGGCCGATCAACACGGGACGCCGCTCCGGCCGGCGATCGTCTGGCTGGACCAGCGCAGGACCGAGGGGTTGCCGCCGCTCGGGGGCCTGTGGGGCCTTGCCTTTCGGGCCCTCGGCGTCCGCGACACCGTGGCCGCCTTCCAGGCCGATGCCGACGCGAACTGGATCTCGCGGAACGAGCCGGAGGTGTGGAGCGCCATCCGGCAGTACGGGCTGCTGTCGGCGTGGCTGGTCGCACGATTGACCGGCCGATTCGCCGATTCGAGTGCGTCCCAGGTCGGCTATCTCCCGTTCGACTTCAGGCGCTCGACCTGGGCGGCGAAGCGCGACTGGAAGTGGCAGGTCGCCCCGTTCGAACGGGATTGGCTGCCCGAGCTCGTGCCACCGACGGGGATCCTCGGTCAGCTGACCGGTGAGGCGGCCGCGGCCACGGGTCTTCTTCCCGGCCTGCCAGTCGTTGCGGCCGCGGGCGACAAGCAGTGCGAGGCGCTGGGAGCGGGTGCTCTCCCACCGAACGTCGCCGCGCTCTCATTCGGCTCCACGGCCACGATCGCGACGACGCAGCGTCGCTACGTGGAGGCGATCCCCCTCGTGCCGGCCTTCCCTGCTGCGCTGCCGGGGGCCTGGTCGACCGAAGTCCAAGTCTATCGCGGCTACTGGATGGTCGAGTGGTTCAAGCGCCAGTTCGGCGCGGCCGAGCTGGCACAGGCGGTCGATCGAGGCATCGCGCCCGAGGCGCTGTTCGATGAGCTCGTTGACACCGCCGGGCCAGGTTCGGCCGGACTGGTGGTCCAACCATATTGGTCGCCCGGCGTCCGCCGGCCGGGACCGGAAGCGAAGGGCGCGATCATCGGGTTCGGCGACGTCCACACGCGAGCCCACGTCTACCGCGCCATCCTCGAGGGACTCGCCTACGCGCTGCGTGAAGGTGGCGAACACATCGCGAAACGCACCGGGGTCCCGATCACGGAGTTGCGCGTCTCCGGCGGGGGTGCGCAGTCGCGGGCGGCCGTCCAGCTCACCGCCGATGTCTTCGGGCTGCCGGCGGTCGTGCCGCACACCCACGAGACCTCGGGTCTGGGTGCTGCCATCGACGCGATGGTCGGTCTCGGGATCCATCGAACAATCGAGGACGCGGTCGCCGCGATGACCCGCGTGGGCCGCGTCCACGAACCGGATCCAGCAACCCGGGCGCTCTACGACGACCTGTACGGCCGGGTCTACAAGCGGATGTATCCCCGGCTTCGGCCGCTCTATGCGGACCTGCGGCGGATCCTGAGCGGCTAGGCGCGGACCTCCTCGCGCATGAACCGGACGTAGGCGGCGGCGAAACACAGGACGGTCAAGGCGAGGAGCACGACGACCTGCGGCCAGACGAGCAGGAGGCTCTGGTCGAGCGACAGGAGCGTCGGGATCTGCTGCTGGGCCTGGATCGCCTGGCCGATCGTGGCCGGCGAGGACGACTGGGTCAGCGACGGATTCAGGAGCACGACCGACGCTTCGTTGTAGAGCGTCGTCGGCAGCAGGCGGAGGATGAACGCGCGGAGCTGAAGGGTGGCAATCGCCTGATCGGCGGTCAGCCCCGCGGATAGCGGCGCGATGAACGCCAGGAGCAGGTTCGCGATGAACTGGCCGAACATCGCAATGAGCATCCAGACCCCGAAGCCGACGAGCGCCGACGTCGCCGCACGACGGACGACCACCGACAGCAGCAGACCGAACGCGAGCCAGAGCGAAACGTAGACCACGGTCACACCAAGCCACAGGACAAGCCGCACGACCTCGGACCATTCGGGAACGATTCCGAGGCGGAGCAGGCCCACGCCGGCGATGATCGCGACGACCGCCACGAGCACGAGCGCGATGACCGCGAGTGCCGCGGTGAACTTGCCGTTGATGATGTCGTCGCGGTGGATCGGCTGCGAGACGAGTCGCGGCAGCGTCCCCTCGGCTCGTTCGCCGTTGACGGCGTCGAAGGCGAACGCGATCCCGAGCAGCGGCGCCGCCAGGGCGACGAACGACTGGACGGTCACGTTGAGGTTGAAGATCGACACGTCCTGCGGGCCGATCACGAACAGGGCGAGGAAGACGGCCTGGGCGCCGCTGACCTGGGACGCGAGGCTGCGGATCTGTTCCGCGGCCAGGAACAGCGGCACACCGGCTGCAAGCCCCAGGATGATCAACAGGATGTAGAAGCGGACGCTGAGCAGGTGATCGGCGAATTCCTTTCCGGCGACGATCCTCCAGCCCCCGCGCGGCGCGATCGGGACGGCGCTCACGACGCGGTTCCCGTCGTTCGTGGCGCGGCGGCGGCGATGCCTGCCCGGTGCACCGCCTCGCGGTAGATCTCGCCGAGCGAACGCGTCGACGATCGGATCGACGACAGCCGCAGACGCTCTCCGGCGGCGGTCGTCAGGATCGCCTCACGGACGCTGCCGACCGAACTCCGTGGGTCCACGTGGACCGTCCAGGGTTCATCACTGCGGTCGGACCGTGTCACCGACGTCACGCCGGGTACGCCGGCGAGCGTCGAGGCCACACGGTCGGCGACGGCGGGGTCGGCGACGCCTTCGAAGGACACTTCCACCTGCGCCGATCCGTCGCCGAACGTCGTCGCCAGCTCGGCGACCGTGCCGACTCCGATCAATCGCCCAGCGGCGAAGATGCCGACACGATCGCAGACCGACTGAACCTGATCCAGCAAGTGGCTCGAGAGCAGGATCGTCACCCCGCGCTCGCTGACCAGGCGCCGGAGGAGATCCAGGATCTCGACGACGCCGATCGGATCGATCGAGGTGGTCGGTTCATCGAGGATCAGGATCTCCGGGTCCTTGACGAGCGCGTCGGCGATGCCGAGGCGCTGGAGCATGCCCCGCGAGTAGGTTTCGGCCGGGGTGTCGGCACGATCGGTGAGGCTCACCTGTTCGAGCACCTCGTCGAGGCGCGCCTCGGCTTCGCCTCCGGACAGCCCATTGAGTCGCGCCGTGTAGCGCAAGTTCTCGCGACCGGTCATGTCGCCATAGAAACCGACGTTGTCCGGCAGGTAGCCCACTCGGCGCTTGACCTCCAGCGCCCGTCGCGCGGGATCCAACCCCACGACCCTGGCCGTCCCCGATGTCGGCTCGCTGAGTCCGAGGAGCATCAGGATCGTCGTCGTCTTGCCGGCCCCGTTCTGGCCCAGCAACCCAAAGATCTCGCCCCGGCGGATCTCGAGGTCCAGGGCGTCGACGGCCGTCAGGTCGCCGTAGCGCTTGGTCAGGCCGCGGGTTCGGATTGGAGGAGGATCGCCCGTTGTGGCCGCGGCCACACCGGTCGCCGCCGGCGCGCTGGCTGGCTCGGCTCCGGGCGCCCCGCCCGCGGCCATCAGCGTCGCCCGTAGCGCTGGAACACCCACCACAATCCACCAAAGACGGCCACGATCAGCGCCACTCCCACAATCCCGAAGAAGGGTGAGGTCTCGACGGTGACGCGGATCTCGCGAGAGGCGTTTGCGAGGTCATTCGAGGCGCGAAAGCTGACGACATAATCGCCGGCGATGGCGTCCGTCGAGGGGACGATTCGCGCTGTGACCGTGGCCGATGCGCCGGCCGCGATGGTGTCGATCGTCTCGGACGGGTCGAACTCCACGGTCCAGTCCGACGGCGTCGTCGCACTGAGCGTCATCAGCTCGAGGGGGGCGGTGCCGGTGTTCTCGATGACGAGCTGCTGCTCGATCGTCTCGCCGGCCGATCCGCGCGTGCTGAGGCGCTGATCGGGCGTATTCAGCGCCACCGAGTTCGTCCCGGTGATCTCGACGACCAGTTCGGACGAGACGGAACGGGAACCTGCAGCAACGTCGACCGTGATCGGGTACGTGCCGGCCGCGACGGCCTGCGGCGGCTGGACCGTCACCGAGATCGCCGATGTCGCGCCGGCTTGCACGATCGCGCTGGCAGCCTGGGCCTGTCCCGTGAGGGTGGCCTGGACGTCCCATCCGGTCGGCCCGATGGACGTCGCGGCGTAGGTCAGATCCTCGGCCGTGTCATTCCGGAGCGTCAGGTTGAACGTGAACCGGGTGCTCGACGGACCGCGCAGGTTCGGAAAGTCGGTGGCGAGCGTCACGTCGCCGCCGGCGTCGATGCTGACCCTGATGTCGAGCGGCAGTTCAGCGCGCAGGGTCCCGGACGTCGCGCGAACGGTGAGGCGGGTGGTGCCGGCGGGGGCAGCGTCGGGGATCGTGACGTCGAGGCGCACCTCGGCCGGCTTCCCGGCCTCGGTCAGGACGGCATCGACCGCGAACCCGCCGCCGCGGAGCGTGGCGGACCAATCGGACGGCGCCCCGTCCACCGCGAGTGCCACGCGCTGAGCCGCAGCCGTGGAAACCGAGATGCTGAAGTTCGCCGTTGCCCCGGGCGAAACCGAGATCGCCGGGTACGGGGTCGTCAAGCTGAGGTCCTCGACCGCGGCCGCGACCGGCGCGCTGGAGAGCACGGTCAGGGCCAGGACGGCACCGAGCGGAAGCAACCTCGTCCGTCGCGTGGATCGTGCGGCCGCCCTCGGGCCGTTCGAGACGCGAGACCCAATCGACCTACTCGTCACAGAATTCCTCCCAGTCCAGGCACGATGAAGCGCTCGGGCACGCTCCCGGGCCGTTCGGTGGTCGAATCTGCCAAGAATTGGATCCGAGAACAACCAAGGCGAGATTCACGATTGATTGTGACTTCTGAACCGGACGCGCGTCATCGATCCGGCGCCCTCGCCCAGGCCTCGACGAAACGCTCCTAGATGTCACGTTCGATCGTATGCGACCGCGACCGCCGCGTCAGGGCAATCGCGTCGCGCGGCGCCATTCCGCTCTGGACGAGCAGGCATCCGACGGCCGTCCCCGTGCGGCCGAGGCCGCCGCGGCAGGCGACCACGACGACTTGCCCGGCGCGGATCCGGGCGATCACGTCCGTGAGGGCGGCGTGGAAGGCCGCGGGGTCGGCCGGCACATGCATGTCCAGGACGGGGTGACGGATCGTCTCGATCCCGGCTTCGGCGAGTCGGTCGACGATCTCGGGTACCCGAGCCTCGCTGAGCTCGTGGTCCTCGACGAGCAGGAACAGGGCATCGGCACCGTGATCGCGCAGGCGCCGCGCATCGGCGTCCACGTCGCGCCACCACATCCCCGTCCAGCCGTCGCGCTGTTTGCCGGGCAGGAACGTCATCGCGAGGCCGCCCGGCGCGTCGGCCAGGCCGGGGACCGTCGCGAGGGCCACGGGATCGATTCGCAACGGGTCGGTGGTCGACGTCTTCCAGCCGTCGGTCGCGAGCAGACGACCCACGATGGGCGATGCGACCGAACGCCCGCGCATTCCGCGCAACCAGTCGTGCGGGATCCTGTCCAGGCCCCAATACGCTCCCGCCAGGCCACCGGCGATCGCCGCCGTGGTATCGGTGTCGTGCCCGTAGCGGATGGCCCGTTCGATCGTGTCGCGATAGTCCGAAGCGCCGGCGAAGGCCTCCCACGCCGACCAGAAGCTGTCGGCGACGTAGCCGCGACCGGCTCGGCCCGGGTGAGCAAGAAGCGCGTCGAGCGCCGTGCGGTCGTTTGTGGCCGCGGGATCGCCGGCCGCGATGCGCTCCTCGATCACTCGCGTGAGTTCTCCCCTCCCCCAGGCGATCGCGTCGGATCGCTCCGGCTGGCCGCGGATCAGCTGTCGCGCAGTCAGCACGTACAGCGCGCAGGCCATCCCCGCGAGCCCATGGCCGTGCGTGACCCGTGATGCGCGCGCCGCCCAATCCGCAAGACCACCGACGGCCAGATCTCGGCCCACGAGGGCCACGGCGATGGCGCGCATGAGCGAGCCGTTGCCGTTGTCGCGGTCGGTGCTCCCGCCCGCCTCCTGCGCCGGCGTCCCGGCCCGGATCCGTGCAAGTGCGGCAGCCGTCGCATTGCCGATGTCGAAACGACCCTCACCATCGGGCGTATAGCGGCCCCCGTCGGCCCAGGCCAGATAGCGCTGGCCCTGGTCCTCCGGATCGAACCGCCCGGTCAGGAGGGAGTCGAGCAGGGCGAGCATCATGGCGCCGTCGTCGCTCCACGTCCCGGGTGCGACCGCGTACGTGCCGCGCGCCCCGAACTCGACCGGGCCGATCTCCTCCGGCGACCGGAACTCGTAGGGGACGCCGACCGCGTCGCCGACCAGGTGGCCCCACACCGCGCCGGCGAGCCGCAGCGGCAGGAGCGGTTCCGGCGGAACGCCGTCTTCGATGGGCTGGACCATGGGCGCCATGATGACGGGTGTTCGTGACAGACTTGCAGGGCAGTCCATCCGGGAGCACCATCCATCGCGATGAGCGGTGAGCGCTGGTCGTGGGCGAACTCGGCGGCCGGCCGTCTGTCGTTCATCTCGGACGTCCTCCGTGGCGAGGATCCCGAGGCCTTCGGCCGGGCGATCGAGCGAAGGTCCTGATCGGTCGACCGATCGTCACGGTTGACAGGTTCGCCCGACTCGTCCATCCTCGGGGAGACCGATGAGTCGTCCGCAGGTCTGACGCATCGAACCAATCGCCCATCACGCGACGGTTCGACTCGCTCCCGCGAACACTCGACGGTCCCATGACATCGCTCGGCGGCGCACCGCGCCCAAGAGCCAGGTGCTGCACGGCCAGACAACAACGGCCAGGTGCGGCAAGAAGGACAGATCCACACAACATGCTTTCGCGAACCACGACCACGGCCCTCGCGGGCCGCTCCAGCACCATGCGTCGGCTCCGCCGCCGCAGCGCCTCGGCCCAGGCCAATCAGCCGTACTGCGGCACGAACGGCTGCGCCAGCTTCCTGGATCTCGATCCCACGGCCGGCATCGCCACGTGCCGCCAGTGCGGCTTCCGTCGGAGCCTCTCCCGGGCCCACTGAGTCGCGCCGGCCGCACCAGCCGCGCCAAGCGTGCCTGTCGCGCCCATCGCGCCTGATCGGCGCCGATCCCACCAAGTTGGCATGATGGGTCCCCACCACAGCACACGGAGACCCATGACCGAACTCGCCACGCCGACCGTCGACCGAGACCGCCTGACCACCCTCATGGAGGCGGAGACCGCCGACTTTGTCGCCCGTCACCCGAGATCTGCCGCCCTCCACCAGCGCGCCCGCGGCTCCCTCCTGGACGGCGTCCCGATGAACTGGATGGTCAAGTGGGCGGGCCCGTTCCCGTTGTTCGTCGACGAGGCGAGCGGCGCGCGGTTCTCCTGCGTTGACGGCCACGAGTACGTCGACCTGTGTCTCGGCGACACCGGCGCGATGGCCGGCCACGGCGCGGCACCGACGATCGCCGCCGTCGAGCGTCAGCTTCGCCGCGGGATCACCCACATGCTCCCGACCGAGGACGCGATCTGGGCCGGCGAGGAACTCGGGCGCCGGTTCGGGCTCCCCTACTGGCAGTTCACGCTGTCGGCCACGGACGCGAACCGGTTCTCGTTGCGGATTGCCCGCCAGATCACCGGTCGGTCGAAGGTCGTCGTCCACGACCATTGCTACCACGGGTCGGTGGACGAGGCGATCGCCGTGCTCGACGAGCAGGGCCAGGTCGTCCCGATCACCGGCAACGTCGGGCCGCAGGTCCATCCTCGCGAGACGACACGGGTCGTCCATTTCAACGATCTTGACGGCCTCGAGCGGGCGCTCGAAGACCGCGACGTCGCCGTCGTCCTCATCGAGCCGGCGCTCACCAACGTCGGGATCGTCCTCCCGGAGCCGGGCTACCTCGACGGTGTCCGCGAGATCACCCGCAGGACCGGCACGCTCCTGATCATCGACGAGACCCACACGATCTGTGCCGGCCCCGGCGGGATGACCGGCCGGGACGGCCTCGAACCCGACATCCTCGTCATCGGCAAGACGATCGGTGGCGGGATCCCGGTCGCGGCGTATGGGCTGTCGGAAGCGGTCGCGGCGCGGATCCGCGAGCAGTCGGCCCTCGAGGACGCGGACGTCGGCGGGATCGGCGGGACGCTGGCGGGCTACGCCCTGTCGCTGGCCGCCGTCCGGGCGACCCTCGGCGAGGTCCTCACGGACGAGGCGTTCGAACGGATGCTGCCGCTCGGCGAGCGCTGGGCGGCCGGCGTGGACCGGGTGATCCGCGAGCGCGGCGTGCCGTGGCACGTGACCCGCCTCGGGGCCCGCGCCGAGTACCACTTCATGGCGACTCCGCCGCGCAACGGCGCCGAGCAGTGGGCCCATTCCGACCCGGCCCTCGAGCGCTTCCTGCACCTCTGGGCGATGAACCGCGGCGTGCTCATGACGCCGTTCCACAACATGGCCCTGATGTCCCCGTCGACCACCGAAGCCGATGTCGACCGCCACACCGAGGTCTTCGCCCAGGCGGTCGACGCGCTGGTCGGGTGGGCAGGCGATCAGGTAACGCCGGACAAGTGCCCAGGGTCATGCTGGTGCGGTGGTAGTCGTAACTGGTCCTCGCTAGACATCATGATGCCTGGTGCGTAGACTTCATGATGTGAGTACCAGAACGACGCTGACCCTCGACGACGACGTCGCCGTCGGGATCGAGCGAGAGGTGCGCAGAACCGGTCGTCCGATGAAGGCCGTCGTCAACGATGCACTGCGCGCCGGCCTCGAGCGGGGTGGTCGTTCGGTCGTGTCTCCGTTCCGTGTCGAAGCTGCCGACCTCGGGCTTCGCGAGGGCCTCGAGATCGACGACATCAGTGGTCTTCTCGAGCGAATCGAAGGCAGCCGGCATCGATGATCCTCGTGGATGCGAACGTGCTCATCTACGCGTACGACCTCGGCAGTCCGCGGCAGGCGCAGTCGGCGGCCTGGCTGGAGCGGACACTGAGCAGCGACGAGGACGTCCGCTTCCCGCTCACGACGCTCCTCGCCTTCCTGCGGATCACGACGAACCCGGGCGTCTTCGAGCGGCCCCTGACCGCAAGCCGGGCGATCGGGATCGTGAGCAGCTGGCTGGCTCGTCCGAATGTCGCGGTCGCCAGCACGACCGATCGCCACTGGGAGGTCCTCGACGCAACGGCCGAGGCGGGGCAGGCACGTGGCCCCTTGTTGATGGACGCCCATCTCGCGGCTCTGGCCAGCGAACATGGCGCGACGCTCGCCACGACGGATCGGGACTTCGCGCGCTTCCCTCGACTGCGCACGATCAATCCGTTCACGCGGTGAACACGAGCTCCTGGTGAGTGTCGGCACCCTGGCTGTCATGACCCCCGGCCACGTTGGCGGAGCGGACAACCAGGTGCTGGTCCGGCGCTCCCCGTTGGGCAAGAAGGCCGCTCGCGCCGCGATCGCCGTCGTCGGCACCAGCGCCTTGCCCAGTCACCGAGCGAGTGCCACGGGCACTCCCGACCCGTCAGGGCAGGCGAAATCGTCGCCTTGGCCCTTCGCCAAAGCTTCGTCGATGATGCTCGGCGACAAGGGCACGGTTCCAGTCGACAACCACGTCTCCTTCCCCGTTACCGGGTCGGTGATGAGCTCCTTCAAGGTCGCGGGATCGACGGCCTCGGAAGTGTCAGCCCCTCGCTCTCGGAGGCTTGGGCGTTCATGGGTGCGGCATCTGCTTGCGCGGCCCCCGCGATGGTCGGCCGAAAGGCAAGACTGATGGCAAAGGCCACGAGCGCGACGAGCAACATCGTTGTCAGAAGGCGCGCCAGCTCCTGGCTTCGCGAGGTGCCCGACACGGTGTCCATGCTTCACTCGCCTCCGCGCCAGCAAGGTCAGTGGTTGATCGCGTAACTAACTTGCAGGACGGACCTCTTCAGCCTCACTGATCTCGTTCTCAGCGTGAACGTCGGCGTCGTCGCTGACGATAGGAACTGGTCGAGCTGGCGTCAACGCCGTCTCCGGCAACAGGGTCCCGGTGTCATCGAAGAAGCGCAGACGACTTGCCGCGACGTACTCGGGCACGAGATCGATCCCGATCCAGCGTCGACCCGTCCGCTCGGCGGCCCAGCCGGTCGTCATCGAACCGCCGAAGATGTCGACGACGAGATCGCCCGGATCGGTCAGGAACTTGATGAACCACTCCGGAAGCTGCACCGGGAATCGTGCTGGGTGGAGCTTCAGGCCAGCCTCGGCGACACGGGCAAGATAGCGGCCGTTGCTGTCGTTGTTCCCGAGCGTGAGCACGTTCCCCGGGATCGCACCGCCGTGATCCTTCTGGAACGTCGCCTTGGCCAGATGACCGCTCGGGCGCCTCATCGGCCGGAAGCCACGCTCGATCAACCGGACCATGTCGTCGGAATACCGCACCAGGACATTGCGGTTCGAGGCCTTTGGTCGCTCGGTCTTCGACAGCCACCAGCACGGCTCGACGCTGTCCTTGACCCGGATGCGCTGCACGTTGACCCACTCGGCCGGCGTCGGCATCTTGGCCGGGTTGTACCAGTAGACCTCCTGCGCGAGGTGCAGGCCGACCTCGTCGACCAGCGCGATGAGCAGTCGGAAGTGGTACAGCGAGCGAACCGGGTGCCCCTTCCTCCAGGCCCCGCCGATGTTGACCACGAACGACCCATCGTCGGTCAGGACCCGGCGGACTTCGTGGGCGAACGGCAAGAACCACGACACGTAGGAATCCTGGCTTTCGTTGCCGTACTCCTTCTTGAACTCCAGCGCGTACGGCGGCGACGTGATCACGAGGTTCACGGACGCATCCGGCATCGCGCGGAGGAGCTCGAGCGAGTCGCCCTCGTAGACCGCGCCCCGCCTCGTCTCGTAGGCGGGCCTGTGCCCAGGAATCGCGATCACAGCAGCTCAGTCATGTCGGGCGTCCACGGAGTGGTCAGGGGTTGAGGGATCACCTGGATGACCTCCAGGTACCGATCGTCCGAGGCCAGCGTTCGAAGGTCGTCGATGCGGGCGAAGATGTACGCCCACTCACTGGTGCGGTTGTAGAGGCACACGGCAAGGATGTCGAATTGGTCGGCACGGTAGTAGCGGCTCATTGGATCGCTCTTGCTCGCCCTGGTCTTCTGTGTTTCCGCCCGGAGCAGCCCCGTACCCGATCGAACGTTCTTGGCCTCGACGGTGATCGGCGCCCCACTCGGCAGCCAGACCACGAAGTCCGGCAGCCCGTCGAGGTCCTGCCATTCGTACCGGTCGATGACGCCGCGCACCTGGAGCCCATCGAGATATCGTGCCGCGAACAGCTCTGCGAGCTTGCCCTTGAGATCGGCCCGCGCCCGGAACCCGTTCTCCAGCGCGTCGAGAATGTCGCGCGCCGACGCGTTGAGCATTCGCTCGACCGGGTGGCCGATCGAGTTCGTTCGACGGCCCGGGCCCGGATCCACGTACTTGACGGCTTCTGGATCCGGAGGTCGGTCGTCAGGCACGGTCCGATTCTACGCCCGACCGGATGTCGGGGGTGGCCGCGACTGCTGCGGGGCCGGGTGTCCCAGGTTCAGCGATCATCGCCGATGTCATGGATGGCGCCTGCAACGCGTGCCATCCAAGCTGGCATGACACCCCGTTAGCATTGCGGAAACGCGGCCGGACGGGTCGTGCGAGGGAGGACGCGTGCAGCTCGTCGACGGCCAGCTCATCGTCAGCGCCAGCGATCTCGTGGGCTTTCTCGAATGCGATCACCTCGTCACGCTCGAGATGGAGCGGACCCGTGGCGAACGCGAGAAGCCGTTCCGTGACGATCCCCAGCTCGAGCTCATCCAGAAGCGCGGCTATGCGCACGAGCAGGCGTACATCGCGCGGCTGCGCGCCGAGGGCCGCGAGGTCCAGGAGATCGATACCGGCGACCTGAAGACACCCGAACAGCTTCGGGCGGCCGAGGCGCAAACCCTCGCGGCGATGCACGCCGGCGTCGACGTCATCTTCCAGGCCACGTTCTTCGACGGGCGCTGGCGCGGGCATGCCGACTTCCTGATCCGTCGCGACGATCGGCCCTCGAACCTCGGCTCGTGGAGCTACGACGTCGCCGACACGAAGCTGGCGCGGCGGGTCAAGGCCGCGGCGATCCTCCAGATGTGCGTCTACGCGGACCTCCTCGAGCGCCTCCAGGGCATCGCGCCGGAGACCGTGTCGGTGGTAACGGGCGACGGCGTGGCCCATCCGCATCGGCTCGATGACTACGCGGCCTACTACCGGGCGGCGAAGACCCGCTTCGAGGAGCGAGTCGCGGCTGACCAGGCCGTGGCGGGCGCCGGGAACGACGCCGCGGGAAACGACGCCGCGCCCGAGACCTACCCGGAGCCCGTCGACCACTGCCGGGTCTGCCCATGGTGGAGCGTCTGCGTCGACCGGCGACGCGCCGACGACCACCTCTCGATCGTGGCGGGTGCCGCACGCACCACCCGGCGAAAGCTCGTGGATGCGGGGGTCCCGACGCTGACCGCGCTCGCCGAGCTGCCCGAGGACACGAAGGTCGCGAAGATGACGCCGCGCGTCCTGACCCGGGTTCGACGCCAGGCGGCACTCCAGCTCGACCACAAGCGCACCGGGAACCTCAGCTACGAGCTCATCCCACCCGACCCGGACCAGCCCGGTCGTGGTCTTGCGGCGCTGCCCGAGCCGTCGCCACTCGACGTGTTCTGGGACATCGAGGCCGACCCGTGGGCGATCGAGGACGGCCTCGAGTATCTCCTCGGCTACGTCGTCATCGATGCCGGCGAGCCGGCGTTCCACGCGCTCTGGGGCCACGATCGCGAGGGTGAGAAGGCGGCCTTCGAGGCCTTCATCGATCTCGTCATGGAGCGGCTCGCGCGCGACCCGGCGATGCACGTCTACCACTACGGCGGCTACGAGTCGGGCGCGATGAAGCGGCTCATGCAGCGCCACGCGACGCGCGAGGACGAGGTGGATGCGCTGCTCCGCGGCAAGGTCCTCGTCAACCTCTACGACCACGTGGTGCGCAGCGGGATCCGGGCGTCGGTCGAGTCGTATTCGATCAAGCAGATCGAGAAGTTCTACCTGCCCGAGCGCGAGGGACCGGTCACGAGCGCGGGGTTCAGCGTCGTCGAGTACGAGCGCTGGATGGAGTCGAAGGATCCGTCGATCCTCCAGGGGATCGCCGACTACAACCGCGACGACTGCGTGTCGTGCCTCGGGCTGCGCGACTGGCTCGAGGGGCTGCGGGTCGAGGCGGCGGCGCTCTACCCGGATGGCGTGGTGCCGCGGCCGGGGCCCGAGGAGACGGCGCCATCGGAGGCCGTTTCCGCGAAACGCGCCGAGACGCGGGCGCGCGAGGACGCGCTGCGGGCCGGGATCCCGGCGGACCGCGCCCTGCGCACGGAAGAGCAACAGGGTCGCTGGCTGCTTGCGGGCCTCCTCGACTGGCACGAACGCGAGGCGAAGCCGCAGTGGTGGGACTACTACCGACTGCTCAAATCATCGATGGAGGACCTCGTCGCGGACGGGTCGGCGCTCGGCGATCTCGAGTTCGTGGGCGACTTCGGCGCGATCAAGAAGTCGCGGATCCACCGCTACCGGTTCGACCCGGCCCAGGAGTTCAAGCTGAAGGTCGGCGAAAGCCCGATCGATCCCGCGACGGGCCAGGGCGCCGGCACGATCCTCGCCCTCGACGTCGCCGTCGGGACGATCGACCTGAAGCGGACCGGCGGCGCTCATCCGCGCGCGCTATTCCCGGGCACGCCGTACCGAACGGACACGATGCGATCGTCACTCGGGCGGCTGGCGCATCACGTCATCGAGCACGGGATCGATGGCGCGGGGTTGCATCGGGCCGCCCGCGAGTTGATCCTGGGGCACCGACCACGGATCGCCGGTGATTCGGGCGAGGGTCCGCTCGTCGCGGAGGGCGAATCGTCGCTCGAAGCCGCCGTGCGGATCGCGACCCGTCTCGACGGCAGCACCCTCGCCATCCAGGGTCCTCCCGGGACCGGCAAGACCTGGACAGCGGCCCGGATGATCCTCGCGCTCGTCCGGGAGGGCAAACGGGTCGGTGTGACGGCCCAGTCGCACAAGGTCATCGGCAACCTGCTCGAGGCGGTCGCCAAGGCGGCCCGTGAGGTCGGCGACGCCGTTCGCATCGGCCAGCGCGCCGATGCCGAGGACGGGACGGCCGCCCTGGAGGATCTGATCATCTTCAAGGACTCGGGGGCGGCGGTCGGTGGGATCCGGGCCCGGGACGTGGACGTCCTCGGTGGGACGTCATGGCTCTGGGCGCGCGAGGATGCCGAAGCTGCGGTCGACGTCCTGTTCGTCGACGAGGCGGGCCAGTTTTCACTTGCGAACGTCTGCGCCGTGGCGGCCGCCGCCGATTCCCTCGTCCTCCTCGGCGATCCGAACCAGCTCCCGCAGGTCTCGAACGGCTCGCACCCCGAGGACGCAGAGGCGTCCGCGCTCGAGCATCTCGTCGCCGGCGCGAAGACGATCGCCCCCGACCGCGGGCTCTTCCTCGGCACGACGTACCGCCTGCATCCCGCCGTCAACGCCTACGTGTCAGACGCGTTCTACGAGGGCCGCCTCGAGACGGCACCGAAGACCGCGATCCAGTCACTGGCCGCCGGATTCCCGATCGGCGGCGTCGGGATCCGGCATGTTCCCCTGGAGCACAGCGGCGCGGGCAATCGCTCACGCGAGGAGGCGGCCTGGGTCGCGGCCGCGATCGCGGCGCTCGTCGGGAGAGCCTGGACGGATTCGGACGGCCGATCGCGCAAACTCGAGGCCAGGGACGTTCTCGTCGTCGCTCCCTACAACGCGCAGGTCGCAGAGATCCGCGCCGCCGTCGAAAAGCGGCTCGGCGTCGCGCCGAACGTCGGGACGGTCGACAAGTTCCAGGG
This sequence comes from Chloroflexota bacterium, assembly GCA_919901745.1. Classification (GTDB taxonomy): domain Bacteria; phylum Chloroflexota; class Limnocylindria; order Limnocylindrales; family CSP1-4; genus CAKKPP01. The sequence continues at coordinate 126,818 of CAKKPP010000007.1, read as the reverse complement.
CCGCGAGGCACCGGTCGCAATCTATTCGATGACCTCATCGTCGCTCGACGACGCGCCGCGCGACTTCGGGTTCCTCTATTCGGGCAACCGCCTCAACGTCGCGATCTCCCGCGCCCAGGGCCTCGCCGTCCTCGTGTGCGAGCCCGCGCTCCTGCGCGTGGCCTGCCACTCGCCCGAGCAGATGCGCCTCGTCAACGCCCTTTGCCGGCTCGTCGAGGTTGCTGCGGAGCAGGGCGAGAACAGCTTCAGCGACCAACGACGCACCGCCCCGGAACCAGACGAACCGCTGACGCTGGGCCTCGTTTAGAGGAGATCGCAGCGCAGGCGATCCGATGGCACCGTCCTGGCCGCCGCTGGCGGTCAGCGACCTGCGCACGGTGGTGCTGGCGACGAGGTCACGGACGAACACGTCGCCCCGGCTGTTCGTGTCGCCGCTCACGAGGTTGGAGGCGGTCGAGTGGAAGCCGACCCGGGTGCCGTCGGTCGAGAGCGACGCGTCGTTGCTGCTGTTGGTGGCCTGGACACCGGCCGTGCTGACCGAGACGCGGATCGTCTGGCTCGTGGCGATGAGCCGGACGAAGACGTCCTCCCTGGCGTTCGTGTCGCCGCTCACGAGGTTGGTCGCGACCGACTCCCAGACGATCCGCGAGCCGTCGCCCGAGATCGCCGGATCGGTGCTCAGGCCGGTCGCCTGGACGCCGGCACCCGAGACCGATACGCGGATGGTCGTGGTGGTCTGGCGGTCGTGGCGGAAGATGTCGGTCAGCGCGTTGGTGTCACCGAACATGGTCGAGGTGGGGGTGGGTCGCGCAGACGAAGCGCAGGCCGGTCTCCCCGAAGGCGTCGATGACCGCGGATGTGGGATGGCCTGCGTCGGCGACGCATCTACGGGAGCCATGCCGCCCAATGTGCGACGAATCAAATCTCGTCCCGGGGCCTACTCAAACGGTCGAGCTCGATGCGATACTTCCGAATGAGGACCTCGGCCCTCTCCTTGAGTTCAGTCCCACGGCGCACGATCTCCGCAGCATCGTGTTCCTCGTCGTGCGCGATGCGGCGCAAGATCCCCGTGTACGCCTCGACGTAGTCATCGCGGAGGGACGACCACTCCTCGTCGGGTTCCTTCAGCTTCGACATCTGCTTGACGACGCGGTCACCAACGGCGATCGTGCGCGACTTCCACGCTCGGTACGCCTCCAATGTGGGCGGATCTGGATAGGCGGCTAGAGCGGCGTCGATTTGCTTCTTGTACTGGAAGAAGCGTCGATCGAACTCCCACTCCCGGCTCCGGAACCCGAACTTGATCCGCCGCGCGATGCCCGGGGGCAGTCCCTGCGCAGCCGCCCCCACGACGAAGAGCGTCAACAGCAGGATAGCGTCGCCAGCGCTCAGCCGAACGATGACCTGTGGCCACGAGCCGATGACGCCGAGGACCATTGACCCGAGCCCTATCGCCGTGACAGCGACGAACGCCACGCGCCCGGTTCGGCGGAATCCGACGAACCCCATGGCCGCAAGCGTTAGGAACAAGAGATCAGCTGGGACGCGCCGCCGGTGCCCAACGCTGCAACCACCAAAAGACATGTAGCCGAGACCCCGACTCCGATAACGACAGTAATACCCCCGGGGGCGGTAGCGAGAATAGACCATACGCAGCGTCCTGATGGGTCAATGTGAGTGGTCGGATTGTTCGTCACGTAGCTGTATCGGTTGAGGCTCAAAGGGGAGCTGCCGACGCCGGCGAAGGGGTCGCGGCTCGCGAACCGCCCGATCGACGGGTCGTAGTAGCGGGCGCGCAGGTAGCTGAGGCCACTGGCGTCGAGCGGCTCGCAGGTGTAGCGGAAGGGGGAGCCCGAGGCCCCGGTCGGGGCGGTCGGTGTGCTGGACCTCGACTGCTGTGCCTGCCCACGGCATGGGCGAGGCCGAGACCCGAGACGTACTTGCGGGTCCCGTCGTCGATCGTGACCGGCAGCCCCGCGGCGACGTCCGACACACAGCGGGTGACCGGTCCGGTCCCGACCTGGCGGCTGAAGCGGACGACGGTCGCTCTCGTCAGCCTGGCACCGCCCGACCCTGTACGAGGAGCCCGCTTCGGGTCTCGATCACGAACAGGCTGGCTCGACCTGTCGAGGGGTCCACGCTGTGGCCTCGGATGATCCGAGGGCTGGCCTCGTCGATCTCCAATCCGTCCCAAGCGAGGCGTTCCGACACCCACAGAACGCGGACTCCGTCAGTAGCCGCGATCGAGATATGGTCCGCCACGACGAGCAGGCCGGCTTGGGCGATCGTTGCGATCTGACGTATCGGGTAGCTCGGCAGCACCTGAAATTCCTCAGGATGATCGACCGATACCAGATAGCCCGTTCCCCCCGCGACCACGAGGAGCGACGCCGAAGCGGGCGTCGGCGCCCAGGTCGACAGCGACCCGTCGCCCGGCTGGAAGTTCCCAATCCAGCTGCGGCTCGAGCCTCGTCTGACGCGGACGATGAAGCCCTCGGAGTGAGTCGAAATTCCCGCTCGTGCGAAGGCCAGCGCTTCCTCCGAGCCCGGCAGGCCCGGAAGCACCTCGACGAGATAATCGGCCTCGAAGCTCATTTCATCGGTTAGGGATTTGGCTTGAAGAAGCGATGCACAATTGTCTCCACGCCGCCGCCGTCAGACACGCGCACACCGATCTCGTATGTTCCCTCGTAACCGTTTGCGAAACCGCGCTGCGTGTACACGACATACGTGTCGCTCACGACCACCCGCTTGCCCTCGAAGATTTGGGCATCCAGTGACATCGGGAAGTTATGAAAAGGTCCGGGCTCTTGGGCCATACGCGCCAGAACTCGAGCCGAGTAGATCCTTTCAACCGCGGCAGGCACTCGTAGGGCCTTCAGGAGCGTCTTGCCCGCCCACTTGATCGCGTCGCCTAGCCCCGGAATAATCGCGGTGCCCGACATTAGGCCGTTCGGAACGTCGCCCTCGCACAAGTAGATCGCCGCATCAGCTGCGTCAAGCCACGGGAATAGAATCCCTCCACCGGCAAGAGCGCCGTGGGCCTCGCCGCCGCAGCCGAGGACCTTCGACTTGCCACTTGCGCCACCGCCCGGCCCGCCTCTGGGACCAGGGGACACCAGTCCCGACGGATCGGCATACGTGGTCGGGTTGTTCGTCACGTAGCTGTAGCGGTTGAGGCTGAGCGGGTGCCCGGTGAACCCCGCGAACGGGTCGCGGCTCATGAAGCGCCCGATGGACGGGTCGTAGTGGCGGGCGCGCAGGTAGGTCAGGCCACTGGCGTCGAGCGGCTCGCCGGTGTAGCGGTAGGGCGAGCCCGAGGCTCCGGTCGAGCCGGTCGGGACGCCGAACTCGTCGGTCCGGTAGGTCGCGATGACGGCACCCGTGCCATCGGTCAGCGCGCGGATCGAGCCCAACCGGTCGGCGTGCTGGACCTCGACGGCCGTGCCCGCCACGGCGTAGGCGAGGCCGAGGCCCCAGACGTACTTGCGGGTCCCGTCGTCGATCGTGACCGGGAGGCCGGCCGTCGGATCGCTGACATAGCGGATGAGGGATCCCGTGCCGACCTGGCGGCTGAAGCGGATGCCGTCGCCGTCGTAGGTCGAGGTCTCGCTGATCCCGGCGACGGTCGCCGTCCGCACGCGGTTGGCCTGGTCGTAGGCGAAGGTATCGCTGCCGCGGGCGGTCGTGGCCCCGGTGGCAGTGACGCTGATGGCCGTGGGCCCGGCGGCGCTGATCCGGTCGGCCCGGTCGTAGGTGTAGGCGGTGGTCGAACCGGACAGGACCCGGGAGGTCCGGTTGCCGATGGGATCGTAGGCGTAGGTCCGGGCGCCGTCGGGTCCGGCGACCGAGGTCAGGCGGTCCAGCCGGTCGTAGGCGTAGGTACTCGCGTCGAGGCCCGGGCCGCGGACGAACACGTCCTGCGCCGCATTCGTGTCGTTGGCCACGAGGTTGGTCGAGTCGGACTCGAAGGCGACCGTCTGGCCGTCGGCCGAGACCGACGTGTTGCGGCTGGTGTCGTTGCCCTGGACCCCGGCGGTGCTGACCGACATCCGGGTGACGGTCCCGCTGGCGAGGTCTTTGGTGAAGATGTCCTTGCGGTTGTTGGTGTCGCCGCTGATGAGGTTGCTCGCGAGCGAGTCGAAAGCGATGACGGTGGCGGAGCGCGACAGCGACGGTTCGGCGCTGGCCTTGTTGCCCTGGGCACCCGCGGCGCTCGTGGAGACCCGCGTCGTGACGCCGCTGGCGAGGACGTGAATGAACACGTCGGTCTTGGCGTTGCTGTCGCCGGTGACCAGGTTCGAGGCATCCGACTCGAAGGCGACGGCCGTGCCGTCGCCACTCAGGGCCACCTCGGCACTCCGGCCGTTGCCCTGGGCGCCGGCGGTGCTCAGCGAGACCCGGACGGTCGTCCCGGCGGCCACGTCGCGCAGGAACGCGTCGCGCTGAACGTTGCTGTCGCCGCTGACCAGGGTGGTGGCATCGGAGTGGAAGGCGATCCGGTTGCCGTCGTCGCTGATCTGGGGGTCGTCCGAGAGGGCGTTGCCCTGGGCGCCGGCGGTGCTGACCGAGATGAGGATCGTCGTCCCGGTCACGGTGTCCTTGCGGAAGATGTCCTGCTGGGCGTTGGCATCACCGGAGACCAGGTTGGTGGCGGAGCTGCGGTAGGCCACGTAGCGGCCGTCGGCACTGATCACCGGGTCGTGGCTTGAGCCGTTCGACTGGGCACCCGCGCTCGACGTCGACACCCGGCTGATCGCGCCGGTCTGGAGGTCCTTGCGGAAGATGTCCCAGGCCGTCCCGTTGGTGTCGTTGGCCACGAAGTTGGACGCCTGGCTCTTGAACGTGACGTAGCGCCCATCGGCGCTGATCGCCGAGTCGTCGGACTGGGCGTTGCCCTGGACGCCGGCGGCATCGACCGACGCACGGATCGTGGTTCCGGTCATGCGATCGTGGACGAACACGTCCATCACCCCGTTGGTGTCGTCGGCGACGAGGTTCGAGGACGTCGAGCGGTAGGTCACGAAGCGGCCGTCGGCGCTCAGGTAGCTGTCGTCCGACACGCCGTTGCCCTGGCCGTGGGTGGTGCTCTCCGACACGCGCGTCGTGGCGGCGCTCGCGGTGCCCCCGCCGGCGACGCCAAGGACGTTGCCGAGCGCATCGAGCGAATAGTGGCGCTCGTCGATCGTGAGCAGCGGTCCCGCGTGCACGACATCGCTGAGCCGGCGCGCGTTGTCGTAGCTGTACGTGGAGAGGGTCCCGTTCGGGTTCGTCGCGGTCTGGACAAGGCCGTCGGCGAAGTACGTGTAGCCGACCGTGCGGCTGGCCCAGTCGGCGAGACCGCTCATCCGGCCGGCCTTGTCGAAGGTGTAGGTGACCGCGGTCGCGTCGGGATAGATGAGCCTGGTCCGGTTGCCGTCGCGGTCGTAGCGGTAGCCGACCGTCCTGGGGCCGGGGGTCGTGACCGAGAGGAGCCGGTCGAATTCGTCGTAGGTGTAGGTCGAGGTCCCGGTGCCGTCGACCATCGAGGTCCGGTTGTTGTTCGCGTCGTAGGTGTAGCTGACGTCGGGGGTGGCCGGGTCGCTGTAGTTCATCGACGTCGGTCGGTTGAGGAGGTCGTAGGCCATGGTCGTGGTCCGGCCGAGCTGGTCGGTCGCGACCGCGAGATTGCCGTTCGCATCGTAGGTCGAGGTGGCCACCAGGGTCGGGCTCGTCGTCGGCCACGACGGGTACTGCGTCTCGCGCCGGACCAGGCCGCGGCCGTCGTGGACGTAGTCGACCACCCGCTCCTGGGCCGCGTCGCCCTTGGCCCGCGTGGTCCGGGTCATGTTGCCCCCCGCGTCGTAGGCGTACTCGGTCGTGATCGCGTCGCCCGGGGGTGAGGCAGGATTGGACCAGACCGAGGGGCTCTCCTTGACCTGGAGGAGCCCGTCACGATTGTCGTAGGCGTAGGTCGTGACCTGTCCGTTGGCGTCGATCTGGACGGTCCTGTTGCCGACCTCGTCATAGCGGGTCTCGGTCACGAGCTGCGCGCCGCCCGCGGCCGGGGCCGGCAGCTTCACGAAGCGCGGGCGGTCCTCCCTGTCGTAGACGTACTCGGTCCGGTGCTCGGCCGGAACGCCGCCCGCGGCATTGCCGAGCGGGCCGACCGAACTCGTCAGGCGGCCGACCGGGTCGTGGTCGTACGTGGTCTTGTTGCCGAGCGCGTCACTGGTGCTCTCGATCAGACCGGCCCGGGTGCCCGTCCCGAAGTACGTGAATGTCGCGGCAAAGGTGTAGTCCGGCGACGCGGTGGTATTCCCGCGGGGCGGGATGATCCGGGTGACCTGCCCCGGGTTGGCGGCATCGCCGTATTCGTACTTGGTGACTGCGCTCGTGGCTCCGCTGTCGGGGTCGGTGTAGCGGCTCGTCGTCGAGAGGAGCCTCGCTCCCGCGGCGTCGTAGGCGAGATCGGTCGCGAAGTCGACATCGAAGGCGGCCAGGTTCGTGGAACAGGAGACGCTCGTGCCCGACGCGACGCCGGCAGGGGCGACGGTCTGGGTGACGTTGTTCGTGGCGTCGTACGCGATGAGCGTGACCGGGCGGTTCGCGCCGGCCGTCGGCGCGGGGCCGATGATCCGCGTCAGGTTGCCGCGGCTGCCGGCGATCGTGGCCCCGGCATGGCTCCGGTCGTAGCAGAACTCGGTGGTGTTGCCGCGCGGGTCGGTAACCGACGCCCGGAACCCCGTCACCTCGTAGGCATAGCTCTCGGTCAGCGTCTCGGTCGAGCTGGGGCGGGTCACGCGCGAGGTCAGGAAGCCCTGGGCGTTGTAGGTGTCGACCATGGTCGGGCTGAAGGTCGGTTCGAAGGACGTCGACGGGTTGGTGACGGTCGTCACCCGGGTGCCGTCGCCGTTGACGACGTACCCGAACGTCGTCGTGGCGCCGGTGAGCAGACCCTTGGCGTCCTTCTGGGACGTGACCCGACCCTGGGCGTCGTAGACAAGGGTGAGCGCCACGTTGCCCCGGGCATCGGTGATCGTGGCGAGGCGCGACGAGGTCCCGTCGTAGCCCAGGGTCGTGACCTTGCCCTCGCGATCGGTCACCTTCCACAGGCGGCCGTTCGCGTCGTACTGGTAGCCGACCGTCCGGGCCGGGCTCGCCCAGTCGGTCACACTCGTCAGAAGACCGTTGGTGTAGGCGAGGGCGAGGGAGCCGCGTCCGGCCGGGTCCGAGATCGATACGAGCTCGTTCTGGGCGTTGTAGCCAAGGGTCGAGGTGTTGCCGTACCGGTCGCTGATCGCGCTCAGATTGCCGCTCGGCCCGAAGACCAGGCGGGCCTGGGCCTTGTCCGTCAGCGTGAACGTGCCGTCCGGGTTGCGGACGAACACGCTCGTCGCGGTCGGCGGTGGGCTGAACGTGCCGTCCCCGTTGGCGACGTACCGCTCGGTCCCACCGTCCGGTCCCACCACGAGCTGGTCGTCCGTCCCATCGCCGGGCGAGCGCAGCCGGGCCGCGTACCCATGCGTCCAGCCTTGCCCGAGGACGGTGCTGCGCGTGTCCGCGCTGTTGTAGGACCGCGAAAACACGGGGGCCGGGCCCCGGCCGGCGATGGCCAGGTCCAGGAAGGTGTGGCGGAACGCGCCGCTGTAGGTCGACACCGGATCGCCGCCGGTCCCGCCGTTCCGCTCCGGGTCGGTTCCGGGCGGCGCCGGCTCGACCGGCTGGGTATCGCTGAAGAGGACGGCTTGTGGAACCACGACGAGCCCCGTCGCACCGGGCGGGGTCCAAGACAGCACGACGAGAGCGTCTCCGCCGCAACATTCGAAGAAGGGCAGGCTGACGGTGTGGAGGCCAGCGCTGAGCGCGACGGTGTTCGAGACTTGCTGGGGCGGATGGGCGCCGCCGTTGTTGACCACCAGGGCCCCGTCGAGGCTGAGAGTGGAGCCGTCGTCGGAGTAGAGGGCGAACGTGTAGGTTCCCGCGACCTCGGCCAGGAGCGATCCCGACCAGGCGATGCTGAAGTCCGCCGAGGGAATCGGATGACCGCCCGCGCCCCAGTTGAAGTCGATGGTCGGGTCAACCCGCTCGAGGCTGGGCGTCCCGGACCAGGTGAGGTTCGGGTAATAGCGCCCGAGGAGACCATCGCCAGCGGCGTGCGTCGCGGGGGCGGAGATCTCGTCCGTCTCGGGTGGCCTGATGGCGGCGCGCGTCAGGGCAGGGCTGACCACGTTCGACTGGACGATCGTCAGGATGGCGACCAGAACTGCGATTCCGCGGTGTGGTCGAACACGATCGCGCGCCATGATCATTCCCTCCCAGCGATCATGAGAACGGCACGAACGCCCGCGCGCCGGTCCCCTCCATCTCGACCACACGAGGTCGCGGACGCCACGGTGCGTGTCCCGTGCCGGCGCGTCGGCCGGTTAGTCCGAGAACCATAAGATCGACAGAGAGTCATCCACAATCGCAGGCGTCCCGAGTGAATCGAGCGCGATCTCGTTTGACGAGCGCTCTTCGGGTTCGGCCCCCGCCTCATGGGCTTTGCCCCTGGCCCTGCCGCTTCCGATCCATCGCTTGCCCCCTCGGATGATCGTCAAGGACCCGCATCGGTCGACCTCCGATGATCCCCGTCAACGCTACTCGACGGTTCGCGGGTATGTCACTAGGCGCAACGCCCTAACAGCGGACGTGGCCGGCCCGGAAAGTGATGCCCTGGCCAGACCCGATCAAGACGTCTTCGCCGGGCGCATCACCCAGGTCACGATCGTCCGCGCGCAGTCGGCCACCTGGGCGAGCGGAACGCTTTCGTCCGCCGCGTGGGCAACGGCGACGTCGCCCGGCCCGAACATCACCGTCGGGGTGCCGCCTTCGTTGATGAGCAGGCGCATGTCCGCACCGTACGGCTCACCGAGGAGCGCCGGCCGGCGGCCGAGGGTGTCCTCGACCGCCTCGGCCATCGCGACCGGCAGCGGATGGTCGGCGGCGACGCGTGCGGACGAGAACCGGCCGCCCACGATCTCGACGGAGGCCGGGTGGTCCCGCAGGAAGTCGTCGCGGGCGCAGGCGCCCTCGATGCATGCCCGCAGATCGGCCTCCGCGTCGCGCCAGGTCTGGCCGAGGCGGACCCCGTAGCGGCCGTCGGCCACCACCCGATCCATGACGGTCGACGCCCAGTCGCCCCCATGGACGATGCCGATGATCGTCGGGTACGGGAGACCCAGCGCGGTCATCAGCGGGTCCGTCTCGGACGCGTTGCGGGCGGCCTCGTCTCCCTCGAGGGCGCGGCCGAGGACCTGGAGCTTGTCGAGGGCCGAGACGCCCTCGCGGCGCATCGACGCGTGCGCTGCCCGCCCCGGGACGGTGAGCCGGAACGTGATCGCGCCGGCATGGGCGATGACGACATCGAGGTTCGTCGGCTCGGTGATGAGCGCGACATCGCCCGTGGCACCGGCGCGGATCGCCGCGAGCATCCCCTGCCCGCCGTCCTCCTCCGAGGGAACGAACGCGGCGACGATCTCGCAGTCGAGGTTCTTGTCGGCACCGCTCGCCACCAGCGCGCGCAGTGCCTCGAGGATCGCGACGACGCCACCCTTCATGTCGCACGCCCCGCGGCCGTACAGGTTGCCGTCCCGGACCTCGCCGGCCCACGGGTCCACGGTCCACGTCGCCGGATCCCCGGGCGGCACGACGTCGACGTGCCCGACGAGGACGATCCGTCGCCCCCCGGGCCGTCCAAGTCGCCCGATCACGACCGGAAGATTCGTTCGCGGCACCTCCGAACCGGGCCAGTCCGGGTCGGCCATCGCCACGGCCGGGTCGACGTCGATGCGCTCCACGCGCAGGCCGATCCCGGTCAGGCGTCGCTCGATCTCGGCCTGGACGGCATCTTCGTGCCCGGTGACGCTGCGGATCGCGACGAGGTCGCGCAGCTCGGCCTCGATGCGATCCGGGTCGACGGTCCCGACGGCGGTCCGTTCGGCCTCGGTCAGGCTCAAGGTGTCAGCCGCGCAGGATCGGTCGGGTCATGCAGGTCGGCCCGCCCGACCCGTTGACCCCGATCTCGCTCGCGGGGTACGTGTGGACCTCGCAGCCCGCCTTCGCCAGTGCCGCGCTTGTCACCGGGTTGCCCTCGGCCAGGATCAGCACTCCCGGCCGGACGGCCAGGACGTTGCAACCCAGGGTCGGGAACTCGTCCTCGGGCACCTCGATCATCCGGATACCGAGATCGCTCACGAGTTCCCAGAGACCCATCGGGAGGAGCGGCAGGTACACGACCGCGAGATCTTCGGCCACCGGCGAGATGACCGACAGGAGATGGATCAGCTCTGCCGGTCCCTTCCAGTACGGAACGTCGAAGACGCGCACGTCGCCACCGACGATCTCGGCGAGTTGGCGGACCCCGTCGGAACTCGTCCGGAGGGTGCGCCCGATGCACAGCAGGTCGGGCCGGAGCCAGAACGTGTCGCCGCCCTCGATCGTGCCGGGCGCCTCGATCCGTCCGAGGGTCGGGATCCCCTCGTCCTGCATCCAGCGTTCGAGGATCGTCTCCTCCCCCACCCGATTCGGCTTGCCCGGCCGGAGCGGAATCGCGCCACGGTCGGCGACCAGGATGGGATCGAAGGTGTAGACGAGGTCGGGGTCGTCGGTCTCGATGTCGAGGACGTGGACGGTCGGACCGAGAGAGGCAAGCGTCTCGGTGAACGCGTCGTGCTGGCGTCGGGCGAGGTCGAGGTCGACCGGGTGGAGGAAGCCGTGCGCCGGCTCGTCGAACGCGCGCCCGAACGCGGAGCCGGGGCGCTTCACGAGCACCTCGCGGAGCGGCGCCGTCATGCTCTGCGCGCCGTAGCGGCGGGCGGTCATCGTCATGTTCGGCAGTCTACGGCACGGTGTCGTCCGCCCGGGATCCGGGGCACGGCGCTTCGGTGCCGAAGCCCGGGCTGGGCCCAGGCTCAGGACCCTGGCTCAGGGCCCCGGCGATCGTCGAAGCCACGCCGTGACTGGGAGTCAACACGAGGTCCGCCAGGCCGCAAACCACGGCGCCCACGCCGGTCAAGATGCCCGCCTGCGGTGCTCAAAGTGCCCAGAACGTGACTCGGAGTCACCGAAACGGCGCGATTCGGGCCGGCCGAGGTCCGCTCGGCGGCAGAAGACAGGAATTGCGCAGGCCCCGAGTCGTCGGTGTTGACTCGGAGTCACATCGACTGGCGACGCCCGGAGTGCGCAGGCGGGCGACGCGCGCGACTGCGAAGGCGGGCTACGGCACCGGCTGGGCTTCCCCCGGTCGCGTCTCGAGGCGTAGGCTATCGTCCATGTCCGGCTACGCGGCCACGTCTGTTCTGCGCGAAACGTCCATCCACGCGGGCCGCGCGCTGCAGGCCGACCGGAGCTGGGCCGACGGTGATGTCGAGCTTGTCGGCGCCCTGGGGGACGAGCGCGACCTCACGCCACCGCCGATGTCCCTGGAGGACCGGATCCACTACCTCCGCGAGGCGTGGTCGCAGACGACCTTCTACCTGTTCGACCCGGAGAGCTGGCGCTAAGGTCGATCCGTGGCCCGCGGTCGGGCCGCCACCCACCCTACGACGACCTGTCATCCAGATCGAAACCGGGCGGCAAGGCGTCGCGCAGCGTAGCGATCACTGCCGTTGGATCGCCGGAAGCCGGACCACGGAGAACGAGGATCCGACTGATGGCCGGGGGATCGCCGGGTGCCGGACCTCCCGCGTCGAGCGCCGCCCGCGCGGTCGCCGCGACCGCCGTGTCGCTTCGGACGGTCAGGCCGTGGTACACGGCGATGACGACGGCCGTGGCGAGGGCGCCGATTGGCGTCGACAGCTCGGACACGGGATTTCCCGGCAGCAGCACGCCCAATGCCGTTGCGAACAGCCGATAGAGCACGAGCGCGAGCGAGCCGATCGAGGTGATGAGCGCGGCCCCGAACACGATGAGCAGCGCGACCCGGCGCGTCGTCGAACGTGCCTCGGCCGTCGGGTCGGCGGCGCGGCGGATCCGCAGCCGCGCCCACGTCCAGGCCCAGAGCGTGAAGCCGAGGAGTGCGAACGGCAGGTAGGTCCCGACCTCGAATTTCCAGGCATCGCCGATGGTCCGGTCCCCGCCGAACACGACGTCGATGGCCAGCCCGAAGAGCCACCCGAGGCCCACGGCGCCAAAGGCCAAACCGACGGTCGATACCCCGTGGAGGTCGAGTCGAGCCGCGGTCGCCGCCCCGGCAGCGCCGGGCACGGGCCCGGCAGCCTCCGCTCGCATCCGGCGATGGTGGAACCACCAGGCGAGGCCCCACGGCACGGCCGAGGCGAGCGGCACCAGGATCGCCGTGGCGAGGTCGCCGCGCCCGGCGGTACCCGCGGCGTCGCGGGCCCCGAGCAGCAGCGGGATGCCCGCGCCAAGGCCGGCGCCAACGAGTTGGACGGCACGGGCGGCTGCGATGACGATCACGCCGACCAGGTAGGCGAGTCGCAGGCGCGCCTGGCGCTCACTGGGTCCGCGCCACCCGGTGTCGGCCATCGATCGGGCGGCGAGCCACAAGTGCACCATCCAGAACGCCCCCCAGGCCACGAGCTCGGCACCCTTGTCGACCAGCTGGACCAGCCGGGCGTCTCCCGGCGGGAGTTCGCCGAAGTTGTTCACCTCGCCGAAGTTGTTCACATCGATCGATGGGGCGGTCGCGATGGAGATCAGCGTGCCGACCGCTTCCGCCGCGATGACGAGCCCGACCAGCGACGCCCCGTACAGGTAGACCCGCGGCCACCAGGCGGCCGCTCCGAACAGCGGCCCGACAGTGACGTCGGCGCGCCGGACGGTCGCGTGGTAGGCCCAGACGAGCCCGCCGATGGCGAGCAGGGCGGCAGCACCCGATGGGTCGTTGCCGACACTGCCGTACCACTCCGGTACCTGGACGTTGATGACGATGTGCAGGACCGACGCGAGGAGGTCACGCAGCGCCGCCGCAACGCTGAACGCGGCGACGGCCAGCACCAGGGTGAGATAGAAGGCACGGATCGGAGAACCACGTTCCGCCTCCGTACCATCACGCCCCGGGCGCAGGGCACGGCCGACGAGGAACCAGTGGATGGCCCAGACCGGCAGGCCCACGCCCACCAGGGCCGCCGCGACGCTGAGCTGCTGCCGATCTGCGTCCACGAAACCCGATAGAAGTTCGCCGCGCCCGATGCCCGCCTGGTTGAGCAGGATGTCCAGGAGGATCAGAAGCCCCGTTGCGAGGACTGCGAGGGTGATCCCCGACATCGCGTAGAGGTACAGGCGTCGCACGGTGGCCATGACGGCTCCTAGTAGGCCCCGGGTTCTTTGTTGAGAGGAGCCGGGTCCAGCCAGACGAGCGGCTCAACGAGTTTCCACGAGGTGCCTTCCCGAACCACGGCGACTGACCGGCTGGAGCGATAGGTATTCAGGCTGAGCCCCGTGCCGTAGACCTCCTCGACGGTCAGGTTGACGGTGACTCGATCTCCGCTCCCCCGGGTCCCGGCAATGAAGACGCTGCGCCTCGCCGCGTCGGGGCCTTCCGTGTAGCGCTGAACCTCTGCGAACACTGGCCGATAGTCAGCAAACGCGAGTTGCTTCTGTGCGTCCGCCGAGAACCATGCATAGGCGGCCGCCGGGTCGTTCGCGTCCCACGCCTGCAGGTATCCCTGAACCGCTGCTTCGGGGGAATCAGGCGGGTAGTCGACGGGCGCGCGCTGATCGGCAAGGACGACGATCAAGACCGTCAGACCGAGGATCGCGACGATCCCGGCGACGATCGAGGCGAGCGTCCGCTGGTTTGCCATGTGTCCAGCCTACGCGCGCGCCCAGCGAAATGCGTCTCGATCCCGCACGACGAGAGCCTATGCGCGGTCAGACCCCGACCGCGCCGAAGCGATCGGCCCTGAGGTCCCGCGGGACGTCGGCCGCCCTGCCCAGGACGAGGTCGGCGACGAGACGCGCCGAGGCCGGCCCGGTGGTGATCCCCCACGGGCCGTGGCCCGAGCAGACAAAGAGGCCGTCGATGCCGGGGATCGCGCCGATGAGCGGCCGACCGTCCAATGACGCGGGCCGGGCGCACACGCGAACCTCGCGGATCGGGGCGTCGGCGATGGCCGGGACGAAGCGCGCGCCGCGTTCCAGGATCGGCTCCACCCAGGCCGCCGGATCCGGCTCGTCCTCGAGGAACGTGGACCCGACCACCGACACCCCGCCGGCAGTCACGAGGCTGTAGCCGACCGACGATCCGTGCCCGCCGCCATCGTCGCCCGGGTCTGTCGCCGCGTCCGTGGCCAGCGCGACGTCCATCTCGGCCTCCTCCATGACGTGCCGCGGCGGGTCACCCAGCAGGGTTTCGACAACCACGCCCCACACCCGACGGATCGGCCGCCACACGCCGGTCGGATCCACGACCGCGGGCGTCCACGGACCGGCCGCCACGATCACCGCGTCCGCGGGCTGGACCCTGCCGTCCACGGACACTCCGAGACACCGGCCAGCGTCGATCGCGGGCACGGCCGACCTTCCCTGGCGGATCGCCGCACCACGCCGCTCGGCCAGGTTCGCCATCGCATAGGTCGGGGCGGACGGGACGACCGGGAACCCGATCCCGATCAGGCAGGCGGCGATTCCATGCGCGATCGCCGGCTCGAGGCGGCGCACGTCCTCGGGATCGAGCGCCTCGGGCGCCAACATCGGATGGAGCGCGCCGAGATCAGCGGCAAGGCGTCGGGCGAGGTCGATCGACGGGGTGACGAGCAGCAGCCCGGCGGGCGTGGCGGCAAGCCGGAAGCCCACCTGGAGCGCCTCGTCATCGAGCGAGCGGTAGATCTCGACCGTCTCGCGGTACAACGGCACGAGGGCCGGATCGAACGGATGCTGGACGACACCCGAATTTCGCCCCGACGCACCGGCGGCGATCGCCTCGCGCTCGTAGACGACGACCCGCGCCCCGGCTCCGGCGAGGAACGCCGCCGCGGACGTCCCGACGATCCCGCCGCCGATGATGGCGACGTCCACGCTCAGGCCGTCGACGTCGGCGCGGTGGCAGCACCCCGCGACGCGGCGATCCGGGCCAGCGCGTCGAGCAGGCGATCCACCTCCGCCTCGGTGTTGTAGTGCGTGAGTCCGATGCGGACCACGCCGCCCGACTCGGAGCGACCGAGCCGCTCGAGGAGGCCCGTCGCATAGAAGTCGCCGTCCCAGACCGCGACCCCCTCGCGCCCGAGCGCCTCGGCCGCGGCTCGCGGGTGGACACCAGCGACCGTCAGGGCGGCGGTCGGCGTACGCGCCTCGAAGCGACTGGGCTCGGTGATCCCGTATTGGCGCACTCCGTCGATCTCGGACAAGCCGGCGGCGAGGCGCTGGTAGAGCCCCATCTCATGGCCGCGGATCGCCTGCATCGCTGCCACCAGGCGTTCGCGGCGAGGCGCCGTCGCAGGGGCCCCGCCGTGGGTCACGCCCACCTCGGCCAGGTACTCCACCGCGGCGAGCGTCCCTGCAAAGCCCTCGTGGTTGCCGGTGCCGGTCTCGAAGCGGTCATCCGCCGGCCGCACCTTGTACGCGGGCAGGGCGTCGAGGATCGCCGCCTTGCCGTAGACCACGCCCAGGTGGGGACCGAAGAACTTGTAGACCGAACAGGCGAGGAAGTCGGTGTCGACGGCGCGGACATCGATCGCGAGATGCGGTGCCGCATGGACGGCATCGACGTAGGTCCAGGCTCCCGCAGCGTGGACGCGCCGCACGATGTCGGCGACGGGGTTGATCGTGCCGACGGCGTTCGAGGCCCACCCGAAAGCGACCAGGCGCGTCCGCGGCGACAGCAGCCCGTCGAGATCCTCGATGTGCAGGGTGCAGTCCTCGAGCCGCGGCTCCCAGGTCCTGATCACCAACCCGCAGTCGGCGGCGATGGCCAGCCACGGCGCCACGTTCGCATCGTGGTCGAGGCCGGTAACCACGATCTCGTCGCCGGGCGCGAACGTGGCCGCGATCGACCGGCTGAGGTGGAAGGTCAGCGTGGTCATGTTCGCACCGAACTTGACCTCGCCCGCGTCCGCGCCGATGAGGTCGGCGATCGCGCCATGGGCTGCATGATCGATGGCGTCCGAGCGCTCGCTCGTCGCGAACGGACCGCCGTGATTCGCGTTCGAGGTTCGGTAGTAGTCGCCGACCGCGTCGATGACCCGCTGCGGGACCTGGGTACCGCCGGGTCCATCGAAGAAGGCCATCGGCCGGCCGTGGTGCTCGAGAGACAGGGCCGGGAACTGGGCGCGCAGCGCGTCGACGTCGAAGGTGGTCATGGCCGCGATGCTACCCGGTCCGGCACACCCGCCGTCGACCGCTCGATCCCTGCGGTGCGTCGCCGTGACCATGGTGGTCCAGCGTACCGGCGATGGCGAGGCCGAGCAGCTGCGCCAGGAGCAGGCCGCTCGCGGCCAGGTCGTATCCCGAGAGGAGGACGATGGCCGCCCCGATCGCGAGTCCAAGTGACCGGCGATGGAGGAGCGGCAGCCCACCGGCCGCGAAGCCGATCGCGATCGCCACCAGCGGGACCGGTACCGCACCGGCCAGGCCGATGCTCCAGATGGACAGGACGCCCCACATCGACGGCGCCCGCCAGGCCATGACCACGACAAACAGGGCGGCCGCGAGTCCCAGCAGCACGAAACGCCCGCGAGCCGGCTCGGGCCTCCCGGATCGGACGAGCCCGCCGCTCCCGACCAGCAGTGCGCCGGCCACGAACGCGAGCTGCCCGACGGCGGCGAGCGTGAGGCCGAGTGAACCTCCGGACGCCGCCGCGACGCCGGAGAGCTCGACGGCGCCACTGATCGCCGCGAACCCGACTCCCGCGGCCAGCCCGATCACCCCGACGCGCGCGACGATCGGTCCTCGCGTCCGGCCGATCCGAACGGCCGCCGCGACCGCGACTAGCGCGACGACCACCTCGAGGACGAGCGCCACCTCGACGCGCGGCGGGAGGACGATGAACGCGAACCCCGCGAACGCGACGACCGCAATCGCGGCGAGTGTCGCCGCGTCGAGTGGCCGGCGCCTCCGCCCGGCGTCGACGAGGAGGACGCCGAGCACGACGAGGCCCACGAGCGGGACCGCGGCATCGGTCGCGGCACCGATCCTCCCGAGCACGCCGCTGGCCGTCGCCCACGGCTCGCCCTTCGGGACGAAGATCGCAAGCCGGACCACGAAGCGAGTGACGACCAGGTCGAGAGCGACCGCGACGAGGAGCAGCCGGGCCAGCCAGACCAGCGCCTGGGCGTCCCCGAGCGAGACCCGGGCACGGGCCCGTTCCACCGCCGGCACACCGACCGTCACCTAGGGACCGCCTCCCCCGTCGGGCCTGCCGTTCGGCCAACCCAGCCCGGCGTCCGGCTGGCGCAGCCCGTACCAGACCATCACCCCGGACATCCCCAGTGCCAGCGCGAGCATGACGAGGAACGGCCAGATGTCGAGCAGACTGACCGGCGCCGGTTCGAACGTGAGCGCCAGCCACGTGGACACGGATTTCTGGCCGTCGCGATCGCCGCGGCTGCCGTCCCAGACGGCGAACGCAACCGTGGCGGCCGCGGACCCCGGGCGAAGCGCGGCATCGTTCGGATCAGCGGGAGCAAGTTCCCGGGACATCACGACACGCCAGCGGCCGTCGCGGAACTCGGAGGCGCCGTGGACGTTCTGGCCGCCGACCGACTGCGACGTCAGCGACCCGAAGCCGACCGCGTTGAGATCCTCCACCGAGCTGACCAGTGTTGCCGCGGAGCGCAGGTTACCTGCGGCGCGCCCGGCTCGGGATCCGTCGATCGCGAACGCGTCGTCCGTGCCGGCCGAGGGGAACGCGACGTCATCGGGCATCCCCGGGTGGACGTCGCCGACATCGCGCCTTCCGGCGAGATCCGCGGCCCAGTCGGCCTTCCAGTGCCAGAGGTTCAGCCCGCCGGCCTGCTGGCCCATGCAGATCGAGGTCCCGCTCCCAAGGGCGAACTGGATCGCCGCGGCATCGCTGAAGGACTCGACCGCGAGGACCGATTCGTCCCTGGTCGCGTCGTCCCACTCGAGGAGGATGGCGATGCGCGTGTCGTCGACCAGCGAACGGACGCGGATGGACGCAACCGTCGGTTCCATGAGCTTCGGCGGCGTGACCGGCTGGCCGCTGAGGACGATCTCGGCCGCCCGTGCGCGGTCCCAGGCGGCATCGAACGGTGCGTCGACAGGGAGAGGTCCCTCGACGCGGTCTGCGAAGACGGTGGTCCCCTGGGCGCTCGTGACCGGCACCCCGAGGATCGACAGGACAAGCGCCAGCGCGAAGGCACCGATTCCGAGGCCATGTGCCGGCGACATCGAGCGACGGCTCATGCGGCACCTCCCAGGTGCCCTGCGAACCGGTAGCGGTCCGAGCATCGGCCACACAGTCCGAGTTCCGGCAACCAGTCGGGGTAGTCGGCCGAAACGAGCACAGCGATGGGGTGCGCCGGCACGCCGACGTCGTCGCTCGGGAAGCGGCACAGGGGGCAGCGATCCGGACGCGGCAGGCCGGGATCGCCGGGGAACGTGGCGGCGACGAGCTCGATGGGTCGAGCGGCCCAGGCCAGCAGCTGGGCGAAGGTCGGGAGCGGTCCGTCCCAGAGGGCTCCAAAGACCGCATCGACCGTTTCCGGCGCGACGCCGGACAGGTCCGCGGCGAGGCCTTCGCGATGGTGGCCGATGACGGACACGTCGACCAACAGGCCCGCCGCCGCGAGGCGGGCATCGACGATGACGTCCCACAGCCGGTGGAGCCGCGCCTGGGTCCCTGCGGCGATGCGGCCGGCAGGCGTCTCCTCCCAGCCGGGGACGTACCCGAACGCCGGATCGATCGTGTCCTCGGCGTGCCCGAGAGCATGCCGGGCCCACGCGAGCAGGCCGTCGGTGTCGGCAAAACGGGAGCCATCGATCCGGATGCCGAGATGCCTGCCGCCCGGTTCCCAGGTGACGCCTTCATCGTGGAGCCCGCGCGCCTGCCCAACCAGAACGATGCGGACGCGCTCGGCGACGGGGGGCCGCTCGGCGATCGCCAGGAGGAGCGGTTCGGACAGCCCGAGCCGCTCGAACTCGCCCTGCGCGAGGCGGGAGAACGCCGTCTCTCGGGCCGTCTCGCCGTCGAGTTCGTAGATGGCATCGGTGCGTCGCCGGTGCTCGGTGAATGCATCGCGCCGGGGTTGGGCCGGGCCGGCGCCGCGCCCACCGGCGCCGCGCCCACCGGCGCCGCGCCCACCGGCGCCGCTCAGCACGCGCCAGACCACGGCCTCCGCGAATGCCGGGTCGACATGGACCACCGCCCGGCCCGGGGCACGCGGCATCACGATCCGCTCCCGGGCGGGGCGAGATCGCCCGCCTCGACGTCCACGCCACACTCGAACGTGAACCCGTCCGGCTCCTCCAGGATCGGGACCAGGTCGTCCGGGTCCAGCACCACGGGGAGCGCTCCGACCGCGAGCGCATGCTCGCCGAGGATCGTCGCCGCGACCGCGGCGGCCGCCGCGTAGCCGCTGCCGGGCGCCCTCATGGCGATCTGGGCGGCGAACGCACGGACCCAGCGGGCGGGGTGGTCCTGGAGGAAGTCGCGGGCGGCCCGGCGACACAGCTGCCGGCGATCATCGTCGTTGCCCGCGACCGCCACCGCCTCCTTCAGCGCGAGGAGCGCAAGGAACTCCAGTTCGCACGCAAGGTGGTCGGGTCGCTCGCCGCCGGCGCGCGGCCGCACCCCGAAGGCCTCGTAGAAGCCCTGGATGTCGCCGAGCTCCTGGCTCTGCCCGAACACGTGCCGACGACCGAACTCCGTCTCATACGGCGGGCAGCCGTGAGCGACCACGTGCCCGAAGATCGCGCGGTGCTCGGCCGAGCGCTCCTCGCGATGGGCGATGCGTCGCAGCTCCGACCACGTGTCGTCGGCGACCGAGGAGCCGAGGCGACGTGCAGCCGATCGGAGGATCCGCAGCTCCGGCCGGGCATCGATCTGCGGATCGTCGGGATCGCGGAAGAGCGCGGCGAGTTCACGGTAGACATCGGATCGCGCAAGCGCGCGTTCCAGCGTCTCCGCATCGGGGGTCCGTGTCGGCGTCGGCGTTCGTTCCATCGTCAGATCGAGTTGGGATGCGGCGCCGACCGCTGATGGACCGGTTCCTCGACGCTCAGGCGGACCACCTCGCGTCCGATCTTGTCGAAGCCGATGACGGTGTCGTCGTACATCGCCCATGGCTTCCCGTCGATCTCGTTCTCGAAGACCTTCGGACCCTCCTCGATCTCGTACCGGAAGATCACGGTCTCGCTGGCGCGGAACAGCTGGAGGACGGCGAGGAGTTCGCGCGACGGTGCGCGATAGCGCGCGATGGCCTCGTCGACGCCCGGGCCGAACATCTGACGCAGGTACGGCCTCGGTGCCCAACGTGGCGGGATGTAGAAGCCGTTCGGCTCCGTCCCGAACTGCGGATAGAGCGGCAGCGCCACCTTCTCATGGCGGACGAGGAAGTTGATCGGGTTCTGCCGGTCGTCCGCCCAGGTGCCGTCAGGATCGATCGGGACCAGGCCCTGGAGGCGGATCCGGCCCGGGCAGGCGGCCATGCAGCGGGTCTCCATCGGCACGCCGTCGCTCAGTGGATCGGCGCCCTCGAGGCGCGGGTAGCAGGCGACGCACTTCTCGCTGACCCGCGTGGACGGCCGGTACATCGACTTCTTGTAGGGGCACGCCTCGACGCACTTGCGGTATCCCCGGCATCGTGACTGGTCGATGAGGACGACGCCATCCTCGGGCCGCTTGTAGATCGCCTTGCGGGGACAGGCCGCGAGACAGGCCGGATACGTGCAGTGGTTGCACAGGCGCTGGAGGTAGAAGAAGTACGCCTTGTGCTCCGGCAGCTCCGCTCCCGCAGCCTCGAGCCCGAGGCTGCCGGGCGCCGGCCGACCGGCGGGCCCGACGTCCTCGAAGATGTTCGGCGCTCGCCACTCCTCGTCGGCCGGCAGGTAGCCGAGCGCCTGCTGCGTCTGGGGCTGCTCCCGGGCCGCCGCCTCGAAGATCGTCATCCCGTCGTAGGAGCCGTACGGGGCCTCGGCCCCGGCCGCAGCGGCGCCCCACGTCGGGTCGATTCCCGCAGCCTCGTGAGCCCCGTCGAGCAACTCGAGCAGCTGGACGTCCCAGTGGTGGGGGTAGCCGCCGTACGGCTTGGTCTCGACGTTGTTCCACCACATCGCCTCCTGGCCCTTCGAGAAGGTCCAGGTGCTCTTGCAGGCCATCGAGCAGGTCTGGCAGGCGATGCAGCGGTTGATGTTGAACACGAACGCGAACTGCCAGTCCGGATGGTGCTCCGGGTACGGGTACGTCATCGAGCGGCCGAGCTGCCAGTTGCGGACGTCTGGCATCAGGCTCGAGCCTCCCGGTCGTCGGGGTCGGGGCGCCGCCACCGGACCCGGGTCTCGGCGATGAGGTCGCGCACCCAGCGCTCGCCGCGCCGCTGCCAGATGACGTGGAGGCCGGCGTAGTACGGCGAGCGGAAGTACGCGAGCAGCCGCCGGTCGGTCCAGCAGTCGCGGACGAACTCCTCGATGAAGGACCCGGCCATCTCGTCGAAGGTCGGCTCGTCCACGGGGACCGACACGGCCACCAGTTCGAGCGGGTCGTCGGCCTCGGCGACCTTCGCGGGCGCGGTTGCCGATCCGGTCGGATCGAGCATCGGGAGCTGGCGGCCGGTCATCGCCGCGACCTCGGTCCGAGGGAGCCCGAAAGGTAGCGGCGCATCACATCGGACTCGCCGCCGGGCGACATCCCCGTGGTGCCCGGCTTCCAGCGACCCTGTCCGCCGAGCCCGCCCGGCTCTGCGCGGGTCACCTTGACGAGGGTCTCCTTGGGGACGGTGTTCAGGGCGTGGTTGTCGTTCTCGTAGCCGAAGACGAAGCCGGTCGCGTCCTTCGCCTTGTGGAACAGGTTGTCGGTCTGGTGCATCGGCATGGACCAGTCGCGGGTCACCGACTGCTGGCTGCCGTAGCGCAGGTTCGCCTGGTAGCCGGTGCCCTCCGACAGGGCGCGTCCGTCGGCCCGCGATTCGTGTGCCTTGACCGAGCGCTCCGTCGCCTGGAATGGGCCGTGCTTGGTCATGACGATCCCGCGCGGGTACGAGGGGTTGAACTTCGCCCGGAGCATGAAGCGCGCGACGCGATAGAACGGATCATCGGGCTTCCAGCCGACGTACGGCCGGTCGGCAGGGTTCGCGTCGACATAGACGTAGTCGCCGTCGTCGATCCCGAGCTCCCGCGCCGTGTCCGGATGGATGTGCAGCTGGTGTTCACCGACCCACGGCGAACGCGGGTCGGCGCGGTACGGGTCGGCGAAGTTGGAGTCCCAGAGGAGGCTCCAGTCGCTCGTGCTCCAGCTCGAGTGGACCCGGTGGCGCGTCTTCGGGGTCAGGCAGTACAGGTCGTAGCCGGCGTCCCAGAGCGGGTTGTTCGTTGCCTTGACCGCGGACCATGGCAGTCGCACGTTCCGAACGGTGCGCTCGTCGGCGTCCATCGCGTCGGGCGGGATGCCGTAGTCCTCGGGTCGGATCAGCGGGTTCGAACTGACGATCACGTTCGGCAGATAGGGCGTCGCTTCGGGACCCTCGCGGTGGACGATGAAGTTCTCGCCGTACTCGAGCGCCTCGGGGATGTCGCAGTAGCTGTTCAGGCGCCCGGTGTCCGTGAAGAACGGCAGGCTCTCCGTGACCTGCTCCCAGAAGGGGATCCGTGGATACGTCCGGAACAGCATGAGCGCGGCGCCCGGTTCGCCGTACTTTC
Organism: Chloroflexota bacterium; assembly: GCA_919901745.1. Lineage (GTDB taxonomy): Bacteria > Chloroflexota > Limnocylindria > Limnocylindrales > CSP1-4 > CAKKPP01. Next base: position 104,024 of record CAKKPP010000007.1, on the reverse strand, counting down.
CGGCGAGGATGTCGTCGAGACGGTAGCCCTTCGTGGTGATCGAGGCGTCGAGGAGACGCTGGATGTAGACATCCTCCTTGCCTTCGAGGATGAACTTCCAGTAGTCGGCGAGCCGCGAGTCGTCGAGTTCGTCGCCGAGCGCCTTCGCCTGGTCGGCGAGGATCCGCGCGTCGTCGTGAGCCTCGTACAGCGGCTCGATCCCGTCCTTCGCTCGACCCCAGACCTGGAGGAACGGGTTCGAGCACGACGCGGTGATCTCGTGGGTCTGCGACTCCATCCAGGACGTCGCGGGAAGCGCGATGTCGGCGTACTCGACCGACGAGGTCATCTCGATGTCGGTCGTCGCGATGAGGTCGATCTTCGGGTTGACGTTGCGGATCATCTCGTAGTGGTGCTTGGCGTTGTTGAGCAGGTTCACGTTCGTGAACCAGAGCGCCTTGGTCGGCGTGGGCATGTGGGTCGAGCCGGTGAAGACCTTGCGGCCGAACTTCGGGGTGTCCACGATCAGCGGCCGGTCGCCGTGGTTCCAGTACGCGGGCTCTTCACCGTACCCATAGAGGTGGGCCTTGACGTCCGCTCCGGAGGCCGCTTCATCGAGGTTGGGCTCGAACGGATCCTCGGCGATCCAGCCCTTGAAGCCGGGGCCGCTGTCGGGGTGACCCTGGAACAGGGCGCTCTTGTAGTTGCCGGCCCACGTGTAGACACCCGCTCCGGGCTGGCCGATGTTGCCGGTGAGCATGAACGGCAGGTGGATCGCCCGGTTGGCAAGGGTGGCGTGGAACCAGTGGTTGACGCCCTCGCCGATATGGGCAGACGCCGGACGGATGCGCGCGATGTCGTCGGCCAGGCGGACGATCAACTCGCGCGGGGACCCGGTCATCTCCACAACTGAGTCGAGATCGTAGTCCTCGAGATTGACTCGGTAGGCCGACCAGGTGGTCGTCGCCTCGATCTCGCGCCCGTCGACGAGCCGAATCGGGCCGGTCCAGTCGAGCGCCGGTGACAGTCCCGCATCGGCGACGTGGTCTCCCACGTCGTCCCTGGTCAGCGGCCTGGGCGACCGCGACCGCTCATCCCAGACGACGAAGTCCCCGAGGCGCTCGTACTGCTCCCGCGTGAGCCCCTGCATGGCGAAGGACGGCCCGTCGTCACGCAACCCCTGCTGGTAGCCGGCGAAGACCTCGTCGGCCCGCAGGCGTCGACCGGTGTCCTCGCGGATGAGGAGCGGGAGATCCGTGAACCGCCGGACGAACTCCGCGTCGTACTGGCCCCGGTCGATCATCAGGCGGGTGATCCCGAGGAACAGCGCGGCGTCGGTCCCCGGCCGGATCGGGATCCAGTAGTCGGCCTTGGTCGCCGGCGGGCTGTACTCGGGGGTGATCGTGACGATCGTGCCGCCCCGCTCCATCGCCTCGATGAAGAAGTGCGAGTCGGCCATCTTGTTCTCGACGAGGTTCTTGCCGATCTGGATCGTCAGCTTCGAGAAGCGCAGGTCGTTGAAGTCGACGTCGGCGGCCTGGAGGCCGTGGACGAACGGCATCCCGGGCGCCTGGTCGCCGTGCCACGTGTAGTTGGACCACAGGCGACCGCCCCTCGCCTCGTCCGGACCGACACCTCGAAGATCCGCGTCGAGGAGGGCCATCATGTTCGCGAAGCGGTACATCCCGTACTTGCCGATGACCCCGAGCAGGCCCATCCCGCCGCGGAACTTGAGCGTCCGGGTGCCCGCGCCGCCCATCGCGTCGAGCATCTCCGCCGGATAGCCCTCGGCCTCGAGCCGCGCTCGCCCCTCGTCGCCGGAGTACGTCCGCGCGATTGCGACCAGGGCCTTCGCCATGTATCGGTGAGCCTCGTCCCAGGAAGCCCGGACGAGCTCGTCGCCGCCGCGGTCGTCGAACCGATACTTCGAGCGCAGTTCGTGCGTGAGTGCCGGGAAGCCGTCGTCGGCCCACTCCCGCCACCCCTTCCGGATGAGCGGGTACTTCAGGCGGAACGGCCCGTAGACGCGGCGATGGACCTGGTAGCCCTTGGCGCACCCGCGCGGATGCCAGGCGGCCGTCGCCGTGTTGCCGTCGAGGTCCGCGTAGCGCGACACGTCGTAGGCCTGCGCGGTCCGCATGACGACACCGTTCCGGACGAACGCACGGAGCCGGCACGAGTGGGTGTCGTTCGGGGAGCACACGAACGTGAAACTGCGGTCGTAGCGGTACTGGTCGCGGTACACAGATTCCCAGCCACGATCCGGGTAGGCCGCGAGGGGATCCGCCACGTCCACCGGCTCGAGGAGCGCGAGCGGCGATCGACCAGATGCCGCGAGGAAGGCCGCCAGCCCGACCGTACCGCCGCCCGCCGCGACGAGGAATTCGCGACGTGTGATCCGCCGCATCTGCTCGCACCCCTCCGCTCTGACATCCGCAAAGAACGATGAGTCGCGCGCTTATAGTAATGGCTGTGTCGAGTCGGGACCAGGCGTTGGCGCGCGCCATGCCGCGGGGCCGGCGCGGCAGACGTGCTCTCGCGGCCTACGGATCGCGGTCGGGCGGATCGCGGTCGGGCGTCGCCTGGTGCACTCGGGGGGCATGCGCCCCGGATGTGCGGCTCCCCGTCAGTCGCGACTGCTGCTCGATCTCCCAGTCGGTCCTGGCCAGACCGGCGAACGACGTGCCCGCGAGCTGGTCGCTCAGTGCCACGGTTGCGGCCGTCCAGGCGTCATGGAGCGCGCACTTCTCGGACCAGTAGCAGGGGCCGCTGCGCATGAGGCACTTGTCGCTGCGGATGGGACCCTCCGCGGCTTCCACCACATCACGAAGGGAGATGCGGGCGGGTGGCCGCGCAAGCTCGTACCCACCGGCCCGTCCGACGGTCGATCGCGCGATCCCCCCCTCGACAAGCGCCCCGAGGATCTGGGGCAGGTACTTGTCGGGGATGTCCATGGCCGTCGAGATGTCACGCCGCCGCTGGCGACCGGGGTGCCGGGCGAGATGGAGCACCGCGCGGACGGCGTAGTCGCCGCGGCTGCCGAGAACGACCCGCAATCCTCAGATGCTCCCTTCCAGGCCGAACCGCGCCAACCTGCTGATCCTCTACGCGGTCAAGCGAATGGCAAGTATAGGACTTGGTGATTGCGGGAGGGAAGGCGCCGGGCTCCTCGGGGCGAAGTCGACCCCTGTCAGGCGCCGAGCCGGCCGCGGACGATGCTGACCATGAGGTGCCTGACGGAAAAGGCAACATCGCTGTGCGCGGGATCGATTGTCCAGGTGTTCATCGGTGACGTGGGTGCTCCTCGGTGGGCGCTGCGTGTAGTTGACTGCGCAACGATATACCCAGATTGTTGCCTTGTCAACTATCGGATGGACGGGTATGATGCCCGCCATGTCGAGCAACATGAGCGTTGGCAGCGAGGTCGGCGGACCGGCGATTGCTGCCCCGCTCCGCCCGGGCGACCCGCGCCTCGCGTCCTGGCGCGCCTTCCTCATGGCCCATTCCAGGGTCTGGCATCGGCTGGACGAGGACCTGCGCCAGGAGCACGACCTGACGCTCCCCGAGTACGAATGCCTGCTGTTCCTGGTCGAAGCACCCGATCGCCGCCTGCGAATGCGCGAGATCGCCGACCGGGTCCTGCTCAGCAAGAGCGGCGTGACGCGAATGGTTGATCGCCTGGTTGCGGACGGATTGGTCGAGCGGACGTCGTGCACGACCGATGCACGCGGCGCCGAGGCGAGCCTGACGATGGCCGGAGTCGGCCGCCTTCGGGCGGCCTCACGGACACACCTGAAGGGAATCGACGACTACTTCCTGTCGGTCCTCGATCGCGACCAGCTGGCCGTCATCGAACGAGCGATGGCCGCGGTCGACGCGCGGGCCGGCTGACCGCGGTCGATACCGGGGGCCTGGCCGTGACCGCCGGACGCCTCCTCGTTGGCACGAGCGGGTTCGCCTATCCGGGCTGGTCGCCGCGGTTCTACCCGACCGGCCTTCGCGCCGACGGCCTCCTTGCTCATTACGGCCGGCACTTCCCGGCCGTCGAACTCAACAACACGTTCTATCAGCGTCCCGCCGAGGCGAAGGTCAGAGCCTGGCTGGCCGCGACGCCGCCCGACTTCCGGTTCGCCGTCAAGGCCCAGCGCGGGGCGTCGCTGCGGGCCATCCTCCGAGATCCGGGCGACTCGGTCCCATGGCTGACCGAATCGCTGATCCCGTTCGGCCCGCGCCTGGGTGCCGTCCTGTTCCGCGTACCGGCGGAGGTCACCCGCGACGACTCGCGCCTGGCGTTGCTGCTTGGACGGTGGCCGACGAACATCCCGCTCTGCCTGGAGTTCCAGGATCCATCCTGGCACGTCGACGAAACGTTCCACGCGCTCGAGTCCGCCGGGGCCGTCCTGTGCGCCACGGAGCTCCCTGAAGCCGATGAGCCGCCGGTTGTCCGCCGGACGGGGCCGTTCCTGTACCTCCGGCTCCGTCGGCACGACTACTCCCCCGAGGAACTTGCCGCCTGGGCGTCGCGCCTCGAGCCGTTCCTGGTCGACGGGATGGACGCGTTCGTCTTCTTCCGTCACGACGACGTGGGACGCGCAACGGACTTCGCGGATCGCCTGAGGACCTCGGTTGGGCAGTCGGTTGCGGGCGTCTGACCGGCAGACGCGGCGGGGGCCGATCCGGCCGGCTCGACTAGGATGACGGGGATGCAGGCCCTTCGAGCACGTGCCGACCGGCGGATGCTGACGGCAGTCGTCGTCGCGACGGTCGTCGTCGTCGCCGTCTCCATGCTGATCGGCCGGGGCTCACCGGGTCCATCGGGGGCATCGCCCCCGTCGACGCTGACGGCTGGCTCGACGTCGACACCCGGTTCGACGTTGACGCCCGGTTCGTCGCCGTCACCTTCGCCGACAGATGGCGCATCGAGCGGCACGAGTCCCTCGTCGATCCCCGGAGCAACGCCGAGCCCGACGCCGAGCGCGACGCGGATCGCGGCGCCGACCCCGGCCCCGACTCCAGCCCCGACCGCGGCGCCGACACCGCCGCCAACGGCCGCGCCAACCCCGACGCCGGCCCCCACGGGCTTCGACCCGGCTCGCGTCGCCGTGAGCCTCACCACGGTCGCAACGATCGGCGGCCGGCCGCTGGCCGTCGTCAACGCCGGCGACGGGAGCGGTCGCCTGTTCGTGGCCGACCAGAACGGGCGGATCTGGATCGTCCGCAACGGCGCGGTCGTGGCGAACCCGTTCCTCGACATTGCGTCGCTCGTATCGTGCTGCGGCGAACGCGGCTTGCTCGGGGTCGCCTTCCATCCGAAGTACCCGGCGGACCCCCGCGTGTTCGTCGACTACACCGACACGAGCGGCGGGACGGTCGTGTCGTCCTTCTCGGTTCCCGCGGGAACCCCCGACCAGGCCGATCCCGCAAGCGAGGTGGTCATCCTGACCATCACGCAGCCGTATCCGAATCACAACGGCGGCGCCCTGGCGTTCTCGGGCGGCCTCCTCCACATCTCGACCGGCGATGGCGGCTCCGGCGGTGATCCGGAGGGTTACGGCCAGCGCCTCGACACCCTGCTCGGCAAGATCCTGCGGATCGATATCGACCAGACATCGGGTGCAGGGAACTACGCGATTCCGGCCGGCAACCCGTTCGCCGGCCAGTCCGGAGCTCGCGCCGAGATCTGGCTGACCGGCCTGCGCAACCCGTGGCGCATCAGCTTCGACCGGGCCACCGGCGACCTGTGGATCGGTGACGTCGGGCAGGGTGCCTGGGAGGAGATCGACGTGAACCGGGCGAATGCCGGGGGAGGTGCCAACTACGGCTGGAATCGGCTGGAGGGCGACCACTGCTATCCGAGCGGCAGTTCCTGCAACAAGAGTGGGTTCACCCCGCCGATCGCCGAGTACGACCACGCTGGCAGCCGGTGCACGGTCATCGGGGGCGTGGTCTATCGCGGCTCGGCCTCACCGCTGCTCCGCGGTGGGTACCTCTTTGCCGACTACTGCTCGGGCGAACTCTGGGCGATCGTCGCCGCCGGTGGTGGGACCCAGGCCCCGGTGTCGGTCGGGAGCACCGCCTTCGGGTTGGCGGGCTTCGGAGAGGCGGAGAACGGCGAGGCCTATGCGGTCAACGTCGAGAACGGACGCCTGTACCGGGTGGTCGGCTCCGCCCGCTGATTGGGCGCGTCCGATTACGAAGCGGCGGGTTCGGCGGGTGTCTCCTGGGGGCGTGGCGCCGGCGGCTTGACCGGACGGAGGTACAGCCCGAGGATCACGACGAGGTAGGCGACGTGGACGACGAGCGTCGTGACCTCCGGCGTGGCGCTGTAGCCGAAGATGGCCCGGAGGAACTGGCCGATCCCCTCGCCATGCGGCAGCGTCGCGCTGATGTCGAAGGCGATCGCGGTTCCAAACCCGATGACGCCGACCTCGATGAACTCGTGGACCGCGTGACTGAGGAGGCCGGCGGCGATGAAGATCAGGGCGACGCCCGTCCAGCGGAAGAAGGCGGCCAGGTTGACCCTGCGACTGCCGCTATAGAGCCCCCATCCGATGATCGCGGCGACCGCCAGTCCGGCGACCGCACCGACGAAAATGCTGCTCGCCCCGGCGTCGGCGGAGTTCGCCTGGCCGACGAGGAACAATGACGTCTCGAGACCCTCGCGGATCACGGCCGTGAATGCCAGCAGGCTGAGGCCCCACGCGGTGCCCTCGGTCAGGACCCGATCGACGGCAGCCTGGAGGTTGCCCTTCACCGACATCGCCTGGCGGCGCATCCAGAAGAGCATCCACGTAACGACAGCCGCCGCCACGAGCATCGTGGCGCCTTCGAAGATCTGCTCGTAGGGTTGCTGAAGCCCGCCGACCGTCACAAAGAGGGTGACGCCAACGACGAGACTGGCGGCCACGGCGGCCAGCGTCCCCAGCCAGATCTTGGCGGCGTGCCGGCCGTTGCCTGTACGAACGAGGTAGGCAAGGACGATGGCGACGATCAGGGCGGCCTCGACGCCCTCGCGAAGCCCGGTGAGGAACCCACTGCTGAACGCGCCGGCGACCACCTGTCGAGCACTCCTCTTCGCTCTGCTGCCGGACCAGTCCGGGCCGGGTCTTCCAGGCCAATCCGGGTCCGATGCACCGGCGCATCGGACCGGTCGCGGTGCATGGTAAATGGACCTTCGTCAGATGGTCAAGCGCACCTGAGTTGCGGTCGAAGGCGCGCTTGACCCACGACCCGGACGGGCGGGATCAGACGCTGAAGGGGCTCACCCGGTCGGGGTCGATGTCCAGTTCACGGATCGCCGCCGCCGCCTTCGCGGCGGGGAGGTCTCCGGCGCGGGCCAGCTCGGACAGGGTGGCGGCCGCAATGTGCCGGCCATCGATCTCGAAGAGGTCGCGCAGTGCCTCCCGCGTGTCGGATCGCCCGAAACCGTCCGTCCCCAGCGCGGTGTACGACGCGGGAAGCCAGCGCGACACCATGTCGGGCAGGGCGCGCATCCAGTCCGTGGCCGCGACGATGGGGCCGCCGGCGGTGCCCAGGATCCGGGACACGTACGGGACGCGCGCTGCCTGGTCCGGGTGGAGACGATTCCAGCGTTCGACCTCGAGCGCGTCGCGACGCAGCAGCGGGAACGAGGGCGCCGAATAGACCTCGGCCGCGACGCCGTATGTCTCGGCCAGGAGATCCCGGGCCGCGAGCACCTGCTGGAGAATGGCTCCCGATCCAACGAGCCGCGCACGCTTCGCTCGCTTGCCGAGCGCAGGCGCCTCGGCGAACCGATAGACGCCACGGAGGATCCCCTCGTCGATGCCCTCGTCCTGGGGCTTGCTGGCCTGGAGGTAGTTCTCGTTGTAGAGCGTGATGTAGTAGAAGACATCCTCGCCCTTGCCGTACATCCGATCGATGCCGTCGCGCACGACGGCCGCCAGCTCGTAGGCGTACGCCGGGTCGTAGGCGCGAACGTTCGGGATCGTGGACGCGAGGACGTGGGTATGTCCGTCATCGTGCTGGAGACCCTCGCCGGTGAGGGTGGTCCGGCCTGCCGTCGCGCCCATGAGGAACCCCCGCCCGCGCGCGTCGCCGAACTGCCAGATCTGGTCGCCCGTCCGCTGGAACCCGAACATCGAATAGAAGATGTAGAACGGGATGACCGCGAATCCGTGCGTGGCGTACGAGGTCCCCGCCGCCTGGAGGCTGGCCATCGAACCGGCCTCGGTGATGCCCTCCTCGAGGACCTGGCCGTCCGTCGCCTCGCGGTACTTCAGGATCAGCTCCGAGTCGACCGGGTCGTAGCGCTGCCCGTGCGATGCGTAGATGCCGACCTCGTTGAACAACGGGTCCATGCCGAACGTCCGCGCCTCGTCCGGGATGATCGGCACGATCCGCGAGCCGAGCGCCTTGTCGCGGATCAGGTTGCGCAGGATCCGCGCGAAGACCATGGTCGTGGACGCCGGTGTCGTGCTCCCGGCCGCGAACTCCGCGTCCACGGCGGGCGCCGGCGCAGGCAGCGGCTTCGAGCGGACGACCCGCCGCGGTACGGCGCCGCCGAGGGCCTTGCGCCGCTCCATGAGGTACTGGACCTCTTCGGAGTCGGGGCCCGGATGGTAGTACGGCGCATCCTTGAGCTTCGCGTCGGGGATCGGCAGCTCGAGGCGATCGCGAAAGATCGTCAGCTCCGTTTCGGTGAGCTTCTTCGCCTGGTGCGTGATGTTGCGGGCCTCGACGCCGGCACCCAGCGTCCAACCCTTGACCGTGTGGGCCAGGATGACCGTTGGCGCCCCGACGAACTCCGTCGCGGCCTTGTAGGCAGCGAACACCTTGCGGTAGTCGTGACCGCCGCGCCGCAGCTTCGCGAGGTCGTCGTCGGTGAGGTGCTCCACGAGTCCGCGCAGGCGCGGGTCCGGACCGAAGAACTTCTCCCGGATGTAGGCGCCGCCGGCCACCGAGAACTTCTGGAACTCGCCGTCGACGGTGTCGTTCATCTTCTCGACGAGGACGCCGTCGACGTCGCGGGCGAGAAGCTCATCCCACTCGCGGGCCCACACGACCTTGATCACGTTCCAGCCGGAGCCGCGGAACACGGCCTCGAGCTCCTGGATGATCTTGCCGTTGCCGCGGACGGGGCCGTCGAGCCGTTGGAGGTTGCAGTTGACGACGAAGGTCAGGTTGTCGAGACCCTCGCGCGCGGCGACGTGGAGGGCGCCAAGCGACTCGGGTTCGTCCGTCTCGCCGTCGCCGAGGAACGCCCAGACGCGCGACTGCGACGTGTCGAGCAGGCCGCGGTTCTGGAGGTAGCGGTTGTAGCGGGCCTGGTAGATCGCACTGATGGGGCCGAGACCCATCGAGACCGTCGGGAACTCCCAGAAGTCGGGCATGAGCCGGGGGTGCGGGTAGGAGCTGAGGCCCTGGCCGGGCACGGATTCGCGTCGGAAGTGGTCGAGCTGGTCTTCCGTGAGGCGCCCCTCGAGGAAGGCGCGCGCGTAGATCCCCGGTGCGGCGTGGCCCTGGAAGAAGATCTGGTCTCCCGCCATGTCGCCGTCCTTGCCGCGGAAGAAGTGGTTGAAGCCCACCTCGTACAGGCTGGCCGCGGATGCGTAGGTCGCGAGATGCCCGCCGATGCCCGAGAAGCGATTGTTGGCGCGCAGGACCATCGCGGCGGCATTCCAGCGGATGATCCGGCGGATGCGCAGCTCGACCTGCTCATCGCCGGGGAAGTACGGCTCCTGCTCGGGGCTGATCGTGTTGATGTAGCGCGTCTGGGTCAGCGGTGGCAACCCGACGTGGAGCTGGCGGGCGCGCTTGAGCAGCTTGTACGTCAGGAATCGGGCGCGCGTCTCGCCACTGCCCTCGACGACCTGGTCGAAGGAATCGAGCCATTCGCTCGTCTCGTCGGGGTCGATGTCGGGGAGCTGGTGCTTGAACTGGTCGAAGTACATCGGGGCTCCGTGGGCGATGGTTCAGGTGGTCGCGACGACGCGCAGGGTGGTCGGCAATATCCTGGGGATGAGCATGGTGTCGAGGGCGGGATCCGCGCGGTACTTGGTGATCAGCGCCGCGCTGCAGCGCTCGACCGTGTCCGAGTCGGTGGCGGCCTCGACGCGCCCCGTGATCCGCCGGCCGGCGACGTGGAGCGCCACCTCGGGATGCGCGACGGCCTCCCGGTACCAGCGGCCGGCGGTGCCGTTGACGGACCGGATCAGCACGTCGCCGCCGTCCACGACGACCCAGATGATCGTGCGGTGGACGGCCCCATCGGCGGACCGGGTCTCGATCATGACTTCCTCGCTGCCCGCAAGCAGGGCGCGGTCATCGGCGCTCAGGTTCACGGCGGGAAGGGTAGACCATCGTGTCGCAGGATGGACCGGCACGAGGGTTGCCGTTGGGTTGCATCGCGTGTCGCGCGGGTGGGCTAGAGTCGATGGGTGACGACCTACGATCGACGGACGGCCCTGCTCGTCGTCGATGTCCAGAACGACTTCGCCGACCCAGGTGGCGCGCTGTTCGTGCGCGGCGGCGATGGCCTGGTCCCGATCGTCAACCGGGCAGCCTGGGCCGCGGTCCGCGCCAGCGCCTTCGTCGCCTATACCGCCGACTGGCACCCGGAACGGACGCCCCATTTTGCCATCGACGGCGGGATCTGGCCGGTCCACTGCGTCGGCGGCACGTGGGGAGCTGCGTTCCATCCCGATCTGGAGGTCGTCGGGCCGTGGGTCCGCAAGGGAACGACCGGCGAGGACGGCTATTCCGGGTTCACCGTCCGAGATCCGGAGAGCGGCGAAGAGCGGCCGACCGAACTCGCCGAGCTGCTGCGGGTTCGTGGCATCGAGCGTGTCGTCGTGTGCGGCCTCGCGACGGACTACTGCGTCCAGGCCACGGCCCTCGACGGGCGGCGCCTGGGGTTCGAGGTCGAGCTGCTGGACGACGCGGTGGCGGCCGTCGAGCTGGCACCGGGCGACGGCGCGGCCGCGATTCGCGCAATGATCGAGGCCGGCGTGGTTCTGGCGCGGGTCGCCGAATCATGATCCGCGGCCTGTTCCGGCTCGGCCTCCTCGGGCTCGGCGGTAGCTGGCTCATCGATCGCTGGCTCGCGAACCGCCCGGGTGCCGACGGGCTCCGCCTCCCGATCGTCTCCGAGGTCGACATCGACGCTCCGATCGAGGCGGTCTGGGACGCGATCGCCGACATCGAACGCCAGCCGGAGTGGATGCACGACCTCAAGGCGGTCAGGGTGCTCACGGGGCTACCCGTCGGCGTCGGCACGCGGGCGATCGGCACGGTCCGCATTCTGGGGATCAGCGTCGAGGACCCCATCGCGATCACGGAGTTCGATCCACCATCCCGCTACGCCATCGAGCACCAGGGCCTGTTCGAGGGCACGGGTGTGATCGAACTCACGATGCGCGGCAACGAGACGCATGTGCGCTGGACCGAGATTCTCGTCCCACCGATCCTCCCCCATCTCGGCGCGATCATCCAGCGACCGATCCTCGGCGCCGTGTTCCAGGCCGATCTCGAGCACCTGAGGGATCTCGTCGAGTCCGGCGGCATCCGGGCCGTGACCGACTCGGACACCTGAGCGCGGCATGCAGATCCACCTCGTCGACGCCACGTATGAGCTGTTCCGCGCTCACTACGCCCCGCGTCCGGCGGTCCTCGGCCACGACGGCGTCCCGCTGTCGGGCGTGTCCGGGCTCGTGGAGCAGCTGATCTACCTGCTCCGTGACGAGGGGGCGACCCATGTTGCGTGCGCCACCGACCGGGTGATCGAATCGTTCCGGAACGATCTCTATGCGGGCTACAAGTCGTCGGCCGGGATGCCGCCGGAGCTCCTCGCCCAGTTCCCCATCGCCGAGGCGGCGATCGAGGCGCTCGGGATCGTGCTCTGGCCGATGGTCGAGTTCGAGGCCGACGACGCGATCGGCGCGGCGTGTGGGGTCTTCGACGGCGCCCCCGGCGTCGAGCGGATCCTCGTGTGCACCCCGGACAAGGACATGGCCCAGCTCGTGCGCGGTTCCGCGGTGGTCCTGTGGGACCGCCGGCGCCGGATCGTCTACGACGAGGCCGGAGTCATCGAGAAGTGGGGCGTGCTGCCGGCATCCATCCCGGACTGGCTCGCGCTCGTCGGCGATTCATCGGACGGCTTTCCGGGCCTGCCGGGCTGGGGCGCCAAGTCCGCCGCCGCCGTGCTGTCCCGTTACGGGTCTCTGGAGGACATTCCGGCGCGCGCTTCCGCGTGGGATGTCTCGGTCAGAAGCGCGCCAAGTCTCGCGGCGACGCTCCGCGACCAGCTCACGGATGCACTCCTGTACCGCTCGCTGGCTCATTTGCGGACCGTCTCGGACGGCGTGCCGATCAAGCAGTCGTCTCCCGAAGAACTGCGCTGGAACGGTGCCCCGCGTGAAACATGGCAGGCGTTCTGCGACGCATGGGGCCTCGCCGCCCTGCGGAACCGCCCGCACCGCTGGCGCGAGGCCTGAGCTGCGCGCCCTCCGCCGAAACGATGCTCAGTTCACGGAGTTCAGCCCGCTGCTCGTCAGCAGGTCGATCAGATGACGCGGCACCGGGCCCAGTTCCCGGGTCGCCGGCCCCGCCTCGCCGTCCGGCCAGTCGGGCGGAAGCGGGATCGTCGCCCACGCGACCGACCCGTCACGCCACTGCACGGCCACCGCGACGACCGGGCCCCCGAGCGGCCCGTCGGCGGCGCACGGGACATCCGGCGCACAGGCGTCGGTCGCGACGATCGCGGCCGGCTCATCGGTCCGCCCGAGCGCGACGGCGTCGAGGCCGATCTCGAGCAACGTGTTGCACTCCAGGAGGGCAATCCCTCCACACTGGGCGGTCCTCGTCTGGGCGCCCAGGAACCCGCAGCCGCCGAGCGCGACCGTGGCGGCCAGCGCCAGGCCCGGCCATCTCAGGGACCGTCGTCGACCGGGCCTTCGAACGACGTCCCGCCTCATCGGACCAGGTCGAGAAGAGCTTCGTGGTGCGCTGCGGGAGCCGCCAGGATGCCGATCGATTTGGGGCCATCCGCGACGTTGAACCACGGCCCGCCGGCCATGTCGGTCACCGTCGCCCCGGCACGTTCGGCGATCAACCCGGCAGCCGCGATGTCCCAAGCCGAGAGGCCGCCCTGCTGGATGAACGCATCGAACCGCCCGTTCGCCACGTAGGCCAGCGCGAGCGCGGCGGAGCCCATCGAACGCGACACCCGGACGGCACGCCGAATGCCGCGCGCCCGGGGCGCGACGCGAGGTCCTCCCAGGGCCATCGAGACGACGAAGTCGGAGATGCTGTCCTTGTCGGAGGCCGTGACCACGACGGCGGCAACCCCGGTCCCGGTCTGGACCCACGCGGGCCTGTCGACGCTGGCCCCGAACGTCTCGTCGCGCGTGGGATCGTGAATGACCCCAACCGCCGGCACCCCATCCGCGACCAGCGCCACGGACACGCAGAAGAACGGAATCCCGTTGGCGTAGTTGATCGTTCCGTCCACCGGATCCACGATCCAGACCCGGCCCTTCCCCGAGGTTGGCGCCTCGCCTGCAACCGCGTGGTGCTCGCCGGTCTCCTCGGCGAGGATGGCGTCGTCGGGGAACCGCCCCCGGATCGCATCGAGGATCAACGCCTCGGAGAGGTGGTCGACCTCGGTCACCACGTCCTTGGCCGACTTGAAATCGATCCGCTCGACCCGTTCGTAGCGCTCCATGAGGAGGCGCCCAGCCCGGCGCGCGATGTCATCGGCAAACGCCAGCTCCAGGGCGAACGTGCCGCCGAACAGGGCCGTGAGGTCACCCGCGGGCGCGGGCGTCGTCGGCATGGGCGTGGATGGCACGTCGATGGTGGTCATGGGCCGCTGCACTCCACGACGAGGGGCCGCGGCGATGCGCCGAGCTGACGGATCTCCGTCTCGAACGTGAGCGTTTCGCCGGCGGCAATCCGCGGCGTCAGGACGTACCCGGAGGCTCCGCCGAATCGGGCGGCCGGATCGGTCACGCGACAGGTGGCCTGACCCACGCTCGACCCGTGGTTGTCGACGCTGAGCGTGACGGCCAATCCGGCGTCCTCGCCGCGCACGCCCACGACCCGGCCCTCGAACGGACCGATTCCCGAGAGGGACAGGCGAGCGAGGAAGGCAAGGAGCACGACGGCGCCGGCAACGCCCAGCAGCACGGTCCCGTGCGCCTGCGACGAGGCCGGTTGCGCGAGCCCCAGCGGGTTGCAGGTCTCGCACAGGGCGGTGCTGAGGGTCACGGGAGCGCCGCAACGAAGGCAGGCGTGCGTCGGAGCATCGGGGGCATCGCGCGCGTCGGGCGCATCGGGAGCAGCGGGCGTGCCGGACGCCGATCCCGGCTGGGTCGTATGGGTGGATGGGGTCACGATGTCGGGATGGTGCCACGAACCGGGCTCACCAGCGCTGGGCGGCCTCGACGAGCGCCTCGACATCCCAGGTCGTCCGGGCCGTGACCGTGACCTCATCGGCTCCGAGCGCCCGCCACCGCCCCAGGGTGCCCCGCGGATCGGCGATCCACGGGCTGGCGCGCAGGGCGTCCTGGCCCGCTCGCCCACTCCCGAAGCCGACGAGGACGCGCTGTGACCCCCGATCGCGCCCTGCCTCGGTCAGGGCGTGGCGATAGAGCGGTTCGAGGGTCTCGAAGGCGTCGGCCTCGGCCGCCCACCCATCGCCGACCCTGGCGGCCAGGCGGACGCCGGCGGGCGTTCGGCCACCGATGAGGATCGGCGGCGGCGGCACGGGACGGGGATACGCCCAGGCGCCATCCAGCGGGTAGTGCCTGCCCTCGAGGACCGCCGGACCGCCCGCCCACAGGGACCTCAGGACGGCAACGGCCTCCTCGAGTCGAGCGGCCCGCTCCGAGGCCTCCGGAAACGGGATCCCGTACGCGGCATGCTCGGCCGGCCCGCCACCGATCCCGATCCCAACGACGAGTCGCCCCCCGCTCACCTGCTGAAGCGTCGCGGCCATGCGGGCCAGAACGGCTGGGTGACGGTTCATCACGTTGGCGACGAAGGTGCCCACCGTCGCCCGGCGTGTCACCGCGGCTGCGGCGGTCAGGATCGTCCACGCCTCGAGGACCGGCGTCGTCTTCTCGCCGCGCGACACGAAGTGGTCCCAGCACCAGATGCCGGCGTACCCGGCGTCGTCCAGGCGGCGCGCGCTGTCGAGCCACCAGGCCGCGTCCACGCCGATGGGCCCGAGCGTGACCCCGATCGGCAGGCGGTCGGTCATCGGTCGGTCATCGGTCGGTCAGCGGTCGGCCGTCGACCGGCTCACAGCCCGGTTTCGAAGATCCGGATGTCGTTGGGGGACATCGCGTGGCCGTCGCCACGCGTGAACTCGAGCGCGGCCCGTGCTCCGAGGGCATCGAGGTCGGCTGGGAACCGGGCAATCATGTCCAGCACGACCTTCTGGATCCGCTCGGCATTCTGCTCAAAGACCTCGAGCACGCTCATCGCATTGACCACCTCGGTGCCCTCGTGAACCCCGGCGTCGTAGTCGGTGATGAGCGAGATGTTGACGACGGCCATGCCCAGCTCGCGGCACAGGTACGCCTCCGGGTACTGGGTCATGTTGATGACCTCCCACCCGGCATCGCTGAACCACTTCGATTCCGCCTTCGTCGAGAAGCGCGGACCCTGGATGACGACCACCGTCCCCCGCTCGTGCACCTCGATCCCGTGTTCGCGGATGACCTGGATGGCCAGCGCCCGCAGCGTCGGGTCGTAGATCTCGGCGGCGGAGACGTGCGACGAGATGGGCCCGTCGAAGAACGTGTCCTCCCGTCCGGTCGTCCGGTCGACGAACTGGTCGGCGACGACGAAATCGGTCGGCTTCACCCCCAGCTGGAGCGAGCCGGCGGCGCACGGGGAGATGACGGCCTTGACCCCGAGCGAACGCATCGCCCAGACATTGGCCCGGTAATTGATCTTGTGCGGGGGGATCGTGTGGCGGCGGCCGTGCCGAGGCAGGAAGGCGACCCGGCGACCACTCACTCCGGCAAGGAAGAAGCTGTCCGAAGGCGGGCCATAGGGCGTGTCGACCTTGACCTCCTCGACGTCGTCGAGCAGCGAGTAAAAGCCGGAGCCTCCGAAGACGCCGATCTCCGCCCGGTCCGTCATCGCCGCTGCCTCCTTCGCATGTTGATTCGCCGACGACGAGAGTCTAGCCGGGTGCGGCGCCGGGGCCACCGATCGTCGATCGAGTCGTCGGGGCGCGTAGCATGAACGCTGGCCAACCAGTCGCCGAGAGGATCCCGATGACCGACGTCCGACCGTCGCCGCACCCGGCGGCGCGGCGGCAGACGTGAGCGAGCCGGCACGCGACCCCGACCAGGTGGTCGAGCTGGCCGACTGGCGGCGCCGGGTCGCCGACCTGTATGCGGCGGTCCGACGCGAACCCGAGGATCGAGCGGTCGACGGGTGGGAACGGTGGCGCGCCGAACGGCAGCGCCTGTATCGGGAGCATGCCCAGTCGCCCGTTCCGGCGGCATCGCGGGAAGCGTTCGCGGCACGCCACTGGCCGTACGACGCGGCCCTTCGTTTCCACGTCCGCGTCACGCCGGACGAGTCGGGTCACGAACCGGTCGGCCTGGCGCTTCCCGTCAGCGACGGCGCGACCATGCACTTTGGACGCATCGGCTGGCTCGAGATCCCGTTCGCGGCCGGACCCCGCCGCCTCGACCTGTACTGGATGGCCGGGTACGCGGGCGGACTGTTCCTGCCCTTTCGCGATGCGACGAATGGGACCGAGACGTACGGCGCGGGCCGCTACCTGCTCGATGCCGCCAAGGGCGCCGATCTGGGCACGGATCCCGAGGGTCGCCTCGTCATCGACTTCAACTTCGCCTTCCAGCCGTCCTGCGCGTTCGACCCGCGCTGGGCCTGCCCCCTGGCTCCACCGGAGAACTGGCTCGACCTGGCCGTGAACGGCGGCGAGCGGATCGCCTGATCGAGGCCCTCGGCTACCATCTGCTCATGACCGTCGAGCAGGCGAGCGCTCTCCAACCCGCGCATCGGCTCTTCCTCGACGCGCCGCGGGTTGCCGTCGTGGCAACCGTCGGCGCGGCCGGCGACCCTCGCCAGTCGACGGTCTGGTATCGGCTCGAGCCCGACGACACCATCCTGCTGAACAGCCGCGTGACGCGCCGCTGGTCGCAGGACCTCCGCCGCACCGGGCGCATCTCGCTCGCGGTCCCCGATGCCGCCTCCGGCTACCGCTGGCTCGGCCTCGCATGCAGGCTGGTCGCCACGGACGACGACCTCGAGCGGGCACTGGCCGACATCGTGGCGCTCCACCGCCGCTATCACGAGGGCCTCGCCGGGCCCGAGGTCGAGGCCGACTACAGGGCGCACGCACGGATCTCGTTCCGCGTCCGCGCCGCCCGGGTCCACGATCACCTCGGGGACGCGTGATCGACGCGTCGGGACCCACGGTGCCGGTGCGCTTCGGTGCGCAATTCTGGTCGCAGGCCACCGGTTGGCCGGCCCTGCGCGACGCGGCGCTGCTCGCCGAACGATCCGGCTGGGATTCGATCTGGACCTGGGACCATCTCAACGCGATCTTCGGCCCCTCGGATCAGCCCATCCTCGAGGGCTGGAGCGTCCTCGCCGGACTGGCCCCCCTGACGGGCCGGGCCCGGCTGGGCCTCATGGTGGGCGCCAACACCTTCCGGAACCCGGGACTCACGGCCAAGCTGGCAACGACCCTCGACCACCTCTCCGGCGGTCGAGCGGTGTTGGGCATCGGGGCGGCGTGGTTCGAACGCGAGCACGAGGCCTTTGGGATCGAGTTTGGGGCAGGGTTCGGCGAGCGCATCGATCGCCTGGAAGAGGCCGTCGGCCTGATCCGCCGGTTGCTCGACGGCGAGATCGTCACCCACGAAGGACGCTTCTACCGGATGCACGATGCGATCTGCGCACCCCGGCCCATCCAGGACCACCTGCCGATCCTCATCGGCGCGTCCGGGCCGCGCAAGGGGATCCCGCTGGTCGGCCGCGTTGCCGACGGCTGGAATACGAACGGATCGGTCACCGATGCGGAGACGCGGCTGGCCATCCTCGAAGCGGCGGCCACGGGCGCCGGTCGCGACCCGAAGTCGATCGAGCGGACGATCTCATTCCCGATGGTGATTCGCGACGATCCAGCCGACGCCCGGGCGGCGTTTGCCGGCCTCCTTGCGCACAACGGCAGCACGAGTGCCGGGCCTGGCACTCCCCTCCTCGGTCCTCCGGATGGCATCGCCGACGCCCTTCGCCCGTATGTCGAACTGGGGTTCGGAACGATCATCATCCGGCTGCCGGCGCCGTACGACGGCGAGACGATCGAACGTGTGGGCGAGGTTGCAGCCCGGCTGGAAGGGCCCGCGGAGGCCGGCCGGCGATGACCCGGGTCGTCCTCCTCGCCGGCGGGGTCGGCGGCGCAAAGCTGGCCCACGGTCTCCAGGCTCACCTCAGCGGCGACCTCACCGTCGTGGTCAACACCGCTGACGATTTCGAGCGTCACGGCCTGCTGGTCTGCCCGGATCACGACACGGTCATGTACACCCTCGCCGGCATCGACAACCGCGACTGGGGCTGGGGCATCGCCGGCGAAACGTTCGCCGCGGCCGAGATGCTGGCGCGATACGGCGAGGAGACCTGGTTCCGGCTCGGCGACCGGGATCTCGCCACGCACGTGGTGCGCACGATGCGCCTCCGCGACGGCGAACGACTCACGTCCGTCGCCCGCCACCTCCAGCGCGGCCTGGGGCTGGGCCCAACGATCCTGCCGATGTCCGACGAGCCCGTCCGCACGGAGGTGCGAACCGACGAGGGCTGGCTCGAGTTCCAGGACTATTTCGTGCGGCGCCACCAGGAGCCGACCGTTCGGGACGTGGCGTTTCGTGGCGTCGCGGACGCGCGAGTCACCGACGAGGTTGTGGACGCGTTCGCGCGGGCCGAGGCGATCATCGTGGCGCCGTCGAACCCAATCGTGTCGATCGGCCCGATCGTCGCCGTGCCGGGACTCCTCGACGCGATCCACGCGGCTCGCGGCCGCGGCGTACCGGTCACGGCCGTGTCCGGGATCGTCGGCGGTCGCGCCCTCAAGGGGCCGGCGGATCGGATGCTGGCCTCGCTCGGCCACGACGTGTCGGCGCTGGGCGTCGCCCGCGTCTACGCCTCGTGGATCGACCGCTTCGTGCTCGACAAGGTCGACGCGGACCTCGCCGCGCCGATCTCGGCGCTGGGCCTCCGAGCGATCGTGACCGACACGATCATGGCCGACGACGCCGGGCGTGCCCGTCTCGCCGGCGAGCTGCTGTCGATCCCCGGCTGACGCGGCGTACGATTCAGCACGTGTCCGTCAGCGCCCTGATCCCGATCGGATCCCTGGAAGCCGCCAAGTCGCGCCTCGGTGCCGTGCTCGACGCGGAGGAGCGGCGCGAGCTCGTGTTGCGGATGCTGCGGCGAACGGTCGGCGCCTGCCTCGCGACCTCCGGGATCGACGAGACGATCGTGGTGAGCCCCGACCACGTGGCCCTCGCGGAGGCCGAGCGTCTCGGGGCGCGTCCGCTCCGGCAGATCGCCGGCGGTCTCAACGAAGGCGTGCGTCAGGCACGAGACGACGCCATCGCGCGAGGAGCGACCGCCGTTCTGGTCGTCCCGGTGGACCTCCCCCTCGTGACGCCGGACGCGCTCCAGGCGGTGGTCGAGGCGATGGACCCTGAGGCAGTCCCCCCGGAGCCACTCGTCGCACTGGTCGCGGACCGCCACGGTCGCGGCACGAACGCACTGCTCATTGCGCCACCCGACGCCATCGATCCGTGCTTCGGCGGAGACAGTGCCGCCGCGCATCGTGCGGCGGCCATGACGGCAGGCGCCCGCCTCCTGGACCTCGCTGGACCACTGGCCGTGGACCTCGACACGATGGATGACCTGCTGCTCGTCGAGGACCTGGCCCCGGACCTCCTCCGTGCCGGCTGAACCCGGCGGTTCGCTCGCCATCGTAGCGCTCGAGGGGATCCCCGAGGTGCGGCTCGGAGACGATGTCGGCGCGATCGTGGTGGACGCAGTCCGGCGGACGCCGGGCCTCCTGCCGCTGCTTCCGGACGACGTCCTGGTCGTGACCCAGAAGATCGTCTCCAAGGCCGAGGGGGCCACGGTCGACCTGACCAGCGTCGAGCCGCGGCCCGAGGCCGTTGCCTTCGCCGAGCGCTGGGATCGCGACGCCCGCCAGGTCGAGGTCGTCCTGCGCGAGGCGCGGCGGATCGTGCGGATGGCCAACGGCGTGATCATCAGCGAGACGGCTCACGGGTTCGTCTGCGCCAACGGCGGGATCGACGCGTCGAACGTCGGCCCCGGGACGGGTGACCTGGTGACCTTGCTCCCGGTCGATCCCGATGAATCAGCGCGGCGGATCCGGGCGACGATCCGCGATTCACTGGGCGTCGACGTCGCGGTCGTCGTTTCCGATTCATTCGGCCGGCCGTGGCGCTGGGGCATCGTCGACGTGGCGATCGGTGTCTCCGGACTGGCGCCTCTCGAGGATCTCAGGGGCACCCCCGACCACGACGGCCGGACGATGCGTTCCACGGTCCGGGCGGTCGCGGACGAGCTCGCATCGGCCGCCGAGCTGGCCCTGGGCAAGTCCGCCGGGCGACCCGTTGCCCTGATCCGGGGCAGCGCCGTTCGTCGCGGGGAGGGCTCGATTCGCGAGGCGCTGATCCCGGCCGAGGCCGACCTGTTCCGCTGAAGGTGCGGTTCGGGCGGCTCCGCGGCCGCGTGGGATACGCTCACCCACAGCGCATCCGCAGGAGCCTCACGTGAAGGTCGGCCTCCAGATCTCGTCGTTCACCTGGCCCGGCGGCCCCGAGGCCATCGGGCCGACCCTGGCGCGCGTCGTGCGAACCGCGGACGATGTCGGGTTCGATTCGATCTGGGTGATGGATCACTTCTTCCAGATCCGTGGACTGGGCGTCCCCGAAGACCCGATGCTCGAAGGGATGACGGCCCTCGGGTTCATGGCGGCACATTCCGAGCGTGCCCGGCTCGGCCTCCTCGTCGGTGGCGTCCACTACCGCCAGCCCGCTCTGTGGGTGAAGGCCACGACGACCCTCGACATCCTGTCCGGTGGCCGTGCGTGGCTGGGCATCGGCGCAGCCTGGAACCAGGAGGAATCCAACGGGCTGGGGTTCCCGTTTCCACCCATGGCCGACCGCTTCGAGATGCTCGAGGAGACGCTCCAGATCGCCCACGGCATGTTCAGCGGCGAGCGCGGAACCGAAGCGCCTTTCGAAGGGCGCCACTATCGGGCGACGCGGTTGCTGAACGGTCCGCAGTCGATCTCCCGGCCGCGCCCCCCGATCATGATCGGCGGTGGTGGTGAGCGAAAGACGCTGCGACTGGTGGCCCAGTACGGCGACGCCTGCAACGTGTTCGGCGGGCCTGAGACGATCCACCACAAGTTCGAGGTCCTGCGCGAGCATTGCGCCGCGATCGGTCGCGACCCGGATGAGATCGAGCGGACCACCCTGGTGAGCGTTCGCGTCTCGGCCGACGGGCGGCCCGGAACATCGAGCCCGGCCGAAGTCGTGGATCGGCTCGGTGAGCTGTCGGATGCCGGGGCCCAGCACGTGATCATGGCCGTCCGCGACGTCTGGGAGCCGGGTCGGCTCGAATTGCTGGGCAGCGACGTGCTGCCCGCGCTGCGCGTGCTATGACCTCGCGGACCGTGAGCAGCAATACTCCCATGGGGTATCGAGTGATGGTACGATCGAGAGCACGCGAGACGGATCGACGCCGCGTTGAGACGAGAAAGTCAGGACGATGACCGACACAGAGAAGACAGCACGCCCCGATCCCGCCGCGTCCCCCGATGCGCCCATGACGACGCCCGCCGGGGCCGACGCCTTCGCCGGTTTCGCCATCGACTTCTCGCGAGATGAGGGTGTCGCGGGAGCGGGCGTGGCGGTTGCGTCCACCCCGGCCGCCGGCGTCCCGGGGTCGGCATCGGCAGAGTCCGGCGGACGAACCGAGGCGAAGGTCCTGATCATCGGGTCCGGGCCGGCCGGCTTGACGGCCGCAATCTATGCCGCCCGCGCCGACCTCGCCCCGATCGTGCTCGCCGGCTCCGCTGCCGGCGGCCAGCTCATGATCACGAGCGACGTCGAGAACTATCCGGGCTTTCCCGAGGGCATCCAGGGTCCGGAGCTGATGGCCAAGTTTCGTGAGCAGGCCGAACGGTTCGGCACGCACATCGTCGACATCGATGTCGATCGGGTGGACTTCTCCCGGCGGCCGTTTCGGGTCTGGGCGCGAGGCACGGAATATCGCGGCGACGCGGTGATCGTGGCCAGCGGCGCATCGGCCCTCTGGCTTGGCCTGGACTCGGAGACCCGGTTACGGGGTCGAGGCGTGTCCGCCTGCGCGACGTGCGACGGGTTCTTCTTCCGCGGCGAGGAGGTCGCCGTCGTGGGCGGTGGCGACACGGCACTCGAGGAGGCCACGTTCCTGACCCGGTTCGCGACGAAGGTCCACCTCCTCCACCGCCGCGACGCGTTCCGGGCGTCCAAGATCATGATCGACCGGGCGAAGGCGAACGACAAGATCGAGATCCGGACGAATGTCGAGGTCGACGAGGTCATCGGCACGGCCAAGGTCGAAGGGCTGCGCCTCAGGGACACGAAGACCGGCGAGACGTCCCAGGTTCCGATGGGCGGGCTGTTCATCGCGATCGGCTACAAGCCCAACACGGACATCTTCCGGGGTGAACTCGACGTCGACGAGAAGGGCTACCTCGTCGTCGAGGATGAGACACGCTCGAAGATCGACGGCGTGTTCATCGCGGGCGACGTCCACGACCACCGGTACCGGCAGGCGGTGACCGCGGCGGGCGACGGCTGCAAGGCGGCCATCGATGCCGAGCGCTGGCTCGAGGCGATGCACGCCCAGGAGGCAGGGATCGGCTCGGCCGGAGCCACGAAGGCCGCGACGGCCTGAGCGCACAGCTCGTGGGATGCCTACCCGCGACTAGCGGTGCCGAGGGGCACCGTCAAAGGGCTCCGCAAGGCGTCCTGCAAGGTTCATACCGGTACTATCGTCGCCCGACTGGGAGTACCGTCAGCTGCGTCGCACCACACGCCACCTTTCGCCTATCACCGGCGGCGCCTTCGCCACGCCGCGACGAACCTCTGCCGGCCAGGCTATGACCGAGTTCGCCCTGGTGATCCCGATCCTGATCATCCTGTTCGTGGCGATCGCCGACTTCGGACGCATCTTCCAGACCGGGATCACCCTCGAAGCGGCGGCCCGCAACGCGGCCGAGGCGACCTCCAGCGCCTATCTTGCCGCCCCGCCCGGCCCTCTCGACTCGCCTGCACCGGTCGCCGTAGCTGCCTACTACCAGGGCCTGCATCAGATCGCCGCTCGCGCCGTGTGCGCTGAAACGAGAGGGTTTCCAAACTCGAACTACGACACGGCGACTACGGACTGCCCCGGGATGCCGCTGATCCAGGTTTGCATCCACGATGGACAGGACAGCGAATGCACGCTCGAGCACTACGGGCAGGTGCTGCCGACGCAATGCACCGACCTTGCCGTTGCGCCGACCAATGCGACCGAACCTGGGTATCGCTGGGTCGAGGTTCGAGCTTGCTACCGATTCACGCCGATCGTCACGATCCCGTTGTTGCCACTCGGCGAATTCTGGCTGCAGCGCACGCGGATGTTCGACATCCCGTGTTATTTCGTCCTTGGGAACCAGGCATGTGGCTGATCGTCCGCCCCCACCCGGCGATCGACCGCCCACGCCGAGGGCAGTCGCCGCGCGGGCAGGCGATGACCGAGTTCGCCCTTATCCTCCCGGTGTTCGTGCTCGTCCTGTTCTCGATCATCGTCTTCGGGTTGTACGTGTTCTACAACCAGCAGCTAGCCAACGCGGCCCGGGAGGCCGCTCGCTACGCGGCCATCCACAGCTCAACGGCCCAGTGCCCGACGGTATCGTGGCTCGATCCCATTGACACCATCAAGCCGTCCTCCTACTTCCGCTGTGACGCCCCGCAGACCGGCTGGCCGCGGATGGTCGGGGCCGGCCGATCCAGCATCTGGGGCGTTTCGCCGGGACTGGTCGAGATCACTGCGTGCTGGTCGGGCTTTGTCGACCCGACCGGGAACTTCGACGCGCTGCCGAACCCGCCGAACACCTTCGTGGATTGCCGGATCGGCGGGATCGAGCCACACAAGAACCTCGCGTCGATGCCCTGCCCACCCCCCGCTCCGATGCTGTCGGTGCAGGCGCCACCCGGTGCGGATGGGGACGACAAGGCAAGCTCCACGGCCTTTGCCAACGGCATCCACTATCAGACAACCGTCACCGTATATGCATGTTTCCAGTGGAACCCACCGCTCGCTGGGTTTATCGTCATCCCTTCACAGGTGACGATGCGCGCAGTGGTCACCGAGGCGATGCAGCGTCAGCAGTGAGGAGCCATCCGATGACTGTTCGTGGCGAACGGGCCAGCGCCTCCGGAGGCCAGGTTCTCGTGATCTTTGCGGGCGGCCTGCTTGCCCTCCTGGCCATCACGGCGCTCGTGATCGATCTTGGATTCGTGTTCATGATCGGTCGTCAGGCCCAGAACGCCGCTGATCCGGGGGCCATTGCCGCCGCTCGCTACATCCGCTCGGGGGCCACGCCCGACACGGTCATGATGACGCGCTCGGCCTGCTTCTACGCGCGACAGAACGGGTTCTTCCCCGGCGCCGCCGACAACACCGGGTGCGTGCCTGCAAACGACCCGGCCGGGACGACCCTGACCGTCAACTATCCGCCGTCGAGTGCCGCCGGGCAGTTCGCCGGGCGCCAGGGCTTCGTGGAGGTCACCATCGCGCGTCCGCACCGGTCCTTCCTGGCCGGGATCGTTGGCCTGCCGGTCATCCCGGTGGCCAAGGCGGCGGTCGCCGCCTTCAGCGACGGTGACTCGAACTCGAACTCGATCATCGCCCTGCGCACGACCGCGTGCGGCGGCAATCCCGCGGGCGGTGTCTCAGGCAGCGCCCAGGTGACGATCACCCCCGTCTACGACCCCCTCACGGGCCTGCCGTATGACGGCGGTTATGTCCACGTCAACTCGACCTGCGGCACGCCCCCGAACACCAACGTCAACGGGGTCTGCGGCAACGGCGAGGGCAGTGGCGGCCTGAAGATCGATGGCGGCGCCAGCCTGTCGGCGCCGCATGTGTACGTCTCAGGAACATGTATCAACAACAGCACTGTGCCGTTCACCTCGCCGCTGACGGAGGGTGCGGTCCAGATCGGGGATCCACTGGCCGATCTCGTGCCGCCGGCGCCCGGCTCCCTGCCGGCCGGCCAGTGCGGGGTCGGCGGCCCGTTCACCGCGCCGACGGGATCCGGTTCCGGCGGCTGCAACTTCAACTCGGCCGGGATCGTTCAACTCCAACCGGGCACGTATTACGGCGGCTGGCGGATTGGTACCAGTGTCCAGCTGAAGCTCGCACCTGGGATCTACATCATTGCCGGCGGGGGGATCTCGCTCTTGGCAGGCGGCACGATCGAGTCGGTCGACTCGCTCACGGGGGCGATCGCGCCCATCCTGATCTTCAGCACCGACAACCCGAGCGCGTCCTGCCCGAGCGGCGGGTCCGGTTGCCAGGACAATCTGGACTTCAACGCGTCGTCCACGCTGAAGGTCCGCGGGATCGACAGCGGACCCTACAAGGGGATCCTGATCTGGCAGGACGGCGACGGCAGCAAGCCGACGTCCTGGGTCAAGATCGGTGGGCAGTCCACTCTCAATATCGCGGGCACCATCTATGCCCCGAAGGCGCAAGTCATCCTCGTCGGAGGATCCTCCGGGACCGGTATCGCCGCAGTCCAGATCATCTCCTGGGAGTTCGACATCGGGGGCAACGCGGCGCTGTCGATGCCCTATGACCCGAAGGAGCTCTACCAATTCGAGCAGAAGGGGCTCGTGCGCTAGTCGCGACCCCTGAGCGCGCCGCCCGCCTCGGGGCCCCGATCGGGGGTTCGTGGTAGCGTCGGCGGCCCATGAGCTTTCGAGGCCCGTTCCACGGCGCGCCCCCCGTTTCGACGCCGGTCCCGCCCGAGCGCCGCGGGCGCACGATCCGCCGGATCGTCGCCTTCTTCGGCCCGTATCGCGTCCAGGTCGCCATCGTGCTTGTCGCGATCCTGGCGACCAGCCTGTTGGGTCTGATCAACCCGATCCTGCTGAAGCTCCTGATCGACGACGCGATCCCGAAACTCGATTTCGGCCTGCTCAACCTGTTCGTGGGTCTGATGATCGCCGTGCCGATCGTGTCCGGGCTCATCGGCCTCGGGCAGTCGTACCTCAACAACGTGATCGGCCAGAGCGTCATGCAGGACCTGCGGACGGCGCTCTACGCCCATCTCCAGCGGATGCCGCTGCGCTTCTTCACGGAGACGCGGACCGGCGAGATCCAGAGCCGCCTGGCCAACGACGTGGGTGGGGTCCAGGGCGTCGTCACCGACACAGCGAGCTCGGTCACGGCCAACATCGCGATCGCCATCAGCACGGTCATCGCGATGATCGTCATCGACTGGCGCCTGACGGTGCTGTCGCTCGGCCTGTTGCCGTTCTTCATGTACCTCACCTACCGGGTCGGCAAGGTTCGCCGGGAGGTCAGCGGGCTGACCCAGAAGTCGCTCGCCGAGATGTCGGCGCAGACCCAGGAGACACTCAGCGTGTCGGGCATCCTGCTGTCGAAGACGTTCGGCCAGCAACAGGCCGCCGTCGGCCGATTCCGCCAGCTGAACGCGGAGCTCGCCGGGTTGCAGGTCCGCCAGGCCATGGTGGGCCGCTGGTTCTTCATGATCATCGGCACGATCTTCTCGATCACCCCGGCGTTCGTGTACTGGCTGGCGGGCTACCTCGCCATCGGCGGCGATCCGACGGCGCCGACGATCGGCGACATCGTGGCCTTCACGACGTTACAGAGCCGGCTGTTCTTCCCGTTGGGCCAACTGCTCAGCGTGCAGGTCGAGATCCAGGGGGCCTTGGCCCTGTTCGACCGGATCTTCGAATACCTGGAGATGGATCCCGAGATCAAGGACGCCCCCGACGCCGTCGACCTGGAACCCGCGGCCGTCCGCGGCAGGATCCGATTCCGTGATGTCGCCTTCCGCTATCCGACGCCACCACCAACGCCACCGGCGGCAGGCGCGGCAACCCTCGACCAGGGTGCCGAGCCAGATGGCCCGAACGGGATCCCACCGGCATCCCCCGACGCTGCTCCCGTGCCCGTGGCCCTGCCGTTCGGCGTCGAGGGCCTCGATTTTGTTGCTGAGCCGGGCCAGCTCGTCGCCCTGGTGGGCCCGTCGGGTTCAGGCAAGACCACCACGACCTACCTGATCCCGCGGCTGTACGACGTCGAACGCGGCGCGGTGGAGATCGACGACCGCGACGTCCGACAGGTCCGCCTCGAGAGCCTTGGGAGAACGATCGGATTCGTGACCCAGGAAACGTACCTGTTCCACGCGAGCGTTCGCGACAACCTGCGCTATGCGAGCCCGGATGCCACGGACGGCCGGCTCGAGGCCGCCGCGCGGGCCGCGGCGATCCACGACCGGATCACCGAGCTGCCCAACGGCTACGACACGATCGTGGGCGAGCGTGGCTACAAGCTCTCGGGTGGCGAGAAGCAGCGGATCGCCATCGCGCGGGTCCTGCTCAAGGACCCCCGGATCCTCATCCTCGACGAGGCCACCTCGGCGCTCGACACGGTGAGCGAGCGACTGATCCAGGCCGCGTTCCTGAGGCTCATGCAGGGACGCACGACGATCGCGATCGCCCACCGGCTGTCGACCATCCTGCGCGCCGACCTCATCCTGGTCTTCGACCGGGGGCGAATCGTCGAGCGCGGGACGCATCGCGAGCTCCTCGCGGTCGACGGCCTCTACGCACGGCTGTATCGCGAGCAGTTCCTGGGCCATGAGGGCGCTGAGGCGGAGGTCGCGGCAGGCGCTTCGTAACGGCCTGGCGTCGGTGGGAACACCGACGGAGGCGCGTCGCCGGACCGCTCCCACACGGTCTGGCGCATGATGGCGACGCCATGAACCTGCGCGCGCCGATGGCCCGGATCCTCGCGGCCCCGATCCGTACACAGCTGCTCGGGCTGGCGGTCGCCGTTGCATCCGCTCCGAGCTGTGCGTTCCGCTCGTGTCAGGGGCGCCCACGATCGGCGTGATCAACATCGAGAGCACCGACGTGGACGCCTACAGCGAGGACGATCAGCGCCTCATGGAGATCGTGGCGGCCCAGATCTCGGTGGCGATCCAGAAGTCGCAGCTCCTGACCGAGCTGCGAGCGCACGCCGAGGAACTTGAAGCGCGGGTCGCCGAGCGGACGGCGAAGCTCCAGGATACGAACGAGCAACTCCAGGCGTTCGCCTCGAGCGTCTCGCACGACATTCGGGCGCCACTCCGGGCCATGCGTGGGATGGCAGCGGCGTTGATCGAGGATCACGCCGGCGAGATGGCCCCGGAGGCGCGCCAGCTGGCCGATCGAATCGTGGGTGCGGGAGCGCGCATGGACCGGTTCATCTCGGACCTGCTCGCCTACAGCAGGCTCAGCCGGGACGAGATCAAGCTCGGCAGCGTCGACCTCGATCGGGTCGTGCGCACGGCGATCAACCAACTGTCGGCGACCGTCCAGGAGAGCCACGCATCCATCACCATCGAGGGGACGCTGCCCGCCGCACGCGGCAACCGGACCGTTGTCCTCCAGGTCGTGGTCAACCTGGTCTCGAATGCGCTGAAGTTCGTCGAGCCGGGGACACGGCCGGAGATCCACATCCACGCCGCCGAAGGCAGCGGCGAGCGGATCAGGCTCATCGTGGACGACAATGGCATCGGCGTGGACGAGGAGCATCGTGACCGCGTGTTCCTCATGTTCGAGCGACTCCACGGCGGCGAAACGTATCCGGGGACGGGAATCGGACTCGCCGTGGTCAAGAAGGGCATGGACCGTCTCGGCGGGCGGGCCGGAGTGCGGCAGCCGATTCTGGATCGAGCTGGCGAAGGCGAAGGGAGCGCAATGACGGATCGATCGGCGCCCGTCCTGGTCGCCGAGGACGATGCCAACGACGTCCTCCTGTTGCGCCGCGCCTGCCGCAAGGCACGGCTCATCAACCCGCTCCAGGTCGTCACCGACGGCGACGACGCCATCGCCTACCTGCGCGGGGACGGCGAGTATGCCGATCGCGATCGCTATCCCCTTCCGGTTCTCCTCCTGCTCGACCTCAAGATGCCGCGTCGATCTGGTTTCGAGGTCCTGGAGTGGCTGAAGGCCGAGAGCCCCCTCAAGCGCTTGCCGGTCGTCGTGTTCACGTCGTCGCGTGAATCCGTAGACGTGCAGCGCGCCTACGACCTCGGCGCCAACTCCTACCTCGTCAAACCGGGCTCGCCGGACGACCTGATCCGGATGGTCCAGTCCCTGGACCTGTACTGGATGATCTACAACGAACCGCCGGATGTCGACGCCTGACCATGACCCACGAGGCCGTCCGGATCCTGCTGGTCGACGACAACCCGGATGACCGCCTGCTCGTTGCGCGGGAACTCAAGCGCGAGTTCGGCGCCGTCGACATTGACCAGGTCACCGATCAGGCCGGCTTCGACAGCATCCTCGCGGGGGACCCATTCGACGTCGTCATCACCGACTACGCCATCGGCTGGACGGACGGCCCGAACGTCCTTCATGCCGTCCGCGACCAATGGCCCGACGCCGCCGTCGTCATGTTCACCGGGACCGGCAGCCGGGAGATCGCGGTCGAGGCGATGAAGGCGGGCCTGACCGACTACCTCGTCAAGACGCCCCGGCACTTTGCGCGGCTTGCCTTCATCGTGCGCGCCGCGGTCGACCGTCGCGACCGCTCGGCCGATCTTGTGGCCGCCGAACGAGCGTATCGCGGACTGTTCGAGACCGTCCCCGTCGGCATCATGCGGAGCGCGGCAGACGGGCACCTGATCGACGCCAACCCCGCGGCGATGGCCATCTTCGGCTACGACGACAGAGCCGAGTTCGTGAAGCAGTTGCCGACCGACCTGCTGGCCGATATCGACCTCTCCTGGATCCTCGAGGGAGTGACAGAGGACGGAGTCCTGCGATCCATGGAGGCGCGGACCCGGCGGCGGGATGGCACGTTCGGCTGGGTCAGGATCGCGGGTCGCGCCCTCCTGGCCGGGGACGGGACCATGCTCGAGATCGCCAGCACGCTGGTGGATGTCACCGAACAGCGCGAAGCCCAGGCCGCGCTCCAGCAACACGCCGATGAACTCGAGGCGCTGCACCAGACCGCGCTCGACCTCATCGAGCGACGCTCGATCGACGACCTGCTCGGTGCGGTCACGACGCGGGCGGCGCAGCTCGCGAAAACGGAGAACGGCTTCATGTATGTGGTCGAAGAGGGCGGCCAGACCGCGGTCAGTGTCGTCGGGGTCGGCTCGTTCACGAACTACGTGGGCCGCACGATCGCGCGCGGCGAGGGAATCTCCGGCCAGGCCTGGGAGCACGCCAGGGCGATGGCCGTGTCCGACTACGCGACCTACGATCACGCGATCGCCGATCTCATCGATTCGCCGGTCGGGCTGGGGCCGATCGCCGCCATCCCGCTGGTCGGCGAGACCGGCGTGATCGGGATCCTGGGGCTCGGCCGACCGGACGGACCGCCGTTCGACGAGGACGACCTCGCCATCCTGGGCCGCTTCGGGCAGCTCGCGACGCTTGCCATCGAGAGCGTTCGCCTGACCGCCGCGGCGGAGGACGAGCTCCGTCGGCGGACGGAGGCCGAGGCGGCGCTTCGTGCGGCCGAGCTTCGATTCCGGACCCTCGTGGAGCAGCTGCCCGCGGCCGTCTACCTGGACGAGCTACGCGATGGGGTGCCGGTCACGATCTACGTGAGTCCGCAGATCGAACGGATCGTGGGCTACCCTCCGGACTTCTTCTACGAAGGCCTTGAACGCTGGACGAACCTGGTCCACGAGGACGATCGTGCGGACTATGTCGAGCAGCTGACCAGCGGGGAAGATCGCGGCCCGTTCCAGTCCGAGTTTCGGATGATCACCCGCGATGGCCGCACCATCTGGGTTCACGATGCGTGGGTGGCGATCGGTCCGCCCGACGGCCCGGCCGAATTCCTCCAGGGGGTCATGACCGACGTCAGTCACCGGCACCGGCTGGAGCGTGAGCTGAGCCAGGCGGTCAAGATGGAGGCCGTCGGGCGGCTGGCCGGTGGGATCGCCCACGACTTCAACAACCTCCTCACGGCCATCGGCGGGTATGCCACCCTCCTGGCCGCGGAACTGGAGCCCGGCGACGAACGACGCGGCGATGCCGACGCCATCGTGGCCACGACGGATCGTGCGGCCGCCCTCGTGCGCCAGCTCCTTGAGTTCAGCCGGCCGCACACCGAGGCACCCATGGTCGTCGAGCTCAATGCCGTGGTCTCCGAGGTCGACGGCCTGATCCGCCGTCTGCTTGGAGCCGACATCGAATTCGCGACGACGCTCGGTGCGGGCGTCGGCTACGTGCGGGTCGATCGGTCTCAGATTGAGCAGGTCCTTGTGAATCTTGTGGTCAACGCCCGGGACGCGATGCCCGAGGGCGGCGTGCTGACCATCACGACGTCGCGCGAAGTCGTCGCGCCGGAGGCCACGCGTGCGCTGGGACTCGCCCGCGGGACGTATGCCGTCCTGGCCGTTCAGGACACCGGGCTCGGCATGGACGAGGCCGTCCTGGCGCAGGTCTTCGAACCGTTCTTCAGCACGAAGGAGCCCGGGCGCGGCACCGGACTCGGGCTGGCGACCGCCTACGGGGTCGTCACCGCCGCAGGCGGCCTGATCGATGCGTCGAGCGCCGTCGGCGAGGGCACGACGTTCAGGATTCGCCTGCCAGCCGTGCCGGCTCCCGCAACAGCCGACGTGCTCGACGCCCACGATTCCAGCCGGGGCCGCGGCGGCACCGAGCGCATCCTGGTCGTCGAGGATGACGACGCCGTCCGCCGACTGGCAGTGCGCGGACTGTCGTTGGCCGGGTACGTCGTGCTGCAGGCGGCGAATGGCGCGGACGCGGTTCGCGTCGCCGCCGAGATCGACGCTCCGATCGACCTGATCCTGTCCGATGTCGTCATGCCGGGCGTGCGCGGCGCGACCGCCGTGGCAGACGTCCGGCGCAATCACCCGAAGGCCCGGGCGCTGTTCATGACCGGCTATGCGGACGCCCGCTCGCTGGCCGATCTGCGCGACCCGCTTCTCCAGAAGCCGTTCACGCCGCGCGAACTGCTGGAGCGAGTCCGGGAAGTCCTCGACTCCCCTGCCTCCGCCCTCGACGGCTCATGAGCGCTCGATCGGCGCGGTTCGCGCCTTCGCAGGTCAAGACCATCGAGGTGCTTCTCGATGGCGACATGCGCTACGAGGCAACAACCGGCTCCGGACACATCGTCCTGGCCGACAATCGCGACGGCAACATGGCGCCGCGGCCGACCGAACTGGTCCTCGTCGGGCTTGCCACGTGCACGGCCATGGACGTCATCTCGATCTGTCGCAAGAAGAGGCAGCGGGTCGAGCGCTACCGGGTTCACCTCCGCGCGGAGCAGCGCGCCCAGTATCCGCAGGTGTTCACGCGGATCGATCTGATGCACGACCTCGAAGGGCATGCACTGTCCGAGACGGCCATTCGTCGCTCGGTCGAACTCTCGGCCACCAAGTACTGCCCGGTGAGCGCGATGCTGTCGGCCGGAGCGACCGAGATCCATCACGCCTATCGGATCTCCGATCCACGCGACCCGGCGACCCTCCGCGAGGCAGAGGTCATCGTGACCGGGCCCAACCAGCCACCGGACGTGGTCGTCTAGCGGGACCGTAGCGCCTTGTTGCATGAGTATGCATGTTCATGTATAGTCATGCGGATGTTGTCCGCGGTTCTCCCGCCTTCGATCCGTTGTCCGGGCCGGCCTCCCGTGAGGGGCCGAGCGCGCCGGTGAGCGCGCGGCTCGATCGACGGGCCGGGGCGGCGGTTGACCGGCGGCCTGCACCCGGAGTCCGGCTGCGCGTCGGCGTGATCGGGGCTTCGGGCTACGTCGGCGGCGAGCTGATCCGGCTCCTGGGCCGGCATCCTCACGTTGACCTGGCGGGTCTCCAGGCGCGAGGTCGCGAGGGAACGGCGCTGGCGGACATCCACGCGCACCTGACGCCGCTCGACCTGACCGTGGACGCGGCGTTGGGCGATGGACCGCTCGATGCGGTCTTTGCCGCGTTGCCCCACGGCACCGGTGCCGACGCGCTGCCCGGGATCGCGCGGGACGGGACGACGGTCATCGACCTGGGGCCCGACTTCCGCCTCCGCGATCCTGCCGATTACCCGCAGTGGTACGGCTTCGTCCACCCGGCCCCGGAGCTGCTGGCGATCGCGGTCTACGGCCTGCCCGAGCTGCACCGGGACGCGCTGACGGCCCTTGCCGACTCCCCCGTGGCGATCGTTGGTGCTCCCGGCTGCTATCCCACGACCACCCTGCTGGCACTCGCCCCCCTGGCCCGGGCCGGCCTGATCGCCGACCTTGTCGTGGATGCCAAGAGCGGGATCTCCGGCGCCGGCCGTGAAGCCAGGGCAGCCTCGATGTTCGGTGAGGTCAACGAGAGCGTGCGCGCCTACGGGCTGGGCGGCCACCGCCACGTCGCCGAGATCGAGCAGGAACTGGCCGCGGTCGGCGCGGCGGCCGGGATGGCCCCGGAGGCGAATCCCGGTGCCGTCAACGTGGACTTCCTCCCCCACCTCGTCCCGATGACCCGCGGGATCCACGCGACCTGTCACGTGCGGACCACGCGCCCGGTGAACCAGGACGAGCTCGACGCGCTGTACGACCACGCGTACCGCGATGAGCCCTTCGTCACGGTCGTCGGTGAGGCACCTGCCACCAAGCACGTCCTTGGCAGCAACCATGCCCTCGTCCACGTCCGCCACGATCCGCGCAGCGGACGCGTGATCGCCATCGGTGTGACGGACAACCTGGTCAAGGGCGCCGCCGGGCAGGCCATCCAGGCCTTCAACGTGGTCCACGGACTGCCCGAGACCGCCGGCCTCGAGCAGCTGCCACTCTTCCCATGACCATGGTCGCCGACACCTCAACGCTCATGCCCCTGGTCCTGGAGCTACCGATCCCGGTCCGGAACGCCATCCTTCCGTCCGGGTTCGTCGCCGGCGGCACGACCTGCGGCATCAAGGCGAGCGGCCGCCCCGATCTCGCGGTCATCCTGGTCACCGGCGCAGCGGCTGCCACCGCCGCGGTCTTCACGCCCAACCGACTCCCGGCCGCCCCCGTGCGCCTGAGCCGCCGCCACCTCGAGGCGACCGAGCCGGCCGGACG
Organism: Chloroflexota bacterium; assembly: GCA_919901745.1. Lineage (GTDB taxonomy): Bacteria > Chloroflexota > Limnocylindria > Limnocylindrales > CSP1-4 > CAKKPP01. The sequence goes on along the minus strand of CAKKPP010000007.1, from coordinate 69,641 downwards.
CGGCGGCTACGGTTGGACGCGGGCCGTGATCTCCACGAGCGGCTGCGCGAACGCGGCGACCGGACCGGCCGGCGATGCCGACCAGGCCGACGTGGCCGGCCTGCTGGCCACCGCGCTGAGCCTTCGTTCCGAGGAAGTCTTGACGATGTCGACCGGCGTGATCGGCACCCGGTTGCCGCTCGACCGGGTCGCGACCGGGATCGTGGAGCTGGTCGGGCGAATGGGCACGGGCGGCTCGCACCTGCTCGACGCGGCTGAGGCCCTCCGAACGACGGACTCGGCGGTCAAGGTCTCCACCGTCACGATCGATCTGCCGGCGGCCGACGGCGGCGGAGTGCGTGAGGTGCGCATCAGCGGCATCGCCAAGGGGGTCGGCATGATCCACCCGCAGATGGCCACGATGCTTTCCGTCTTGCTGACCGATGCCGTCATCGACCCCCGGACGCTTCACGGGATCCTCCGTGTGGCCGCGGCGCAAACATGGAACCAGTTGTCGGTCGACGGAGACACGAGCACCAACGACACCGTGTTCGCCCTGGCCAGCGGGGCCGCCGGGATTGCGGCCGTGACCCCCGGATCGCCTGCGGCGGCCACGTTCGCGGCGGCCGTCCACGCCGTGGCCCGCGATCTCGCACGCCAGCAGGCCGCTGACGGCGAAGGAGCGACCACGCTGATCACCTGCCAGGTCTCGAGTGCCGTCGACGATGCGGACGCCCGGGCGATTGCCCGGTCCGTCATCTCGTCGAGCCTGGTCAAGGCCGCCGTCCACGGGCGCGACCCCAATTGGGGGCGGATCGCCGCCGCGGCCGGGAATGCCCGGCTCCCCGGGGCCGCGATCCTCGAGGCCGCCGGCCTGGATTCAGCCGCAGCCGCCACGCGGGAGGGCGACGCGGCAGCCGTCGACGCCGACCTGCTGCGGATCGCCATCGCCGGACACGCGGTGTTCGACGGGCGAACCGGCGGTCCGCTCGACTTCGATCGCCCGGCTGCCCGGCGCGACATGGACGGGCCCGAACTCCTGGTGCGCCTCGACCTTGGTCTCGGTACGGGACGCGGTGAGGCATTCGGATGCGACCTCAGTGAAGCCTACGTTCGCGAGAACTCGGAGTACACGACGTGAGTGAAGTGCTGGTCATCAAGCTCGGTGGAACCACCATCGCCGAGCAGCGCCACGTCCTCGACGAGATCGCCGCGATCGCCCGACGCCGGCCGACGGTGCTGGTCCACGGCGGCGGCCGGAGGATGACCGAATGGATGGATCGGCTCGGAATGACCGCCACCTTCCAGGGCGGCCTTCGGATCACCGACGCGGCCGCGCTCGAGGTCGCCGCTGCCGTGCTTCGCGGCGTGATCAACAGCGAGCTGGTGGCCGGCCTGCGCGGGCTCGGCGTTGACGCCGTGGGGCTGTCGGGAGTCGATGGCGGCCTGCTCATCGCGGAGCGAATCCCGGAACTCGGACTGGTCGCCCACGTCGTCGGCCTCCGCCGCGATCTCCTGGATTCGATCCTCGTGGGCAACCAGGTGCCGGTCGTCGCGCCCCTCGCCCGAGACGAGACCGGCACGGTGTGCAATGTCAATGCCGACGACGTGGCGGCCGGCATCGCGGCGGGTCTCGGTGCGCGGCAACTCGTCCTGTTGACCGACGTGGACGGTGTCCGCGGAGCCGATGGCGAGCGGATCAATCACCTCTCGGCCGGTGAGGCAGAGGCGCTCATCGCGTCCGGTGTCATCGCGGGCGGCATGGTACCGAAGGTCCGGGCGGCGCTGGCCGCGCTGACCTGGGAGGGTACCGAGGCGATCATCGCCGACGCCGGCGTTCCGGGTGCGCTCGACCGTGCCATGTCCGATCCGACGTTCGGTACGCGAATCGCCTCGGCTCGTCCCGCGGAAATCGGCAGCCGATGAGCGCCTCGAAACACGCCAGGCAGCGGATCATCCGTGAAATCGTCGCTCGTGACGCCATCGCCAGCCAGGCCGCGCTCGCGGAGCGATTGGCCGTCCGCGGGTTCAACGTCACCCAGGCCACCGTCAGCCGCGACATCGCCGAGCTGGGACTGGTCAAGGCAGCCCGTGCTGCCGGACACGTGTACGTGTCACCGGACGATCTCGCGGCGCCGGCGGGTCCCTCGTCGAATGAGCGCCTGCGTCGAATCCTCGCCGATGTCCCGGTGACCGTCGGGCGCAGCGGCCTCAGCCTCGTCCTCACCGGGACGCCGGGTACGGCCAGCGTCGTGGCCCAGGCCATCGACGAATCGACGCTGACCGAGCAGGAGGGGACGCTGGCCGGCGATAACACGCTGCTCGTCCTGTTCGCCGACGAGGCGCGCCTTGTGCGCTGGCTCGCCCGATTTCGTGAGATCCAGGGGCTGCCGATTCCCGGCGCGTCCCCCGTTACGCCCTTGTCGCCCGTGGCACTGTCGGAGGTCATCCCATGAAGAAAGTCGTCCTCGCCTACTCGGGCGGACTGGACACGTCTGTCGCCGTCGCCTGGCTGCAGGAGCAGTTCGGAGCCAACGTGGTCACCCTCACGGTCGACGTGGGCGGTGGCTCCATGCGCGACGGCGTCGAGCGCCGGGCCATGAGCGCCGGGGCGTCGCGGGCGTACGTGGTCGATGCCCGCGAGCGCTTCGCGACGGACTTCGTCTGGCCACATCTCCAGGCGAACGCCCTGTACCAGGGTGCGTATCCGCTGGCGACCGCTCTCGCCCGGCCGCTGATTGCACAGCTCCTGGTGGAGGTCGCCCGTCGCGAGGGTGCCGATGCGGTGGCCCACGGTTGCACCGGCAAGGGCAACGACCAGGTTCGCTTCGACGTCGCCGTCCACGCCCTCGACCCGGGACTCGAAGTGGTGGCCCCGATGCGCGTGGGCATGGGCCTGTCGCGCGAGCAGTCGATCGACTATGCCGAGGCGCGCGGCATCGAGATCCCGATCACCAAGTCGTCGCCGTATTCGATCGACGTGAACCTGTGGGGCCGCTCGATCGAGACCGGGGTCCTCGAGGATCCCTGGACGGCGCCACCGGCCGACGTCTTCCAGTGGACTGTGGACCCGTCGGCGGCACCGGCACCGGTGGAGGTGGTCATCGCCTTCGAGGGGGGCGTTCCGGTTGCGATCGATGGCGAACGGCTGGACGCGGTCGATCTGATCGACCGGCTGCACGCGCTGGCCGGCGCCCATGGCGTCGGGCGGATCGATCACGTCGAGGACCGTCTCGTCGGCATCAAGAGCCGCGAGATCTACGAGGCCCCGGCGGCGGTCGTGCTGCATACGGCACACCGTGCCCTCGAGGGGTTGACCCTGACCAAGGACACGCTCCGGTTCAACCGGTTGGTGGCCGATGAACTGGCCCGACTCACGTACGACGGCCTGTGGTTCAGCGCACTCCACCGCGACCTGCGCGGCTACATCGCGTCGTCCCAGCGCGTGGTCTCGGGCGAGGTCCGGATACGGCTCGACCACGGCACTGCCGTCCTGGTCGGCCGTCGATCGCCGCTGAGCCTGTATGACAAGGACCTCGCGACCTACGACGAAGGGGACGCCTTCGACCACGCCGCTGCCGTCGGGTTCATCGAGATCTTCGGCCTTCCGCTGCGCGTCGAAGCCGCTCGACACGGGGCGGTGGGCAAGCACCACGGCGCCGCCTGGGCGTGGACCGAACCGCTCCTCGAGTCGCTCCCCACGACCGTCGCCGATCCGGCCACTGCGCCGGCCTGACGGTCCGCGCGGACGGCTCGTGGCCGGTCAGCCGGCGACGACGCGCGTCTGCGAGGCTCGGAGGTGCGCGTACCCCGGCTTCACCACCTCGTTGATGATTCGCAGGCGCTCGTCGAATGGGGCGAAGGCGCTCTTCATCGCGTTGATGGTCAGCCACTCCATCTCGCCGAGGCCGATTCCGAACGCCTCGTCGAGCGCCGCGAACTCGCCCGACAGGCTCACATTCGACATCAGGCGATTGTCGGTGTTCACGGTCACGCGATAGCGCAGCCGTCGAAGCAGGTCGATCGGATGCTCGGCGATCGACGCCACGGCGCCCGTGTGAACGTTCGAGGTCGGGCACATCTCGAGCGGGACGCGGCGATCGCGCACGAAGGTCGCCACCGGCCCGAGTTCGATCGAGCCGTCCTCCCGAACGGTGATGTCGTCGACGATCCGTACGCCGTGCCCGAGTCGCTCGGCCCCGCACCACTGGAGCGCCTCGTGGATCGACGGGAGCCCGAAGGATTCCCCGGCGTGAATCGTGAGGTGGAAGTTTTCGTGCCGGATGTGATCGAAGGCATCCAGGTAGCGCGTCGGGCGGTAGCCGGCCTCGGGACCTGCCACGTCGAATCCGACCACGCCCTCGTCCCGCCAGCGAACGGCCAGCTCGGCGATCTCGACCGAGCGCTCGAACTGGCGCATTGCGGTGATCAGGGTACGAATCGTGATCGGCTGGCCGGCAGCGGCTGCCCGACGCTCCCCTTCGAGGAATCCGTCCTGCACGGCCCGAACAACGTCGTCCAGCGACAGCCCGCGCTCCACGTGGAGTTCGGGAGCGTAGCGGACCTCGGCGTAGACAATGCCGTCGGCCGCGAGATCTTCGGCACACTCGGCGGCGACCCGGGCCAGCGCATCGCGCTCCTGCATGACCCCGACGGTGTGGGCGAACGTCTCGAGGTAGAGCTCCAGTGACTTGCGATCCGCGCCGCGCCGGAACCAGACGGCCAGGTCGGCCGTGTCCGTGGTCGGCAGGTCGGGGTAGCCAAACTCGGCGGCGAGATCGACGACCGTGGCCGGGCGGAGCCCGCCATCGAGATGGTCGTGGAGAAGCGCCTTGGGGGCCCTGCGGATCGTGTCGATTGTCAGCATCGGGTCCTCGGGGGGCTCGACCGGCGCGAGCGCTCGTGGCCAGGATGATCGGGGCGGTTTCGCCGGATGGTACCCTGCCGCGGATCGAGCGAGCCAGCGCACGGAGGAACCGATGGGGATCGTCGCACGCAAGTCCGGCGGCGGCGTCCAGCTCGAACTGGAGCTCGAACGCGGCGATCTCATCCCCGGCCGGCTGGTCCCGGGTGTCCTTCGCCTCCTGCCGGGGAGTCCGCGTGAGATCCGCGGAGCCTTCGTGACGCTCGTCGGGACGGAGCACTGGAAGCACGAGGTCACGGACCGCGACGCGAACGGCACCACGCGGACGCGGATCGTTCGCGAGGAACGGGAGTTGCCGCGCGTTCCCGTGGAACTGCTCGGATCCACGGCCCTCGGCGGCGCGGAGCGCAGGGACCTTCCGTTCGAGATTCCGGTCCCGGGTCTCGGGCCGCCGTCGGTGGCGGCCGATGTGTGCGGCGTGACATGGACCCTGGAGGCGAAGCTCGACGTCCCCGGCTTCGATCCGGGGATCGCCATGCCGGTCACGATCCACCAGCCGACGGCGCTCCTGCGGGCCGGTGTCGTTCCGCTGGACCAGTTCGCCCTGTGGCCGTCGGCGGATGCCACGGCAGACGGCCTTCAGTCCTCGATCTCGCTGGATCCCGTGCCGCTCGATCTCGGTGGGCCGTTCACCGGTCGGCTGTCCCTCGAGACCGACGGGCGGTACGAGGTCCAGGAAGTGCGCCTCGAGCTTCGAGTTCATGCCGAGGCAACGGTCTCGTCCGGGTTGCGGGAGGAAATCACGATCTGGAGCGCCGCGGTCCTCGGCGCGGGCCGGCTGCCCCCGGGCCGCCAGGAATTCGAGTTCGCCGGCGAGCTCCCCGAAACGGCCCTGCCGACGGCGACCCTTCCGCACGGCAGAACGAACGCCCGAATGCATGTGATCGTCGCCCGGGCGTGGGCCCGCGACCCCCACCTGGTCCGCGACGTGGCACTGGCGACGACGACCGAGGTCTAGCTCGCCCTCGGTGGATCGACGACGCTCAGCGTCCTCGATCGGTCAGCCCCGTGCGGCCTCGGTGGTGAGTCGCGTGCGCGCGGCGGCGAGGGCCGCGGCAACGCGGACCGGAGCCGTGCCCCCGATGACATCGCACGACGCGAGGGCACCGTCCAGGCCGGCCCCGTCCCGCACGATCGCGCCGATCTCGGGATCCGCGGCCAACGCGAGGGCGGTCGGCTCTTCGACGGCCGCCCCAAGGACGTCGCGGACCAGCCTGTCGGGTACGGCAGCGAGACCGATTCCGGCGTTCTCGGCCGCGGCCACCAGCGTGCCGACGATGTGGTGGGCCGTCCGGAACGCCACGCCGCGCCGGACGAGCGCGTCGGCGACGGCCGTCGCCGTCGTGAATCCCTCGGCCGCGGCCGCACGCATGCGGTCGTGGTCGATCGTCAGCGTCTCGACGAGGCCGGCCATCACGCCGAGCGAGGCCTCGTACGTCGCGACGGCATCGAACAGCGGGGCCTTGTCCTCCTGGAGGTCGCGCTGATACGCGAGCGGCAACCCCTTGAGGAGTGCGAGCATCCCTGCGAGCGCCCCGATGACCCTTGCCGCGCGGCCCCGGACGAGTTCGGCCGGATCGGGGTTCTTCTTGTTCGGCATCATCGAGGAACCCGTCGAGAACGCGTCGGCCACCCGCACGAACCCGAACCGCGGGTTCGACCACCACGTGATCTCCTCCGCGAGTCGCGAGAGGTGCACCATCCCGAGCGCGATCGCGCCGAGTGCCTCGACGACGAAGTCGCGGTCCGACACGGCGTCCAGCGAATTCGCCGTGACGCCATCGAAGCCGAGTTCGGTCGCGGTCGCCTCGCGGTCGAGCGGGAAGCCCGCGCCCGCGAGCGCTCCCGCCCCGAGCGGCGAGAGGTTCGCGCGCCGGCCGGCATCGGCGAGCCGGCCGCGATCGCGCTCGGCCATCTCGACGTACGCCAGGAGATGGTGGGCGAGAAGGACGGGCTGGGCCGGCTGGATGTGCGTGGTTCCTGGCAGGACGGCGTCGCCGTCGCGCTCCGCCAGGGTCACGAGGGCTCGTTCGAAGGCGACGAGAGCGTCGTCCAGCGCCCCGAGGCGCCGTCGGAGCCAGAGCCGGAGGTCCGTCGCAACCTGGTCGTTGCGCGACCGACCGGTGTGCACCTTGCCGGCGAGCGGCCCGATCCGCTCGGTGAGCGCTGCTTCGAGGTTCATGTGGACATCCTCGAGCGCCGGGTTCCAGGAGATCGTCCCCGCCTCGACGTCGGCGCGCAGCCCGTCCAGGCCCGCCACGAGCCTGTCGACCTCGTCGGTGGTCAGCAGTCCGGCGCGACCAAGCCCCCGGACGTGGGCGATCGACCCGAGGAGGTCGTCGGCGGCGAGTTCCCGATCGAGATCGATCGAGCGCGTGAAATCGGCCATGCGCTGGTCGCTCGACCCCTCGAACCTTCCGCCCCACAGTCGCATGTCGCCTCCGTCACGGCTGGAGGCCCCATCGTAGCCTCTCGCCGACTCAGGCAGGCGCACGCCGCGCCGACTGGATGCGCGACCACTCGTGTTTCGACTGACGCGGCAGGTGTCCGATCAGGAAGCGGCAACCTCGCCCGCGCCGGCTCGTCCATCCAGCGACCGACCGACTGCGACGCCGACTGCGGACGCCGCACGCAGGTCCTCAGCAGCCTGCTCGGCCGTCAGGTCACGCTGCGTCTCGGCGAGCAGTTCATAGCCGACCATGAATTTGCGCACGGACGCGCGCAGGAGCGGTGGCAGGAAGTGGGCGTGCAGCTGCCAGTAATCGTCGGCGCCGCCGGAGGGCGCCTGGTGCCAGCCCATTGAATAGGGGAATGAGAGTCCGAACAGGTTGTCGTAGCGGGCAAGAAGTCGGATGAGGATCGCCGCGAGCGAGTCACGCCGCCCGTCGTTGAGGTCGGGGAGCCGCGACGCCGGATGCCGCGCGACGAGCAGCGTCTCGTATGGCCACGCCGCCCAGAACGGCACGAGCACGAGCCAATCGTGGTTCGCCTCCACCACACGCGGTCCATCGGCCTCCTGGTCGGCGTAGTCCAGCAGCAACCGGCGGCCGGTCGCCTCGTGGTGCCGGCGCTGGGTCTCGTCTTCCTTGGCTGCTTCCCGGGGAAGGGCGGTGCCGGCCCAGATCTGGCCGTGGGGATGGGGGTTCGACGCGCCCATGATCTGGCCACGATTCTCGAAGACCTGAACCCAGGGATACATGGCTGCCAGCTCCGACGTCTGATCCGCCCACACGTCCACGACCCGGCGGACCGCCGTTACCGGCATCCCGGCGAGCGTCAGGTCGTGGCGGCGGTCGAAGCACAGGACGCGACATGCACCGGCCTCCCCTTCCGCCCGGAGCAATCCGTCCACCATGCGATCGGTGGGCGTATCCGGGCGGAGTGCCGAGAAGTCGTTGGTGAAGACGAACGTTTCCGCGTAGTCCGGGTTGCGCTCGCCGTTGGCTCGCACGTTGCCTGGACACAGGTAACACGAGGGATCGAACGTGGGGAGCGGGTCCGTCGGCGCGGTCTCACGACGTCCCTGCCATGGGCGGTGCGTGCGGCCGGCAGAGACGAGGATCCACTCGTTGATGAGGGGGTTGTGACGTCGATGGGGCTCGGTGCGCAACCGCTCGAGCAGCGCGTCGGCCGATTCCGGCGAGTCAGGATCAGACGACATCGACCCGCGCCGCCTCCGTGCGCGCACCCGCGGTCCTGCCGGAAGCTACCGCGTCGTCCGGGCGCATCCGGCCGAGATCTACGATGACCAGATCACGCACCTCGTCGGCCAGCACGGCCGCAGCGTCGGGAGAGAGCCCGTCGTCGGTGATGAGCGTATCGGCCTGGTCGAGACGGGCGATCGAGCTGATCCCGATGACGCCCCACTTCGTGTGGTCGGCCAGGACGACGAGCCGGCGACCGGATTCGACGAGCGCCCGGTTCGTCTCGGCCTCGAGGAGGTTCGGGGTGGTGAACCCGGAATGAGGATCCATCCCATGCACGCCCATGAAGACGAGGTCGACATGGATGGTTCGGAGCGCCGCAACGGCGAACGGACCGACGAGGGCGTCGCTCGGCGTGCGCACGCCTCCGGTCACGATGATCGTCTGGTCCGGTCGTCCCATTCGATAGAGGACGTCCGCCACGGGCACCGAGTTCGTGACGACCGTGAGGCCCTCGACGTCCGTGAGGCGGTGCGACAGGGCGTACGTGGTCGTGCCCGCGGAGAGGGCGATCGCCATGCCCGGAGTCACGAGCTCGACGGCGGCCGCCGTGATCGCCCCCTTCTCGGCGAGCTGGAGCTCGGACTTGACGACGAAGCCGGGCTCGAAGAGGGAGCTTCCCGCGGTGGCCGTGGCGCCACCGTGCACCTTTTCGATCAGCCCCTGCCGGTCAAGGATCTCGAGGTCGCGCCGAACGGTCATGTCCGATACGCCGAGGTCGCGGGCAATGTCGGCAACGCGCACAGCCCCGTCCTCGCGCACCCGCTCGAGGATGTAGGTCTGACGTTGGCGTGCGAGCATCTGTCCTCCAGCGCCGGGCGACGCGGTGGTCCGCGGTCGAGCCGTTCCCCAAAGATTGCCCCACGATTGCACAGAAGTCAACGTGGCACTCGCGCAGAACCGCGTCTCGATCATGCGAATTCCCTTGACATTGCCCCCCTGCGCGGGCAGACTCATGTGCGGTCATGTCGGTTTGTGTTCACATTGACCGGCCGGCAACCCCCGTTGGAGTGACAGTGAGGAGGAGTCGTTCATGGCACATTCAGGAGTCCCGCGGGTCGAGGCCGATGAGGTCGCGGCGCCGAGGATCGTCCGCCGCATGACCCTGACCCGGGCGGCCGTGGGTGGGGCGATATTCGCCCTGGTCGTTGCCGCATGCGGCGGCGCGGCCAGCCCGGCCCCCAGCACCGCGCCCGGGACCACGCCGGCGCCGGGCGATACGCCCGCGGCGTCCGTCTCGCTCGGCGAGACCAGCCTTGGCTCCAACGAGAGCGACGAGCAGCCGAAGGCCGCCGTCCAGAGCCTGGTGGATTACTGCCAGACCTCGACGGGTGCGTCGATCAAGGTGAACGTCAACGACCACAATACGTTCCAGAACCAGATCTCCAGCTACCTGCAGGGCACCCCGGACGACATCGTCAAGTGGTTCGCCGGCAACCGCCTCCGCTTCTTCGCGGACCAGGGCCTGCTCTCCCCCATCGACGACGTCTGGGCCGAGGTCGGATCCAACTACTCCGACGCGTTCAAGGTCGCCTCGACCGGGAACGACGGCAAGCTGTACTTCGTCCCGAACATCAACTACCCCTGGGTCGTGATGTATCGCAAGAGCGTCTTCACCGAGAAGGGCTATGCCGTCCCGACCACCCTCGCCGAGTTCAAGACCCTCGGTGACAAGATGCTGGCCGATGGAATCGCCCCGCTCGCCTTCGGTGACCTCGACGGCTGGCCGGCGATGGGCACCTTCGACATCCTCAACATGCGCCTCAACGGTTACGACTTCCACGTCGGCCTGATGGCCGGCACGGAGAAGTGGTCCGATCCGCGCGTCAAGGCCGTGTTCCAGCTGTGGGCCGAGCTGCTCCCGTACTTCCAGGCCGGCGCGCCCGGCCGGACGTGGCAGGACGCAGCCAAGGCGATGATCGTCGACAAGACGGCCGGCATGTACTTCCTCGGGACCTTTGCGGCCCAGCAGGCCCCGACGCCCGCGGACGTGGCCGACATCGGCTTCTTCCCCTTCCCGACCTTGGGCAACCAGTACGACAGCGAGAAGGCGATCGACGCCCCGATCGACGGCTTCATGCTCAGCGCCAACCCGAAGAACCCCGAGGCAGCCAAGGCGTTCCTCAAGTGCGTGGCGACCGCCGCGGCACAGAAGATCTACACCGCGACCTCCGCGGGTGATGTCGCCACGGTCAAGGACGCCGATACCAGTGGCTACAACGACGTCCAGAAGGCCGCGGCGGCGATCATCGCCGACTCCGGCCGGATCGCACAGTTCCTTGACCGCGATGCGCGGGCCGACTTCGCCGGTCCGTCCGGCATGCAGGGGTTCCTGCTGAGCTTCCTCAACGATCCCAAGCAGAACCTGGACACCTTCCTTGGTGGCATCCAGTCCTACTACGACTCGCTGCCCCCGCAGCAGTGAGGCCATCCACGCGACGGTAGACTCCGCGTCATGAGCAGCACGCGCACGCCCGCCCCGCCGACCGGCGGGGCGGGCGTGCGCCGCTCCGGCCGCAAGTTCAGCGTGCTGACCGGCCAGGACCGCGTGGTCCTGGGGTTGATGGTGGGCATCCCCACGTTCATGGTCGTGTTCTTCGTCATCATCCCGATGATCGCCTCGACGATCCTGTCGTTCACCCAGTGGAATGGGATCGGCGGATTCGCGGCGATCAAGTTCGTCGGCCTCCAGAACTACATCGACCTGGTCACGGTTTACATCCCGTTCTTCCCCGCGCTGACTCACAACCTGATCTGGCTCGGGTTCTTCCTGTTCATCGCGACCCCGATCGGGATCTTCTTCGCGGTTCTTCTCGACAAGGAGATGCGGGGGACGCGCTTCTATCAGGGGGCGCTCTACCTGCCGGTGGTCCTGTCGCTGGCGATCGTCGGGTTCATCTGGCAGCTCCAGTACGCACCCGAACAGGGCCTGATCAACAACGTGCTTGGCACCACTCGCCAGGACAACCTCATCAGCTGGCTAGGCGACCCCAGCCTGAACCTGTGGGCCGTGCTGGTTGCGGCCAGCTGGCGGCACGTCGGCTACGTGATGATCCTGTACCTGGCCGGCCTCAAGTCGGTCGACCCAACGCTCAAGGAGGCGGCCGCGATCGACGGTGCCGGCGAGGTGGACACGTTCCGGCGTGTGGTCTTCCCGGTCATGCGCCCGATCAACATCGTGATCCTGGTGATCACCGTCATCGAGTCCCTCCGCGCATTCGATCTGGCCTTCATCGTCAACAAGGGCCTGAACGGACTCGAACTGCTGTCCACACTCGTGACCAACAACATCATCGGCGAGACCAGCCGGATCGGATTCGGTTCGGCGATCGCGGTGGTGCTCCTGGTGGTTTCCGTGGGGCCCATCCTGTTCTACCTCACGCGCGCACTCCGTGAGGACAACCCGTGAGGGCGATCGCGGAGCGGCTGGTCGAGACCCGCGCGTCGGATGCGGGACGCCGGACGAAGCGGATCAAGCGGACCGTTCTTCACGCGTTCCTGATCGTCATGAGCCTGGTCTGGCTCTTTCCCCTGGCATATGCCGTCTACACGTCCTTCCGCCCGTTCGCGGAGACGGCCAAGCTCGGCTACGTGTCGCTCCCCCAGCACCTGACGTTCGACAACTATGTCCACGCCTGGGTCCAGGCGGACCTCCCGAAGTTCTTCCTCAACACGGTGATCATCGTGGTCCCGGCCATGATCATCGTGCTCTTCCTGGCCTCGATGATGGCCTTCGCGGTGTCGCGTTACAGCTTCCGGTTCAACGTCGGCCTGCTCCTCCTGTTCACCGCGGCGAATCTCCTTCCACCGCAGGTGATCATCACGCCGCTGTTCCGGATGTACCTGGCCTTGCCTCTCCCCGATTTCCTGAGTGACAACGGCCTGTTCTACGACCAGTTCATCGGGATCATCGCGATCCACGTTGCCTTCCAGATGGGCTTCTGCACCTTCGTGCTGAGCAACTACATGAAGACGCTTCCGAAGGAGCTCAACGAGGCGGCCGTTGTCGACGGCGCTTCGGTCGCCCGCACCTTCTTTCAGATCATCCTGCCGCTCACGCGCCCGGCCCTCGCCGCCCTGGCGACATTGCAGGCCACGTGGATGTACAACGACTTCTTCTGGGCGCTGATCCTGATGCGGACCGGTGACAAGTACCCGATCACCTCGGGGCTGAACGCGCTCAAGGGCCAGTTCTTCACGGACAACAATCTCGTTGCCGCAGGCTCCATCCTCGTCGCGCTCCCGACCCTGATCGTCTTCCTGGTCCTGCAGAAGCAGTTCGTCCGTGGCCTGACGATCGGTTCCACGAAGGGCTGAGTCGCCCGGGCATGTCCAGCACCCCACCCTGGGCCGACCCGGGACTCGTCTCGCGATCCCGGCTGCCGATGCACGCGGTCCCCCATCCGGACCGGCTGGACCTCGACGGGACATGGCGGTTCCAGCTGCTGCGGCGGCCCGACGAGGCGCCCGGACAGGAGTGGGGCGAGGCCAGGGTTCCCGGTTGCTGGACGATGCAGGACACCTGGGACCGCCCGATCTATACCAACGTCCAGATGCCGTTCGGCGGCGGGCCGCCGGTCCCCCCGGACGTGAACCCGACAGGCGTGTACGAGCGCACGTTCCAGGTCCCCGAAGCGTGGGACGGGCGGCGTGTCGTCCTCTCGATCGGCGCGGCCGAGAGTCTCGTGATGGTACTTCTCAACGGGGTCGAGATCGGACTGAGCAAGGATTCGCACCTGGCCGCTGAGTTCGACGTGACCACGTCCCTGCGGGCCGGCGCGAACGAGCTTCGATTGACGGTCGTGAAGTGGTCGGACGCGACGTTCATCGAGGACCAGGACCAGTGGTGGCACGGCGGGATCACCCGCTCGGTGACGCTCTATGCGACAGAACCGACGTACATCGCCGATCTCGTGGTTGGTGCCGAGCTGGGTCCTGAGCGGAGCGGCGGAACGCTGGACCTCACGGTGACCGTGGGTTGGGCGAACGCCTTGCCGGAGACGGGTTGGCACGTGCGTGCGGACCTGATCGGGCCCGATGGAGGACACGTGACCACGCTGGATGGCGTGGTACCGGCCGGTCCAACACCCGGCCGCGGCTCACACGCGGGATGGTTCGCCGGTCCCCCGGTCCGCGGCGAACTGGATGTCCTTGGCGAGGGCGCCGCCGGGATCGATCTCGACCCTGACGAGGAGACCGCGCGCCGGAACGCGCTGCACGCCGCAGTCTCGACGGCAGGCGTCGTCCGAATGACGGCGCGTCTCCCATCGGTCAGCCCGTGGTCATCCGAGAAGCCGGCGCGGTATCGCCTCGACGTCTCGCTGGTCGGCCCCGATGGGCGGGAGGTCGAGCGAGCCACGACAATGGTCGGGTTCCGCACCGTGGAGGTCGTCGGCACCGAGCTGCTGATCAACGGTCGTGCCGTCCTCATCCGGGGCGTCAACCGCCACGACTTCGATCCGGCCACGGGGCGCGTCGTCACATACGAGGACATGCGGGCCGACCTGATCACGATGAAGCGATTCGGCTTCAACACCGTCCGGACGTCTCACTACCCGAACGATCCCCGCTTCCTCGACCTGGCGGACGAGCTGGGCCTGTACGTGATCGATGAGGCCGACATCGAGTCCCACGCCTTCTGGGGTTCGCTCTGTGACGATCCCAGGTACCTCGGGGCGTGGGTCGATCGCGTGTCGCGGATGGTCATGCGGGACCGGAACCATCCGTCGGTGATCGCCTGGTCACTCGGGAACGAGTCCGGGTACGGCGCCAACCACGACGCGGCCGCCGCGTGGGTCCGGCGAGTCGATCCCAGCCGGCCACTCCACTACGAGGGAGCCATCCGCTTCGACTGGACGGCGGGAGAGGCCGTTACGGACATCATCTGCCCGATGTACCCGTCGATCGCGGCTCTTGTGAGCCACGCCACCTCGGGACGCCAGCGCGGGCCGCTGATCATGTGCGAGTACTCGCACGCGATGGGCAACAGCAATGGGACCCTGGCCGAATACTGGGACGCGATTGAACGGACACCCGGCCTGCAGGGCGGCTGCATCTGGGAGTGGCGCGATCACGGGTTGGACCAGCGCCTGCCCGACGGCACGACCCGCTCCGCCTATGGCGGTGACTTCGGCGATGAGCCCAACGACGGCACGTTCTGCATCGACGGGATCACGTTCCCGGACCGGAGTCCGAAGCCGGCCCTCTGGGAGCACGCAGCGATCGCATGCCCGGTCCGGATCCTCGCAACACCGGACGACCTGGCGGCAGGGATCGTCGAATTCGAGAACCGCGCCGACTTCCTCACCCTCGAATGGCTGACGGCCACCTGGGACCTCGGGGACGACGAGGGCAGCGTGGCAGCCGGGACCGTGGCGCTCCCGCCGGTCCCTCCCGCCGGACGAGAGCGTGTCGCGCTCCAGGGTTGGGCACCGATCGAACCGGGCGCGCCGGAACGCTGGTTGACCATCACGCTCCGGACCGCCCGCGATGCACCGTGGGCCCCGGCCGGGTTCCAGGTCGGTGCAGCGCAGGTCCGGATCGATGCGGCGAACGCAGCGGTGAGCACGACCGTTGGCAGGATCGGCGGCGCACTCAGGCCGGCGACTCCACCGGCCAGGGCCACCGCGACAACGTCGCCGGATGCGCCGCTCGACGATGCGGGCGTCCTCCGGTTGCCGGGTGTCGCCGAGGGTCCCTGCCTCTCGTTGTGGCGGGCTCCGACCGACAACGATCGCATCGCTGGCCTCGCCGCGACCTGGGCGAGATGGGGAGTGGACCGCCTCGAGCGGCGCGTCGTCTCGATGGATCGACTCGAGGGCGGTGGCGTTGTTCGGCTGGCCTGGCGCACCGGCGCCGGGCTGGAGATCCCGCATGAGCAGCACTTCACCGTCCGCTCCGATGGCGCGATCGCCGTGGAGGAGACCATCGAGATCCCGCCCGAGTTGGCGGACCTCGCACGCGTCGGGACGCTCCTTGAGATCGAGTCCGGCTTCGAGGCGTTGACGTGGTTCGGACGCGGGCCGCATGAGACCTACCCGGACCGACGCCGTGCCGGCGCGATCGGCCGCTGGACATCAACCGTGACCGAACAGCACGTTCCCTACGTCCGACCCCAGGAGAACGGCGGTCGTGCCGACGTCCGTTGGCTCGAGCTCCGGCAGTCGGCCGGGACCGGCGTCCGGATCGCGCTCGATCGGCCGCGCCAGGTCTCCGTGACGCACTTCCGGGCGGAGGACCTGGCAGCCGCGACGCACCGCGAGGAGCTGCGGCCTCGCCCCGAGACGATCGTCCACCTCGACGCGGCCCATCGCGGCCTCGGGACCGCGAGCTGTGGACCCGATACCCTCTCCGACCACCTCGTCTCGGCCGGGAAACACACCTGGACCTGGACGATCTCCTCCATTCCAGCGAGGACCTGATGCCGATCACCTGGCACGAACCGACGCGACAGCTCCATCTGCACAACGGCCGGCTGAGCCTTGTGCTGGCCGTGCTGGAGAACGACTGGCTCGGGCAGCTCCACGTGGGAGCTCCGCTCGACCCCCAGGCAACGTATCGGCACCTCGGGCCAGCCGAGTTCCTGGGATTCACGAACCGTGTCGACGAGCCGGTCGGCCTGGCCGTCCCCACGGCCGGGAGCGGCGACTTCCGGATCCCGGCCCTTGTCGTCGAGCAACCCGACGGCTCCGCGGTCCTCGACATGGCTTACGCGGGCCACCGTATCGTGACGGGGAAACCGGATCTCGAGGGACTCCCGTCGACGTACGTGGAGGATCCGTCGGAGGCCGCCACGGTCGAGATCGACCTTGCCGACCCGGTCGCCGGCCTCGAGGTGACGCTGGTCGTCACCATCTTCGAGGATCGGCCGGTCATCGCGCGATCGATGCGGCTCCGGAACGCAGGGACGGGTCGGCTGATCGTCCGGACGGCCATGAGCGCGTCCGTCGACCTGCCCGACGGGCCATGGGACCTCCTCGGGTTCAGCGGGGCGTGGGGTCGCGAGCGCCACCCGCACCGTGCCGCGCTCCTGCCCGGGCGCCGAGCCGTCGGCAGCCTGCGCGGCGCTACGGGCCACGAGCATGACCCGTCGTTGTTCCTGCTCCGTCCGGAAACCGACGAGACGCGAGGCGAGGGCTTCGCCCTGTCGCTCGTCTATTCGGGCAACTTTCTCGCCGAAGCCGATGTGGGATCGCGCAGCACCACCCGGATCAGGATGGGGATCCATCCCGACGGATTCGCCTGGACGCTCGAGCCCGGCGCCACATTCACGACGCCCGAAGCGGTTCTGGCCTGGTCAGGTGATGGCATCGGGGCGTTGAGCGCCGCTCTTCACGCCTTCTACCGGGAACGGCTCGCCCGCGGCGTATGGCGCGATCGCCTCCGACCGATCCTCCTGAACAGCTGGGAAGGTGTCTACTTCGACTTCGACCACGCGAGGCTCCTGGACATGGCCCGGGCCTCGGCAGACCTCGGGGTCGAGCTGTTCGTGCTCGATGACGGGTGGTTCGGCGAGCGTGATCACGACCGGACGTCGCTCGGCGATTGGGTCGTCGACCGGCGCAAGCTGCCCGACGGGCTTGCGCCACTGGCGGCGGACGTCGAGGCCCTGGGAATGTCGTTCGGGTTGTGGATCGAACCCGAGATGGTCAGTGTCCAGAGCCGGCTCTTCGCCGAGCACCCCGAATGGGCGATCGGAATCCCGGGACGCGAGCGGACGGAAAGCCGGCATCAGCTGGTGATGGATCTGTCCCGGCCCGAGGTCGTCGATCACCTCGAGGTGGCGATCGGAGACGTCCTCTCGAGCGCGGCGATCAGCTACGTCAAGTGGGACATGAACCGAAACATCACGGAGCCATTCGGTGCATCGCTGCCGGCGGACCGGCACGGCGAGTTCTTCCACCGCTACATGCTCGGCACGTACGAGCTGTGGCGTCGCCTGACGACGCGCTTTCCCGACGTCCTGTTCGAGTCGTGCGCCTCGGGCGGAGGGCGGTTCGACCCAGGGATGCTCGCGTTCGCGCCGCAGGCCTGGACGAGCGACGACACCGATGCCATCGAGCGCCTCTCGATCCAGTGGGGTGCGTCCCACGTCTATCCGCTCAGCTCGATCGGGGCCCACGTCTCCGCGGTACCGAACCACCAGGTCGGACGCGTCACCCCGCTCGCGACCCGGGCCGCCGTGGCGTTCTTCGGGGTGTTCGGCTACGAGCTGGATCCCCGAACCCTGGGCGACACGGAGCGCGCCGAGATCCGCGGCCACATCGCGTTCTACCGCGAGCATCGCGAGATCTTCCAGCGCGGCCGATTCATCCGCCTGCGGAGCCCGCTCGGCGGTGACGATGCGGCATGGATGGTGGTGGCGGAGGACCGGATGACGGCGATCGTCGCCCATTACCGGATCCTGCGACGACCCGTCGCACCGCCCGACCGATTGCGACTCCGCGACCTCGATCCCGGTACCGTCTATCGCGTTTCTGCATGGCCCGGTCCGACGCCGGCGGCTTCCGTTCGGCGTGGCGGCGACCTGCTGATGGCGGTCGGGCTCGGCCTGGTGCCAGAGGACCCGGCCACGGGCGTGCCCGACGGGGACTTCGCCGCCCGGCTGTACGTCCTCAGCGCGGACTGAGCCGCGGACTGTTCGCGGATCAGCCCGGGGTCGACAGGAACCCGGCTCCGTCCACAGCATCGACGACGAAGACCTGGGGCATGAGGCCCGTCCGTGCCGGATAGTCGCGCTCAACCGCGGCCCGCAGTTCATCGGCACGGCCGCGCTCCACGAGGTTGAGCGTGCATCCACCGAATCCGGCTCCCGTCAGCCGCGCTGCGACGACTCCCGGGGTCCCTGCCGCAATCACCACGAGGGCGTCCAGCGCCGGAGAGGAGACCTCGAACAAGTCGCGAAGCGAGGCGTGCGACGCCGCGAAGAGGCGGCCGACGGCTTCTCGGTCGCCGGCCTTGAGTGCCGCCTCGGCGTCGAGGACGCGGAGGTTCTCCGTCACGACGTGGAGCGCCCTGGCGTGGGCAACCTCATCCATGTGAGTGCGATGACGTTCCAGCATCGAAAGGTCAACATCACGCAGGGACGAGATACCGGGCCCATGGGTTGCGATCGCCTCGACGGCGCGAGCGCATTCGGCGCGGCGGTCGTTGTAGGCCGAGACCTCCAGCCGCCGCGGGCTGCCCGAGTGGCACACGACGAGTTCGAGATCCACGGGAATCGGCACCGCCTCCCAGTCGAGTGATCGGCAGTCGAGTCGCAGGGCCATGCCCGCGCGACCCATCGTGACGGCGAACTGGTCCATCAACCCGGACTGCACGCCGACGTAGTCGTTCTCGGCTCGCCGAGCCGTCCGGGCAAGTGCCATCGGTTCCAGCGCTGGACCATCGGGACCGGACAGCGCCCAGGCCGTCGCCAGTTCGATCGCTGCGGACGACGAGAGCCCCGCGCCGGGGGGCAGGCTGCTCGCGAGCAGGCCCCGGAACCCGCGTAACGGGAGCCCCGCCTCAGTGAGTGCCCAGGCCGTCCCGGCCACATAGTCGATCCACTCGCCGCGACGCGGGCCGGGCGAGGCAACGACGAACTCGCGTCTCTCTCCGGTCGCGTCCAGGGTCAGCTCCACGCGGCCGTCGTCGGTCGGGATGAAGGCGATGCGGATCTCCAGGTCGATGGCGGCCGGAAGAACGAACCCCTCGTTGTAGTCCGTGTGCTCGCCGATGAGGTTGACACGGCCCGGCGCCCGCACGACGCGAACCCGCTCCGCCTGGGCACGTGCTGCTGGATCCCGTTGAATGAAACGCTCAGGCAGCGACTCGAGCGCGGGATGGGACGTGTCGGACATCCTCGGAATCCTATCGGGTCCCTGCATGTGACACGGGGTCACGTGCCGATTCGCCTTCGAGATCGCGCTCGTCGGGAAGTCGCGGCACGTCCACGACGTCGTGGCGATCCGGCAGCGCCCGCCACATCACGACGATCCCGACGGCGACCACGAGCGCCCCGCCGGCGAACAGCGGAACGTGCCCGCCGACCGAGTAGCCCGGTTTGGCCTAGCAGGTTAGGCCAAGGAGGGCTATCATCCCGCGGTGAGCCGCGCGTCCCGAAGCACTTGGCTGTTGTTCGTTGCCCTGGCCGGCATGTGGGGCTCGAGCTATCTCTTCATCAAGATCGGCGTGGAGACGATCACGCCCCTGACGCTCGTCGCGGGACGGTTGTTCTTCGGCCTGGTGCTCCTCCTCGCCGCGGTCGGGATCGCACGCGAGCGCCTGCCTCGCGAGGCCCGGATCTACCGGCACCTGATCGTGATGGCCGTTCTCAACATCGTGATCCCGTTCTTCCTGATCACCTGGGCCGAGCAGACGACCGACAGCGCGCTCGCCGCGATCCTCAACGCGACGGTCCCGCTGTTCACGATCGTCTTCGCGGCGAGCTTCCTCCACGACGAACCGATCACGCTGAATCGGGCCGTGGGGCTTGCCGTCGGGTTCGTCGGGGTCGTGGTGATCATGTCGCGGAACCTGGTCCTCGACGACGGGAACATCGCCGGCGAGATCGCGCTCATCGGCTCGTCCATCTCGTACGGGATCGGCAACGTCTACAACCGTCGCAATGTGCGCGGACTGCGGCCCATGATCCCGGCGCTCTTCCAGGTGGGGTTCGCGTTCGCGATCGTGACGGTCCTCGCGTTCGTGTTCGAGCGCCCGCTCGAAACGCCGATCACACGCGATGGCCTCTTCGCGATCATCTGGCTCGGAATTCTCGGGTCGGGGTTTGCCTACCTCGCCTACTTCCGGATCCTCGGCGAATGGGGTGCGACACGGACCTCGATGGTCGCTTACCTCCTGCCGATCGTCGGGATCACGCTCGGTGTGGTGGTCCTCGACGAGTCGGTCGATGTGCGCGTGCTGGCCGGCACGGCCCTGGTGATCGGCGGCGTGGCCCTGGTCAACAGCCGGTTCGGCGGCCGCCACCTGATCGGCCGCTCGACTCCCGCACCCTGAGGCTGGGCCGGCATCGGCGCCGGTGGCGATCCAGGTCGGACCGACCCCCTCCGCCACCGTACCGACCCCCTCCGCCACCGTACCGACCCCCTCCGCCACCGTACCGACCCCCTCCGCCACCGAATTTCTTGCAGACGTTCACCCCGGGAATGTTATCCACGGTTTCTACCGCCCCTGAGGGCTGCGGGGCCCGAACCCCCGCACGAATCCGGTCCCGGCTTGCCCGCCACCGGCGGCGGGGCACCGATTTCGGTGGATAACGTTCTCCCGGCGGCAGAGTGCGAGGAACCGGGGGTCGTCGGTGGTTCCGCGCCCTGACCCGTGAGCGCCCGGCCACCCGAGCGCCCGGCGACCCGAGCGCCCTGACCCGTGAGCGCCCGGCCACCCGTGAGCAAAGTTCCCTAACTCGCGGCGATCACCACGGCGCCGATGACGATCAGGGTGGCCGCCGCGACCCGCGCCAACCCGTCGCGTTGAGAGGCGGCCTCACGCATCCGGAACGCGCCCCAGCCCGACGCCAGCACGATCGCGGACTCCCGCAGCGGCGCCACCACGGAGAGTGGGGCGAGGCGAAAGGCGACAAGGATCAGCAGGTACTGCACCACCGCGATCGCCCCGCCCAGGGCTGAGCGCTTGTCGCCGGCGAGGCGAGCGAAGATCGACTCGATCCCGCGGCGGTGCGAGTACCGCCAGCGGAACGTCGTCCAGCCGACGAGTGTGATGGCCGCGAAGAACTGGAGGATCGCCGCGTAGATCCACGGTTCCACGAGGCGCACCCCCACGCGGTCCACGGCGGAGTACGTCGCCACCAGGACCCCGGTCGCGATCGCGAACAGGACGCCGCCCTCGACCGCGTGGCCGCGCATCACGGCGCGAACGATCTGCCACGGTCGCTGGAGCCAGAGGAAGCCCACGAGCAGGGTACCCAGCCCCGCGTAGCCGAGAGGGCTCAGCCGCTCGCCGAGGATCAGGATTCCCGCCCCGACCGCGAGCAGGGTCGCCGTCCCGCGCGCCAACGGGTAGACGATCGACAGGTCGCCGCGCCGATAGGCTGCGGCGAGGAATGCGAAGTAGACCGCCTCGAGCACGCCGGACACGATGCCGAGGCCGAGGGCCTCGGGCGGGATCGGGGGCCGGTCGACCAGGAGCCATGCGATGGTCGCGCCCGGGACCAGCAGGATCGCGCCGGCCGCGGTGGCCACGGTGGCGCCACGGAGCGGATCGCCGGACGTCTTGAGCAGGACGTTCTAGGTGACATGGAGCGTCGCCGCGCCCAGGACGAGTGCGAGAACGAGCGGGTCCACGACGCGCCGTCAGTCCCGGGTCGCGAAGACGGTGGTCGCGAGGACGGTGGTCGCGAGGACGGTGATCCCGACGACGGTCGGAATCGCTGCCGGCCGCGGGGGCTCGATCAACCCGCCACCGCGGTCGGCGGAGCAGCGACTCGACCGGGCCGTGCCCACGCTGGGGTCAGCGGCCAACGTCGCGACGGCTCATGCCCAGCGCCGCGAGCGCGACCCCACCGAACGCCAGTGCCATACAGAGGACGAGCCCGAACCCATCGAACTCGCCCAGGATCGGGCGCCCGAGATGCTGGTTCAGCGACAGGCCCACGATCGCGTCGGGAAGCCGCAGGATCGTGCCGAGCAGGTCGAGCAGGTAGAACCCGATCGTCAGGCTGACGACCACGACCGCGGCGATTCCCGGCCGGACCAGGCCGCCCACGGCCAACCCCACGCCGGCCACGGCCATCCCGTACAGGCCAAGCACCGAGACCCCAAGAGCCAGGCCGAGGCCATCCTCGCCCTGGATTCGTGCCCCGACGATGATGCCGAGGTCGATGATCAGGGTCATGATCGCAATCGCCGCCATCACGCCGAGGGAGCTCCTGATCGCCCACTCGGCCCGACTCACCGGCGCCCCCATGACCATCTCGATCCGTCGCTCACCCTCGTCCGACGCCCATCCGGCGACGAAGAACGCTGCGGCGAGTCCCACGAGGATGATCGCCTCGGAGAAGTAGGCGAGTTGGAGGAAGCCGCCCACCGAGAGGATGTCGGCGTCGGGGAAGAACCGCTCGATCATCTCGATGACCTGCGGGATCTGCGACAACTGGGCCACGAACTCATCGGCCGAAGTCGCCAGGACGACGCCGTAGAGCCCGAGCGCACCGCCCCACGCGAGCGCCGCAGGCAGCCGCTCCCCGAGCGAGCGCGTAAAGGGCCCCATGATCCAGGCGTCGAGTCGCGGGACGACCTGGCGTCCCTCGCTGGGTACCAGCAGGTCGCGCCGTTCGAAGACGACCACACCCACGGCCAGGACCGCCGCGACGATCGCGGCCAGCAACCCGAGCGCCGGCCAATCCCATGCACCGGCGAGCGGTCGATGGCCGGCCGTCAGGTCGAAATAGGACAGCGGCCGGATGGCATCGAAGGCGGGGACGAGATCGCCATAGCCGTTGACGATGAAGCTGACGAACAGCACGAGCGCCCCGACGCCGATCGCAGAGCTCCGTCCGACAATCGGGGCGACCGCGAACGCCACCGAACCGGGAACCAGCGTCGCCACGAACACCCACGCCGCCTGTCCCAGCGCCGCCTCAATGCCGAGCGAATCGCCCGGGAGGGTGCCGAATGCCACGACCGTGATGAACGTCGCGATCGCCAGGATGAGCACCGCGATCGCCAGCGCCACGAGGTGCGACCCGAGCTTCACGATCGCCAGGCGACGCCGCCCGATCGGGCCGCCGGCCAGGACGTCCAGGCTGCCCCGCGCGAGCTCACCGGCGAGCGTTCCCGACAGGGCGACGATGGACCAGATCCCGACCATCACGGGCACGAACCCGAACATCCGCCACGACAGGAAGCCGCCCAGGGTCTCGATCCGGATCGGCTCGCCGAGCATGCCCTGGAAGACAGCTGGCAACCCCGACATCTGGGCTGCCAGCGCCGCACGCTCAATCGCGGTGTTGTATTCAAGGGAAATCTGGGACCCGGTGATCAGGACGAGGATCCCGAGCAGGACGCCGATGATCAGGGCACCGCGGCGGCTGTCGCGCAGGCCCTTTCCGAACACGGACCCGAGGCCCATGATTCGGGCGATCACTGACGGCTCGATGGTGTCGCCCGAGGCGGCACCGGACGCGGCGACGGCCATCGCCGGCCCGGTTCGATCAGGAGCGGCCACCGACAACCTCTCGGCTGCTCGCGACCTCTCGCCCGTACTCGCTCAGGAAGATCTCCTCAAGGCTCGGCTCGCGGCTGATGAAGTCGGTCAGTTCGAGGGCGGCAGCGGCCTTCACGACCGGGGCGATCGGCCCGGACACGAGCATCCGCAGCGTGTGCCCTTCGGCCGACACGTTCGACACGCCTTCGATCGCCTCGAAGATCGCCGACGGCACCGGGCCCGGAAAACGCAACTCCACCTCGTGCGCCGAGAGGTCCCGGAGACCGGCCACCGAATCCACGCGAACCAGGCGTCCCTCCCTGATGATCCCGGCGCGATCGCCGACACGCTCGATCTCGCTGATGATGTGCGACGAAAGGAATACCGTTCGGCCCTCGGCCTTCGCCTCGAACATGAGCGCGTTGAACGTCTGCTGCACCAGCGGGTCAAGACCGGCCGTCGGCTCGTCGAGGATGAGCAGCTCGGGTCGATGCTGGAGGGCGACGACGAGCCCCACCTTCTGCTTGTTACCCTTGGAGTACTCGCGGAACCGACGCGACACGTCGAGGTCCAGGCGCTCGACGAGCTGGCCCTGGTAGGCCCGATCCACCCCACCGCGGAGATTGGCGAAGTAGTCGATCGTCTCCGCCCCGGTCAGCCGGTCGTAGAGCGTGAATTCGCCCGATAGGTAGCCGATCCGTCGGCGGATTGCCACCGGGTCGACGGTCGTTTCGATTCCGAACACCTTGGCGCTGCCCGATGTTGGTCGGATGAGGTCGAGGAGCACCCGGATCGTCGTCGTCTTCCCGGCACCGTTGGGGCCCAGGAACCCGAAGATCTCGCCTTCGTGGACCTCGAGATCCACCTCGTCGATGCCACGGTGCTCGCCGTAGCGCTTCGTCAGGGCACGGGTCTCGATCACGGCGGTCATCCGGTCATTCCCTCATCCCGCTCGTGGCGTGCGTACGGTCGAGCATGAGCGGGTCCACGTGCTCGAAGCCAACGATGCGTTCAGGCGGCGCTCTCGGTCTCACCGTTCGCGCGCCGCACCTGGCGAGCAACAGCGGCGAGGTGCTCGTCGACAATCGCGCCCAGATCACGTCGACCAAGGCGCACGAGGACGGCGGTCAGCCGGCTTCGCGCCGAGATCGCACCGACGTGGACGACGCGCGTTCCACCTGCGACGGGCTCGAGGCGCCAGGTCCAGTCCGTCCGGATCGATGGACTCTCGACCCTGAGCCAGAAGGTTGCGGCTGGGCGCGCCTCGACGCTCGTGGCACGTCCGGCTTCACTCAGCAGTCCGATTCGAATCCGGGCCGGTCGGTGCGACCCTGCGGCGGGCCACGATGCGCCGACCGGAACTCCGAGAGACGCCTCGGGGATCATGTCGCCGCCCCGGGCCGGATCGACGAGCGCCCGCCAGACCTCGTCGGGCGTGGCATCCACGAATACCCGGCGCTCCTCGAACCGCCCCGATCGCGCCCCAGGGGCGATCGTCGGGTGGAGCTGGCGCGTGCGCACCGCCATCCTCAGACCCCGATCGGGTGCCAGACCGTCTTCATCTCGAGGAAGGCGGCGATCCACTCGGGGCGCTCGGCGGCGCGGTCGTCGGTCCAGTCGAAGCGTGCGTCGGCGACGCCGCGCGGGCGCCGTGCGATCCGCTTGACGCTCTCGGCGGCAGCGAGATCCACGTCCGTGCGCAGCGCGTCCGGCACGCCCCACGTGTCGAGGGCATCGACGTCCACGTGGGCAGCCAGGACCGGTACGAGCTCGTTCTTGAGGCCGGTGATGACGTTGACGACCCCGCCCGGCACGTCGGACGTGGCGAGGACCTCGCTGAGCGTCACGGCGGGCAGCGGCCGCTTCTCGGACGTGATCAGCACGACGCTGTTCCCGGCGACGAGCGGCGGCGCGAGGCGGCTCACCAGACCCAGCAGGGACGACGTCTCCGGCGCGACGATCCCGACCACGCCCGTCGGCTCGGGGATCGTGAAGTTGAAGTACGAGGCGGCCACGGGGTTGGATGAGCCAAGGACCTGGGCGATCTTGTCGGCCCAGCCCGCGTACCAGACCCAGCGATCGATCGCGCGGTCGACGAGCGGTCGCGCGCGATCGGGACGAAGGCCTTCGGCCGCGGCCACTTCCTCCACGAACTGGTCGCGGCGGCCCTCCATGAGCTCGGCAACGCGATACAGGATCTGGCCGCGGTTCATGGCGGATCGTGCGGCCCAGCCGGGAAACGCCTGCCGCGCGGCACGGACGGCGTCGCGGAGGTCCTTGCGCGACCCGCGGCAGGCGTTGGCGAGCGGCGTGCCGTCCTTTGCGCTCACGAGATACGAGCGGCCGCTCTCCGTGCGCGGGAACGCCCCACCGATGTACAGCTTGTACGTCTTGCGGACCTCGATCCGCGGCGCCGCTGCCCGGTCCGCGGCCTTCTGGACGGCCCGCGACGAGACGCGCGCCCGGGCCGCGGCTTCTCCCTTCGGTTGAGGTGTTCGGCTGGCCACGATCAGCGGTCCTCCAGGCGGACGTAGGCGTGCAGCCCGTGCATCCCACCCTCGCGGCCGTAGCCGGATTCCTTGTATCCACCGAACGGCGAGGTGGGATCGAACTTGTTGAACGTGTTCGCCCAGACGACGCCGGCCTTCATCTTCGTGGCCATCGACAGGATCCGGCTCCCCTTCTCCGTCCAGATCCCGGCCGACAGGCCGTACGGCGTGTTGTTCGCCTTCTCGACCGCCTCGTCCGGCGTTCGGAACGTCAGCACGGAGAGGACCGGCCCGAAGATCTCCTCCTGGGCGATCCGGTGGCTCTGCGCGACGTTCGTGAAGAGCGTCGGCCGGAAGAAGTAGCCGACCTCCGGGAGGTCGCAGGCCGGCTGGTAGAACTCGGCGCCCTCGGCCTTGCCCGACTCGACCAGTTCGGTGATCTTCTCGAGCTGGGCCCGTGAGTTGATCGCGCCGACATCGGTGTTCTTGTCGAGCGGGTCGCCGACGCGGATCGTCGACAGGCGATCCTTGAGCTTCTCGATGAGCGGCTCGACGATCGATTCCTGGGCGAGCAGGCGCGAGCCGGCGCAGCACACCTCGCCCTGGTTGAAGTAGATCCCGTTGACGATGCCCTCGACCGCCTGATCGAGCGCCGCGTCCTCGAACACGATGTTCGCCGCCTTGCCGCCAAGTTCGAGGGTCAGGCCCTTGTCGGTGCCGGCGACTCCCCGGGCGATCTTCTTGCCCACCTCGGTCGAGCCGGTGAACGCGACCTTGTCGATCCCCGGATGGGTGACGAGGTGCATCCCGATCGAGCCGGGCCCGGTGAGGATGTTGACGGTCCCGGGCGGGAGATCGGCCTGGCGGCAGACGTCGGCGAACAGAAGGGCGGTCAGCGGGGTCGTCGAGGCCGGCTTCAGGACGACCGTGTTGCCGGCAGCCAGGGCCGGCGCGATCTTCCAGGCCAGCATGAGCAAGGGGAAATTCCACGGGATGATCTGGGCAGCGACGCCCAGCGGCCTCGCGACCCGACCCGGGAACGCATAGTCGAGCTTGTCCGCCCAGCCCGCGTAGTACCAGAAGTGCGCGGCGGCCAGGGGGACGTCGACGTCGCGCGACTCCTTGATCGGCTTGCCCGAATCCATGCTCTCGAGGACGGCGAATTCGCGGCTCCGCTCCTGGAGGATCCGGGCGATCCGGAAGAGGTACTTCGCCCGCTCGCGGCCGGCCAGCTGGCCCCAGCTGTGGCGCTGGGCCTTGCGGGCGGCGCGAACGGCGCGATCGGCATCGGCCGGTGTCGCCTTCGCGACCTGGGTGAGCGTCTCCTCGGTGGCCGGGTTGACCGTTCCGAACGTCTCGCCGTCAGCGGCGTCGACCTCGCGGCCGTTGATGAACAGGCCGTAGCGATCCCTGATCGTGACGATCTCGCGCGACTCGGGAGCCGGCGCGTACTCCCAGGGGATCGCCTGTCCATCGCCCAGCCCCCACGACGATGGGGCGTTGTCGCTCCCGATTCGCTGGAGTTTCGTCTCGCTTGTCACATCGGGCATCATACCGTTCGACGCTTGAGTGGCCACCGACGGGAGGGATCTGCCATTCGCACGCTGATCGGCATCGTCCTTCGCCTTCCCCGATGACGTCTCCCGCCTGGACGTTTGCTGTTGCGGCCGTGCTCATCGCGGTGGTTGACTGGGTCGCCGTCGTCCGGCTTGATCTGCGGACCGAGCGATTCGCCAAGCCCGCCGTCATCGTTGCGCTGCTTGGTGTCGCTGCGAACCTGGAGCCGAACGTGGTGGGCGCGCGTCCGTGGGTCGTCGCCGCGCTCGTGGCCTCGCTCGCCGGCGACGTCCTGCTGCTGCCGGGTGGGCGATTCCGGGCTGGGCTCGCGGCCTTCTTCCTGGCCCAGGTCGCGTACCTCGGCTCATTCGTTCAGTGGCCCCTGGAGGTCGTGGGGGCGCTCATCGGCATGATCGGCGCGGCCGTTCTCTACGCGGTCGCTGGTCGTCGGATCGCGGCGGGTGCAGCGGCCACGGACCGAGCGACGGGGCTCGCGGTGATCGCCTACCTGATCGCGATCTCGGCGATGGCGGTCGCAGCGACCGCGACGCTCGCCCCGGCGCTGGTGGCCGGCGCGTGGCTGTTCGTGGCCTCCGATGCCGTCCTCGGATGGCGGCGCTTCGTCGCCGATCCGACCGGTGCCGCCCTCGCGTCACCGTTGTCCCGTCTGGCGGTCATGGTCCCGTACCACGTCGGTCAGACCCTCCTCGTCCTGTCGCTCGCGATCTGAGCCGGCGAGTCCGGCGAGCCTGCATCCCGAGCGTATTGTTCGCGCATGGACCGCATCCAGCGCGCCCGCTACCTTGCGCGACTCGAGTTGACGATCGCCTTGCTGGCCAGCGGGGTCACCGCCTTCCTGTTCTTCGCGGCACCGAGCTTCTTCGGCAGCCCGATGGATCTATCCGACGAGCCCCCGCCCTTCCTCACAGGGCAGATGGTCACGAGCGGTTTCGGGATCGCTGGGATCATCTTCGGTCTCGTCTGGATGGTCCGGATCTACCGCGCCGATCCAGAGCCGGATCAGCGCAACTGGCTGTACCGCTCCCGATAGGCCGCGCCCAGGCCATCCTCGCAGCGACGCAGACTCGCAGCGCCAAGGCCATCCTCGCAGCGACGCAGAAGAGTTCGCCGGTCCGTGACGGAATCGCGCCCATCGAGCCCAGGTCCACATCGAGCCCAGTTCCGTAGCTCGCACACGCCATAGGCGTGCTATCGCGCGGATCTGGCCGCATACGGGCCGTCTCACGCCGCTCGCGAGTGAGGCGTCTCGCTTCAAGCCCGTTTGCCAGCCTTCCGAGCTCCGCTACACCTCTACTGCGTAACGCGCCTCGCGGCGTAACGCGCCTCGCGGCGTAACGCGCGTCTCTACCGCGCAACGCGCGTTACAGCGTGCGGCGCGAGAGGCAGCCATTGTCGCAGCGACGCCGAAGAGCGGGCCGCTGGCCCGCTCTTCTGACCTCGTGGCCCGCTCTTCCGACTTCGATGCTGTCCGGCGATCGAGCCGGCGGCCGTGTCCTACTGCGGGATCAGCTCGCCCCGGTGCGGCCGGCCGGAGTCGTGCACCGTGGTCGACTGGGAGGTGGCGCCGCCGCGCCGCGCGCCCGCCTCGATCTCCCACGGTGTGGCCGGTGCCGGTGCGATCTGGACGCCCGTCGAGAACTCTGAGGTCCGGGTCGTGATCTCCGGGACCACGACAATCGGCACGGGGACAGCCACGCCGGAGCCCGTAGCCGGAGTGGCGAACGGGTTCGATGCGGCGATCTGGCCGACGACAGCGGCCGCACCGAACGCTGCGGCGAGCACGAGTGCGGCCCTGGCGGAGCCGAGATTGACGGTCGCCTGGCGCTGGGTCTGGAGCATCGTGTGCCTCCTTTGGAGCCTCTCGCGACCCGGCTTCTGCACCGTGATCGAGTGAGCGAACGATGCGCCCGGCGTGCGTTCCTCACCATCTGCCGCGCGACGCGGCACCTGGCGTCTTCGTCAACGCATGGTTGAGGGGCGGGCGTCTGTCGCGGTGTCGCCGAGGCGACCATCCGCTCCGACCACCGGGAACCGGGCGATCAGTTGCCGGGGGCTGCGAGCGTGCTGCCGACGAGGATGCCGCCGGCCCAGTAACCGCCCGTGGGACCCGATGGGAGCAGATCGAAGGTCTGCCCGCCGCCGTACGCGACAAGGTCCGCGGTCGTGACGCGCCCGCCGTCGAGTGCATCGCCGGTTCGAAGGTCGCCGGCCGTCCGGCCATCGAGGAGCGGATGACCGGGCGAAATGAACAGCTCGCGACCGTCATCGAGCACGACGTGGACGACGTGGTGCGTCGCGGGAGCGGTCACGCTGCCCACCTGGAGGATCGTGGCCGCGACACGGATCCCGCTCTCGTCCACAGACCAGACCGGGTCGCCGACGGGTAGGTCCTGGACCGCGCGAGGCCCATCCGGCGTCGAGATCAGCGTCCCGCGGGCGAGGCAGATCGGGCAGTTGAGCGGCCCCGAGTTCGCCTGTTGCTCGACCGTGATCGTCCCGAGCGCGTCGACGATCCCGGCAGTCCGGAGCCCCTCGGCCGCGCCCTCCGCCATCGTCGTGATGTCGAAGCGGAACCGATCGTTGCCGATGGGCTCCAGGACGATGGCGTTGAGCATCTTCCATTCGGTGTAGATCGCGAGCACCTGGTCGGGCGCGTACGCGGGCCCCTGCGGGATCCCGAGCCGGGCGAGGATGGCGACGAAGGTGGCCGTGTCGGCCTCGACTTCCGGGAAGCGCTCGGCGGCCCGCGCGGCGATGTCGTTGACGCCAACCGGATACATGTCGGGATCGCAGAAGCTGAGCGGGCCGAACCGATCGAGCAGGACGTACTTGAGCTCGACCGCGGCCAGCGCCGTTGGGGTCGGCGTGGCGCTCGGCCCGGGCGTGCCACCAGGATCCGGTGTTCCGGAGGGCCCTGGCGAAGCACCGGCAGCGCAAGCCGCGAACACGAGCGCAGCACCGAACACCACGGCCGCGACGGATCTCGTGTCCAGCGTTCGTCGGCGGTTTCGAAGGATCATGCGAGCAGCATGCACTGGGCCATGACGCTCCGTCTGGAAGACCGGTTCCCTGCCCCGAGCGGCTCCATGGCGCTGCACGTTGCGACAGCGCTGCACGTTGCCTCTGGACATCGGCGCCGGCGCCATCTATCCTTTACTCATGGTCGACAAAGTAAAGCATACGCGCAAGCGCGGTCGAACACGGATCAGCGCGAAGAACCAGGTCACGCTGCCCGTCGATGCCCTGGCGCGCGCGGGACTCAAGATCGGTGATCGCCTGCGCGCGGACGTCAGTGGGCCGGGAAAGATCACGCTCGTTCGAGAGGACGATCCGCTCGATCGATTCGCCGGCGCCCTGACCGACGCGTATCCGGACGGCTATCTCGAAGAACTGCGACACGAGTGGGACTGACCGTCCTGGACGCTGGGGTCCTGATCGCCGTCCTCAACGCGAACGACGCTCATCACAACTCGGCTCGTCGGGCGATCGCGTCCGCACGCGATCGTGGCGACCGTCTCGTGCTGCCGGTTTCGGCGTATGCCGAGCTCCTTGTCGGGCCCCTCCGACAGAAGCCGGCAAGCGATGCGGCGGTCGACGAGTTCCTCGAGGCGCTCCCGGTGTCGATCGAGCCGGCCACCCGTGAGATCGCCCGAGCGGCCGCCGAGCTCAGGGCTCGCCATGGTGGCCGCCTCCGACTTCCGGACGCTCTCGTGGTCGCCACGGCGATCGAACTCAAGGCAGACCGCGTGCTCATGACGGACGCGCAGTGGCCCGACCTGCGCATCGTGGTCGAGATCATTGCGACGAACGATTGATTCAGGGGGCCGACCGAGTGGTCAGCGAGACGGACTCGGAAGCGATTCAGGGACGGGCTTGCCCGTCCAGTCCTGAAGATAGACGAACCCGGTTCCTTCTCTCGCGGACTCGGCCGCAACGAGCCATCGCGCCTTGTCGGTCTGGGGAATCCGTTCGCCGTTCTCGTCGAAGGCGTTCGGGCAACACACCCAACGGCCGTCGTAGACGATAACCCACACTTCGGTCCCGTCCGGGAGCGCCGAAACCTGTTGGGCAGGGCGCATCGACGTCAGGACGGGGCCAAGCGTCGTCAGCCAGATCCGGGCTCGGTCCACTCGTGCGCCTGCCTGATTTCCGATCCGGAATACCTCGTCACATGTGATAACGGTCAGCGGCCAGTCGCCGGCTGCACATGAGGAGGCGGGTCCGATCGGCGCGTCACTTCCGGATAGCGGGGAAGGCGCGCGAACGAGCAGGGCAACCCCGCCGATCAGGACAAGCGCAACGACGAGACCGAACGGCGCAACCGATCGTTTTGTGCGCGTTCGGGCGCGGCGCTCGATCCCGATGTGATCAGCATCAGGGATTGGTCGTCTACGTGCGCCGCTTGATGGATCAAGACCCACACCCGACATACGCGCCCAAGCTCACGTGGGTTCCCCAGGAAGCTGCCATTGGCGGGCAGCCAGATCCCTGTCAGTCGAGCGTGAAGTGGTCCGGGCCCTGGTAGCGGCCGGTGCGCTCCTTTTCGATCTGCATCAGCACGTCGTTCAGGAGCGATGAGGCGCCGAAGCGGAACCAGTCGGGGGACATCCAGCGCGGCCCGAGCGTCTCGTACAGGACGACGAGGTACTGGATCGCCTCCTTGGCCATGCGGATCCCGCCGGCCGGCTTCATCCCGACCTGGCGGCCCGTGGCCTTCTCGAAGTCGCGGATCGCCTCGAGCATCACGAGGGTCACCGGGAGCGTCGCGGCGGGGGTGACCTTGCCGGTCGAGGTCTTGATGAAATCGGCACCGGCGGCCATCGCCAGGACGCTCGCGCGGCGAACGTTGTCGTACGTCTCGAGCTCGCCGGTCTCGAGGATGACCTTGAGGTGGGCGTCGCCGCAGGCCGCCTTGATGTCGATGATCTCCTCGAAGACCGTTCGATAGTCGCCCGACAGGAACGCCCCGCGGTCGATGACCATGTCGATCTCGTCCGCGCCGGCCTCGACCGCGGCCTTCGTTTCGGCGATCTTGATGTCGCGGAAGGTCTGCCCGCCCGGGAACCCGGTGGCGACGCTGGCGACCTTGACCGACGACCCGCGGAGGGCCTCCTTCGCGTCGGCGACGAGCGAGGGATAGACGCAGATCGCCGCGACCGACGGGATCGTCGGGTCGCCGGGCTTCGGGGTCTTCGCCTTCTGGCACAGCGCGCGAATCTTGCCCGGCGTGTCCTTCCCCTCGAGCGTGGTCAGGTCCATCATCCGGATCGCGAGATCGAGCGCCCACAGCTTCGACGCCTTCTTGATCGAGCGGCGCTTGAGCGAGTCGACGCGCTCCTCGACCCCGACCTGGTCGACGGCGGTCACTCGGCCGAGGATGCTGCCGAGCGGCCCGGGTCGACCGCCGGTCCACGACGAAACAAGCTCGTTGGCACGCTCGCGGGCAAGCGTGTCGGGCCTGGTGGCGGTCATCGGACGCGGTGATTTCGGCGGCGGTTCATGGGACGGAGAGGATACTCTTCTCGGCGGCAGCTGACCGCCCGGGGAGTGCGCAGTGGCGCAGTTCTTCGGGAGCCTGAGAGGAGCGCGCCATGGAACCGCGGGACATCGTCCAGGCAGCCATCGACGCCTACCACGACCACGACCTGGATCGGTGCCTGGGCTTCTACGCTCCGGACGTCGTCGTGAAACGAGCCGACGGCACGATCCTGATGGACGGCGCCGAGGCGGTCAGGGCGCGCTACGCCAAGTCGATGTCGGACCATCCGAACCTTCACTACGACATTCCCAATCGAATCGCGCTCGGTCCCTACGTGATCGACGAGGAACGGGTGACCGGCTACGCCCCGGGCGGGCCGGATGTGGTGCGTGCGGTGCTGGTCTACCGGTTCGCCGGCGAGTTGATCAGCGAGATCCTCATCCTGACCTGAACGTCGCCGCGCGCTCCCGCCCCGCTAGCGAGCGGCTCTTGAACGTGCCTTTCTGAGGTCCTTGATCAAGAGAGTGAGGTGGAACGGGTCGGTCGGTGACTCCTCGAACTCGGAGTAGTTGAGATAGAACGCCTTCGCCTGTGCCGATTCCGCATGGATCAGGAGCGCACGAACACCGATTGCGCCCGCAGCTTGTTCGACGCGGCCGAGCGCATCGGTGAGGAGCGCTGCGCCGAGGCCCCTGCCTTGATGGCGTACGTCCACGGCCAGTCGTGCGAGGAGGACGACCGGGATCGGATAGCGCCCGGCGCCTTTGCGAAGTCGCTCCGCGGCGGCTTCGTGCTGGACCTGCGATGCCGCCAAAGCGTAGTAACCGACGACGTGGTGGGCGTCAGTTTCGAGACTGACGAAGACGCGGCTGGTGCCCGCGGATTGCGCGGTCAGGGCGTACTTGACCAGCCACTCCGTCAGCGAGGGCGATCCGCAATCAAAATGGTCGACGTCATGATCCCGGGTCAGTACCGCCGGACGTGTATAGCCCCCCATGCGGAGAGGCTGCTACTTGTCGAAGAGGGGCTGAGCCGAAAGTCGTTCGCGAAGTCGCGGCTTGTCCACCACGGGACGATCAAGTAGATCCACAAAGGCGGCAAACGCCTCGTGATTCAAGCTAAAGACCGAACGATCGGCGAGAACGTCCTCAGCGCGCGCAGTCGCCGCATCCAGGATGAAGTCAGTGAGGGTTGTCGATTCCGTGCGGCTCGCCTCGGAAAGCAGCTTGCGCTGCGCCACGGAGACACGCACCGTAATGCGCTCAGTCTTACTCGTCGTTGCAGGCGGCGCGAAGCGGCGTCCCGTGAGCGCCGCATCTGTCGTCATTGCCAATCACCTAGAACGTACGAACAATGTGCGCACAAACTACCGCTCGTGATTGCGACTGTCAATACGCTGCCCAGCGGCTGCCTGTGAGTCACCTCACCGGCCGGCGCGCACCTTCGGGAGGGGCGGCAACCGCCGGCCGCCCTTCAGTAGGAAGTGCTCGAACCAGGCGCGGACCTGGACCATGTTCTCGACGCGGCGGAACGGCGTGCCGGATCGGGTGAGTTCGTGGGTCTCGTCGGGAACGCGCAGGAGTCTCACGGGTCGACGCAGCGAGCGCAGGACCGTGAACAGCGCCTCGGCCTGGGCGATCGTCGTCCTGATGTCCTTCTCCGAGTGCTGGATGAGCAGCGGCGTGCGGATATTCGGTGCATGCGAGAGTGGCGAGATCTCGTGGAAGTACGCCGGGTCCTCCCACGGAGTCCGCCCGAATTCGACGTTCGCCCATTCGCCGCCGCTGATGTCGCCGGTCAGAAAGAGCGTGGCCATGTCGCCCACGGACCGGCAGGTCATCGCGGCGCGGAAGCGCTGGTCGTGGCCGACGATCCAGGTCGTCAGGTAGCCACCGTACGAACCGCCGGTGACACCGAGCCGGTCTGGATCGGCGAGGCGGTCGGAGACCAGGGCATCGATGCTGCCGAGGACGTCGGCCATCGGGCCGGGGCCCCAGTCGCGCAGGTTCGCCTCGTTGAAGTCGCGCCCGTAGCCCTCGGAGCCGCGCGGGTTCGTGTAGTGGACCGACATCCCGTGGCCGGCGAGGACCTGAAACTCCCAGATCGGCGCCCAGCCGTAGAGCGTGTGCGGGCCGCCGTGGATCTGGGTGACCGTGGGTTTCGGTCCGCGTCCGCCGGCCGCGGGGATGAGCCAGCCCTGGATCTCGCGGCCATCGACCGTGGTCCTGCGTTCGATGGGCTCGCGCAGTTCGAGCTCGGCCATGACGGCGTCGTTGAGATGGCTGACCGGTCGAAGGGCCGCCGAACCGACCGCGCCGGAGCCCGAGGCCGCGCCGGAGCCCGAGGCCCCGCCGGAGCCGGGGGCCCCGGCATCCAGCACCTGGACTTCGGGGGCTGACGTCGCCGTCGATCGGATCATCGCGATGCGCGCGCGAGCGCGGCCTCGAGCCGCAACGTCGACCTGATCGAAGGTCGAGATGTAGTGCCGGTCTTCGGTCATGCGCTCGACCCGACCGTCCGTGGTGGCGAGCCGCCACAGCTCGTACGACCCGCGGATCGGGGCCGTGAAGGTGATCCAGGCGCCGTCCGCGGATGGGACGAGGGCCGCACCCTCCCCCACGGCCACGTCGCTGTTCATCGCGGACCCCGGCATCAGGTCGTGCTCGCCCGAGAGGTTGCGACCGCCACCCTGGCGGGCATCGCGGCCGTCGGCGGCGAAGAGCCAGATATCGTTCCGGTACGCGTTGGCGGGAAACCGACCACCTACGGTGGCGATCGACTTCCCGTCCGGCAGCCAGGTCGGGACGAAGAAGAGCGAATCGGGGCCGCCGGTGACCGTCTTGCGGGCGGCGGTCCGCACGTCCACGACATCGATATCCGATCGCCACACGAGATCGCGATCGCGCCGTCGCTGGACGGTGAAGGCGATCCGGCGACCATCGGGCGACCAGGCGGGATCTCCCACCCCGCCGGGCGTCTCGACGAGGAGCCGCGCGGCACCGGTCGCGACGTCCACGATCCACAGCCGCGCCTCGTGGCCGGCGATGAAGCCCGCGCCGTTGAACTGGTAGGCGAGACGATCGAAGTAGCGGTAGTCGCTCAGCGGCGGCTTGCCCGGTTCGGCCGGCCGCAGCGTCCCCCGAAGGCGGGCGTCGTCCTTGCGACTGGCCCCGCGCGAGGCGGACAGCACGGCGAGCTGGGTGCCGTCCGGCGACCACGCGAACGCATTCACGCCGCGGGGCAGATCGGTCAAGCGACGTGCCTCGCCGCCCTCGCCGGGGAGCAAGTGGACCTGGACGCCGTCCTCCCGTCGCTTGGCCTCTTCAGGCGGCATCGGCTCTTCTTCGACCACCGAGCGCCGGTCGGAGAGGAAGGCAACGATGTGCCCATCGGGCGAGAAGCGCGGATGCGTGTCGTGCTTCGCCCCGAGCGTCACCTGGCGGGCCTCGCGTGAACCATCGGTCGGGGCCAGCCAGATGGCGTGGCGGTAGCCATCGAAGCTCGGCGCGACCGACTGCACGACGAACGCGACGAACGCACCATCGCGCGAAAGCCGCGGGTCCGTGGGCACGCGGAGGCGGTAGAGGTCCTCGGGCGTCGGGGCGCGGCGAATCCGTGAGGCACGCGTCGCGGGAGCGGCGGGCTTGTCGGGCACGTGGGTCTCCGTCCTGTCGGGCGGTGGCGCCGCCATGTCCTGCCGGGCCCTCGGAGCGGGCCGCAGACGACGCGGCAGAGTCTAGCGGCTACCATCGAGCCGCGATGACCGACCAGCTCACCCTGCGGCTGGACACGGACCTGCCGAACCTCCCCGAGGGGCTCCGGCCGATGCTGGCGCGTCCGCTGGCCGAGCCGTTTGACTCTGCACATCACCTGTTCGAGCCATCGTGGGGCGGGCTTCGCGCGCTCGCATTTGTGGGGCCGGCGGAAACCCAGGGCGGCGGCGGCGTCCGGATCGTTGACGTCGAGGGTGTCGATCGCACCGCCGCGTTCCCCGAACTTGCCGGTCTTGCCGTCCGGGTCGATGCGCGGTCAGCGATCCTCGACGGCGAATTGGTCGTCGTGGACGCGATGGGTCGGGCGGATGCGGGCGAACTCGCGAGGCGGCTGGACGGCGCGGCCGGTCGGCCCGTCGCCTACCTCGTGTTCGATCTGCTCCACGTGGACGGCCGCTCGATCCTGTCGTGGCCGCTCTCGCGCCGCCGCGAGACCCTCCGGCGGATCCTCCATGCGGGCGACGAGGTGGTTGCCGTTCCGGCGATCCCGGGCGAGGGTCGGGCACTCCACGACGCGGCCGTCGGCCAGGGAATCGCCGGAATCATGGCCCGACAGACCGCTGGCCCGTACCTGCCGGGGATCCGCAGCCGACTGTGGCGGTTCATCGCGGCCGGCGTTTCAGGAAGCGGCTCTTTGCCCGAAGAGGCCGCGGACGCGGCTGCCGTGGATCTTCCGGCGCCGTCGTCCGGCGCCGCGCCGGTCCTCGCGCTGATCCGACGGCTTCCCCTCGACGACGGCGACTTCGGATGACCACCGACGAACGCCGACCCTGGGCGTTGATCCTGGGCGCCTCGAGCGGCATGGGCGAGGCGACCGCCGGCGCGCTGGCCGCGGCTGGGTACGACATCTGCGGCGTCCACCTCGATCCCCGCTCGCGACGAGCGCACGTCGACGAGATCGCGGAGCGGATCCGCGCGTTGGGGCGGACCGCACTCTTCCTGAACATGAATGCGGCCGACGACGCCCGGCGATCCTCCGCGATTGCGACGCTCGCCGATCGGTTCGCGGAGATCCGTGCCGAAGGCGGGCGGCCACATCTTCGTGTCGTCCTTCACTCGCTCGCGTTCGGCTCGCTCGCGCCGTACATCGCCGATAGCGGATCGCCGGCCATCGATCGGCGAAAGATGGAGATGACGGCCGACGTCATGGCCCACAGCCTCGTCTACTGGGCGCAGGACCTCTTCGCGGCCGGCCTCCTCGAGGATGGATCGCGGATCATCGCGATGACGTCGGAGGGATCCAGCCTCGTCGTGCCCACGTACGGCGCGGTCTCGGCCGCGAAGGCGGCCCTCGAATCGCATGTTCGGCAGCTGGCGCTGGAGTTCGGCCACCGACGGACGGGCATCACGGTCAACGCGATCCAGGCCGGCGTGACGATGACGCCGGCACTCATGAAGGTGCCGGTCCACGACCAGATCATCGAGATGAGCCGCCGGCGCAACCCCAGCGGGCGGATGACCACGACCGAGGACGTGGCGCGGGCGATCGTGGGTCTGGCGAGCGATGCCTTCGGGTTCGTGAACGGCGCGGTGATCCCGGTCGACGGCGGCGAGGCGATCACGCACTGACGTGTTGCGCGGGCGCGCAGCGGCGCATGTTGCAGCGGCGCATGTGCGGCGGCGCATGTGCAGCGGCGCATGTGCAGCGGCGCATGTGCAGCGGCGCATGTTGAGCCCCTGGTCGCGTGTCCATCCGGGACCGGCCCGATCCTGCCAGACGACACTCACCCGAGCGTTCGGCTCACACCGAACGCAACGATCCCTGCCAGATGTTCGCCCCAGTGCCGTATGACAGGGTCTGCCCGTCACCCACGCTCAGAGCAACGGCGCGTGATGCGGAGAGCGCTCCGCGATCCGGCCTGGTGCTCATACGAGTAGCGTCTG
This sequence comes from Chloroflexota bacterium, assembly GCA_919901745.1. GTDB lineage: Bacteria > Chloroflexota > Limnocylindria > Limnocylindrales > CSP1-4 > CAKKPP01. The sequence goes on along the minus strand of CAKKPP010000007.1, from coordinate 30,666 downwards.
TCAGGATCGCCCGGTCCGCGCCGGTTCGGTCCGCGCCGGTTCGCGCCCGGTTTGGTCCGCGCCGGTTCGGTCCGCGCCGGTTCACGCCCGGTTTGGTCCGCGCCGGTTCGCGCCGGTTCGCGCCGGTTCGCGCCGGTTCGGTCCGGCCTCGCGGTTCCGGCCTCGCGGTTCCGGCCTCGCGGTTCCGGCCTCGCGGTTCTGCGCGGGGAGGACGGCGCACCGGGGGGAAGGCGCGCCGGCGGCGCGGAGCATCACTGTGCAGTCAGTTCGTCCAGACGCAGGTCGTCCCAGATCCCCTCGATGTCGACGCCGACCGGCTGGAACGGAAAGTCGCGGAACGGTTCGGACGGTCGATAGCTGCCGTATGGTCGGCTGCAACCAGGGGTGCCGCCGGCGCTCGGACAGCCGTTCGTCATGAACGGCATCCCGCTCTCGACCGCGGCCGATGCGAGCTCAACACCGCCGCCGAGCCCCACGAGTGCGCCGTCCGAGTCGAACCGGAACTCGGACAAGGCGACGTCGTTCTCCTCGAGCAGCCACTTCGCGAGCTGGATCCGGCGCCAACGGACGAGCGGAGACTTCGGCCATTCGCCCATCCGCGAATCGGGTTCGGGGTTGAAGCAGAACAGGTACGAGAAGATCTGTTCGCGCTTGAGGTCGTCGAAGATGCGCATGAGATCGAGATCCGTCTCGCCGATGCCGACGAGCGTGTGGCAGTTGATCTTCCACGGGCCGTATACCCGCCTCGCCGCGTGGATCAGCCGCCAGTACTGGTCCCACTTCAGCCCGCCGCCCGCCGGTACGTCCTTGCGGTGGCGAACGAACACGTCCTCGGTGGCGGCGTCGAGCCCGAACCCGATCATGTCGACGCCGGCGTCGCGCAGCGCGACCAACCGGTCCTCGTTGAGGGTCGGCGGGGCAACGAGGACGGACAGCGGTACGCCGGTCCGGGCCGTGATCCGCTTCGAGATATCGAGCGTGTCGGGGTACGAGCGCTTGTTCGTCACCATCGAGATGCACAGCCGCGTCATCTGCTCTTCGTAACGGACGACGCGATCGACGAGATCGTCGGTCGGCACGATGGGCCACTCGACGCGGATGAACGACTTCTCGTCGTAGTCGCCGGGCCGTGAGCGGCCGAGGCCGCAGTAGCCGCAGTCCGAGCGGCAGCCGTCCTCGTAGTTGAGCAGCAGGTTGATCCCACCGAACGCGAAGTCGCGGGCGAACTTCCCGGATCGATACCGAAGCGCCAGCGCGCTGGCCATGCTGATCCGGACGAAGTCGGGGCTGGCCTGGAACGGGTCGAGGGGTGCCGGCACGCCGTGGGCCTCCGACCCATGGACGTGCGGGGTCGCGGGCGACAGGACGGGGAGTTCGCGCAACGTCATCCGGCGCTCCTTGCTCGCTTCGCGTTGTCGACGGCCTTCACGATGACGGCGGCGAGGGCCGCGCTCTCGAGATGGGCGACACCGAACGATCCGACCTCGGCATCGACCGCGGCCTGGATCGTGGCCGGCTCGGCCGGCGCCCACTTGAGGCGCGATTCGAGTCGCGTGACGGTGGTCGGGTCGGCGAAGAAGTCGCCGGTCACGAGGATGCTCTTGATCGTGTCGCCGCTCAGGGCCGCATAGACGCGGAGCAGCCCGCCGGGCGTCTTCGCCATCGCGTGACCGACACCGGCTCCGGCGGGCCCGAAACAAGCCCCGACGAGCGCGGCCCTCGACTGGGCACGGGGATCGCCGTCGGCGGCCTCGAGTCGGCGCTGATCGATCCATTCGGTCGTGTCGTACTTGGTGCGAACACGCTCGTCGATGGCGGCCAGCTCATCCGCGGTGAGCGGCGCCTCCACGAGCTCCGCGCCGAACCGGCGCGCGTATCCGGCAGCAACCGCCGTCCGCATCTCGTCGATGCTCACGCCGCGGCCGGTCGCGCGTCGCACGGTCGTCGTTCGATCGGCGACGAAACGCAGCACCTTGTCCGAGATCTTCTCGGCCGGGATCGACAGGAGGCGCAGCATGAGCGGCACGTCGAGATCCACGAGCAGGCTCGTGTGGAAGAGCATCCCGCCGCTGGCGTCGCGGCAGACACCGAGCCCGGCGATCTTGCGTCCATCGACCTCGAGGTCATTCTTCGGCCGGAAGCGGGCCTCGAGGCCGACCGATTCGAGCGCGTCGAGGACACCGGTCGACAGGTACGTGTAGAGGTGGGCCGGGAGACCCGGCAGGCCGGGTCGATCCGCACTGAACGTCAGCGCGACGCCCAGCTGGTCCCGCCCCATGAGGATCGCACCGCCGCCGGTGGGTCGGCGATTGACTGAGACGCCGGCCCGGTCGCATTCGTCGAGGCGGACCTCGGTCGCGACATCCTGGAACCGACCCACGAGGGCGCAGTGCGACTCGTAGGTGTACAGGCGAAGCGTCGCGTCGAACGCGTCGCCGCCCCGGTGGTGACCCATGAGCCACTCGTCCGCGGCCAGCCCAAACGACGCGCTCGCGCCGTCGTCGACGATGAGTCGCCACCGCTCGGTCATCGATGGGGCTCCATGCTCAGACGCCCCAGGTCAGCGAGCAGCAGTACTCGTAGAACTTCGGGTCGAGGCCGCTCGCCGTCGCGTACTCGACGATCCCCTCCGCGGGGAAGGCGATCCCGTTGAGGCCCATGTCGATGGCGGCCCGGTCCAGCTGGATCTTCATGTCGCCGCCGGGGCGGGCGCAGCCCAGCATGACCCGCGTCGTGGGCATCGCCATGCGGGCGGCCCGGAAGAACGCCGTGGTTTCGTCGAGCGGCGGCGGGGTGAGGTTCGCCATCGGGGTGCCGAAGACCGGCATGAGGACGACGAGGATGAGGGCCGAGACCGGGTAGCGGGCGATGATCTCGAGCGCACGCTGCTCGCCGAGGAACCGGCCGAAGTGCAACCCGACGACGATGTGCGGCAGGGTCATGAGCTCATGCCGGGTCAGCCGCTCCAGCGACTCCTCGAAGTCTTCGACCGTCGCCTCGAGGTGGTAGACCTTGGAGATCGTCTCGTCGGCGCCCATGATGTCGATCATCGCCCCGTCGATCCCGGCCCAGGCGAGGCCCGCCGCGGTCTCTTCGCTGACGAGCCCCGTGTGGCAGATGATCTTCATCCCGAGCTCGTCCTTGACCCGCTTCATGTGCTCGACGTGCTTGAGCAGCGGGACCTGGCCGTTCTTCATCGAACCGCCGCTGACGAGGACGCCCTTCGTGCCGGTCTGCTGAAGCTCGGTGCACAGCTCGTACAGGTTCTTCGCGGCCTGCAGGCTGATCATCGGGTTGAGAACCTTCGCCACGCAGTGCTCGCACTGGAGGGCACAGGCATCGCCGGTGACGCTGATCGGGAGCCAGGCGCGAGGATTCGTCTGCTCGAAGGCGTTGGTCCGGTAGCGCTTCAGGCCCGGGGCGTGGAAGTTGACATCGTCGGGGAAGTGCTGTTGTCGAAGGAGGAAGGCGTCGGACCTCTCGGTGGGAGGGGCCACCGGGGCAGCGAGCGGAGCCGGTGGCGCGCCCGTGCCGGCGGCGAAGACGGCAAGCGGCGTGCTCACTCGGCGAGGACCCCTTTCAAGCGGAACTCGCGGACGCGGGCTTCGAACCAGGCCTCGATCTCGGTGGGGTCGGTCACGAGGTGGTCGAGCAGTTCGCCGTCGGCGAGTTCGAGTTCGACGAGCCAGCCCCCCTCCAGCGGGTCCTCATTCGCGAGGCGGGGTCGGTCGAGGACGGCCTGGTTGACCGCACGGACGGTCCCGGCCACGGGACTCAGGATCGGCCCGACGTACTTGCCCGCCTCGACGCTGCCGAGTTCCTGACCACGGCTCACGGCGGTGCCGGGGGCGGCGAGCTGCATGAACGCCAGATCGCCGTTCATCTCCTGGCCCAACTCGTCGAGGCCGATTCGCACGAGGTCGCCACCGCGCGATTGGACCCACAGGTTCGTGTCGCGTTCGTAGGCGCGGTCGGTGGGGGCGCTAAGGCGCCTGGCCTGGGTCACCGGGTCGCTGCCCGGGATCGGCACCGAAGATCCATGGCGAACCTCACCCTTCCGGCCGCGTCGCAATCGCCAGCAGTTCGGCGAGTCGCAGCCCGACTGTGGTGCCTACTGTACCTGCGACGAGGTCGACGATGCCAGGTTCGGAGGAGCGACGACCGACGAGCGCCGCCGCCATCTCGCGCAGTCCGTCGTCAGGCGCGAATCGAACGGCCTCGATGACGCCGTCATCGGCGGAGATCGACGTCCGGATCGAGCCTGCGCTGGACTCCCAATCGAAGAACGCATCCCAGCGGCGGGCCCGGATCTTGACTCTGCGAACCGGTGACGGCCGGGCAACGGTCCGTTCGTATCCATCGCGATGCAGCCAGTCGGGCGATACCAGCCTCTCCTCGGTGGCTCGGATCAACTCCTCCTCCCGCTGACTCAGGCGGCCGACCTCGAGCGGTTCGCCGGCCCACGCCCCGTAGGCCGCTCGCAACTGGCGCGCAACCTCGTCGTACGTGGGAACCGTCCCGAGTTCGCCACGAATCGACGTCACCCAGCGGCGCATGCTCGCTTCGACCCATGCCGCGGCCGTCGAGTCCGGCAACCGGAGGATGCCGGCCATCGCCGCGTGATCGACGTCGAGAATGACGTTGCCGACCAGAACCACGGCGTCGCCGATCGATGCCATGCCGGTCCCGCTCAGCTTGCGGCCGTCCACCGCGAGGTCGTTGATTCCAAGACGCTCGGCCACGACACCGAGGGCGCGATAGGCCACCGCCGCGGGCGCCAGCAACTCGGCGTACGCACGATCGACGGACATCCGCACGTGGCGCTCATGGACGACGAGCTGGAAGAACACCTGGTCAGCGTCCAGGTAGACCGTGCCGCCACCAACTCGGCGCCGGTACACCGGCAGGCCGTGCGACGCACAGAAAGACAGGTCCACCTCGGCCTCGAGGTCGCGATGAAAGCCGACGGAGACGTACGGGTTGGTCGGAAAGAGGATCGCCAGCGTGTCCGGCCCGCCCGCGCTGACGCTGTCGCAGAGGGCGTGATAAACGGCCTGGCTGCGCAGCCCGCTCACTCCTCCGAGATCGAGGAGTCGCAATCGCATGATCGAGTCGCTCCCCTCCTCCGGAAGGTCTCAGATGCGGCGAACGACCCCGATGACGGATCGCAGACCGGGACGTTGCCCGTAGAGCAGAACGCCCGCGGCGTACACGCGCACCGCGAACGAGGTCATCGCCGCGACGGTGGCGATGAGCAGTCCGAAGGCCAGCGCGATCTCCCACGGCTCCACCCGCGACACCGTCAGCCGGGTGAGCATGACGAACGGACTCCAGAAGGGCACGAACGAGGCCAGACGGACGATCGATCCGCCCCCACCGGACAGGGCCATGATCGCGATCAGGTAGCCCCCGATCGCGACGAGGCTCAGCGGCAGGGCGATGACCTGGAGATCTTCCGGCCGCGCCACGAGCGACCCGGCGGCCGCGTACACGAGGGCATAGAGGGCGAAGCCGAGCACGAAGAACGCGAGATACGCCACCAGCAGGCCCGGCGACAGGGCGACGAACGACGCGCCGAGCGACTCGCTGCTGCCCAGCACGAAGCTCGCGACGCGGTCCTGGAGGGCGAGGGCCAGCAGCGCCGGAACCAGGATCCCCACGAACTGGGTCAGGCCGGCCGCGCCGATCCCGAGGATCTTGCCGATCACGAGTTGACGGGCGGACGCAGCGCTGACGATCAGCTCCATCACCCGGCTCGACTTCTCGGCCACGACGCCCGCTGCTACCCACATGCCGTAGATCACGACGGTGATGAAGATGAGCACGATGAACACGATTCCGACGACCCGCCGACTGGCGTACTCCGCCCCACCAATCGGCTGGCCCCCGGCATTGGGACCTGTCGCGGCGACGACATCGAGGGTCGGCAGTTGAAACTCCGGACCGCCCGAGAGGTCCTGGCTTCCGGTCCAGTCGAGGATGGCCACCGCGAGCGTTCCGACGCCGATCAGCTGCGTCCGATCGGCCCCGACGCCCTCGCCGGCGTGGAACGTGAACGAGAGGCGTCCATTCGGGGCTCGCTGGGCGACCAGGGCCGCGTCCAGCGAGCCATCGACGACGGCACCGACCGCCGCGTCGGCGGTGGCGGCGCGCGTGAAGACGTACGCGTCGGCGCCGCCCGCGGTTGAACCCAGGACGCCGCTCATGATGGCGATCGCCCGATCGGCCAACGCGTCATCGGAGGCGACGACACCGATCCGCGTCGAGCTGCCCGAATCGACGAGGCGGACCATGATCGGCGAAAACGCGAGGAGCACGGCGAGCGCAGCCAGAAGTGCCGTCGACAGGTGAAAGAGGCGGCTTCCGACCTTTTCGCCGTACTCACGTCGGGCGACGATGAGGGCGTTCGGGAAGAGCGGTTCGTTGCGCGGATCGACGGGATCCGGAATGGACCTCACGCGGCCGACTCCTCGGCCGGGGCGAGCGTCATCTCGTCGTCCAGCGGTCGCCCGACAAGATCGAGGAACACCTGCTCGAGGGATGGATCGGCGATCTCGAAGTGATTCACGCGCGCCCCATGGGCGATGGCCGCAGCCAGGATCTCCTCGGGCTCGACGCCGGCATCGAGTTCGATCTCGGAGCGGTCGATGCCCGGGCGGATGATCCGGGCGCCGGGGATCGTCGCGAGCCACTCGAGGCGGTGGTCGCCCTCGACCGAGAGGCGAATCATCCTGCGGCCCGTTGCGCGGCGAACCTCGCGGATCGGGCCGCCGACCACGACGCGACCGCGGTCGATGATCGCGACCGATTCGCACATGGCTTCAACCGTGTCCATCTGGTGGGTCGAGAAGATGATCGTCTTGCCACGATCGCGCAGCTCCAGGAACGCTTCGCGCAGGAGCGCGACGTTCACGGGGTCGAGGCCGGTGAACGGCTCGTCCATGAGCATCACGTCCGGGCCGTGCAGCGAGGCCGCCAGGAGCTGCATCTTCTGCTGGTTGCCCTTGGACAGCTCCTCGGCTCGCCGGTCGGCATACTCGGGGACGCGGAACCTGGCCAGCCAGGCGCGGGCTTCGCGAATCGCCTCGTCGCGCGGCATGCCGTACAGCCCGGCGAAGTAGACGAGCTGGTCGAGGATCTTCATCCGCGGGTACAGACCGCGCTCCTCCGGCAGGTATCCCCAGGTCCGCCTCGGCAGCGACCGATGGTCGGCACCGTTCCAGGTGATGCGGCCGGCGTCGGCATCGAGCACGCCGACAACGATCCGCATCGTCGTGGTCTTGCCGGCACCGTTCGCGCCGAGGAACCCGAAGATCTGACCGCGGGGCACCTCGAAGGTGAGGTCGTCCAGTGCGGCGACCGACCCGAATCGCTTGGACAGACCGTCGATCATCAGGGACATCGCAGCGGAGGATATACCGGGACGGCGATGGGGCCATGACCCGTTCGTCCGGTGTCAGGCCACCCACGTTCGGGGACGAATCGTCCGGACTACCTCGCCGATCACCGCCGGTCCCAGCGCCACAAGCGCGACGAACAGCCACTCCACGCCGCTGAGCGGAACGGCACGGAAGGCGTCCGCGATCGGCGGTACGTACGGGATGATCACCTGGATCGCGATGACGACGACACCGGCGACGAGAAGGAACGTATTGCGCCCGATCCGGCGCAGGGGCAGATGGAGACTGCGGTTGGCATAGGCACGCACCACCTGTCCGCACACGAGGGCCGTGAAGGCCAGCCAGCGGGCATGATCGAGGTTTGCGAGGTCGTCGGGCCCGTGAACGTTCGCCAGGAGGAGGACCAGGGCCGCGGCGGCGCTGAGACTGCCGGCCACCGCGATCCTGCCGAGCAGGCCGAAGGGAAGGAGCGTGGTGCCGGCGCGCCTTGGCGGCCGGCGCATCAGATCGGGCTCCGGTGGCTCACGCTCGAAGGCAACCGACGCCGACAGGTCGATGAACAGCTCCAGCCACAGGATCTGGATGGGCAGGAGCGGCTGCCCGAATCCCGCGAGCGTGGCCAGGAGGACGAATCCGAGCAGGGCGACGTGGGTGGAGATCAGGAACACGAGGCCCTTGCGGACGTTGTCGACCATCCGCCGACCCTCGCGCAGCGCGTCGACCAGGGTCAGGAACGAGTCGTCGCCGAGGACCAGGTCGGCCGCCTCGCGTGCCACCGCAGTGCCACTTCCCATGGCGACGCCGACGTCGGCGCCGCTCAGCGCGGGGGCGTCGTTCACGCCGTCGCCCGTCACCGCGACGATCCGCCCTGCGGCCCGCGCGATCGCCACCAGGCGTCGCTTGTCGGACGGCGTGGAGCGGGCGACGACCTGGAGGCCGGTGATGCCCGCGGCCAGGCGCTCGTCGTCCCACGCTTCGAGTTCGCTCCCGAGAACCACCCGATGCCCATTCAGCCCGGCCTGGCCGGCGATCGCGGCTGCCGTCGCCGGATGGTCGCCGGTGACGACCACGACCTGGATGCCGGCGCCCCGCACCTCGCCGAAGGCGTCGGCGATCCCGTCGCGGATGGGGTCTGCAAATCCGATCGCCGCCCGCGTGAGCCACGGCTCGATTCCCCGTCGCGTGGCCAGCAGGACCAGGCGTTCGCCGCGGGCCGTCCCGATGCCGACGAGCGAGGTCCAGGCCGCATCGGAGTGCGCTGCCCGAGCCGTGCCCGCCGGGGAGCCGGCAGCCTCCACGGGCCGGTCGACAACCCCAAGCACGGCCTCGGGAGCGCCGAGAAGGAACTCCTGGAGCCCATCACCATCTCGAACCGTCGTCGATGTGTACGGCCGACCGTCGCCCGCCGGAGAGGACGTCACGAGCAGGGCGGCGTCCAGATCCGGATGACCGTCGAGCGCCTCGATCGCACGACCGAGCGCGGCGCTGAACGAGCCGACCGCCGCGCCGTCGCCGCGCCCCCACGCGTCGTCTTCCGCACGCAGGGCAGCGCCCAGAAGCGTGAGCCGTTCCAGCCGGTCCTCGACCTCGCCCACGGGCGTTGCCACGGTCGTCACCTCGAGCCGATTTCGCGTGATGGTCCCCGTCTTGTCGGTGACGACCAGATCGACCGCACCCAGCACCTCCTGGGCATTCAGGCGGCGCACGAGCACTCCACGGCGCAGGAGGCGGTAGGCGCCGAGACCGAGGATGACCGCCAGCAGGATCGGCGGTTCCTCGGGAATGGCCGCGATGGCCGCCGAGATCCCGGCCAGGAGGTTGGCGCCGGCGTCCTGCCCGCGCGCGAACCCGAGGCCCGTCACGATCGCGATCAGGCCGATCGCGACGACCAGGGCGATGCGCACGAGCCGGTCGAGTTCGCGCTGGAGCGGCGACCTGCGGCGCTCGCCCTCGCCCAGCCCGAGCGCAATCCGCCCCAGCTCGGTGGCCGGTCCCGTGGCGATGACGATCCCCTCCCCGCGCCCGGCCAGCACGCTGGCCCCCGCGTAGCCCACCGCCCGCCGGTCGGCCAGCGGCGTGTCCGGTGTGTCGGCCATCACGCTTGCCGGTTCCGGCACGGACTCGCCGGTCAGCGCGCTCCGATCGAGCACCAATCCGTCGCATCGGACGAACCGCACGTCCGCCGCGAGCACGTCGCCGCCCCGAACCAGGATGACGTCGCCGGGCACGAGATCGGCCGCGGGCCGTTCAGCCACCCGGCCGTCGCGACGGACGCGGGCCGTCGGCGCCGAGGCCTCACGAAGGGCGTCCAGTGCCCGCTCCGCGCGAATCTCCGTCACCACGTCGGCACCGACGATCGGCAGCAGCGCGGCCAGGATCAGCAGGCCGTCGCGGACTTCGCCGAGGGCGACGGCGCCGATCCCGGCGACCGCGAGGAGCAGGATGAACGGCTCCGTGGCGGCCTCGAACACGGCAGCCAGCGGCCCACGACGACCCGCGGCTTCGACGGCGTTGGGCCCATGGACGGCTCGCCGGCGGGCGACCTCGCCAGGAGCGAGGCCGACGGCGGAATCCACGGCCAGCGCCCGGGCCACAGCCTCAGGGGAGTGAGATCCCGGGCGCTCGAGGACGAACTCCGCATGGGCGCCGCCACGGGCCGCGGCGGCGCCAGGATCTGGTTCGGGCATCGCCATCCATGATGGCCGAAGGGGGGGCCCGGCGCGTGGGCCGAAGGTCATCTTACGGGACCCCGCCCCTCGCACCGTACAATCGGGCCATGAACACGAGTACCGCGCCATCGCCCATCGTCCCGCTCACGATCCACGCCGATCGCACCGCCGGGAGGCTCGAGATCGGCTGGCAGGACGGCCACGCGACGGTGCACGAGTTCATCCCGCTGCGCTGGCTCTGTCCGTGCGCCCACTGCCGCGGGGAGGCGGGCATGCCGGGCTGGCTGGATTCGGCGCCGACGCTGACGGCCGAACAGACGCGCATGGTCGACATCCAGCTCGTGGGTTCGTATGCCGTCGCCCCGACCTGGGGCGATGGCCACCACACCGGCTATTACACCTACGCCCTGCTCCGTGAGCGCTGCCCGTGCGCCGCCTGCGCAGGCCGGCGGGCGGCGGCTCCGCCAAACGGTCCGCAGGCGGACCGCCACCCCGACCACGCTGCACCCCCGGAGGAATCACGATGATCGTCGTCACGACTCCCTATGTCGCCGGCATGCGCGTCGCCGAATCAAAGGGTCAGACCTTCGGCCTGGTCGTCCGCAGCCGAGGAATGGTCGGCAACCTCGCGGCCGGCCTGCGCTCGCTCGTCGGCGGCGAGATTCATGAATACACCCAGCTCCTCGAGGACACCCGACGGCAGGCCATCGACCGCCTCGTCCAGAACGCGACGCTCATGGGCGCCAACGCCGTGCTGTCGATGCGCTTCGATTCCTCGGAGATCGCCGGGACGATGTCGGAGATCGTGGCGTACGGGACGGCGGTCGTGCTGGTCCCCGACGACGCGGCGCCGGTCGAGCTCGAATAGCGTGGTCCTCCTCGTCGTCCGTGGCGCAGTCGTCGTCGTGGGGTTGCTGAGCGTCCTCGGCGGCTTCGCCGGAATCGCCGCGGGTTCCGAGGCAACCGTCGGTGGCCTGTGGGGTGTCGGCTTCGGGCTGGCCATCATCGTGCTCGCGCTGTTCGAACGCGGGCGCTACCGTTCGGCGGCATCCGAGCGCGACACGGGCCCGGTGGGTCCCGGTGGTGGCGAGCTCGGCGGGCAGCCGGTCGAGCCGCGGTTCCGCCCCACGGATGAGGTGTTTGTCGACCCGGTCAGCGGCCATACCATGCGCGTCCTCATCGATTCGCGCTCTGGTGAACGTCGCTATGTCGCCGAGGGCTGAGCGCCTCATGGCCGCCGTCGACCGAGCCGTGAAGAAGGGGTCTGCCTCCGACCGCTCCGACGGCGGCAAGGATGCGGCCGTCGATGGCGGGAAGGGTTCCCCGGCGGGCGTCCTCGATACCGGAATGGGCAGCGTGAAGGCCGCGGGGCGAGCGCGGTCGGGTCGGCGCCGATCGAACGGCGTGCCCTACCTGAACCGCGAGCTGGCCTGGCTCGAGTTCAACGCACGGGTCCTGCACGAGGCACGCGATGAACGCAATCCCCTCCTCGAGCGAGTCCGATTCCTGACCATCTTTGCCAGCAACCTGGACGAGTTCTTCCAGGTTCGCATCGCCGGGCTGCGGCGCCAGGTCCGCGCCGGCTCGTCGTCGACGTCGGCCGACGGTCGGACCGCGGCCGAGCAGATCGAATTGGCGCGGACGCGCGTCCTCGACCTTGTTGCCGACCACAGCGAGATCTATTCCGACCTGCGCCGGCAGCTCGCCGCCGAAGGCGTGGAGATCGTCAAGTACTCGGCCGTGCCGGAGCACCACGCCCACCTTCGTGAGCGCTTCGTCGAGGAGATCTTTCCAGTCCTGACGCCCCTTGCGGTTGACCCGGGGCATCCGTTTCCGTACATCTCCACCCTGAGCCTGTCGATTGCCGTCGGCCTGCGTGAATCCATGACCGGCGAGCGCCGCTTCGCGCGAGTCAAGGTGCCACCGGTCCTTGCCCGGTTCATGGAAGTCGACCTCAACCGGTTCGTCCTGATCGATCAGGTGATCGAGGCCAATCTCGACCTCCTCTTCTCGGGGATGGAGATCGTCGACCACCACCTGTTCCGGGTGACCCGCAACGCCGACCTCGCGATCGAGGAGGACGAGGCGGACGACCTGCTGCTGGCCATCGAGGAGGAGCTCCGACGGCGAAGATTCGGCGAGGCCGTCCGCCTCGAGGTGGAGCGCTCGATGCCCGCCGCGACACGCGACATCCTGCTGCGCGGGATCGGCCTCGGGCCGGAGGACTGCTTCGAGGTCCGGGGCATGCTCGACCTGACGGGCCTGACCCAGATCGCCGACCTGGACCGGCCGCACCTCAAGGCTCCACCATGGGTGCCCGTCACGCCCGCTCGGCTGATGCCACCGGACGAGGACGAGCCGGCCGACGTGTTCGCGGCCATCCGGGCCGGTGACATCCTCCTCCACCACCCGTACGAGAGCTTCGCCGCATCGGTCGAACGGTTCATCGCGCAGGCGGCCGACGACCCGGATGTCCTCACGATCAAGCAGACGCTGTATCGCACGTCGGGCGACTCGCCGATCGTGCGGTCGCTCATCCGCGCCGCGGAACGCGGCAAGCAGGTCGTGGTCATGGTCGAGATCAAGGCACGCTTCGACGAGGAGGCGAACATCGTCTGGGCACGCAAGCTCGAACAGGCTGGTGCGCACGTCGTGTACGGCCTGGTGGGACTCAAGACGCACTCCAAGACGGCGCTCGTGGTACGTCGCGAGGGCGCCGGGCTGCGCCGGTACGTCCATATCGGAACCGGGAACTACAACTCCCGGACCGCGCGGCAATACGTCGATCTCGGGCTGCTCTCCTGTCGGCGCGAGCTTGGTGCGGATGTGACCGACCTGTTCAACGTGCTGACCGGACTGTCGCGCCAGACCGAGTACCGCCGCCTGATCATCGCGCCGCACGGTCTGCGGCAGCGGTTCCTCGAGTTGGTCGAGCGCGAGATCGGCCACGCGGGGGCCGGTCGGGCGGCGCGCATCGTGCTCCAGCTCAATGCCCTCGTCGACGGTCCCAGCATCGAGGCGCTCTACCGCGCCTCCCAGGCAGGCGTCGAGATCGACCTCATCGTGCGCAGCGCCTGTTCGCTCGTCCCCGGCATCCCGGGAGTGTCGGAGCGCATCCGCGTCCGCTCGATCGTCGGCCACTTTCTCGAGCATGCCCGGATCTGGGGGTTCGGCAACGGCGGGATGGCCGAGTGGTACATCGGTTCCGCCGACCTGATGGATCGCAACCTGGACCGGCGCGTCGAGGCGGTCGTGCCGATCGAGGACGGTGAGGCGAAGGTGCGGATCTCCGAGATCGTCGACATCCTGCTGGCCGACGACCGACGGGCGTGGGCCATGGATCGCCGCGGCAGCTGGTCTCGGGTCGAGGACGCGCTCGGGCGACCGGGCACGATCGACACCCACCGCCTCCTGATGGAACGCGCGCTCGCCTCGGGCAACGCGAGCCCGCATCGCCCACGCGCCGGGTTCGGATCGCTGGATCCGCGCGCGTGATCGGACGGGACCAGGTCGAGGTCGAGCTCAAGTTTCGCCTCGCCAGCGCCCGAGCAGGCGCCGCTCTCCTCGAGACCCCGTCCCTCGCGGGACTCAGACCGCGCGGCCGCCCGTCGATCGTGCGAATCGAGGACCGCTACATCGACACGGCGAGCGGCGCGCTGCGCGCCGCCGGGTATGCCGCGCGCCTCCGCGGCGGTCCCGACGGCGTGCTCCTTTCGATGAAGTCGACGGCTCGCCGCGACAACGGGCGAGTCCACCGACGTCACGAACTCGAGGGCCCGGCCGACGCATCGCTGGCTCCGACGACGTGGCCGCCGTCAGAAGCCCGAACGCTCCTCATCGGAATCTGCGGCAAGGCTGCGCTCGTGGAGTTGCTGACGCTGCGCCAGCTGCGGCGCCGACTTGAGTTCGGGAACGGCTCCTCGACGGTGGAACTCAGCGTCGACGAAGTCCAGGTGGTGGCCGCCGGGCGGATCGTGGATCGATTCGTCGAGCTGGAGGCGGAACTGCTGACGGGCGATGCCGTGATCCTCGAGGCTCTCGGGGAGGCCCTTGCCGCTGCTCGCGGCGTGACCGAGGCCACGGCATCCAAGCTCGACTCGGCGCTCGCCGCCATCGGGCGTCTCCCGCCCGACGCGGCGCCGAGCGACCCGACACACCAGCCCGACGGGCCCGTCCCGGACCCCGCTGACGCCGCGCCTGACGATGCGGGCGTTGTGCCGGAGCTGCACCGACAACCCGGCAAGTCCGCCGAGCCACGCGCTCCCGGCATTCGCGCCGACGACACGGTGGCCGAAGCCGGCCGCAAGGTCCTCGCGTTTCACCTGGGCAAGATGCTGGCACGCGAACCCGGCACGCGATCGGGTGACGTCGACGAGCTGCGCCAGATGCGCGTCGCGACCCGTCGCATGCGAGCCGCGTGGCGGGTGTTCGGCTACGGGTTTGAGGCGCCCGCAACGCGCCGGCACCGCTCGCGCCTGCGCCGCGTGGCAGGCCTGCTGGGCGCCGTCCGCGACCTCGATGTCCTGCTGGAGGGCCTCGCAGCCTACCGTGGTGACCTCCCATCGGGCGAACAGCGCGGCCTCTACCCGCTCGCGGCGGCGTGGGAACGGCGACGAGAGACGGCGCGCCGAGCCCTCCGGCGTGAGCTCGACGGCGACCCGTATCGCCGCTGGGCCGACGGATACCTTGCGTTCGTCCAGACCGAGGGTCTGGCGGCGCGCGCGACCGGGCCGACCGAGCCACAGCGGATCCGCGACACGGCCCCCGCCCGGATCTGGTCGAGTTTCGCCGGCGTTCGCGCCTACGAGGGCGTCCTGCGCTGGGCCGACGTCGCGACACTCCACGAGTTGCGGATCGCAGGAAAGTGGCTGCGCTACACGCTTGAGTTCCATCGCGATGCCCTCGGATCGGATGTCAACGGCCTCATCGCCCGGGTCACGTCACTCCAGGACCACCTGGGGTTGCTCCACGATGCGGACGTGGCCGCGGATGTCGTCCGAGCGTTCCTCGGCGGCCGAGGAACCTCGCTCAGCGAGGCCGAGCGGGCAGCGATTGGACGGTACCTCGGCGATCGCGAGCGACAGGTCGAGGGGATGCGGAGGGGCGTGCTGCCCGTCTGGCGCGGCGTGGCCGGGCTGACGTTCCGCCGTCGGCTCGGGCGCCTCGTGGCCGGCCTGTAGGGGGACCGGACGTGCACCTGTTCGCGATCGGACTCGGAGGCTTGCCCGGCGCCATCCTTCGCTACGCTGGAGCATGTCGACGTACTGGCCTGTCGCGCTCGATCCGGATGGACCGCGGAATGATGGTCGACCCGACGCCGCTGCGTCCGTTCCGACTGGCCTGGACGACCATGTCGTGGACCCCACCTGGTATCGAGCGAGTGTGATGGCGTCGCCGATCCGTGTTCTCTTCGTGTGTACCGGCAACTCCGCACGCAGCCTGCTTGCGGAGGCCGTCCTGCGCCAGCGCGGCGGCCCGGGCTTCGAGGTCCACAGTGCCGGCACGTCGCCCCGGGGGGTGAACCCGTTGACCGTCAGGGTCCTCGAGGACGCCGGGATCGCGACGGTCGATCTCGCGTCGAAGGGTCTCGACTCCTACCTCGGCGAGCCCTTCGATCACGTCATCACCGTCTGCGACGACGCGCGGCAGGTGTGCCCGGTCTTCCCCGGCGGCGCTCCCACCCGGCACTGGAGCCTGGTCGATCCGGCTGCGGTCGAGGGCCCCGAGGAGGGGCGGCTGGCGGCATTCCGGGAGACGCTCGAGCTGATCGAAACCCATATCGCAGGATTCCTCGTCGAGGCCGCCGCCGCGAACGTCAGGAGTGCCTCCTCGTGATCGAGCTGCACCTGCTGCGCCACGCGGACGCCGGCGATCCGGCGACGTGGCCCGGCGACGACGCGGACCGGCCGCTGTCCGCCAAGGGCCGGCGCCAGGCGGCTCGCCTGGGCAATCTGCTGGCCGGAGCGGGGTTCACGCCCGACGCGATCATCAGCTCGCCGAAGCTCCGGGCCCGGGAGACCGCCGAGACCGTCGCCACGGCGCTCGGCGTCGATGTTCGGGTGGATGACCGCCTTGGCGGTGCGCTCGACATCGGAACGATCGCCGGCGTGATCAAGGATGCCGGCGGCCCTCGACGGCCCGTCCTGGTGGGGCACGATCCCGACCTGTCCTGGCTGGCGTCGGAGCTCACGGGCACGCGGATCGAACTGCGCAAGGGGGCGCTGGCACGGATCGACGTGGAGGTTCCGTTTGACGGATCGGGCACCATCCGCTGGCTGATCCCGCCGGGATTGCTCCCGGATCGCTGAACGGTCAGGCGACCGGCTGGACCACTGGGAGGCTCGGGCGGGCCGCGCGCGATCCACTCGTGACGCCGTCGCCAGCCCCGCCGACCTGGAGCGAGCCGACGATCGCCCGCAGGCGGTCCACAGCCTCGGGAGCGAGGCGATAGATGATCCAGGTCCCGCGTCGCTCACTGATCACGATGCCTGCCTCGCGAAGCACCCGCAGGTGGTGCGAGACCGTTGGCTGGGCAACGTCACAGCACGCGCTGAAGTCGCAGGCGCAGACTTCCCCGTCGGCCGACAGCTGGCGGACGATCGCAAGACGGGTCGGGTCGGCCAGCGCCTGGAGCATCGTCACGTCGGGGCCGGCGGTGCGGATCATGCCGCGACTATATCGACTGTCCTGGATATTGACAACCATCAATATCTCGCATAGCGTGGCCGACACGTAGCGTGGCCGACGTCACGAGCCGCCCGCGAAGGAGCACCCAGCCATGAGCGTCGAGTCCCCCATCCACGACCAGGTCCGGGCCCGCTATGCCGAGGCCGCCCTGGCCGCGGGCGTCGGGACCACCGATTCGGACGCGCAGTCGTCGTGTTGCGATCCGGCCGGCAAGGCCGTCTTCGGGGGTTCCCTGTACGACCCTGCCGAGCTCGCCGGCGTGCCGGCTGCGGCGGCACTTGCCAGCCTCGGCTGCGGCAATCCGACGGCGGTCGCCGCGCTGCGACCCGGCGACGTGGTCCTCGATCTCGGGTCGGGCGGCGGAATCGACGTGATCCTGTCGGCCAGGCGCGTCGGGCCGACGGGTCGGGCGATCGGCATCGACATGACCGATGAAATGCTGAACCTTGCCAGGCGCAATGCGGCCGAGGCCGGAGCAACCAACGTCGAGTTCGTGCGCGGCACGATCGAAGCCCTGCCGCTCGACGACGCCAGCGTGGACGTCGTGATCAGCAACTGCGTCGTCAACCTGTCCGGCGACAAGGGAGCCGTGTTCGCGGAGATCGCCCGGGTGCTTCGGCCCGGCGGCCGCATCGGGATCAGCGACGTCGTGGCCGATGACACGCTCTCCCCGCTCGAGCGTGCCGCGCGGGGCAGCTTCACCGGCTGCATCGCCGGAGCCCTCTCCTTCGGAGAGTACCGGGCCGGGCTCGCCGCCGCCGGGTTCGACGACGTGGTCATCGACGCGACCCATGCCGTGGCGGACGGCCTGCACGGGGCCACCGTCCGGGCCGTCAAGCCACTCGACTGGCGCGGCGTGGACCGGGTCGCTCTTGCGACGGCCGTCCCGGATCCGATCACGGCGATTCCCATGATCGCGTCCGAAGCCGAGGCCTGCGGCTGCGGCTCCGGCGGGTGCTGCTGACCGCTGCTGCTAGGCCGCGCCGCCTCGATCCAGCGCGGTCGCTTCGGCGCAGATCGCGACCACCCCGAGACGGGTCAGGCGGCGGTAGGTCGATGGTCTGCGCACGGTCCACGCGGCCAGATCGAGGCCGGCCGCCGCGACCCGCGCCGCGGACCCAGGATCGATCGCGCGCCAGTCGGCCGAGACGCCTGTGCAGGCGAGTTCCACGGCGAGGGCTACCGTCGCCGGTTCCAGGTCATCCACGTTGAGCCAGCGCGGCCATGCCGGTCGGCTCGAGGCCACGGCTTCAAGGGTCGAAGGCTCATATGACGACACAACGGCGCGGCTGAGGCCTCGATCGCTCGAGCGCGCCGCAGCGATCACCTCGACGGCCGCCGGTCCCGGATTGCCCTTCAGCTCGATATCGAGAAACACGTCGCGCGGCACGCCCGCGAGAACGGCGGCCAGGTCGGGCACCGCAAGTTCGGCGAGTGCGGCCGCCGTGAGCTCCGCCACTCGCTCAGGCCTGCGCTGGACCCGGTCCAGCGTCTCGTCGTGAACGACGACGGGGACGCCGTCGGCCGCGATCCTCACGTCGAACTCGAGGCCGTCGCATCCGGGGACGCGCAGGGCGGCGAGGAATGCCGGCAGCGTGTTCTCGGGGGCCCGTCGCCAGTCGCCCCGGTGGGCCAGGCGGAGCGGCCGCGTCATCGCCACGGTCAGCCCAGATCCAGGTGAGCCGACACGCCGATGTGATCGGAGGGATAGAGCGTCGGATCCCCGACGGCGGAACGGTCGAACACGAGTCGGCATGACTCGGTGGTGGCCGCACCGCGAACCCAGATGTAGTCGAGGCACTCCGGACTCCCGTCCGTGTCGATCATCGGGCCCTGGATCCCGGTCGGCCACGTGACTGCCGGCTCCGTTCCGTTTGCCTCCGCGTACGCGGACCGAAATCCCGCCCCGAGCATCCGCCCGTACGTGGTCTCGGCCGGATCGGCATTGAAGTCGCCGACGACAACCTGGACGTCGCTCGGCGGAGCCTCGTCCAGCCAGGCCAGCAGCAGCCGAGCCTGGTCGTCACGCGCCGCCTCCTCGGGTCCGGGGTCGTGCAGATGCGTGACGGTCATCAGCACCCGCCGCCCCGCGGCGGAGGTGACCACCACCCGGTGAGCAGCGCGACGCAGGCCCAGGTCGAGTCGCTCCGGGGCCGAGGCCGCGAGCGGCTCGCGGACGAGCAGGCTGTTGCCGTACTCGGGGCGTCCGGCCCAGCCACGAATCGCGTCGTAGCGGGCCGCGCCGGCCGCGCCGATCAGACGATCCTGCTGCAGCGGATACACCACCTCCTGAAGACCCATGAGGTCCGGCTGAAGAGCCGCCATATCGGCGAGGAGCAGGGGCAGGCGTTCCGCCCACCGATCGGCCAGGTTGCGGATGTTCAACGTCGCGACGTGGAGGTGATCGACCACGGACGGGAGGTTCCTTCAACTCGAGGTTTGAGAGCAGAATGGCACAGCACAGTGCGTCGCGGTACGCTAGGAGTGCACGTTCAACCCCAGGTGTGCGGAGGTCCCATTGCGCCTGCGCCTCATCCCCCGCGATGTCCGGTTCTTCGATCTGTTCGTCGACGATGCCGCGAACGTCCTGGGCGCGGCTCGCCTGCTCGAAGCGATGCTCCGCAAGTACGACCTCATCGAGAAGCGCGCCGGCGAGATCCGCGACGCCGAGCATCGCGGCGACGAGATCAGCCATGACATCGGACATCGACTCGAGAGCACGTTTGTCACGCCGTTCGACCGCGAAGATATCCATGCCCTGATCTCGGGTCTCGATGACGTCCTCGACTACGTCGAGGAGGTGGCCGACATGTTCGTGCTCTACCGGATCGCCGAGCCGTCCCCCGTCGCGATCGAGATGGCGTCCATCGTCGTCCAGCAATGCGTGCAGATCCACGAGGCGCTGGGCCACCTGCAGGGCTTCCGCGGGCTCGAGAAGTACTGGATCGAGGTTCATCGGCTGGAGAACGAAGGCGATCGACTCGCGCGCGCCGCGATCGCCGACCTCTTCGGCAGCGGCTGGGATCCGATCGAGATCATCCGCTGGAAGGATGTCTACGCACTCCTCGAGACAACGATCGACAAGTGCGAGGACGTGGCCAACATCGTGGAGCGGATCGTCGTCAAGCACGCCTGAATTCCGCCGCCGGTGAGGCGGCCCGGGGGATGCACCCGTGAGCTTTCTCGACAAGGCACGCCATGCCGCCGAGCAGGCGACGAGCCAGGCCAGGGCGATGGCCGACCAGGCGCGTGAGGCGGCCGGCGAGGGGGCGCAGCACGCCGCGGAGGCCGCCCATCGAGCGCAGGCAACATTGAGCGACCCGGCGACCGCCGACAAGGCACGCGCCGCCCTGGGCCGCGCCCGCAAGGGCCTCGCGACGGCGATTGACCGGATCGATCCCAACGTCCTCGCCGATGTCGTCATCCGCGCCACCGCCCTCCAGGAGCGCACCAACCGTGCCTTGCGGGCGAAGGGCTCTGCCTACCGGATCGCGGAGATCTCGATCGGTGCCAGCATCCCGCCATCGGTCACCTTTGCGATCCACCGGATCGACGATGCCGACGATCGCCCGACCGGCCAGGAGGTCCCGGCGGCAGAGCTCGCAGACGGGCTGGCGTCGACTCCCGTCGGGGAGGTCCAGGGCCTCGATGGATCGAGGCTCAGCGAGTCCGCGGTGGTCGATCCGGGCGATTGACGCCCCCCGCGCGCGGGGGGCCTGCGTTCGCCGAGGGGGCCAGGGGATCGCCCGTGCCCTCGCGCCATGCGGCGGTGAGCGACGCGAACTGGTCCGCCCCAAACGCGTGACGCAGGACGAGCGCGTGGGCCGTCCGAGCCAGCGACGCTCGCACCCTCCGGGAAGGCGCAGGCCATCGCTCGCCGACGGCTGCCGTCGCGTCCCGGGCGGCCAGCACGCTCGACACCCGCAGGGCCTCGTTCTCGGCAGGATCCAGGTCCGGCGGCCAGGGCAGGACCGCCGACAGGACCGCCCCGCCGCGGGTGTCCTCGAGGCCCTTGAGGTCGGCGCCGCCCAGCCGTCGCGCGCGGTCGACGAACGCGCTGACGGCGGCGGTGTTGGGGCCATAGCGCGGTTGGCCGACCGCCGCGTCCCAGGCGCGCGTCAGGCGCTCGTGGGCGCGTTCACGAAACGGTTCATCGAGATGCTCGTCGAGAAACTCGCCGAGCACCAGGTCGTGGGCGGCCCCCAAGACGGCATCACGGCTGTGCCCGCGAGCCCAGACGGCGGGGGCGACGCGATCGCGAACCTCGGCCTCGATCGCCTCGACGGCGGCGAGGCGCTCCGGCAGGAGGAAGCGGCGGATCGCAGCCACGAACGCCAGGGGCGGCGATTCCGCGCACGCGAGCCGGTCGAGTTCATCCGCGCTGAGGGTCGCGACCCGCTCGAGAAAGCGCCGGCGACGCTCCGAGGCATCGAGGACCGCGTGTCGTCGCGCCGACGTCCGCCAGTCCGCTCCACGCGGCGCTCGAGGCGGGATTCCCAGACGGACCGAGCCTGGACGGCGCTCTGCGTCGTACCGGGCACGGAGTTCCGCATCGCCCAGCCAGTCGTGGGCAACATTGATCCGCTTTGCATGCTCCAGCCCGTCGTCGCCGGCGACATCGGGGTGGTGGCGCTTCAACAGCGCGCGCCACGCGACCTCGATCGCCTCGGCGCTGGCGTTGGCCGGCACCTCCAGCCGGCGGTAGAGATCGTCGTCGGGAAGCGGGGCCGGACGTTGGCGAGGCGACATGATGGGCTCGGCGCCCCGTCCCGGCGGCAGGCGCCGGCGGGTCAGACCGCCGTGAGTTCGCCCGCCGGCAGGTCACCGGCAGGCAGGCCTTCGGCCAGGAGGCGCTCCACGTCGGCGACCGGGACGGTCGAGCGCGTCGCGGTCGCGCGGCGGGTCACCTCGACCCCACCCGCGGCCAGGGAGCGTGGGCTCACGGTCAGGATCCAGGGCATCCCCAACAGCTCGGCATCCTTGAACTTCACGCCGGGGGACTCGTCGCGATCGTCGTAGAGGATCTCGCGGCCCGCAGCGGCCGCGATCCCATGCAGGCGATCGGCAACCTCGGCTACCTGCGGCTCCTTCGTCGCCCCCAGCGCCACAAGATGACCGGCATACGGCGCCACTTCGTCCGGCCAGGCGATGCCCTTGTCGTCGTGATGGTCCTCGACGACGCACGCCACGGCCCGCCCGAGTCCAATGCCGTACGAACCCATCACGATCGGACGGCGCTCGCCGTCCTCGCCGAGATAGGTCGCGTCGAAGGCCTCGGTGTATTTCGTCCCGAGCTTGAAGATGTTGCCGACCTCGATGCCGTTGCGGAGCACCACCGGGCCGGCGCACTCGGGGCACGGATCGCCGTGGCGGGCGTTGGTGATGTCGGCGGTCACGTCCGCCGAGTAATCGCAACCCGCGTTCACGTTCCGGGCGTGGTACCCGACGCGATTGGCGCCGGCCACCAGGTTGGGTGACCGCGCCACCAGGTCATCGACGACGATCGTCGTGTCGTGGGCGCCGATCGGCGAGCCGTATCCCGGTTCCATGCCGGCCGCCTTGATCTCGTCCACGGTCGCCGGACGGATGCCGCCGATCGCCCTGACGGCATTGACGAGCTTCGTCTCGTTGACCTCGAAGTCGCCGCGCACGATCGCGGTGATCAAGCGGCCGTCGCCGGTCGTGAAGAAGGCGGCCTTCGCGGTCCGGTCCTCGCCGATCTCGAGGAACCGCGCGAGGTCGGCAATCGTGGGCGTGTCCGGCGTGGCCACGTCCTCGCGAGGCAACGGCGCCTCATCGGGTGCTGCCGGCTTGGGAGCGACCGCGACCTGGCGGTTGGCCGCGTAGCCGCACGCCTCGCACAGGACGAGCACGTCCTCGCCGGCGGGATTCAGGACCATGAACTCGTGGGCGAGACTGCCGCCCATCATCCCCACGTCGGAGCTGACCGCGATCGCGTGCAGACCGAGGCGCTCGAAGATCCGCGTATAGGCGGCGTGATGCTTCCAGTAGCTGACGTCGAGGCCGGCATCGTCGCGATCGCAGCTGTACGAATCCTTCATCACGAACTCGCGCACGCGGATCAGCCCGCCGCGGGAGCGTGGCTCGTCGCGGAACTTGGTCTGGAAGTGATAGACGAGAACCGGCAGCTGGCGGTAGCTCTGGACAAGATCGGCGAGAAGGCCGGCGACGACCTCCTCGTGGGTCATCGCGAGGACCATGTCGCGATCGCCGCGATCCTTGAAGCGCGCCAGCTCGGGACCGACGTCCGTGTAGCGGCCGCTGCGTCGCCAGACATCCGCGGGATGGACGACCGGCATCTCCATCTCCTGGCAGCCGATCCTGTTCATTTCTTCGCGAATGACCTGCTCGACCCGCTGATTGACGCGGAACCCGAGAGGCAGGAGCGAGTAGATCCCGGATCCGAGCTGACGGACGTAGCCGGCACGGAGCAGGAGGCGATGCGACGGCATCTCGGCCTCGACGGGGTCCTCGCGGAGCGTCGCGAAGAAGAGTTGGCTCAGGCGCATGGCCCGAAGGATAGCCGGACGGGCGTACGACGAGCGCCGGAGCCCGACGTTCGGCCGGCGCCCGACGTTCGGCGAGCGGCGCCGTCGGCTGCTAGCCTTGCCCCGTGCCCGAAGGATTCACCCTGCTGCTGGTGGCGGTCCTCGGGCTCGCCGTTGTCTTCGACTACATCAACGGATTCCACGACACCGCGAATGCGATTGCCACATCCGTGTCGACCCGCGCGCTCAGCCCGCAGCGCGCGATCGCCCTGTCGGCGACCGCAAACTTCGTCGGGGCGCTGAGCGGGACCGCCGTCGCAAAGACCATCGCGTCGGGGATCGCCTCGACACCGGATGGGGCGGAAGGCCAGATCATCGTGGCCGCCGCTCTCATCGGTGCCATCACCTGGAACCTGATCACGTGGCGGCTCGGCATCCCGAGTTCGTCGAGCCATGCGCTGATCGGCGGGCTCATCGGTGCGGTCGTGGCCTGGGGTGGAACCGATCCGCTCAAGGCCGACGGCATCGTGAACAAGGTCATCATCCCCCTGGTGTCATCACCGATCATCGGGATCATCGTCGGGTTCAGCCTGATGGTCGTCATCCTGAACGTGTTCCGTCGGGCGAATCCGCGCCTCCTGAACGAGCGCTTCCGTCGACTCCAGATCCTGTCGGCCACCTACATGGCCTTCGCCCACGGTTCCAACGATGCCCAGAAGACGATGGGGATCATGACCCTTGCCCTCGTGGCCGCGGGGGTCCTCGCCGAGCCCGTCGTCCCGCTCTGGGTCATCCTCATCGCCGCCTCGGCGATCTCGCTCGGAACCGCGGCGGGAGGATGGCGAATCATCAACACGATGGGTCAGCGCGTGGTCAAGCTGGATCCGGTCCACGGGTTCGCCGCCGAGACGACGGCGGCCACGATCATCTTCGGCGCCTCGCAACTGGGCGTTCCCGTCTCGACGACGCATGTCATCTCGAGCGCGATCATGGGCGTGGGCTCCAGCGAGCGGTTGTCGGCTGTGCGCTGGGGCGTCGCCGGCAACATCATCATCGCGTGGGTCCTCACACTCCCCGCATCGGGTGCCGTGGCGTGGCTCGCCTGGGAGATCCTCAGCCGGATCCTCTGATCAGTCGGGCAACGGCGGCGTCGAGGCGCGCCAGGGTCCGGTCGCGACCAAGCGCCACCAGCGTATCGAAGAGCGGCGGCGTGGCCGTCCGCCCCGTCGTGGCCACGCGGATCGCCATGAACAGGTCGCCCGCCTTCCAGCCCTTCGCCTCGGCGAGGGCGCGCAGCGGCGGCTCCAGTTCCTCCGCCTCGTAGCTGACGGCGCCCACGGCAGCGATCGTGTCGCGCGCGGCGCGGAGGCCGGCAACCGTGGTGGCCGAGTCCCAGCGCTTGGGAACGATGACGGCGGGATCGACCTCGACGCGATCCACGAACAGGAAGCCGATCAGCTCGCCGACCGCCCCGAGGGTCGGGAGTCGCTCCTGGATGACCGGGACCAGCACGAGCACCTCATCGTCGGTCGGCATCCGGTCGATCCGTCCGGCCTCGAGGTCGCGAGCCAGGAACGGCCGCAGGCGATCCACGAGTTCGTCGGCGGACAGGCGTCGGATCCACTGCCCGTTGAGCCACAGGAGACGCTCCCGGTCGAAGACGGCGCCGCCCTTCTGGACGGCGTCAAGGTCGAAGCGCTCCTGGATCTCGGCGAGCGAGAAGATCTCCTCCTCGGTGCCCGGGGACCAGCCGAGGAAGGCGAGGTAGTTGACGATGGCTTCGCCCAGAAACCCGTCCGCAAGGTACTCCCCGACCGCGGTCTGGCTCTTGCGCTTGCTCATCTTGGACCGGTCCGGGTTCAGGATGAGCGGCAGGTGGGCGAACCGCGGCTCGTCGTAGCCGAGAGCTCGCAGGAGCAGGATGTGCTTCGGCGTGTTCGACAGGTGGTCCTCGCCGCGGATCACGTGCGTGATGGCCATGTCCGCATCGTCGACGACCACGGTGAAGTGGTAGAGCGGCGTGCCGTCGGCGCGCGCGATGACGAGGTCGCCTCCCAGAGCGGATCCGTCGATCTCGACCCGGCCGCGGACCAGGTCGTCGAAGGCGACGGGGCCGTCCGGGATGCGGAACCGGAGCACCGGCCGGCGGCCCTCGGACTCGAATGCTGCTCTGTCCTCGGGGGTCAGCGCGGCGCAGCGGCCGCTGTAGCGTGGTGGGAGGCGCGCGGCTTCGAGTCGCTTGCGCTCCGCATCGAGCTCGTCGGGTGTGCAGTAGCACGGGTAGGCCTGGTTGGCGGCGCGCAGCCGATCGGCCGCTTCCGCGTAACGCTCCAGGCGCGCCATCTGGCGATACGGTCCGTAGGGTCCCCGGTCCGGGCCGCCATCGGGATCCGGGCCCTCATCCCAGTCGATCCCCAGGTCGCGCAGGCCGTGCAGGATGTCGCGCTCGAATTCAGTCGTGCTCCGGGCAACGTCGGTGTCCTCGAGGCGCAGGATGAACGTGCCCCCGTGGCGGCGCGCGTAGAGCAGATTGAAGAGCGCCGTCCGGGCCGTGCCGATATGGAGTGGGCCGGTGGGACTCGGCGCGATGCGAACGCGGACGGTCGGCATCGGCGAATCGTAGCAGCGGGAGGCATCCTCCCCGCGGTCAGGCCGTCGATCGGGCCGTCGGCACCTGGTGAAAGAGGCCCGGGTCGGCCTCGCCGGGAAGGACGCGGATCAGCGACGCGGGCCTGAGCCCGAGCGTCGCCCGTCCGAACGGTCCGTCCAGGGTGAGCGAATCGAGGGATTCCGACCTGGCCAGGATCGTGACGTGGGCGCCGGGACGCAGGCCGCGGGCCTCGAGGTACGAGAGCAGCCCGGCGTCTTCTTCGGCTTCCTCGGTGATGCGATAGACCGTGGCGCGTGCACCGGCCTCCAGGTTGCTCAACCGCTCACCTGCTGGGCGACGTCGCGCGGTCTCCGCGTCGATGGGGTTGCCGTGCGGGCAGGTCTCGGGGTGGCCGAACAGCTCGTCCAGGAGCGCCTCCACCCGCGGCGAGATCGCCGCCTGGAGCCGCTCGGCCTCGACGTCGGACTCGGCCCAACCCAGCCCGACGACCGTGGTGAGCAGCCACTCGCACAGGGCGTGGCGCTTGAAGATCGTGTCCGCCGCGGTCCGGCCGGCCGGCGTCAGGCTCAGTTCGCGCCCGTCCGCCTGCCCCACCAATCCGTCGAGACCGAGCCTGCGGAACATCTCGCTGGCAGCCTGCGTGGTGACGCCAAGCCGCCGAGCCACCTGCGCCGCCGTCACGCGCGACTCCGTGCCGGTCATGACCCGCAGTGCAAGGAGGTATTCCTGGGCGGCGCTCGAGAGGTCGGACCGGCTGTGTCGACGCGTCATCGCGTCATGGTACGGGAGGGGTGATGTCGGACCGCCGCGAGTGGCGGACGAAGGCGATGACGACGCCGGCCAGCCATGCCGCGGCGAGGCCTCCGAACAGGAGCGGCATGGACACGTTCGCGGTGTCGCGGCCACCGCTCGTCAGGATGATCGTGAGCGGCGTCGCCGCGATCAGGGTTCCGTAGGTGCCGGCCGCGGCGATCCGGGCCGCCGCGGGAAGGATCAGGAAGGCGGCCAGCGTTGCCGCCTGGAGAAGCCATGCCCACGCCGTGGAGGTATCGGCGCAGCTCACGGCGAAGCGGGTGCACCCGGTCAGCTCACCGACGAGCAGCGCCAGGGTCAGGCCGATGGGCGGCCAGGCGACAAGCGCCGTCCGCACCCTGCCCGGCGAGCGCAACCGGTCGAGCACTCCGGCCGCGATGCCCGACGCGCCACCAGGAGCGAGCGGTCGATCGCCGGGGGCGGAGCGATCGCCGGGGGCGGAGCGATCGCCGGGGGCGGAGCGATCGCGATCGGACGCTGGCCCCGACGCCGGGGATCCATCGCGGGATGGCGTCGGGGAGGTCCCCGACGCTGTGTCGAAGGAGGCGGGCGCCGCGCGATTGGCCGCGGCGGGCCGGGCCGCGGCGGGCCCGGCCGGGTCGGCACCGTCGGCACCGTGGTCGTGCGAGTGAGTCCCGCGCGCGGTGGCGTCGTCTGCACGCTCTCCCTCCTCGGCGAGATCGGGCCCGGCCTCATCCGGCGCCGCGCTGGTTTCGTCGGCGAGAGGATCGACCGACGGGCCCGAGCCCCCGGCACCACGCCGGGCACGAGCCTGGTATTCGGGGCCGTGCTTCCGTGGGTCGGCGTACTCCTTCGGATTGAGCGTCCAGTAGGTACCGCTCGACGGTCCGTACCACGACGCACCGCCCCAGGCCGGATCGAACGCCTCCGCGTCCGCACCGTCGTAGGTGGTCGAGCCGAGCGTCGCGCCTCTGCGCCCCCCACGTCGCGAAGGGCCTCCTGGCGTGCCGCCGTCGGGTCCAGGGCCGGCCCCCGGGGTCGCGCCCGGCCGGGTGCCCGGCCGAGCCGAACCTGGCGTGCCGGCGTCGCTCGGGCGCGACGAGCGTCGACGCCAGGTTTCGCGGGTCGCCCTGGCGCGCTCAGGATCGGCTCGCCATCCCGGGGCCGGTGGGCCGGGTGGGTTGCGGCCGGCGCCGCGCGGCGGTGGCTTGCCCTCGACGATCTGCTCGTAGGCCGCCTGGATCTCGAGGAACCGGGCCAGCGCGTCGGGCCCGGCCGAATCGGGGTGGTTGGCCTTGGCCAGCCGCCGGTAGGCGCGCTTGATCTCGACAATCGGCATGGTTGGCTCGACGCCGAGGACGCGGTACGGATCGGGGGCCATCGTGGGTCGCTTCGGAAACCGTCGCGCAGGGTCAGCCGGACGAGCCGGCCTGGGAGGCGGGCGGCATCATCGGATCAACTCGCCGACCGGAGCGAGCTCGAATGAAACGATCGCCTCGGCGCCAACTCGCCCGTGCGGGTCGAGCGTCACTGGTCGGTGGTAGCGCCCGAGGACCCGCAGCGCCTGGCCATCGAGGACGCCGGCCTGTCGAAGCGCCTCGACCGTCGCCGCCCAGGTGCCCCGATCGTAGCCGTCGCCGTCCTCGATCTTGAGGGCCATGCCCGACGGACCCTCCGGGCGGCCGTTGCGCGGTCCGGCGAGGATTGCGAGGCCGCGCAGCGCCTCCATCCCGCCCTTGGAAACGAGGCGGCCCGGAAGCGCCTTCATCAGCGACGTGTCGAGTCGATCGCGGCTGCCGGCGACCATTTCCGGCTCGGCGAGCATCGAATCGCGGACGATCCGGAGCGGCTCGGCGACGGACCGACGCGGGTCGCGCGCGGCGATTGCGTCGGGGTCGGCGAGGAACGCGTACGCGCGGGCGATCTCGCGGAGCGGGAAGGCGTAGGTGTTCACGCCGCAGCCATCGATTGCGGTGATCAGGCGATCCGGGGTCGTGCCGAAGGCCCGGGCGACGGCGCTGCGATACGCGACCTGGGACGGATGGTCGTCGTGCCAGTAGTCGGCTGGATCCCAGCCCCGGAGCTTCGAGAGGAGGAGCGACACCGTGTGCTGGCCCGAGCACATGTGGCGGATCGGCGATGCCTTCTCCCCATCGCGGGCCAGGCGCGCCGCGGTGAGTGCGTCGAGTGGCATCCCCTCCGAGCCCGTCGCCAGGAGCGACTGCGACAGGTTTGCCCGGCGCAACATGCCCTGGAGCGTTCGGACGTGGAGATCCTCGCCCGAGTGGCTGCTGGCCATGATCGCGAGCTCGGATGGGACCAGCTCGAAGGCCTCGATCCCCCCGGCCTCAATGAGGGCGACGAGGCCGAACGGCTTGGCGCACGACCGAAGTGTGACCAGCCGGTCGGGATCGCCCAGAGCACGGACGACGCGGCCCGCGGCGTCGACCTCGACGATGTCCCCGCGGTGGACGCTCTCCTCGATGCCGTTGCGTACCTGGCGGACGAGGATCGGCGGCGCGACCGCGACACGCGCCCTGCCCGCGGCGGCAGCGGCCCGAGGTCCCGAACGGCTCTGACGTGGAGCGGCGGGTGCGGTCATGGGGTCGGATCCTTGCGGCAATCGTCGGCGCGGGGTCAGCCATCGGAGCATACCCCGCGACCGAAAGCGCGGCGTCCTCTGACATGTCCCGTGGCGTCGTCCCGCGCCCCAGGGCGAGCCCCCGGCCGGTGCTAGCATTGGCGTTGAGGCAGCCACCCAGAGCAGGGCACCGAGCGTCACGTTTGGTGGTCCCGAATCGCCGCTGAGCGCCGGAGGTTCACATTGACGGTTCCGTCCACTCTCCACGTCTCGCAACACCCGGCGGTCCTGCACAAGCTGGCCATCCTGCGCGACCAGGCGGTCGAACCCAAGAAATTCCGCGAGATCGTCCGCGAGCTGTCCTGGCTGCTCGGCTATGAAGCACTGGCCGATGCCCGGGTGCGGCCCTTGACCGTGCAGACGCCACTCGAGGAAACGCCGGCGCACCAACTGGCCGACCGGATCGGGCTGGTGCCCATCCTCCGTGCGGGCCTCGGGATGGTCGACGCGATGCTGGAGCTGATGCCGACCGCCCAGGTCTGGCATCTGGGCCTCTTTCGAGACGAACGCACGCTTCGACCGGTCGAGTACTACAACAAGCTCCCCGATTCAGCCAATGTCGACCTGTGCCTCATCCTGGACCCGATGCTCGCAACCGGCGGCTCGGCGACCGCCGCGATCGAGGTGCTCAAGAAGTGGGGCGCCGTGCGCATCAAGCTGGTCAACCTGATCGCGGCACCGGAAGGCGTCGCGGCGGTCACCGCCGCCCATCCCGACGTCGAGATCTACTGCGCCGCGCTGGACCGCCAGCTGAACGACAGGGGCTACATCATGCCCGGCCTCGGCGACGCCGGTGATCGCCAGTTCGGGACCGGCCACTCGGGCTGATCGCGGTCTTCGCGATCCGTCCCGACGCCGTGCGTCGCCGTAGCGCAATGAGTTCGTGGCGTACAACCTCGACCGGTTCCTCGTGGCGCAGCAGGGCGCCTACGACAGCGTGGTCGCGGAGTTGCGCCGCGGGCACAAGACCGGCCACTGGATCTGGTTCGTCTTTCCGCAGGTAGCCGGGCTCGGGCACAGCCTCATGTCCCAGGTGTTCGCCATTGCCTCGCTGGACGAGGCGCGCGCCTATCTCGACCACCCGGTGCTGGGGGCGCGCCTGCGCGAATGCGCGGGGATCGTCCTCGCGACCACGGGACGGACCGCGGTCGAGATCTTCGGGTCGCTCGATGCGCTGAAAGTCCGCTCGTGCATGACGTTGTTCCACCGGGCCGCGCCCGACGAGCAGGTGTTTGCCGAGGTCTTGACCCGCTTCTACGACGGCCTCCCGGACGAGGCCACGGACGTGCGACTCGGACGACCGTGAGCGGAGCGTCGACCAGGTGGCACGCCATGGGCTAGCCCCCAATGTGAACGGCCCGCCCCCCCCGGGGCC
>CAKKPP010000006.1 GCA_919901745.1 Chloroflexota bacterium | reverse complement strand
GCTATAGCTCAGCTGGAAGAGCGTCTGAATGGCATTCAGAAGGTCAGGGGTTCGAATCCCCTTAGCTCCACCATCCACCTGACTCGCCGACCGATCTGACCCCTCGCCGGCGGCGGGGGGTTCATCGTTTCTGCGACAGCCACCAACCAGCGAGGCACGAACCGAGACGTGACCGAAACGACCGAACGGACCCGCATCGAGCGGTACGACCCCACGGAGATCGAGCCGCGCTGGCAGGCTCGCTGGGAGGAGCTGGGCCTCCACCGGACCGACCTCGGCGACGAGTCCCGGCCCAGATACTACCTCCTGACGATGTACGACTACCCGTCGGGCGATCTCCACATCGGGCACTGGTACGTGAAGACACCGACGGACGCGATCGGCCGCTTCCACCGGATGCGTGGCGAGAACGTCTTCATGCCGATCGGTTTCGACGCGTTCGGTCTGCCGGCCGAGAATGCCGCGATCAAGAACAAGGTGCACCCCTTCGCATGGACGATGAAGAACATCGAAAACATGCGCCGCCAACTGCGGACGATGGGAGCTGCGTTCGACTGGGACGCCGAGGTGGTCACCGCCGATCCCTCCTACTACCGCTGGAACCAGTGGCTGTTCCTGCGCCTGCTGGAGATGGGCCTGGCCTATCGGGCGAAAGCCCCCGTTGACTGGTGCCCCAACGACGGCACGCTGGCTCGGGAGCAGGTGGAGGGCACCGATCGCCGCTGCTGGCGCTGCGGCGAGCGGGTCGAGAAGCGCGACCTCGACCAGTGGTGGCTGCGAACGACCGCCTACGCGGACGAACTGCTCGACTTCTCGTCGATCGAGTGGCCCGAGCCGATCCGGCTGATGCAGACGAACTGGATCGGGCGGTCCGAGGGGGCGGAGATCGTCTTCGAAACAGCGCCGGACGATCATCAGCCGGGCGGCGACGAGCTGCGCGTCTTCACGACCCGGCCCGACACCTTGTTCGGCGCAACGTTCATGGTGCTGGCACCGGAGCACGAGCTTGTCGCGAAGTTGACGGCGCCCGAGCATCGCTCCGAGGTCGAGGCGTACGTCGCCGCGGCCCGTCGCGAAACCGAGATCGAGCGGCTCTCGACCGATCGCGAGAAGACGGGCGTCGCCCTGGGCGCCGACGCCATCAACCCGGTCAACGGCGAGCGGATCCCGATCTGGATCGCCGACTACGTCCTGGCCGGTTACGGGACCGGCGCGATCATGGCCGTCCCGGCGCACGACGAGCGCGACTACGCCTTCGCCGAGCAGTTCGGACTCGAGATCCGCAAGGTCGTGGCAGCGCCGGGCACCGAGGATGTCCTCCTCCACGGTGCGTACGTCGCCCATGCGACCGGCGAGGTCCTGGTGAACAGCGGTGCATACACCGGACAGGGCGCCGACGAGGGCGGACGCGCGATCGTCGCCAAGCTCGCGGACTCGGGCAAGGCCGAACCGAAGGTCACCTACCGGCTCCGCGACTGGCTGTTCAGCCGCCAGCGGTACTGGGGAACACCGATCCCGGTGGTCTACTGCGAGCGCGACGGGATCGTGCCGGTGCCCGAAGATCAGCTCCCGGTTCGCCTGCCGGAGACGGTGGATTACCGGGGCAGCGGCGACAACCCGCTCTCTCGCGACGAGGCGTTCCTCGCGACGACCTGCCCGCGCTGCGACGGTCCGGCTCGACGCGAGACGGACACGATGGACACGTTCATCGACTCGTCCTGGTACTGGTTCCGCTACCTGTCACCGAATGCCGACGACCGGCCGGTCGACGGCCCACTGGTCGACCGCTGGACTCCGGTGCAGCAGTACACGGGCGGCGCTGAGCACGCCGTGATGCATCTTCTCTACAGCCGCTTCTTCACGAAGGCGATGGCCGACGCGGGCCTGGTGTCCCACCGAGAACCGTTCCTCCGCCTGTTCAACCAGGGCCAGATCCTGGGTGCCGACGGCGAGCGGATGTCCAAGTCGCGCGGCAACGTTCAGGATCCCGATGAGCTGGTCGCGCATTACGGGGCGGACACCGTCCGGTTGTTCCTGATGTTCATGGGGCCGTGGGACCAGGGTGGGCAGTGGAATTCGTCGGGAATCGGTGGCGTCCACCGCTTCCTGAACCGTATCTGGACGCTGGTGCTGGATCCCGCCGGGAAGGAGCCGGGCGACCCCGACTCGGGCGAGCTGCCGGAGGGCGAGGACGACGCCGCTGCCGAGGCGACGATCCGTTCGGCCGCTCATCGGACGCTGGTCACGGTCACCCGCGACTACGACGCGTTCCACTTCAACACGATGATCGCCCGGCTCATGGAACTGACCAACCTGCTGATGCGCTACCGCGGCTCGGTCGTGGCCGGTTCGGCAGCATGGGAAGAGGCAATCCGCTTGCTGCTGCTCATGCTGGCACCCGCCGCACCGCACATCACCGAGGAGCTCTGGTCGCGCCGACTCGCGCTGGCCGGGACGCCCCGGTCCTCGATCCACGCGGAACGCTGGCCCGAGGTCGACACGGCAGCCGCGGCCGAGGCGACCCGTGAAGTCCCCGTCCAGGTCAACGGCAAGGTTCGTGACAGGGTCGAGGTGGCGGCGTCCGCAAGCGAGGCGGAGGTCGAGGCGCTCGTGCTCGGCCGGGACAAGATCGTGGCGGCCCTCGCCGGTCGCGCCCCGCAGCGCGTCATCCATGCAGGCGGCGGGCGATTGGTGAATATCGTCGTCCGCGACTGAGCGAAAGCACGCGATCCCGGAAAGGGACCCCATGACCGACCTTCGCCTCGGCGCGCTCCTCTGGAACCAGTACACGACATGGGACGACCTCCTTGCCGCCGGTCGGCGCGCCGACCGGCTCGGGTTCGACACGCTGTGGACGTGGGACCAGCGACACTGTGTCGTTCTACTCGGCGTAGCCGGCTTCGAGGCGTAGGAGCCGTACGAACTCTCGGCCGTACGGCGTCAGGCGGACTGTCAAGTTGCCCGCGCCCTCCTTGGTCATGATCCCGCTCGGGTAGCCCTGGACTACATCGGCGCGTTGGAGGTCGCCCCACATGCGGCGCGCGTCGTCGTTCGAGACGTCGGGCATCTTCCAGTCGAGTGTCGCGCTGACGCCGCCCATGTACAGGTTGGGCGGGCCCTCGGTCGTCGTGGCGATCACGTGGAGGAGGCGCAGGCTGTCGGGTCGGAGGTCATCGAGTGTTTGGATCATTCGCTCGCGGTCGGTCGGCCGCGGTCGGTCATTGGTGCTCATGCCAGCGAGTAGGGCAGCCCAGTAGCCGAGCTTGGCCTCGTTGCGGACGGTCTGCACACGGTCGAGAACGTCCTCGACCATGCGGTCGAAGTCCTTGGTCTTGACGAACTCGGCATCGATGCGGTCGCGGTCGGCCTCGAACTCGCGTCCGAGATCCTGCACGAACCCAACGAGCCGCTCCTGCTTCTTCCGCGGTACGTACTCGGAGATGAACGTGGCGACAACGCCGCCAATAACGGGGACGGCTTGCAGCGCGGCCATTCCCACGACGAGGGCATGATCGCGAGCGGGTGTCTCCAAGAGTTCCTGCGCTCGCTGCTCGAAGTCGTCGGTCATAGCGAGCCTCAGCCGATTGCCAGTGCCAACTGTTCAGGTTGCTCGGCGTGCGGGGCCAGCGCCTCCTTCACGGCAGCCTCATCGCCGACCAGGAACAGGTGCTCTTTGTTGCGTAGGTGGGAGACCTTCCCGACCTTCTCTCCCGACGGGTTGAAGATGCCGATTTGCGCGCCGACGTAACGCTTGAAGTCGACAGCGACGTCCTGGACGTATCCCTTTGGCTCCAGCAACTTGATGAGATCCGATTGCGAGATGTAGCCCTCGTTGTTGAACGACACCAGGATGAACCTCGACTCGATGCCGGTCAGGAGCCGAGCGAAGGCGTCGCCGAACTTCACCGATGAGTTGAATACGCTTCGATTCGCATTCGTGTCGACGCGCTTCTTGGCGATGCCGTAGACCTCGGGCCGGTCGTGCCGCATCAGCGACTCCCAGATGTGGTAGTTCCCGAAGTAGGAGTGCTGGTTGTAAGGCGGGTCAACGTAGGTCAGGTCAACGTTCTGAGTCCCACCAGCCTCGACAAACGCATTCGCGTCCTCGCACACGGCCTTGCCCGGCCCGGCCAACAGGTCTGGCAAGCGAAGCTCAAGTGGGTTCGAAGCCCGTTTGGCCCATTGCTTGAGGTATGCCATCTGAAGGCCAGTTGTCGAGTCCACG
The DNA here is from genome assembly GCA_919901745.1 of Chloroflexota bacterium. Classification (GTDB taxonomy): domain Bacteria; phylum Chloroflexota; class Limnocylindria; order Limnocylindrales; family CSP1-4; genus CAKKPP01. Next base: position 65,953 of record CAKKPP010000006.1, on the reverse strand, counting down.
CGGTCGGCGGCGAGCATAAGGGTGACGAGCAGGATGGCTCTCTCGTGCCGAGTCGTCGGCAAGCCATCGATGGCATCTCGGATTGCGTCGATCCGCATGCCGTTGAACGGCATGAAGTAGCGGGAGTCCTCGCAGAAGGTCTTCGTGTAGTAGCCGCGATACCCAGGCAGGGCGTTGAGCATGGTGATCCATGCTTGAAGCCTCTCGATGTCGAGCTGGTCGCGGTCAGCCTCAATCGAGGCGAGAGCAAGTTCGTGTGAGTACGTCGCGATGTCGTTGGCGACCACGAAGAGGCCGCGAGCCTTGAACCCTTGCGCAACGCGGGTGGTGCCTGTAAAGAGGTCGCAAACAGTTGAGACCTCGGGAAGCGCGGTGGCGATGTCGATGATGCGGGGCACGAGCGTTCGCTTCGAGCCGATGTACTTGATGGTCACCGATTCTCCAAGGGTGGATGTGAGCTAGGGTACGGGACGCAGCACCCCACGACTCAGTTCGGAGGGATCACTTGGACAGCGCCCGCCTTTCGGCCCGGACCAAGCAGCCAGGTCATGACCGGACGTTCACCACATCCGAGACGAACTTCGTCAAAGCGCTGACGTTGATACTTCCGCCGGAGCGGTACGAGGTCATCGACCATCCGAGGGACCTTCTTAGGATCTTCGGCATCGGGGCCGGGCGGGACCTGGGCATTCGCCCGGAAGCGTCGATCCGAAACCGCGAGACAGAGCGGGTCATGTACTTCGAGGTCAAGAAGCAGGGCGACGCTGGGAACGCCGAGGAGCGCGCGTTCAAGCATCACACCTTCCAGTTCTACAAAACGCTGCAAACCTTCACTCGAATGCCATACCACGCGTACTGCACGATCTTCTGCGAAAGCCTCGCTACGAACCCGCGATACACCACGAAGTTCCGGTTCCTCATCGAGCCGGGGCACTACTTCCTTTGGGCTGACTATGAGTTCAAACCGCTCCGGCAGTTCATCCAGGACGAGATCTGCACGCGGTTCCTCGAGGGTCCCGTTGGAGAGCAGACCATCCCCAAGTAAGTCGTGGTCTAGGTGTCCGAGTCGCGGGCTACTGTGCGGACCCAGAGGCGCGGGCCAACCTTGAAAGTCTCGAACCGCCGGCCGTCGACCGAATGTCCGGACTCCTGAGCCCGCCGAAGCAACGAGAAAAGCGTGTTCGCGGGGGTGCGACCAGACGTGGCGACGCGTCCGGTTGCTAGAACCCGCCGCGCCAGCTCCTGAAACGGCAGGGCTTCCTCCGTCGCTAGCACTTCGGCGGCGGTCCGAAGAAACGTCGACTGCGTCTCTACCTTTGGTCGCGGCATGTGCCATATCGTAGATGGCTGGGGTCTGTCCCAAGGTGGTGCTCCATCGGATCTGATACAGAACACCTGTTCTGGTCAGACTCTATCCCGTCGGGCGCGTCTTGTACACAGGGTGGGCGGACCCAAAGATCGACCGTCCGGGAGCGCCGCGCCCCTATTGATGGTGAGGGCGTGCGCCGACGGTTGCGGGCCGTCCGGCGGGCGACTTCTCCAGACGACGATGCAGGTCGGTAGCGCCGTCGGGGGACCCCCATCGGCTAATGCTAGCGCGGTGATCCGCTCGCGTTGGACCTCGGGCGAGAGGGTCTTGGCGTCGGTGATTGCGGACTTCCGAACGTATCCGTATGCGACCATTGAGGGGCTCCTTTTCCGGTCACGCTTGTGTTCGCGAGACGGACGGTAACGACGTACGACACACGTGTCCATAGGCTACGTTCTTAGCGAACCAGCGATGTCGGAGGTACCCGTGGCCGAGGTCAAGATCGGCGCTCTCTGTTGGAACCAATACACGGCGTGGCCCGACCTCCTCGCCGCGGGCATTCGAGCGGACCAACTTGGATACACAAGTCTCTGGACTTGGGACCACCTCCATCCGATCGTCGGGTCGTCCGACGGTCCGATCCTCGAGGGCTGGCTGACTCTGGCCGCCTGGGCGGCGTCGACGGAGACGGTGCGCCTGGGGCTGATGGTCGGCGCGAATCCGTTTCGCAACCCCGCACTCGTCGCGAAGATGGCGACCACCCTCGATCACATCAGCCACGGCCGGGCCATCCTCGGCATCGGGGCCGCGTGGTTCGAGGAAGAACACACCGCGTTTGGCCTCAAGTTCGGCTCGGGGCCGCCGGAGCGGCTCCGCTGGCTCGCCGAGGCGCTCCCGATCATGCAGGGCATGCTGCGCGGGGAGCGACCCACGGCCAGCGGTCCGCGCTACCAGGCCCACGAGGTCCGGAACCTGCCGGCACCGGTGCAGGAGCGCCTGCCGTTGCTGGTCGGTGGCGGCGGCGAACAGGTCACGCTCAAGCTTGTTGCGAGATACGCCGACGCCAACAACGTCGGCGGCACGGCCGCCAACGTCGCCCGCAAGGAGGCGATCCTGGTCCAGCATTGCGAGACGCTGGGCCGCGATCCGGCGGAGATCGAGCGGACGTGCGGCATGGGCGTGGTCGTGATCCGCGACTCACGGGAGGAGGCGCGGCGCGTCTACGCGGAGATCGTGGTCCGCAACGGGAACGGGCGAGCTTGGGAGAACCAGCCGGTCGGCACCCCGGAGGACGTCGCGGCCTACATCGCCGAACGACGCGCGATCGGCTATCACCATCTCATTGCGGGGTTTCCGTCACCGCACGATGAGGAATCCATGACGCGACTCGCCGGCGAGGTCCGCGAGATCTCGGGGCGCCACCCGGGCTAGGCGCCTCGAGGGGCAGTCGCAAACCGGGCGCGATTGCCCGAGCCGGGCTCGAGCGAGACCTTCGTGCCTCGCGGCCGGCGAACCGCTCACAGGTTGCCGCTATTCGAGCCGCGATCGCCCACGGAATGGCGGCCGCGAGCCTTGGTTCGGCCGCCCTGGCTCGCCGGATCGACGATTGTGCCGCGTCCGAGATCCTCGTCGGGCGGACAAGTCGTCGCGTGACCTGAGACCGACAAACCCGGCGATAACGCCGCGATAACGCGGCCACCTATCATCGTCAGTGACGTCCCGCCCGTCGGTAGTGCCCCCAACGGACGGGACGTTTTGTGCCCGGCGGCCCGCGTCCGAGGAGGCGACGACTCCATCGGAGGTCGCATGGATGATCGCGCGCAGCAACCGACTCGACCATGGCGCACCCTTGGCGATCCTGAGCCGCCACCAAACGTAGACGCGGGACGCGGCCCCTCCCTCATCGCCCTCGTCCTGGGAGTGGGGGCGACGATCGCGCTCGCGGCGATCGCCTTCGTCGCCGCGACCTCGGCGAGCGACGGCGGGACCGTGCGTGTCGAGGGCGCCGATCTCGCGAGCGACATGGCCCCGGGCGCCGTCACTCCGACAGCGACCGCGGACGCTCCGCTCGTGGTGGACGTCGGCGGTGCGGTCGGCAGGCCCGGTGTCTATCGACTTCCCGGAGGCGCCCGCGTCGGCGATGCCATTGCCGCGGCAGGCGGATTCGGGCCGAGGGTCGACACCGTCCGCGCGTCGGCCGAACTGAACCTCGCGGCGATCCTCGCCGACGGCGATCGGATCCGCGTGCCGTCGCGCGACGATCCGACGGCGGCACCGGGCCAGGGGCCGCCGACCGATGGTACCGCGTCGGGTGGCACCGATGGCGGCGACGCCGGCACGAGCGGTGGAACCGGACTGATCGACCTGAACCGGGCGACGGCAGCCGAGCTCGACGCCCTGCCGGGCATCGGGCCGGTGCTTGCCGGCCGGATCGTCGAGTCGCGCGAGGAGCAGCGCTTCGGATCCGTCGACGATCTTCGCGAGCGCGGCATCCTGGGGGCGGCGACGTTCGAGAAGGTCCGGCTACTCGTCGTCGTCCGGTGAGGCTGCCGCGGAGCGGCCGGCTGGCCCTCGGAGCGCTGATCGTGGCGCTCGCCGCTGCCTACGCCGGCTGGGCGGCCGTCGGGCTCGCGGCCGGCATCGTCGGCGCAACAACGGCTCTGAAGCTCCTGATCGCGACTCGAACCGGGTCGTCCGGCGCCAGGTCCTCCGTGGTGGTCGCGGTCGGTGCGGCGGCGCTGGCCGTTCGGCTGGTCGTCGGCGGACTGGACGCGCCGGCGACGCCGGACCTGCCGGACGGCAGCGGTCCGTGGCCCGCGACGGTCGAAGTCGGCTGGGCACCACGGGACGGGCAGCAGCTGGCACGGCTGCGGATCGCCGCGTCGCCCGCGGCGGGCCCGGGATGGGTCGTCCTGGCCGTCCTTCCGCGATTTCCGGTCGTCGTGCCCGGCGACGACATCGTCGTGAGCGGCTCGCTGCGTGCCTTCTCCGACGATGAACGGGGCAACGCACTGCGGGCGTCGGGCATGGTCGGATCGATCCGTGTGGAGCGGATGTCCGTGGCGCCGCCTCGACCCGGGCCGGCACGCTGGCTCGATGACAGGCGACGGGCAGCCGGCGACGCGCTGACTCGGGCACTCCCGGAGCCGGCCGCGGGTCTCGCGGCGGGCATCCTGATCGGACTTCGTGAACGCGTGGATCGCGATCTGGCAGCCGACTTCACGACGTCCGGCGTGAGTCATGTTGTGGCGATCTCGGGGTGGAACATCGCAATCGTCGGCGGCGCGGTCGGGGCGTTCGGCGGCCGACTTCGCCGGCGACGACGAGCCGTGCTCATTGCCGTCGCGATCGGGGCATACACCGCGTTTGCGGGCGCGTCGGCGGCCGTGCTCCGGGCCGCGGCGATGGCCGGCGTCGTGCTCCTCGCCCGCGAGAGCGCCCGCCCCGCCCGAGCGGCAACCGCACTCGGTTGGGCCGTGTTCCTGCTCCTCCTGGTCGATCCCGGCCTGGCTGTCGATGCAGGATTCCAGCTGTCGAGCGCGGCGACCGCGGGTCTGATCGCCTGGGCCGCCCCGCTCACGGCGCGACTCGAAGGTCCGCAACCGGGAAGAGTCCGCGCCTGGCTCGCCGAGAGCCTCGGTGTCTCGCTCGCAGCACAGGCGGCGACCCTGCCGATCGTCCTGCTGGCCTTCGGCCGCCTCTCGCTGGTGGCTCCGGCCGTCAACCTCGCCGTGGTGCCGCTCGTCGCGCCGGCGATGGCCGCCGGACTCCTGGCGCTGGCCGGAGGTGGTCTCGTGTCGGCTGGCGGTCCGGCCGGCCTCGCGACGATGCTCGGCTTGCCGGCCTGGGCACTCCTGACGGCCATCATCGTGACCGTACGCGCGGCGGCCGACGTCCCTCTCGCCTCGATCGACCTCGCACCACCGGCCAACCTCATCCTTGCCGCGGCCGCCGTCACGCTGATCGCCACAGGTCCCCGCGTGATCTCGATGGCGCGGTCGCGAGCCCAGCGCATCGCCCGCGCCGGCGCCGCCCGCCCCCGCGCCGGCGCCGCCTTCTCGACTCGTGCGGCAGGAACGGGTCAGACGGCCGCGGCCCGCAAGAGCGCGCGCGAACGACCTCGATCACGAGCCGGTCGCGTTGTCGTTGCCGGACTGGCAATCGCCGTTGTCGCCACCGGCCTTGCCTTCGTCCACCGGCCCGACGGACTCGCGACAATCACGATCCTCGACATCGGGCAGGGCGATGCCATCCTCGTCGAGGGTGGTCGCGGAGGACGATTGCTCGTGGACGGTGGTCCAGATCCGGACCGTCTCCTCGTGGCGCTCGATGCGCAGCTCCCGCCGTGGGATCGGCGCATCGACGCGATCGTCCTGACCCACCCACACGAGGATCACGTGGCCGGCCTGGCCATCCTGCTGGGCCGGTACGCGATCTCCAGCGTCTTCGAGACCCCGATGGCCGGCCCGGGGCCCGGGTATGCCGCGTGGGACGAGCGGTTGCGCGCCCTGCCGATTGCCCGAGGCCAGCTCGCGACCGGCTCGCGGCTGGTCGTCGATGACATCCGCCTCCGGGTCCTCTGGCCGGACCCGGGCACGGTGCCCAGCACCGCTCCCAACGACGGGACGGGCATCAACAACGCATCGATCGTCCTGCTTGGCGAGGTCGCGGGTCGGCGCTTCCTGCTGACCGGCGACGTCGAGGACGGCGTCGATCCCCGGCTCGTGGAGCGTGGGCTGCCCACTGTCGATCTGCTCAAGGTCGCCCACCACGGGAGCCGGACATCGTCGACCCCGTCGTTCCTCGATGCCGTGCGACCCAGGATCGCCGTCGCCTCGGCCGGTCAGGGAAATCCCTACGGCCACCCCACGAAGGCGACCCTGGATCGCCTTGCCGCCATCGCGCAACGGGTCTATCGGACGGACCGCGATGGATCCGTGGCGGTCGTGCTTGGAGACGACCGGATCGTCGTCCGGACGTCAGGTCCGCGAACATCCGGGGAGGGGCCCGGCAGCGCAGCTGCGGCATCCGTCGGACGTGGTGCGCGAATCGGCGGGTCCAGTACATCACAGGGCGGCTCGTTTGCGCTGGTCGGCGCGAGAACCGGGTTCACCTGTGCGCTCCCGACCCGCACCGTGGCGAGTGCCAGGATCGGCCGGCCGGTGCGCCTCCTGTACCATCGTCCCGATGACGGCCCAGGCGACCCGCGACGCTCCCCGCGCCCCGTCGTCGCCGGATCGAGCGCTCGCACTCTACTGGGGCGACGACGCCTACGGCCTCGAGGAGGCGACCGCCAAGTTCAGAGCGCGCATGGCCGAAGCCCTCGGCGAACCGCCGGAGCGCTGGAGGATCCGCGGCGATGCCGGCCCCGCGACGACGGTCCTCGCCCAACTGACGGAACGCCTCGCGACGGGCTCGATGTTCGGCGCTGGAACACTCGCGGTCGTCACCGGGATTGGTCCGCTCGTCAGGCGCGGTGTGGATCGAGACGCCTTTCTCGGCCTGTTCTCCCAGATGGCGCCCGGCCACGGCCTGCTGGTCATCGAGGAAACCGACGCCGGAAAGCGGGAGGCCCCGCACAAGACCGTTACCGACGCGATCGCGGCCGCGGGCGGGGAGATCCGCCGGTTCCAGGCGCCGTCGGCGGGTGGCCTGAGCGCCTGGATCGAACATCGGGCCCGGGATCGCGGCATCACGCTCGGTCCGGGCGCCGCGAAGGAGTTGGCCACGCGTGTCGGTGGCTTCGTGACCGAGAACGACGTCGATCGCCGCCGCCAGGGCCAGATCGCCGCAATGGAACTCGACAAGCTCGCCTTGTATCGACCGTCCACGGCGGTTTCGCAGGACGACATCCGAGCCCTGGTCAACGAGGCCGTTCCGGGATCGATCTGGGGATTCACCGATGCTGTCGGCATGCGTCGCACCGATCGGGCGGTGGAGCTGCTCGAGCTGCTGTTGGGAACCACGCCCGAGCCGGTGTTGCTGGCGGTCCTGCATCGAAGGGTCCGAGAGCTCCTCGAGATCGCCGACCGGCTCGAGTCGGGGGAGACGCCGGGCTCACTCGTCAGAACGATGAAGCTCAATCCGTATCGAGCCGAACAGCTCGTTCGGCAGGCGCGCCAGTGGCGCCCGTCCGAGCTGGAACGTGCCCTGGACGGGCTCGTCGAGGTGGATGCGACCGTGAAGGGCGCCCCAGGGATGCCGATCGGCGACGCCCAGCATCGCCTGGCATTCGTGCTCTGGGTGGCCGAGCAGGGAGCCGCGCCCGGCGCTGGTTAGGCGGCGAGCCGGATGGTGCGGTTCGATCCTAGCTGGACCAGGCCTGCTCCTGGACCACGAGATCGCTCTCGATCGCGAAGACGCAGCGGCCCTCGGCGAGATCGAGGAGCTCGATCAAATCGGGATCGATATACAGCTGGTGGCAATCCTCGCACAGGCCGCCGGGAAGCCCGAAGCACAACCGCTCGCTCGTGTCGTCCATTCGGAACGTGGTGTCGAACCGGGTCGTGATCAGGCGACGGGTGCATGTCGGGCAACGCTCGCGGGAGCCGGCCATCGGCGGGAGTCCTCAGGACGGAGACGACCAGACGGCCGCCCCTCTGAGGGGATGCTACGGACGACGCCCCCTGCTCCGACATGACCCATCGGTACCGATTCTCGCCCGTACGAGCTGCAGTACCCGCGCCCGAACGCGCCTCGACTACTGCACCTGCAGGATCGTGCGCGCCTCCGACCAGTGCTTCTCGAGGCCGTAGTAGTCGCGTTCGGGCGGCGTGAAGATGTGGACCACCACACTGCCGTAATCGAGCAGGACCCAGTGGGATGCCGCGACGCCTTCGCGCCCGATCGGTCGGACGCGCTCATCGCGAAGTGTCTCAACGATCGCGTCGGCGATGGCGTCAAGTTGTCGCTCCGATCCGCCCGAGCAGATGACGAAGTAGTCGGCCATGGTCGTCAACGGCGACAGGTCGAGGGCGACGATGTCGGCCGCTTTCTTGTCCTCGGCAATCTCGACGATGCGCCGCGCGAGATCGAGCGACTCGCGATCCGGCGGCGGCGCCGGCGTGCTGCGCACGGGCATGCCGTCGGGTCGAGGTGTGGCAAGTTCGGCTGGTTCGGTCACGAGTCTGGGGTCCTTTCGGGCGGGTCGATCTGGAACCCGCCGCGGTCACGATAAAGCGAATGGTCGTCGATATAGGCTTCGACCGCTCGCGGGACGAGGTGGCGAATGGACCGGCCGGCCGCGACACGGGCCCGAATGTCATGGCCCGACAGCTCGATCCGCAGCGTATCGAGGATCGTGACGCGGTCGGCGAGATCGGCCAGGTCGGGACCCAGCTCCGCGGCTTCCGGGGCCCGGTGACCACCCCGTGGAAGAACGGCGAGACGAGCGGCTTCGAGGATCCGGCGCGGCTCCCGCCAGGTCGGCAGCGTGCGAAACGACTCGGCCGAGAGGATCAGCACGAGGTCCGACCCGAGTTCGTCGCGGAGCGCTTCGAGCGTATCCGCCGTGTACGAGGGTCCGGGGCGGTCGAGTTCGGCGCGGCAAAGCTCGTACTGCGGCTCGTCGGCAACGGCAAGCGCCACCATCGACGCTCGCTGGCCGGCCGGCGTGAGTCCGTCGACGGCCCGATGTGGCGGCCGGGACGCGGGAACGAACAGGACACGAGCAAGCGCGAGTGCATCTCGGGCCTGTTCGGCGAGCAGGAGGTGGCCGAGGTGGATCGGGTCAAAGGTGCCGCCGAGGACGCCGACGGCGCCCGACGGCGTCGAACGGCCGCCGCTCACCCCTCCTCCCAGCGGTTGGCGCCCCATTCGAGCTCGATCCGGCCGATCCGCACGAGGTCGCCGTCGCGCACGCCGGCCCGTCGGAGCTCGCTATCGACACCGAGACGAGCCAGGTCGCGCTGGAAGCGCTCCGCCGATTCGTCGACATCGAAGTTGGTCTGATTGGCGAGCCGTTCGATCCGCTGGCCTCGAACACGCAGGACGCCGTCGGCGTCGGGTTCGACGACAAAACCGTCGTGCCTGGCCTCGATTCGGTGGACGACGACGCCGGCCGGCTCCGGCCCGGCATCGTCGTCGTCGGGATCAGGCAGCAGTTCGGCCAGGCCCGTGCGAAGGTCCTCGACTCCGGCCCCGGTGGCCGCGGAGATGGCCACCGTGGCGAGCCCCTCCGCGGCACGTGCCGCCCGGAAGACCGGCCAGGCCCGTTCGGCCGCCGGGAGGTCGAGCTTGTTCACGACGACAATCATCGGTTTCTGCAACAGCGCCGGATCGTGCGCTGCCAGCTCGTCGCGGATGACCTGGTGGTCCCACTCCGGGTCGCGCGACGCGCCGTCGACGACGTGCACGAGGATTCGGGTCCGCTCGACATGGCGCAGGAACGCGTGACCAAGGCCGGCGCCCGCGCTGGCGCCTTCGATCAGACCGGGAACGTCGGCGATCGTCGGGCGTCGCTCATCGAGATCGCCGAGGTCCATCACCCCGAGGTTCGGCTCGAGCGTGGTGAACGGATAGTCGGCGATCTTCGGGCGCGCCGCCGTGAGGGCGGCGAGCAGCGTGGACTTGCCGGCGTTGGGCAGGCCCACCAGGCCCACGTCGGCGATCAGCCGAAGCTCGAGGCGGATCCAGCGCTCCTCACCGGGCTCCCCGCGCTGGGCGTGGCGGGGCGCCTGGTGCGTGGGCGTCTTGAAGTGCGTGTTGCCCAGACCGCCGCGACCGCCCCGGGCAATCTGCACGGTCTGCTCCACGCTGATGAGATCGGCGATCAGCTCGCCGGTCGCATCGTCGAAGACCGCCGTCCCCGGCGGCACCGTGAGCAGCAGGTCGTCGCCGGCCTTGCCGTGGCGACGGGAGCGCGTACCGCCACCGCCGGGCTCGGCGCGGAAGTGGTGGCGGTTCTGGTAGTCGCGCAGCATCGTCTGACCCGCATCGACGGTCAGCGAGATCGAGCCGCCCCGGCCGCCATCGCCGCCGTCGGGTCCACCACGCGGGACGTGTGCCTCGCGTCGAAACGTGGCGGCGCCGTCTCCACCGGCGCCGGCGCCGACCCAGATCTTCACGCGGTCGAGGAACATTGGATGCAATCTTCTCATGGGGTCCGGACGGGCCGGCAATCGATGGCAGCGGCGCCGCGCGGAAGCCTGCGTCGTCAGAACCAGCGACGCCCGTTCGCGACGGGACGGTTGCTGGCTAGAAGTAGCGGAGCGGGTTGACCCTGGAGCCGCCGTTCCAGATTGGGCCCGTCCAGACCTCGAAGTGGAGGTGCGGCCCGGTCGCATAGCCGGACGACCCGACGCGACCAACCTGCTGGCCCCTGGCGACGCCCTGGCCGGTACCCACCGACACCCCGGCCATGTGGTTGTACGTCGTGTACAACCCGGACCCATGGCCGATCCATACCTGGTAGCCGCCGCCGTTGCTGCGCCAACCCGCATAGAGCACCGTGCCCGCTGCGCCGGCGCGAACCGTCGATCCGTAGGTTGCGGCGATATCGAGCCCGTAGTGGCCGTAGCGGAAGTACTGGCTGATGTAGTTGTTGCCACCCACGACCGGCCAGACAAAGGCGCCACCGGAATAGGTGACCGGTGCACGCGCATTCCCACTGCTCGATACGACTCGCTTGGGCGTCGGCTTGGGCGTCGGGATGCCGGCACCGGCGGCGCCGGGCAGGATCACCGTCTGGCCGATCACGAGGGTCGGGTCATCAAGCTGGTTGGTCTCGACGATCTCAGCCGGATCGATTCCGTAGGTCTTGGCCAGCCCTTCGAGCGTGTCGCCTTCCTTGACGGTCGCAACGAGACCCGTGACCGGCGGTACGACCAGGACCTGACCGACCTTGAGGTCGTTCTTGGACGAAAGCTTGTTGGCCCACCAGACCGTCATCATCGAAACGTCGAACTTGTCGGCGATGCCGACCAGCGTGTCTCCAGACTGAACCTTGTAGCGCTCGAGCATGCCCGAGGAGTCGGCGATCGAGGTGTCGACGGCAATCGGTTTCAGCAGCGTCCCGTCGTCGAGGAATGCGCCATCGACCTGCGGCTCGGACTGGGCACCCGGCTCGACCAGTGGGCCGGGCCCGGAGGCGGGCGTCGTGACCTCGCGCCCACCGAGAAGGCCAGCGACCTCAATCGGGGCATACGATTCATCACCGGCAGCAACCGGCTCGAACTGGAGCTCGTTCGATCCGCCGACCGCGAGACGAGGCTCCGAGCCGAGCGCCACCGGTCCGCCCTGGTTTTCGCCCGCGCTGGGAGCCGGAGCGTAGCTGAGCACCGATGCGACCAGCAGGATGGCCGCAGCGCCGATGGGGACAACGCGCTCGGAGTGCAGGCGCATGGAGAGCCCACCGCGCACGCGTGCCGCCCATGAGACGCTACCGGTACCGGGGCGGCTCGGGGTGGCTGGCAGCTCGACACGCGCAACGATGGTGCGCGCAACACCAACGCTCCGCTGATGGAAACGTGTGGCGCTGGTGGATCGGGTGTTCTGGCCGGGGCGCAGGCGGTCAATCATCCGCCGCATGCCGGCCGGAGCCTTCGGCAATACGTTCTCCTGACGATGGACGGTCCGGGCGCTGACAGGGGCGCGAGGGTCCGGGGATGGACCGTCCGTTGGTCGCGTGTCGAGCTGGGGTTTCTCTCCTCCGCGGCCGAGGCCCACCTTCCTCCAGGTGGACGCCGACGTCGGGGCGAACCCTAGCAGACGATTCCCAATCCCGCAAACGCAAACTCGGATGGCTCGGGCCGAACCCGACCGCCGGCCCGACCGCCGGCCCGATTAGCTGTCGAGGCTCTTGGTCAGGGTGGCGAGGAACTGCGCGTTCGAATCGGTCTTGGCAATCCGGTTCAGCAGCAGCTCGATTCCCTCGTTTGTCCCGACCGCCGACAGCATCCGGCGCATCGTCCAGACCATCTTGAGGGTGCCCTCTTCGAGGAGCAGCTCCTCGCGGCGGGTCCCCGAGCGCTGGACGTCAATCGCCGGGAAGATCCGCTTCTCGGCGAGCTTTCGATCGAGAATGAGCTCCGAGTTGCCGGTGCCCTTGAACTCCTCGTAGATGACGTCGTCCATGCGCGAACCGGTCTCGACGAGGCAGGTGCCGATGATCGTCAGCGACCCACCCTCTTCGATATTCCGAGCGGCGCCGAAGAACCGCTTGGGGGGATAGAGCGCGATCGGGTCGATCCCACCCGACAGTGTCCGGCCGGACGGCGGAAGGGCCAGGTTGTAGGCCCGCGCGAGGCGGGTGATCGAGTCCAGGAGGATCACGACGTCGCGGCCGGTCTCGACCTGCCGCTTGGCGATCTCGAGGGCCATTTCGGCGACGTGGGTGTGGTTTTCAGTGGGCTCGTCGAACGTGGAGCTGATGACCTCGCCCTTGACGCTCCGACGCATGTCGGTGACTTCTTCGGGCCGCTCACCGATGAGCGCGACCATCAGGAGGATGTCCGGGTAGTTGGCGCTGATGCCATTGGCGATCTGCTTGAGCAGCATCGTCTTGCCGGCCTTCGGCGGGCTCACGATGAGTGCGCGCTGACCCTTGCCGATCGGATTGACGAGGTTGACCAGGCGCTGGCTCAGGTTCTTTGGGTCCGTCTCCAGGTTGATCAGGACATCCGGGTGAACCGGCGTGAGGTCCCCGAAGACGGGCCGGCGGCGAGCCGTCTCGGTGTCCACGCCGTTGACCGAATCGACCCGGAGCATGCCCCAGAACTTCTCCCCGTCACGCGGAACGCGGACGGCGCCCGAGATTCGGTCGCCGATCCGCAGGCCGAAGCGGCGGACCTGGCTGGAACTGACGTACACGTCCTCCGGGCTGGGCAACAGGCCGTGGCGACGCATGAACCCGAAGCCCTCGTCGACGATGTCGAGAATGCCCGACGCGTAGGCGTGGCCGGCTCGTTCGGTCTGTCGCTGGAGGATGCGATCGACGAGATCGTCCTTGCGGTCGGCGGTTGCCGGCTCGAGCTCGAGCTCACGAGAGACCTGCTTGAGCTCCGTGACGCTCATCTCGCGCAGGTCGCTGATGTCGAGATCGTTCCGCTGACGGGCGGCCTCGACCTCCTGCATCTCCTCGACTTCACTGACCGGCGCTCGACCGACGGGGTTGCGGCGGCGAGGCCGACGATTGCGTGTGCGGTACTCGGGACCGTTGGGCATGGGGTTGGGGTCACCTGCGGGTGGGCACTGGCCGGGGTTTCGCGCGGAATCGCTCCGCTGCGTGGGCCGGTGGGAACAGAGGGAGCATAGCGACCCGTTCAGGCCACGTCAATCAGGCTCGATTGTGAAGCGGCGTAGCGTGTCGAGGGCGCGTTTGAACTTTCTGAGCGGCTCGGCCGTGACTGCCAGTCAACACCAACGTGCTGTAGCGCCTCGCGTCGGCGAGCGGGTCCACCGGACCGTCCGTTTCGTCCACACTTGTTGCGTGTGAGTCAACGATCGTCGCGGAGCACCGCTCGATCCTTCGCTTCCGTGGGCACCTGACGTGTTTCAAGGCTCTTGGGCGAACAGATGTTGACTGGCAAACAACACAAGACCGTGAGGGACGATGCGGTCGGGCCAGCCGTCCGCGTGGTCGGGTCAGCTGCGAGCGGCTGCCTCGGCGCGCGTGGTCGGCTCAGCTGCGAGCGGCTGCCTCGGCGCGGGCCAACTCCCAGTCCTTCTTGAACTGCACGATGCCCTTGTCGGTCAGAGGGTGGTGAACCATCTGCTGGAGGACCTTGAACGGCAGGGTCGCGACATGGGCGCCGGCCAGCGCGGCCTGGGTCATGTGGAGCGGATTCCGGATGGAGGCCGCGAGGACCTCCGACTCGATCTCGTGGATCGCAAAGATCTCCACGAGTTCGCGAATGACGATCATCCCGTCCTGGTTGATGTCGTCGAGACGGCCCACGAACGGGCTGATCAGGCTGGCGCCCGCCTTGGCCGCGAGGAGTCCCTGGTTCGCCGTGAAGATCAGCGTGCAGTTCGTCTTGATGCCTTCCTCGGCGAAGCGGCTGATCGCCTCGAGGCCGTTCTCGCTCATCGCCACCTTGACCACGATGTTCGGCGCGATCTTGGCGAAGTGACGGCCCTCCGTCAGCATCCCCTCGACGTCATCGGCGATGACCTCGGCCGAAACGGGCCCCGAGGTGATCCGACAGACCTCGGCGAGGATCTCGTCGTACGAGCCGCCGACCTTCGCATAGAGGCTCGGGTTGGTGGTCACCCCGTCAAGGATGCCCCACCGCGCAGCGGTACGGATTTCGTCGATGTCGGCGGTGTCGAGAAAGATCTTCATCGTTTGGGGCTCCTGAGGCAGGGGTCGCCGGGAATTCTACGCCGCGGGTCAGGGATCGGCCGCACGCAGCGTATCGCGAGTGCCCGCGACTCGCGATTGCCTGCGACCGCTGGCTCGATTTCGCGTTCAGCGCGCCGGGCGTGCCTCGTCGACCGCGGCGGCGATCGCGTTCGGGGCATCCTCGGCTTTGTGCGCTTGCCGTCGGGCCGCAAACTCCGGCACCCGGCCCTCGCGGACGGCGAGGGCCGCGGTCACGAACCCATCGAACAACGGGTGCGGGCGCTCCGGCCGCGACTTGAACTCGGGATGGAACTGCGAGGCCACGAACCACGGGTGGTCCTTCAGCTCCACGATCTCCACCAGGCGGCCGTCCGGCGATTGGCCGGACAGGATCATCCCGGCGCTCTCGAGGGTCTGGCGATAGCGATTGTTCACCTCGAAGCGATGGCGATGCCGCTCGTAGATCACTTCCTGGCCGTAGACTGCCGCAGCCTTGGAGCCGGGGGTCAGCTTCGCCGGGTACAGGCCGAGACGCATCGTCCCGCCCTTGTCCTCCATGTCGCGCTGGTCCGGCATGAAGTCGATGACCGGATGCTCGGTGAACATGTCGAACTCGGTCGAGTTGGCGTCCTTTGTCCCGACCACCTCTCGGGCGAACTCGATCACCGCACACTGGAGGCCGAGGCACAGTCCCAGGTAGGGCACCTTGTGATCGCGGGCGAAGTGGGCGGCGAGGACCTTGCCCTCGATCCCGCGATGGCCGAACCCGCCCGGGACGAGGATCCCGGCGACGCCACCGAGGCGCTCGTGGAGGTTCTCCTTCGTCAGAGCCTCGGAATCGACCCAGCGGATCTCGGCGTCCACCTCGTGCGCCCATGAAGCGTGGCGAAGCGCTTCCGTGACGGAGAGGTAGGCGTCGGGGAGCTCGATGTACTTCCCGACGAGGGCGATCTCGAGGACCGGTTTCGGGCGCTTGATCCGCTCAACGAGCGCGCGCCAGCCTTCGAGGTCCGGCACAGCCTCGGGATCGCCGAGCCCAAGCTCGCGAACGATGAGGCGGCCCAGGCCGAAGGCCTCGAACTGGAGCGGGACCTCGTAGATGGTCTCGGCCGTCGCGGCCGGGATGACGGCATCGATGTCCACGTCCGTGAACAGGGCGATCTTCTCGCGGATCTCATCGGGCACCGGCATGTCCGAGCGCAGAACGATGACATCCGGCTGGATGCCGATGCCGCGCAGCTCCTTGACCGAGTGCTGGGTCGGCTTGGTCTTGAGTTCGCCGGTGGCGGCCAGCGTTGGGAGGAGGGTCACATGGACGTACAGGACGTTGGCTCGGCCGACGTCCTTGCGCAGCTGGCGGATGGCCTCGAGGAACGGCAGGCTTTCGATGTCGCCGACCGTTCCGCCGACCTCGACGATGACGACATCCGGGTCGCCCTGGCGGGCGACGCGCTGGATCCGCTCCTTGATCTCGTTCGTGATGTGCGGGATCACCTGGACCGTGCCGCCGAGGTAGTCGCCTCGCCGCTCCTTGGCGATGACCGACTGGTAGATGCGGCCCGTCGTGATGTTGCTGAGCTGGGTCAGGTTCTCGTCGATGAACCGCTCGTAGTGACCCAGGTCGAGGTCCGTCTCGGCGCCGTCGTCGGTGACGAACACCTCGCCATGCTGGTACGGGCTCATCGTGCCCGGATCCACGTTGATGTACGGATCGAGCTTCAGGACGGAGACGGTCAGGCCGCGTGCCTTGAGCAGCCGACCGATGCTGGCGGCGGTGATGCCTTTGCCGAGAGAGGAGGTCACGCCTCCGGTCACAAAGACATACTTCGCCACGGGTCAGGTCCTCCGGGGGTTTTTCCAATGCTACCGGAACGTGCGACTCAGGGCAACCCGGCCACGCGCAGAGCGATCGTCAGGCCGGGAGCAGCTCGATCGAGTCCCGGTGGCGGGGCCGGAGCAGGCCGAAGTGACGGCGATCGAGCGTCGCCAGCTTCGATTCGTTGAATCGCTCGACGATCGCGAGGACGGCCGCGTCCACGAACCCGATGTCGGCATCGGCGTAGCGATCGCAGAGGTCGCCGACCCGCGCGTAATCAGCCGCCACCAGGTCGGCGACCACGAACGCTCCGGCGCTGATGTCGTCGAGGAGGGCCACCAGCGCACCCGGGTTGAGACGCTGCTGGATCCAATAGTCGACTTCGACGAGGACCGGTGCGGGGATGACGAGGGGCTCGTTCGCACCTTCGATGAGGGCTCGACAGGCGGCGTGATCGGCGTCGGACCGATCAAGGGCGGCATAGAGCGGACCGGTGTCGAGGATCAGCGCCACGATCGAGGCTCGGGCCACTCCTCGCCGCTGCGACGGGCCGTGCCCGCGGTCCCGGACGCGCCGATCCCGAGACTTCGTGGCCGCGGCGCCAGGCGGTCGGCCTTCTCGTCGATCGCCTCACGGATGATCGTCGCCATCGAGACGCCGCGTTCCGCTGCGATCCGGCGCAGACGGCGGCGGACTTCCTCGTCGATGGTGATAGTGGTGCGGCTCATGGTGTCATGCTATCACGAATCACACCGGCCAGCGGACCACCCGGTCAATAGGTACCCAGGCAGGCGCTGCGCGCGACTGGCCGACTCCGGGCATCATGGCAGGTGCCGGCGATCGACGATCCGCCGCGGGAAGGGAGGCGCCGATGAGCCTGCTGCTGGTCGCGGTAGTCCGCGACGATCACGTCGATGGCGCTCTGAATGCGCTCAATGAGGCCAACCACCGGGCGACCGTGCTGCACTCGATGGGCGGATTCCTGCGCCAGGACAACTCGACCCTGCTCGTGGCGATCGAAGACCACCAGGAGGCCGAGGTCATCGACATCTTCGAGAAGACCTGCATGGGCGAGGAGGTCGAAATACCCCTTGTCCTGCTCGAACGACTCAAGGACTGGCGCGCATCGGTGGTCCAGCACGCCGGCGCCACGATCTTCGTCGTCCCGCTGAAGGGGATCGTGCGGACCTGACGGGCGCTGGATCCGACTCGCCGCCGGATCAGGATCCAGGCGGGTCGAACCGTCCCTCGCCCCAGACCTCGGGGCCGCAGAACGGGGCGGCGCGACGCCGGGCCATCAGGCTCGAGGGATCGGCCTCCCATGCATCGATCGTCTCGGCCAGCCAGGCGTCGACTTCGGCCAATTCGGTCCAGCGCCGGAACGGCCAGCCGGCCGCAACGCAGATCGGGACGAGCGAGCGCTTCGCAAAGACGACATCCGCGTAGCCGGCGGCGTACCGATCGCTCTCGCCATCTCCGATGAACACGACCAGCCGCCCCTCGGCCTGGTACGCCTCCACCCTCGAGCGTTTGCAGGTGCCGCAGACGAAACAGGCAGGATGGCCGTTCGGGAACTCGATCTGCGGCTTCCGCCCGACGAACGTTGTTCTCGCCGTCGCCACGCGCACCTCCGGAATGCCGAGAGCCGCCATCGCCGGTCCGATGTAGTAGCCGAAGCCATCGCTCACGACCTCGACCGGGATCCCCGCCGCCTCCGCCCGGCGCACCAGCGGAACGAAACCCGGGTCGTGTGGCTGCGCGGCGGCCGTCGCCAGGAGCTTCGCCGGGTCGGCTTCGATGAGCGAGATCTCCCACTCCATGAGCCGGCGCGACCCCATCAGCCCGGCGTCGTATCGGGCGGCCGCCTCCTCCCAGATTGCCGGGACGTGCTCGGCCATGACGGTGTCGGTGACGTCGGTCAGCGCGATCGTCCCGTCGTAGTCGACGAGGATCGCGATCGGCGGGCCTGTGGACGCACGCGGGGTCATCAGGCAGCTCGCACCGGCACGCGTGGACCCGAGCCACCGATCGGGGATCGCCGCATGGTGCCGGACGTGCCTGAGGTGCCGGACGTGCCGACGCCCGCCGGTTGTCCGGCGGGCGTCTCGCTCTGCTGGAGCGGTGGCGGCGCGTCGATCAGGCGCCGTCCCCGTCGAGCTCGAGGGTCTCTTCATCGGACTCCTCGGTCAACTTGAGCCAGATGAACAGGCCTCCGAGGACGAGGAGCGGAATGATCACGAGGGCGCCGAGGGTGATCCCCAGGGCGACTGCGACGGTCTTCATGGCCTTCATTGGTGCGTGCCTCCTGTGCTTGCCGCGCTCCTGGTCATGCTTTGGCGGTACTACCGGACGCGGTGTCTCCGTGTCTGTACGTCGGTCCGCGAGCGACCATCTCGGCGATGTCGTCGCGTGTGAATTCGGCGAGAACGTGCTTGCTGCCGGCCTGGCCTCCCATCAACAACCGGATGACGAATGCGCCGTCCTGCTCGAAGAAGAAGGTGTCCCGTGGGCGTTGCTCGTCCATGTACCGGCCGATGACCCGAAACGCCTGCTCATAGTACCCCGAAACGCCCGATTCGGGCGGGGGCTCGCTGCGGCCGCGGCGCTCGAGCGCCTCCTCCATGAAGCGCGCGATATCGTCGTCGAGGAACGTGAGGGTTTCCTTCGACACCTGTCCCATCGAGTCGGACCATGTCCCGCCGGCCGCGCCGGTGGCGACCAATCCCTGGACGATGAAGCCGTCCGGAGCCTCGACCAGCATGATGTCGCGCATCGCGCGCTGGTCGATGAACAGGCCGATCGAGCGGAAGACTTCCTCGAAATCCTGGCGCGGGCTGCCCTCGTAGATTCGCATCGCGCCTCCCCGGCTATGAACCCGTCGTCCGGTCCAGCAGCCCCCGGTCCTTGGCCCGATGCTCGCTCACGCGGAAGATCACGTTCGCGCCGAGTGTAGCGAGCGCCCCCGTCGCGAGCAAGGCGAGGATCGTCTCGTTCGGCGCCGGCGATGCGTGCCCGAACCACTCCCGGAACACCGTGCCGATCCCACCGACGGAGCTGATCCCACCGGGGAACAGGGCGTCGCGCATGCCGACGATCCACCAGGTCAGCGGGTTGACGAGCGCGATGGCCTGAACGGGGCCCGGAAGCACGGCCACGGGGAACACGGCACCCGACACGAGGAACAGGGCGCCGGCGGCAGCTTCCGGGTAGGACCACGACTCCATCCGCGTCTGGATGCAGATCGCCGCCATGACGACCGCCAGCGCGGTGATCGCGACGACACCGATCGCGATCGAGATGATCAGGAGCGGCCAGTCGATGGCCGCGATGTCGAACGGGACGCCGAGCACGACCACGCCGACGGCGAGGGTGATGACGGCCCCGACCGCACCCACGGCGAGTCGCGCGACGCCGCGGCCGAGCACCACGACAAGGAAGTTCGTCGGGCTCACGTACAGGTACTTGAGCATCCGGTAGCGCTCGCGATCGTCGAGGATCGCCCACGCCAGCCCGGCAATCCCACTCATGACGAAGGCCCATAGCGCGCTGCCGATCACCACGAAGGACCGGAAGGAGCGGCCGGCCTCGCCGGCGATGACCTCCAGCATGAACACGAGGATCAGCGCCGATGACACCGGCTTGGCGACCGAATAGATGACGAACAGCAGCGGGTCCGTCCAGTTCGCCTCCATCTGCCAGCCGAGGCGGACCGACGTGACGAACCCGCGCATCACGGCCCAGGACCCGCCCGCGTCGCGCGCCGCGTCGTAGACCCCGAGGCCCGGAGTTGGCGGCGCACCGACGGGCCGCGACGGCGTGCCTACTGCCATCGGATCGACAGCTTGCCGTCCCGCCGGGCCATCCGCTCCAGCTTGGCCAGGCTCCAGCGGGCAATGGCCAGGAGGACGACCGTCATCGCGATGAGGATGAGCACCTCGACCTCCGGGGCCGGCGTGCCCTCGGGGTAAGGAGCGCCTGCAAATGCCAACTGGCGCATCGCGTCGAGCCCCACGGCCAACGGGAGCGTCGAGATCGCGACGGCGCCCAGCAAGCCGAGTCGGGCGACGGGGAAGTTCAGGCCGGATACGAAGTACACCGGCTCGATCATCAGCTGGGTCAGGTGCCAGGCCTCGCGGCCCCACATCAGGAAGAGGCTGGCGAGGACCATCCCGAGGCCGTACAGGGCCGACATCGTGAGGAGAAAGACGCCGCCGAGGAGCAGCCATTGGTCAATCGCGAACTCGACGCCGTACAGGGCGGTCGCGACCACGAGGACCGCGACGGCACGCCCCGAGCTCATCACGAAGCCGCCGAACGCCATGCCAAACAGCACGGCCGTGATCGACATCGGGGCGGCGAAGTACAGCTCGAGGTTGCCCTGGCTCTTCTCCCACCACAGCTGCTGGGCCATCATCCAGATGACATTCAGCCAGAACGCGGTCATCGCCCCGCCGATCACGACGAAGCCGATGTACTCGCGGGGCGCTTCGACGGCGCGGTAGACGAAGACGAACGCGGACGTCGCAAGGAACGGCAACAGGATCTCGAAGAAGACCCACGACTTCTCACGAAACATGCCGGTGACCCGCGGGTAGGCTCGGCCGCCCACGGTCCGCAGGTTGGTCATGAAGACCTGGCGAGACGTCCAGGTCGCCGACTCGAGGGGACTCCCACCCTCCCGCCGAACGAAGGCGCTCATCCTGAATGTGCCTCCACGGCCGGCTCGCCTTGAACGGCGTCGTCGGGCCCCCCCGCCTCCGGGGCGTTGGACCCCTCCTGGGCGTCAAACCCACGGCCGACCAGCTCGACGAACACGTCCTCGAGCGTCGGCTCGGACTTGCGCAGCGCGAGGATCTGCGACCCGAGACCACTCAGCGCGCCAACGACGCCACTCAGGGCGGCGTCATCCTCGAGGACCAGGTTGACGGCGACGGTCTGACGCTCGGCGTCGAGCTCGCCGGCACTCGCCGCTGCCGCGCTCAGGACACCGGGCAGTCGAGCCAGGGAGCCGGGTCCGTGGTCGAGTCGATCCACTTCGAGGCGGAAGATCGACTCGGCCTGGACCCGTCGCTTGAGTTCGGCGGGGGTGCCGATCGCGAGGATTCGTCCATGATCGACGATCGCAATCCGCTCGCACAACTCGTCCGCCTCGGCCATGTAGTGCGTCGTGAGCAACACGGTCCGACCGTCGACCGCGCCCTTCCAGTCGAGAATCAGCTCCCGGATCCCGCGAGCGGCTGACACGTCAAGGCCGAGCGTCGGCTCGTCGAGAAAGAAGATCCACGGATCGTTGAGCAGGCCGCGGACCATGTTCATCTTCTGACGCTCACCGGTGGACAGCGTGCTGACCCGCTGCACGCGTTGTTCGCCGAGACCGACGGCGTCGATCAGTTCGTCGACACGGCGCCAACCGTCGCCCCGAGTGAGGCCGTAGAACTGGCTGAACATCCAGAGCTGCTCGCGGACGGTGAGAATCCCGTAGCCGGATTGCTCGCCGCCGGCGACCATGTTCATGATCCGCCGGATCTGCGTGGTCTCGTTGACCACATCGAAGCCGAAGACCCTCGCCGTTCCACTGCTCGGCAGGAGAAGCGTCGTCAGGATCTTGATCAGCGTCGTCTTGCCGGCACCGTTCGGGCCCAGGAGGCCGAAGAACTCGCCCGGACGAACCTCGAGATCGATACCGCGCAGCGCGACGACCGGGGCCGGCTTGGCGTCGTAGACCCGGTGCAGGTCGCGGACCTCGATCGCAGGAGCGCTGATGGACGCGGACATGGGTCCCCCGAGGACGCGGCGGATCGGAGGCGGGGAGTATAGCGCGCCACCGGTGTTGGGCCGGTAGCCGTCGAACCGATGGAAGACAACCATCGAACACCGTCGACGAGCGCCGTCGCGTACGTCGCGGCCAACCGGCCAAACTCGATTGGGCGGTCGGGCCCGACGTCAGTCGAGGTGGTCGAGGGCGACGGCGAGACGACCGGCGATTCGCGCGTCGTTGACGATGAGTGCGGTGTTCGCCCGGATGGACGCGCCGTCGGTGATCTCGGCGATCCGGGCGAGCAACCACGGGGTGAGGGCGGGCCCGTCGACACCCGCCGCCTCGGCCTCGGCAATCGCCCGCTCCACCGCATCGCGGGCCACGCCTTCGGGCAGGGCCGCAGCCGCAGGAACCGGAACGCAGACGAGGATGCCCGCGCCCAGGCCCAGGGTCAGCTGGCGGGCAACGACAGCGGCGGCCGTCCCCACGTCCGCGAAGCTGTGCGGCGAGCGGATTCCACTGGACCGGGCGTAGAACCCGGGCAGATCCTCCTGGCCGATCGAGATGACCGGCACCCCACGGGTCTCCAGGTACTCGAGAGTGGCCGGAACATCGAGGATCGCCTTCGGGCCGGCGCAGACGACCGCGATCGGCGTGCGGCCCAGTTCCTCGAGATCGGATGAGATGTCGAGGGTCGGGGCGGTGGTCGAATCCGGGCGGCCGAGCGCACCGCGGTGGACACCGCCGATCCCACCCGTGGCGAACACGTGAATGCCGGCCGCACGCGCTGCGATCATCGTCGCCGACACGGTCGTTGCGGCCCATCCGCCCGCTGCAAGCGCGACCGCGAGGCTGGGTCGCGCGGCCTTTCGAACGCTCCCGGGGAGGGCCGTCGCCAGCGCCTCGATGGCCGCGTCGTCCAGGCCCACGAGGACCCGTCCGTCGCGGAGCGCAACGGTCGCCGGCACCGCACCGCTCTCGCGAACGGCGGCCTCAGACGCACGCGCGACCTCGATGTTCGCGGGGTATGGGAGGCCGTGACTGATCAGCGTGGATTCCAGCGCGACCAGCGGACGGCCCTCGGCGATCCCGTCGGCGACCTCCGCAGAGAGGTCGAGAACTGCGGAGAGGCCGTGGAGCTGGCTGGCGCGGCTGGTCATACCGACAGCGTAGCGCGCGGTCCGGTCGTCAGAGCAGCGGCAGGTCTCCGACGTCGCGGACCAGGTGGCGCGCGGCCACGCGATGACCTGCGAGCGCCGCCTGCTGGAGTGCTCCCGCCGTCGGTCGTCCCGCAGCCAGGGCTGCCAGCCAGCCGACGATGAACCCCGCGTCGAACGCGTCGCCGGCACCCGTTGTGTCCGTGGCCGCGATCGGCCGCGTGGCAACCTCGAAGCGCAGTCGGTGGTCGCCGTCCGTGGCCACGATGGTCGCGCCCTGTGCCCCGCGCTTGATCACGGCGGCCGGCGCAATGTCGAGGAGGACCTCGGGCGACGCAGAGCCGATGAACGCCGTCACCTCGGCGACGGTTGCGAAGATCAAGTCCGGTGCCACGCTCCGAATCAGGTCGCGCGCCGCGCGCCGGCCGTCGGCGAGCAGCGGTCCGCTCGAGGACAGGTCCACGGTCACCATCCCCCCGGCCGCACGCGCAAGTGAGACCGCCCGCCGCCCCGCAGCTCCGAGCGACAGCCCCAGCAGGGAGTAGGCGGGAAGGTGCAGAAGATCGATCCGCTCGAACCACGCCGGACGCAGGTCGGCGGCGTCGAGGTCATCGGCGGCACCCCGGTCGGCGACGAAGGAGCGCTCGCCGCCCGGCGCCACGACGACGCCGATGCGTCCGCTCGGCGAGCCGGCGACCCGCGGACCGCGGACGATCACACCGTCGCCCCGAACGGAATCGACGAGTGCCCTGCCGGCGCGGTCGCGGCCGACCGCGCAGACGAGCTCGGCTCGCACCCCGAGTCGCGCCAGCCAGACGGCCGTGTTGGCCGCGGATCCGCCCTGGCGCAGGCGCACGCGGCCGGGAACGTCCGTCCCGGATTCCAGCGCCCGCCCCGGCGCCATGACGACGTCCACCATGAGGTCGCCGAGCACGATGACACGCGGGCGACGAGGCTGGACGGGCCGTTGCTGCGAAGCCATCGCGCCGATGGTAGCCGGGTCCGACGGGTGAGGGTCGGCCCCCTGAAGGCAACGTGCTGCCGCCGACGACCGATGTACGATGCCGACATCCCCGTCCCGCCTGCACGGAGAGCCCGACCCGATGACCCTCGCACCACCGTCCCTCGAGCGCCTGGCCATCGACACGATCCGGACGCTCTCGATCGACGGCGTCCAGAGGGCCAATTCGGGCCACCCCGGCGCGCCGATGGGCGCGGCACCCATGGCCTTCGTGCTGTGGACCAGGTACCTGCGCCACGCCCCGACGCACCCGGCCTGGCCGGACCGCGACCGGTTCGTCCTGTCCGCGGGCCACGCCTCGATGCTCCTCTATTCGCTCCTTCATCTGACCGGCTACGACGTCTCGCTGGACGACCTGATGGCGTTTCGACAGTGGGGCTCGCGCACGCCGGGCCATCCCGAATTCGGCCTCACCCCGGGTGTCGAGGCGACCACCGGGCCGCTGGGTCAGGGATTTGCAAATGGCGTCGGCATGGCGATCGCCGAGCGGCGCCTCGCCGCAGAGTTCAATCGGGACGGCCATGAGATCGTGAATCATCGAACGTACGTGATCTGCTCGGACGGCGACCTCCAGGAGGGCGTCGCCTCGGAGGCCGCGAGCCTGGCCGGCCATGTGCGTCTCGGCAAACTCATCGTTCTTTACGACGACAACAACATCCAGCTCGACGGACCAACGGCAATGGCCTGGTCCGAGGACGTCCTGCAGCGCTTCGACGCATACAGCTGGCACACGCAGCGGGTTGTGGACGGCACCGATACGACGGCGATCGGTGCAGCCATCGACGCGGCCCGCGAGGATCCGCGGCCCAGCCTGATCGCCGTTCGGACGAACATCGGGTTCGGCAGCCCCAACAAGCAGGACACCCAGAAGGCCCACGGGGCGCCGCTCGGCCCGGACGAGGTCCGCCTGACGAAGGAGGCCTACGGCTGGGATCCGGACGCGCAGTTCGCGATCCCCGCGGATGCCCTGACGATCTTCCGCGAGGCGATCGCCCGAGGCGAAGAGCAGGCAAGCGATTGGGACGCGCGGATGGATGCCTACGCAGGGGCATACCCGGACCGTGCGACCGAACTGCGTCGACGCCTGAACGGCGAGCCGGCCACGGGCTGGGACAACGGCCTGGCAACCTACGAAACCGGAACCGCCGTCGCCACCCGCAACGCCAGCCAGGACGCGATCCAGGCGCTCGCGGAACCGGTCCCGGAATTGTTTGGTGGCGCGGCCGACCTCTCGGAATCCAACCTGACCGACATCAAGGGCGCCGCCAATTTCAGCGCGGACGAGGCCGGCCGCAATCTCCGGTTCGGCGTCCGGGAGCACGGCATGGGCGGAATCACGAATGGCATTGCCTATCACGGCGGGTTCGTGCCCTACTGCGCGACCTTCCTGACCTTCAGCGACTACATGCGCGGCTCGGTGCGGATTGCCGCCATCGCCGGCCTCCACGTGATCTACGTCTGGACGCACGATTCGGTGGGCCTCGGCGAGGACGGGCCCACCCATCAGCCGGTTGAGCACTACGCGGCCCTGCGCGCCATTCCCAACCTGTGGTTCGTGCGCCCCGGCGATGCCAACGAGGCGGCCGCGGCCTGGCGGATGGCCGTGGAGCGGGGAGACGGACCGGTGGCTCTGGCGTTCACTCGCCAGAAACTGACGACGCTGCCCGGGACGGCCGAGCTGGCACGGAACGGCGTCGCCCGGGGCGGGTACGTGCTGCGCGCGGCCTCCTCGGAGGCACGCGGTGGTGCACCGGAGCTCATCCTCATCGCGACCGGCTCGGAACTGCAGCTCGCGTTCGGGGCGGCCGAGACGCTCGAGGCCGAGGGGATCGCGACCCGGGTCGTGTCGCTCCCCTGCTGGGAGCGGTTCGAGGCGCAGGAGGTCGCCTACCGTGAGTCGGTGCTGCCTGCGGCGGTCCGCCGGCGCGTCACCGTGGAGGCCGGAATCAGCCTTGGATGGGAGCGTTACGCCGGCGACGAGGGCGCCATCGTCGGCATCGACCACTTCGGGGCTTCCGCGCCCGGGGACCAGATCTTTGCCCACTTCGGGTTCAGCACGGAACGCGTCGCCGAGATCGGCCGTGGGGTCGCGCGGGATGGGCTTCGCGGGCGGATCCCCACGCTGGATCCGGGTCACCAGCCCCACGGGCTGGCCCGGAACCGCTGAGGAGGTCGGGAGATGCGCATTGCCTTTGCCGCCGATCACGCGGGAGCGGCGCTGAAGGAGGACTTGCTGGGTCGCCTCGGCGCAGCTGGTCTCGGCCATGAGCTCGTGGACCTGGGCGGCGATGGGTCGGATCCAACCGACGACTACCCCGACCTTGCGGTCCGCCTCGGCGCGGCGATCCTGGCCGGGAGCGCGGATCGCGGCATCCTGATCTGCGGCTCGGGCGTCGGCGCGTCGGTGGCCGCCAACAAGATCCGCGGCATCCGGGCGGCCGTCTGCCACGACACGTACAGCGCTCATCAGGGCGTGGAACACGACGACATGAACGTCCTGACACTGGGGGCTCGCGTGATCGGGGCCGAGCCCGCCTTCGAGTGCGCCGTTGCGTTCCTGAACGCCAGGTTCAGCGGCGAGGAACGCCACCGTCGCCGCCTGGCCAAGGTCGCCGCCATCGAGCAATCAGGGACGGCAGGCGGGACCTGACCGTGGCCGTGAAGACGCCGACGCCTGCCTCCGCAAGAGATGCTCCCCAGACCGCGTTGGACCTGCGCCTCGCGCGCGACGGCAAACGGCGGCGCAGCCGAAAGCCGGACCACAACCCCCTGCGCGACGGGCTTCGCCTTGAGCGGGTGCCGGACCCGCACGTGTTCGTCCTGTTCGGTGCGACGGGAGACCTGACCCGCCGCAAGGTCCTCCCTGC
Source organism: Chloroflexota bacterium (assembly GCA_919901745.1). GTDB lineage: Bacteria > Chloroflexota > Limnocylindria > Limnocylindrales > CSP1-4 > CAKKPP01. The sequence goes on along the minus strand of CAKKPP010000006.1, from coordinate 38,743 downwards.
CCTCTATCAGCTGTGGCGGACCAATCTCCTGCCGCACGAATACCGCGTGGTGGCCATCGGGCGTCGCGACTACGACGATGCGTCCTTCCGCGCCGAGGCCCGCACGGCCCTGGAGACGTTCAGCCGGGTGCCGCTGGAGACCGAGCCGGTGCGCACGTTCCTGGACCGCGTCGACTACCACCAGGGCGACTTCGACGACGACGGCATGTTCGAGCGGCTGGCCACGCGCCTGGACGGGCTCGACCAGACCCACGGGACCCGCGGCAACCGGCTGTACTACCTCGCGACGCAGTCGTCCGCGTTCCCGCTCGTCATCGGCCAGCTCGGACGTGTCGGCCTCGACCACGAGGTCCACGGCGGTGGCTGGCGCCGCGTCGTCATCGAGAAGCCGTTCGGGCGCGATCGCGACTCGGCCATCCGACTCAATCGCGAAGTGGGCAAGGTCTTTCGCGAGAAGCAGGTCTACCGGATCGACCACTACCTGGGCAAGGAGACCGTCCGCAACCTGCTCGTGTTCCGTTTTGGGAACGGGATCTTCGAGCCGCTCTGGAATCGGCGCTACGTGGACCACGTGCAGATCACCGTTGCGGAATCGATCGGAGTCGAGGGCCGCGGGGCGTTCTACGAGGAGACCGGCGCCAGCCGCGACTTCCTCCAGAACCACCTCCTCCAGCTCCTTGCACTGGTGGCGATGGAGCCGCCGGCCACGATGGACGCCGACGCCCTGCGCGACGAGAAGGTCAAGGTGATGCGCGCGGTCGCCGACATGACGCCCGCGGAGATCGACCGCGACGTGATCCGCGGCCAGTACGGGCCGGGCTGGGTCTCGGGTGAGCAAGTCCCCGGCTATCGATCCGAACCCGCCGTCCACGCGGCATCCGAGACCGAGACCTACGTCGCGGCGAAGTTCGCGATCGATGACTGGCGCTGGTCCGGCGTGCCGTTCTACCTGCGAATGGGCAAGCGCCTGCCCAAGCGGGCGACCGAAATCGCGATCCAGTTCCGTCCGGTCCCCCACCGCCTCTTCCGTGAGGCGGCCGTCGATCCCGAACCCAACCTTCTCGCGATCCGGGTCCAGCCGGACGAGGGAATCCTCCTCCGATTCGGCTCCAAGGTGCCCGGCCTCGGGCTCGACATCCGCACCGTCAACATGGACTTCACCTACGGCTCGGCGTTCTCGGTCGACTCGCCCGATGCCTATGAGACGCTCATCCTCGACGCCCTCCTCGGCGACGCGTCGCTGTTCACCCGGGCCGACGAGGCAGAGGCGGCATGGGGAATCGTGACGCCGATCCTCGAGGCCTGGGCCGGCCGGCCGGCGCCCCCATTCCCCGACTACGCGGCCGGCACCTGGGGGCCGCCCGCGGCCGACCAGTTGATGGAAACCGATGGCCGGCGTTGGCGGCGAATCTGAGCGGGGAGCGGCGATGACAATGCTCGAGCCGCCGGTGGGCGGCTGGATCGCCTCGATCGACTCGGCACCGGGCGTCCCGGTCATGCGCTGGGCGTCGCGGGCCAGGACGATCGCCGGGATCGAGAAAGAGCTCGCTCGAATCTGGGCGCAGCCCGACCTGGCGACCGATGTCAGCGGTGACGGTCGGGCCGCCCGTCACATCGCGGCTCGCACGAGCGTGCTCAACCTCGTCGTCGTCGCTCGGCGCCCTGAACTTGGCGAGCACTCGGCGTCGATCATCAGCAGATTGACCGGCCGCCATCCCTCACGGACGCTGATCCTTTCGCCGGTCGATCCCGACGGCCCGGCCTGGCTCGACGGCCAGATCCAGGCGCACTGCGTCCTGCCCCGGGCCGATGCCCCCGAAGTCTGTGCCGAGATCATCTACCTGACCGCCGGGGGCGAGGCGGGCCGGCACCTCCAGGCCATCGTCGCGCCACTCCTCGTTCACGACCTGCCGGTCACGGTCTGGTGGCCCGGCGAGCCGCCGTTCGGAACCCCGATGGCAGACGAGATCGTGGGGATGGCCGATCGTCTGCTCGTCGACGGATCGATGTGGTCCGGTGACGGGCTCGCGCGCCTCCGCTCCATGGCAGCCCTGTTCCAGGATCCGTCCCTTGCCGTGACGGACTTCGCCCTGACTCGCCAGTCACGCTGGCGAGAAGCGATCGCGTCGACCTTCGACATGCCGGATCTCCTGCCGTACGTGAACTCGTTGCGGGCCGTCGAGGTGACGTATGCATCGCACGACGACACGGGCGTTGCCGGAACGTCGAATGTCGTCAAACCCCTGTACCACGTGGCCTGGCTTGCGTCGCGACTCGGGATGACCGTCGAGCGCCCGTTGACCGCCGGCGCGAGCGGCTGGGCGGGCCAACTGCTCGAGGCAGCGCTCCGATCCGGCCGCCGGGAGGTCGGGGTCACCCTCAAGCCGGTTACCAGCAGCGCACCGAGCGGCACCACCCTTCGAGTGGACCTGCTCGCCGAACGACGGGGATCCGAGCTCCGCGTGAGCGTGACCGCCGAGGCGGAGACGGTTCAGGTCCGCGCCTGGCTCGACGGCGTCACCATGCTCGAGCGGGACTTCCGTGCGCCGCGACGCACGGAGGAGGATCTCCTCGCCGAGGCCCTCGAGCTGACCGGCCGCGACCCTGTCGGGACGAACGCGATCCGGCTCGCCGCGCTCCTCGCGGGCTGATGCGCGACGAGTCCGGGGACCTGGCCGTTGTCGCGAACGCGAGTCGGGCAGCGGATCGGGCGGCCGACCTCATCGCGAACGCGCTGATCGCCGCAGCCGGCGCCCGTGGCCGCGCCGACTGGGTCACGACGGGTGGGTCCACGCCGGCCGGGATCTACGATCGCCTGGCAGCCCCGCCGCAGGCCGACCGGATCCCGTGGGGCGACATCCACGTGTGGTGGGGCGACGACCGCTACGTCCTTCCGGACGATCCCCGCTCGAACGTCCGGCCCCTCGTCGAGCACCTCCTGGCGGTCGGCGTTCCGCTGCCTTCGGCCAACGTGCATCCATTCCGCGGGCTGCCGAGCGGCGAGACCGACCCGGGGATCGACGCCGCGGCTGCCGCCACGGCGGCCGACTTGCGCGCTGCCCGCCTCGACGAGAACGTAGGCGTCCCCATCGTCGACCTGGTTCTCCTCGGCGTGGGTCCGGACGGCCACATCCTGTCGGTCTTCCCGGGCTCCCCGGCACTCACGTCGCCTTCGTTGGCCATGGCCATTCCGGCTCCAACGCATGTCGAACCGCACGTGGCGCGCGTCACGCTCAACCCGGCGATCGTGGCCGCCGCCCGGGCGGTTGTTGCTGTGGTCACGGGGGCCGGTAAGGCGTCGGTCCTGGCGGACATCCTGGGCTCGAGCATCGATCCGGCTCGCTGGCCGGCGCAGCTCGCGCGACGCCCCGGGACGACCTGGATCATGGACGCGGCCGCGGCCGGGTTGCGTCGAGCCGACGCGGGCGGCGTGGCGACCGATGCCGCCGCGGTCAGCGACCTGTGGCTGACGACGTTCCGCGCCACGTACAGCTTCCCGCCCGCGCACCCGGACGATACGGTCCGGAGCTGGCTCGCCGCCGAGATCGAGGCGCCGACCCGGGAGACCTGGCTCGCCGTGGGGCCCGGCGCGGCGATCGTTGGGCTGATGATCCTCGGCCCGGCAACGGTCGAGCAGCTGTACGTTCATCCGGATCAGCAGGGTCGCGGGATCGGCTCGCGACTCATGAGCCTCGCCCGCGATCGGCGTCCAGATGGCCTCGAGCTCTATACGTTCGAGGTCAACGAACGCGCCCGGGCGTTCTACCGGCGTCGGGGATTCAACGAGATCGCCTTTGGCGATGGGTCCGCTAACGAGGAGCGCCAGCCGGACGTGCGGATGGCGTGGCGTCCGCCCGACGGGCAACGCGCAGAGGACGCGCGGCGCGAACGGGACGCTCGACCGGCGATGGAAATCGACGCGGGTTGACGACCGCCGGCCAGCCACCCCGGTTCGTCCACTCCCCCGATGGGACCCCGATCGCTCTCTTCGAATCGGGTCCCGCGGACGGGCCTCCGCTGATCCTGGTCCACGGTGCGACCTCCGACCACACCACCTTTCGCGTCGTCGGCCCACGGCTTGCCGAGCGCTTCCGGATCTACGCCGTCGACCGACGAGGTCGAGGTGCGTCCGGGGACGGCCCGCTCTACGCGATCGAGCGCGAGTTCGAGGATGTCGCCACGGTCGCCGACACGGTGGCCGCTGAAACGGATCGGTCGGTGGTCGTGGTCGGGCACTCGTACGGCGGCCGGGTCGGCCTCGGGGCAGCCCTGCGCTCCAGCGCGATCGGGCGGGTCGTCTCCTATGAGGGTGCCCCGACACCCGAGGGTCAGAGCTACCACAGCCGCGCCACGGTGGCCGCTCTCGGTGCCCTGGCCGACGCCGGCGACCTGGACGGTCTCCTGACCCTGTTCATGACGGCCGTCGTCGGCATGCCCGAGGCCGAGCTCACGGCATTTCGAGCCGATCCGGTCTGGCCGCTCCGACGGGCGGCGGCACGGACGATCGTGCGGGAGATCGACGCCGAGGGCGATCCGGCCGCCTCACTCGGCGCCCTGAGCGCCGTTCGGGTCCCGGTCCTGCAGATCCTCGGCGGAGCCGGACTCGAGACCTTCGGCGAGGCGACGCGGGCACTCGACGCGCGCCTCAGCAACGGGCATGTCGTCGTCATTTCGGGAGCTCGGCACGCCGCCCACCACACGCATCCGGACGAATTCGTGACGGCGGTGGCCCGGTTCGTGGTGGGCTAGACTCAAACTCATGCAGCTCGAACTCTTTGGCTGGTTGGTGGTCGGCCTTCTCGCCGGCATCCTGTCGGGCCTCGTGGTCCCCGGAAAGTCGGCGCGCGGCTGCCTGCCCAACCTGCTCGTCGGAATCCTCGGTGGGATCATCGGCGGCTTCCTGTCGCGTGAGCTCCAGATCGGCGATCCCAGTGGCCTCCTCGGGGCGATCGTCATCGCGTTCGTCGGGGCGGTCATCGTGCGTCTCATCATCGGGGCCGTGGCGCCGCCGAACCAGACCTGACCCGTCCCAGGGGACGCCGCGGCGCGGACGGTCCGAGGCCGTCCGGACTACCATGACGGCGATGACCGAATCACCGACCACGCCCCGGGCCTACTCCCCCGGTCTCGAGGGGGTACCGGCCGCCGAAACCGCCCTCGGCCGCGTCGACGGCGAAGCCGGAAGGCTCCTCTACCGCGGCTACCGGATCGGCGATCTCGTCGCCCGCGGGACGTATCCGGCCGTCGCGAACCTCCTGTGGACCGGCGACTGGGACCCCGCGCATCGGCTTTCGACCGCACCCGTCCCCGACGCGGTCATGGTGGCCCTGCGTGCCCTGCCGGCGACGGCCAAGCCGATGGACGCGCTGCGCACCGCCGTCTCCGTGTGGGGGGCAACGCAGCAACTCGACTGGCCGCCGACCGCCGAGCAGGCGCGCGCTCTGACCGCGTTCTCTCCCTCGGCCCTCGCCGCGTTCGCGCGGCTCCGCCAGGGCCTCGAGCCGGTCGACCCCGACCCGTCGCTCGATCTCGCGGCCGGGTTCCTCTGGCAACTCAAGGGATCGGCGCCCGACGCGGCGACGGCACGCGCCCTGGACGCCTACTTCATCGTTGGCGCGGAACACGGGCTCAATGCCTCGACCTTCACGGCGCGAGTCATCACCTCCACGCGGTCCGACCTCGCATCGGCGGTCGTCGGTGCGATCGGGGCGCTGAAGGGCCCGCTCCACGGCGGTGCGCCGTCGGAGGTCGTGGAACAGCTGCACCAGATGGGCTCGGTCGAGCACGCCGAGGCCTGGATCCGCGCCGCGCTCGATCGCGGCGAACGGTTGATGGGCTTCGGCCATCGCGTGTACCGCGCCTACGATCCTCGGGCGGCGGCCCTGCGCACGGTCGCCGAGTCGATGGAGCTGAAGCCTGACTGGCTTGAGCTCGCGATCGGGGTCGAGGACGTGGCACTGCGAGTCCTTGCCGAACGGCACCCGGAGCGTGCGCTCAAGACGAATGTCGAGTACTACGCCGCCTCGGTGCTGCAGGGCGTCGGGCTCAGCCCGGACCTCTTCCCGGCGACCTTCGCCCTTGCACGCCATGCCGGCTGGACCGCTCATGCCATCGAGCAGGCCGGGGCCAACCGGCTGATCCGGCCCAGCGCGATCTACATCGGAGCGGACGAGCGCGACCTGCCGGGCTGACGAGCACGGGATGACGACTGTGGCGGAAACGGTGGACCCTCCAGAGAGGAACGACCTGGCGCCTCAGAGGCGGCTCCGGATCCCCGTGCCGTCGCTCGTGGTCCTCGTTGGGGCCTCCGGAGCGGGCAAGTCCACGTTCGCTCGGCGCTGGTTTCCCGATTCGTCGATCCTGTCGTCCGACGCGCTGCGTGCCGAACTCGGACGCGGGGAGGCCGATCAGCGGGTGTCGCGCCGTGCATTCGAGATCCTCCATCGCGACCTCGCCGCAAGGCTCGAGAGGCGCGAGCTGACGATCGTCGATGCCACCAACATCGAGCCGCATGCGAGACGAGCGTTGCTGGCTCGGCGCCCGACTCCCGACCGGGCGGGAGGCGAGCCCACCTTCGAACCCATCCGGGCGATCGCGATCGTGCTCGACGTGGCGGCGGCCGGGGTGCACGCGCGGAACGCGGCACGCCCGGGGCGCGTGGTCCCGGCCGACGTTGTGGATCGCCAGCTGGCCGCCCTCCGCCAATCCGCAACGGACGAGCACTTGCGGGCCGAGGGTTTCGACGCGATCCATCGGTTGATCGATCCGGCCGCCATCGACGGAGTCGCGTTGGCCGTCACCGCCGGGGAACGCTTGGACGTCATTCACGAACCGGTGTTACCGGCACCTCTGGGTCAGGTCTGATCGGCTCATATCGGCGACGATCGGGACGTGGCGATCGGCCGACGGGCGCTCGGCCGACGTGCACTCGCCACGACCCTTCACCCGTTCGGTGCCGGGCCGCACCAGACCTTGGGAGCCTCCCGAGCAACCCGCGGGTCCTGATCGGGGCTGACTGATCACGGCGGCCCGGAGCGACGGCGCGGTACCTCCCCCAAGGTCCGGGTTGACTCGCGTCAAGCCCGCTGGCTAGCGTCCGGATCGAGGAGGTCCCGTCATGTTGGACCCCCGTCGAGGAGGGTTCCCGTGGTCAAGCCGCGACGCCGCGCAGGCGTTCGCTCGTGGTCGCGCTGCTCGATGGCCATGTGGGGCCGGCGCCTCGCCCATCGTTCCGTGTTCAGCTCTCGGAGGGGTTCGTGATGGCTCGGCGCTCGGCTCGTTCTCGACTTCTCCCGGCCGTTCTCGCCCTCCTGGTCATGGCGCCCCAGGCCGTCGCCGCGCTTCCCTCCGACGTGGTCGAAGTCGACGCTCCTCCGGCGACGGCGCCGAACACCGTCGACGCGATCCGGGCTCGACCAGCGGCTCCGATCGACCTTGAGCCGTCCGGCGGTGGCTTTGTCGCGGCTGGACCGACCTCGACCCGGGTCGAGCCGGCGCCCGTCGCACGACCGGCGCGGGCGACGGAGATCGTGTCGCTCCGGACCGAACACTCGACGGTCATCCAGAACCCCGACGGGACCTTTAGCAAGGCGATCTCGCTGGGGCGTCTGAACTACCGCGACGCCGGCGGCGCCTGGCAGCCGATCGACGTCCGCCTCGTCGATGACGCAAAGGGCGGCTACGACCAGCGCTCGGCCGCCAACGACCTCGATGTCCGGACCAGCGTCGACCTGGGATCAGAACGCGTGGTCGAGCTCGCGGCCGGCGCCTATCGACTCCGCATCCGCGTCCCGGGATTGGCCGGTGGATCGGTCGAGGCGGCCCGCGACCGGCTGGCCTTCACCGGCCTCGGCAAGGATCCGGGCTTCGAGATCCTGCCGACCCCGGAGGGGTTCGAGTTCCGGGCAACGATCGGGAGTGCGGAATCGCGCCCCGAGATCCGGGTCGCCCTCGAACCGGTCGGCCTGACCCCAACGATGGACGGCGGCGGCACGATCTGGCTGGCGACCGCCAAGGGCGAACGGGTCGGACGGATCAGCGCACCGGTCGTCGTCGACGCGGCCGGCGAGTACGCCCCGCCGGACGCGGTCACGGCCGAACTGATCACGGCACCCGTCGACTCCCCGATCCGGCCCGATCTCCTGGCTCTCGCGTCCGAGGTGGCCCTGCCAACCGACCCAACGATCGTGGCCGCGCTGTCGGAGGAACAGAACAGGGTTCGGCTTGGCGAAGTCGTCGCGCACTACGCCGTCGACCCGAAGTGGCTGGCCGATCCGGCGCGAGTGTTTCCGGTCGTGATCGACCCGACCGCCTGCATCCGCTACGGCGGAGCGACCGGCTGCACGATCAACGGCGGGAACCCCGGCGTCCGCGACGTGTGGGTGACCCAGGCGCAGCCCAACACCTCGCCGACGACGGAGCCGCTCAAGATCGGCTACGACACCGCGACCTGGGGCACGACCCGGACCGAGATCTACTTCCCCGACGTTGCCCTGCCCGACGGAGCGCTCGTGACCTCGGCCGACCTCCGGGTCGTCACCCTCGGCGGCTATGCGGCCCGCCAGGTCATGGTCGGCCCGCTGTCGGCCCCCTGGCCGTTCGGCAACGGCACCTGGAACAATCAGCCGCCCACGATCACGAGCCTCACCCAGGGCCCCTTCACACCGCCCGCGGTGGCGGGCACCTTCACGATGGACCTCAGTCCCATCGTGCGCGCCTGGTACACCCGGAACCCGAACGACTGGAAGCCCGACAGCGGGGTGAAGCTGTGGCTCCAGGACGAGACGTCGCCCTGCCCGAGCGGAAGCGCCTGCGAACGGATGCTGATCTACGCGGGGATCAACGCAACGACCGCGAATCGTCCCCTGTTGACGATCAACTACGACCTCCACCAGGCGCGGCTCGACTTCGATGGCGCGCTCGGGACGGACTTCGCGCCGTCGACGATGCCGGCCGGACAGACGATCACGCTGCCGGTCGTGCTGAAGAACCAGGGCTCGCCGATCACGTTCAACAAATGCGCCAGCGGCGTCACCACGAACTGCTACCGCGTCGGCTACCGCTGGTTCGATTCGACCGGCATGATGGTCAACATCGCCGGGTTCACGGCCAGCGGGTCCGCCGACCTCCTCGCTGACATCGCCAGTGGCGGAACCTCCGCCACGATCGACCTGCCCGTGGTCGCCCCGCCGAACGCCGGCCAGTACACCCTCCGGACGGACCTCATCCGGATGTGGAACAACACGTTTGTGTTCGCCTCGGACTACGCCGATCCGTCGAAGTACTTCGCGCGCGCCAAGGACCCGCTTGCGGCCCCTTCGAATGTCCGTTGGGTGGGAACGTCCGTGGTCGCCCGCAGTGAGTTCCCGATCGCGGTGGTCCCCGGAGGCGGCACAGCCGTCGGCGAGACCAAGTCTGTGCCGCTGCCTGACGGGAGCGAACTCGGGATCAATCTCTGGTCCAGGAATCTGCGTTTCGATGGCCCCGCGGGCATGGAGATCGTCGACCTCGGTCGTCGCGTGTCGCTCGAGTACTTTTACGACTCCGCCCACCGGACCGATTGCACGTCCTCGATTCTGCTGTCCTGTGGCTGGGCGACCAACTTCGATGAAGCGTTCCTGCCCGGATCAAACGGAGCCGACTGGATCTACCGTGATCCGCAGGGCAACCGATTCGCCGTCGACGCAACATCGAGCGGTCAGCTCGTCAGCGGGGCGGGCGCGCAGCTCGATCGATATCGCGCAACGCTGGTCGAAGACAACAATCTCCCAGGCTGGACCGGCGGAGCCGTCACCCGCACCACGGCGCAGGCGTACGCGGGAGCGGCGAGCCTGTCGATCTCGACGAGTGCCACCGCGTCGACGTCCTATGGTTTTCCCGCGATCGACGCCAGTCATTTCATCCTTGGATCGTTCGCTGCCAAGGCCACCGGGGCGACCGGAGTCGGCATCGGTTTCCACATCAAAAACCAGTCGACCGGGACCTCGGGCTGGCTCTACTACACGCTGGGGACCGACCTCGCCGTCAGCGGCGCAACCAAGATCGCCCTCGGGGGCTCCGTCGCGACCTGGAATCACGTCTTCCAGCGCAGCGTCCTCTTCGATCTCTATTCGAACGGCTTCGGCACGTCAAGCAACCGCTATCTCATCGACGGCATCCAGCTCCGCGGAAACGGTACGGCCGGCACGGCCTACTTCGACTCCGTGCGCTTCGAAGGTCGGAGTTCGCAGATCTTCTCCGACTGGTCGGCGAGCCAGCCGGCCTGGTCGGCGAACCCCGGCGGTGCGAGCGCCAACACGACCGACAAGGTGGTTGGCGCCAACAGCATCCAGATCGCCCCGGCCACGATCGGGTCCAGTCCCACGTGTGGCGGGTGTCTGCTCGGTGCGCTGAACGCGTATCCGTATCTGCGCTGGGCATGGAAGAAGGTCGGGGGATCGACCGTGGCGATCGTCGTCCACCCCAAGGACCTCCGCACCGGCGTGACCGGGACCCTCACGTACTACGCCGGATCCACCCCACCGGCCGGCGCGGTCAATCCGATCCAGATCGCCTCGACCATTCCGGACCACTGGATCTACGTGACGCGAAACCTGCTCGAAGACGCCCGACAGGTGCTCAATTTCTACAATGATCACGACACGCTGGGGACGTCGAGCGCGCCCTCAGGTGGCCCAACGCCGAACGATGTCCAGCTCACGGGGTACTCGCTCGTCGCCTCCGACGGAGCGTACGCGTTGTTCGACGATGGGTTGATCCGGACGATGCCGCAACTCGGAGATCAGTACGGGCTGACCACCGGCGACGAGTTCGCCGTGACAAATCTCGGCGGCGAGCAGCACCGCTTCGATCGAGAGGGCCGCCTCATCGCTCTCCGCGACCGGGATGCCAACTCGACAGCGCTGGTGTGGAGCTATGACCCCAGCGGCCTCGCCGAATCCCTTGCCACGATCCGCCTGCCCTCGGATGGACAGGGGCTCGCATCGGGAACGGCACAGCGCGAGATTGCGGTGACCTACCCGAGCAATGCGGTGCGCTTCACCGAACAGCTCGGGAGTACGACCTCCGCAGTTGGGCGATACATGGAATTTGGTCGCACCGCTGCAGGCGACCTGGCCACGGTCGTCCCGGCTCGGCGCAGTGCGGCCTGTGCTTCCTCCGGGGCGTCGGGCTGCCAGAAGTTTGACTACACGGACGCAACGGGCCACTACCTCTACCACGTCTACGATCCGCGCTTCGATGGCGCAAACGCGAACTACATGACCATCGGCTATGCAGGTGCCGACCCGATCAGCGTGACGGCGGCGGCGACTGGCGGTCTGCTCCTCAGGATCCTGAGCAACGACACAGACGCGGGCTGGAGGCTCAGGCCGAGGTACCAGGATGTCGCTGGAACGGCAACCGGCACGAACGGCTTCGCCCGCCACGACGACCTCTCGCCGAATGGCTCGGTCCTCGTCGAGTACGCCCCGGTGGCGTGTACGGCCGCAGCCTGCGCGGCGGCGCCCGCTCCGCTCGACAAGCTCATCGACTACACGGTCGACGGCATCGACAACTACGCCAGCGAGGTCCGCTATCGGACCACCGGCAGCGGCGACTCGGTGACCTCGCGGCGCGGCACCTACGCGGCTGCCAAGGTCGACAACTTCTCGGACCCGCTCACGGCCGGTCTCACGGCCTGGACCCAGACCGCGGACCAATATGCGGCGTCGGTGGCGGCCGGCAACGTGAATCTGTACCGGACCGACTACACCTACGACGAGCTGGGCCGGCAGACCGCGGCCGCGTCACCGTTCACCAACCCGGCAGGCGGCACGTCCACGCAGACGGTGCGAACCGCGTACGACGCGGAGGGTCATCCGACCCAGGTAGCGGACCCCGGGTTCATCGCCAATCCGGGCTTCGAGGGCCAGACGTCCGGCTGGAGCGGCACCGGAACGTGGACCCAGACGGCGCCCTATGTCGGGGTCGGCGCCCTCATGCTGAGCGGCACCCAGACCGGCTATCAATCGGCGCTGCTGCTGCCGGGTGAAACCTTCCGCTTCCAGGCGGCGATCAAGGCCGCGTCCGGCAGCTCGACCGGCTACACGATCGAGTACGAGAAGCCCGGCGGGACGTACAGCGCGTTACTCGCCCTGACCAGCGACCCGGTCACGACCTGGAAGGTCGTGAGCTACGACGTGACCATTCCCCAGGGCGGAACCGGGCGGGTCAGGCTGACCTTCTCGGTGGGCGCCGGATCGGGCACCGCGTATGTCGACGAGGTCGCCGTCTTCACACGCTTCGCGACGACGGCCTATCTCACCGACGGGCGGGTGGATAGCGAGACCGATGTGCTCGGCCGGGTCACGAAGTACGGCTATGGCGCGGGCGTCACGCTGCCCGCGATCCTGCCCACGACGATCACGGCAAACTATGTCTCGGGGCAGTCCGCGACGGCCGATCGGAATGTCTCGAGCTCGGCGTCGTACGACGCCTGGGGCCGCGCGATCGTCGGGATCGATCCCGACGGCGTGGTCTCGACGACGACATATGCCGCCAATCTCACGGACGTTGCCTCGGTCGCCGACGGCCTTGTCAATACGACGAGCTTCCTGTACGACGAGGTCGGCAACCGGACCCGCGTCACTGATCCCCTGAACCGGGTGACGACGACGACCTACTCGTATCTCGGCGACCCGGTCGATGTGACCGCGCCCGACAGTGTCACCACCCGGTTCGGGTACGACGCGGTCGGCCGCGCGACGTCGATCATCGCGAACTACACGAACGGCGGCTCGGGTACCGCGGGCGTGGCCAACGTCAAGACCGGGCGAACCTACGATGCCTACGGCAACGTCACCCAGGAGATTGCCGACCAGGGCGGCGGCCTGGGCTCATCCGACGCGTACACCAACACGACGTACGACCTGTTCGGGCAACCGATCGCGGTGACCGTTTACGAGAACGCGCAGTCCACGGGCGCCCGGACGGTCACCAGTTACTTCGACACGGCCGGCCGGCCGGCCGGCACGCGCGGCCCGATCGATCCCACGTCAACGTCCTCACCGCTCTGTCCTCAGCAGGCATCCACCCGCTGCAACGAGCTGCGCGCGCTCGACTGGAACGACCGGGCGACCGTCATCACCGACGCCTACGGCAAGGTGACCCGGATCTGGTACGACTTCGCGGGCAAGCCGATCCGCGAGATCCGCAACTTCGTCGACGGCATCTACAGCGCGTCGGTGCCCGATACGGACGTCATCACCAGCTCGGCCTACGACACGGCCGACCGCCTCATCTCGTTCACCGATCCGCTCGCGCGGGTGACCTCGACCACCTTCGACAACCTCGATCGGGTGACCCTCGTGACCCGGCCCGATTCGTCGTGGGTGAAGACGGCCTACCTGGCGTCGGGCCGGATCGATCGCGAGAGTCGCCCGGGGGCCTCCGGCCAGAGCGACAGCCAGGTCGGCTGGACGAAGCGCGTCTATGACGCGGCCGGACGTCAGACGACCACACTCCTCGACTTCGACACCAGTGATGGCGCCCAGTACTCGCTGACGACGTTCGAGAGCGGGACCGGCGAGGGCTTCACGACCGCCTCGAATGTGTTCATCGCGACGGGGGCAACGCTATCGACGGCGACGGGCCCGGCCACCGGTCGCTACGCCCGACGCATCGTGACCAGTGCGGCGACGAAGAACCAAGGGGTCAGTCTGCCTCTCTCGGGCACGTTCCTCGCGGGCCACACCTACCAGGCGACTGTCTATGCCAGCGGGTCGACCGCGGGACAGGCGTGGGGCGTCTATCTGGGCTTCCCGGCCGCCAGCTCCTACGGCGAGGCAAATTTCACATCCACGGGATCGGGCTGGCAGCGCCTTGATCTGACGTGGACGCCGACAAGCACCTATGCGTCCGGCGTGGTCATCGCCTTCCGCGGCAATCGCGAGCAGTTCAGCGCGAACACGGTGACGATCGACGATGTCCAGGTCTGGGACACCGCCAGCCCGACCCGCCACGCCCCGTCGGTCACCGCGTTCGACGCGGCCGGCCAGGTGATCGCCAGCGTGGCGCCCCCGGCCAAGGCCGGCGAGGCACCGCAGGTGACCGGATCGACGTACGACACGGCGGGCCGCCTGAGCGCGGTCAGCGTGAACCAGATCGACGGCGCCGGAACAAGCGCGCCCGACGTCAATCTCACCACCAGCTATGCCTACGACGCGCTCGGCGACCAGACCGACGCAACCGATCCGGGCGGCACGGTCAGCCACTACGCGTTCGACCGCGGGGGCCGGATCACGGCCGCCACCCAGAACTACATCGCCGGCAATCCGGGTTCGACGGCGACGATCAACGTGACCTCGAAGCTCGCCTACAACGACCGCGGCGAGCTGACCGCGCGTTGCACCGCCCGCCAGGTCCAGGCCGATGCCTGCGACCCGACCGCGGCCCCGACCTCGTCGTGGCGCTACACCTACGACGCGGCGGGCCATGTCCTGACCGAGACCCCGCCGACCAACGTCGGCACGGCTCTCGCGACGACGACCAACTTCTACGACACCGCCTCGGGCGGTGCCCGCCTGACCTCGAGCTGCGACGCGACCGGCAGCGGCGCGTGCACGACGCCGCTCCGCCACACCGACCTGACGTACGACGCCCTTGGCCGCCTGACCCAGTCGATCATCCATCAGGGCGCCGGCACGGCGAGTCCCAAGATCCGGACGCTCTCGACGTACGACGGGGCCGGCCAGCGGGCCGCCCTCGATCGCTTCGAGAACGGCTCCGCGAGTGCGGCCGACGCGCTCAGCTTCGGGTTCGATCTGCTCGGTCGGGAGACGACGGTGTCCCGCTCGGGCGCGCCGATCACGACCTCCACCTACAACCCCGACGGCAGCGTCGCCACCCGCAAGGACCACGCGATCAGCTCGACCGCGGCGACGTTCGGCTACGACCTGCGCGGAAACCTCGTCAGCGTGACCAGCCCGCTGACGGCCGGCGCGACGACCTTCTCGTGGCGCCTCGACGGGCTGCTCGACGCGCGTTCCTGGCCGACCGGCACCAACAGCGGCACATTCGCCTACGACGGCGCCAAGCGACCGATCGGCCTCTCGGAGAAGCAGGGGGCGGCCACCCTCGCGTTCTTCGGGCGGACGTACGATCGGGGCGGGACCGTCACCTCGGAGACGCAGGCCCTGACCGGGATCACCGGCGATGCCGGCGGCGGGACCCAGACGTTCAGCTACGACCCGCTCGATCGAGTCACCCAGGCGACGATCGGCGCGACCACCAAGTCGTACGCGTACGATGCCGATTCGAATCGGGTCAGCCAGACCGAGAACGGGGTCGTGGCCACGTTCGCCTTCGATCGAACCGGCGCCCCGCGGACGCTGACGATCGACGGCGTGGCGGCGAACTACGTCAGCGACGGCTACGGCAACCTGACGAGCTCCGTGGTGCCGGCCACGCCGGCCCCCGACACGATCGCGCCCTCGACGCCCGGCGGCCTTACGGCGACCGCGCTCGGCGACACCACGATCGGGCTCAGCTGGACGGCGGCCACCGACAACGTCGCCGTCAGCGCCTACGCGATCGAGCGCGACGGCAGCCCGCTGATCGTGGTCGCCGGATCGGCGATCGCCTTCACCGACCGGAGCGCGGCCCCCGGCACCGCGTATACCTATCGAATCCGCGCGCTCGACGCGGCCGGCCTGCAGAGTGCGCTGAGCGCGAGCGCCGGGGCCACGACCAGTGGATCGCCAGCCGACAGCACGCCTCCGTCGACCCCGACGGGGCTCTCGGCGAGCGCCGTCGGCACCAGGATCGATCTGGCCTGGACCGCCTCGACCGACAACGTCGGGGTGACGAAGTACCGCATCTTCCGGGGCGGCACCTACCTGACCCAGGTCGCGGCCGGGACCACCGCCTGGTCGGACACCGGCCTCACGTCCGCCACCGCCTACAGCTACACCGTCGCGGCAGTCGATGCCGCGGCCAACGAGAGCGCCCAGAGCACGAGTGCCGGGGCCACCACCAGCGGCGGCGGCGGCGGTTCGATCAGCGTCCGCGCCAGCTCGTCGGGCGTGTACGACGTATCGAGCACGACCGCGGTCGTGGTCAGCAAGCCGTCGGGCACGCTCGATGGCGACTACCTCGTGGTGGCCATCCACCAGACGATCGCCCAGACCACGCTCACCCCACCGACCGGCTGGACCGAGCTCACGGGCTCGCCGATCGACGGCTCGACCACCCAGCGCACCCGGGTGTTCAGCCGCACCGCCGCCGCGGAGCCGGCGAGCTGGACGTTCACCTCGTCGGCCGGGGCGCGCTTCGCCTGGGGCGCGATCGCACTGGCCAACCCCGATCCGACGACGCCCCTGCATGCCTCGGCCACCCTGGCCCTGGCGGCGACCGGCTCACCGACCGGACCGGCGGTCACGACGAGCGTGGCCGGCGCCCTGCTCCTCGACCTCAAGACCAGCCGGGCGCTCACCGGCGGCACGGTCGCCTGGACCCCACCGACCGGCTTTACCGAACAGCTCGACGTCAGCACCGGCTCGACCGGCACCAACGGCGGGCTGACCATCGCCAGCCTCGTCGCCGCCGCGGCCGGCAGCCAGGGCGGCTTCAGCTCGACCGTCAGCCCGGGCACGGAGCGCGTCCAGACCGCGCTCATCGCGGTCGCACCCGGCCCCGGCGGTGGCGCGCCGCCACCGGACACGACCCCGCCGACGGTGCCCACCGGACTCGGCCTGACCGTCGTCGACAACCACCGGCTCGACCTGGCCTGGACCGCGTCGACCGACACCGTCGGCGTCCAGGGCTACCGGATCTATCGCGACGGGACCCTGCTGACGACGGTTGGCTCGAACGCCTGGTCGGACACCGGCCTCGCCCCCGCCACCGCCTACAGCTACACCGTCGCGGCAGTCGATGCCGCGGCCAACGAGAGCGCCCAGAGCACGAGTGCCGGGGCCACCACCAGCGGCGGCGGCGGCGGTTCGATCAGCGTCCGCGCCAGCTCGTCGGGCGTGTACGACGTATCGAGCACGACCGCGGTCGTGGTCAGCAAGCCGTCGGGCACGCTCGATGGCGACTACCTCGTGGTGGCCATCCACCAGACGATCGCCCAGACCACGCTCACCCCACCGACCGGCTGGACCGAGCTCACGGGCTCGCCGATCGACGGCTCGACCACCCAGCGCACCCGGGTGTTCAGCCGCACCGCCGCCGCGGAGCCGGCGAGCTGGACGTTCACCTCGTCGGCCGGGGCGCGCTTCGCCTGGGGCGCGATCGCACTGGCCAACCCCGATCCGACGACGCCCCTGCATGCCTCGGCCACCCTGGCCCTGGCGGCGACCGGCTCACCGACCGGACCGGCGGTCACGACGAGCGTGGCCGGCGCCCTGCTCCTCGACCTCAAGACCAGCCGGGCGCTCACCGGCGGCACGGTCGCCTGGACCCCACCGACCGGCTTTACCGAACAGCTCGACGTCAGCACCGGCTCGACCGGCACCAACGGCGGGCTGACCATCGCCAGCCTCGTCGCCGCCGCGGCCGGCAGCCAGGGCGGCTTCAGCTCGACCGTCAGCCCGGGCACGGAGCGCGTCCAGACCGCGCTCATCGCGGTCGCACCCGGCCCCGGCGGTGGCGCGCCGCCACCGGACACGACCCCGCCGACGGTGCCCACCGGACTCGGCCTGACCGTCGTCGACAACCACCGGCTCGACCTGGCCTGGACCGCGTCGACCGACACCGTCGGCGTCCAGGGCTACCGGATCTATCGCGACGGGACCCTCGTGGCCACGACCGGCTCGCCGACCTACGTCGATGGCGGGCTCGCCTCGGGCAGCGCCCACAGCTACACGGTGGCCGCGATCGACGGGGCCGGGAACGCCAGTGCCCAGTCCACATCGGCCAACGGCACCACCGCCATCCCCCCGGTCACGTCCACCGGCTATGCCTATGATCTCGCCGACCGGCTGACGGGGATCACCCCGACGAGCGGCAGCGCGACCAGCTTCACGATCGATGCCCTGGGACGCCACAAGGCGAAGACCGCCGCCGGCGTGACCGACACGTACGCCTATGTCGGCTCCAGTGAGGTCATCGCCAAGATCACCCCGTCAACCGGTGCCAGCACCAGCTCGATCGTCGATCCCACGGGAGCCCGCACGGCAGTCAGTACCAGCAGTGGCGGCTTCGGCTGGACGCTCTCGGACCTGCACGGCAACAGCGCCGGCTACGCCACCCTCGGTGGTGGGGTCATCAGCGATGCCCGGCGCTACGACCCGTACGGCGAGACCCTCGCCTCCGTCAGCTCCGGACTCGCCCGCCCGTGGGGCTACCAGGGCCGGCTGCTCCTGTCGGCCAGCGGCGATGCCGAGCTGTACGACTTCGTGTTCCGCGCCTATGTCCCCGATCTCGGCGCGTTCAGCTCCCCCGACGACCTGGCCGGCAGTGCGCTCGACCCGATCACCTTCAACCGCTACCTCTACGCCGGAGCCGACCCGGCCACGCTGGTCGATCCGGACGGCCATGCCTTCGTCAATCGCAACCTGTACGACGGGGGAGCCCCGGGCAGCGTCCGGGCCGGGACGTCCGGACCCTCACCGGCCCGCCAGGCGGCCGCCCGCAAGGCCGAGGCGCGGGTCACCAGCCGGACACCCAGCCGGAGCGTGCCGGTCAAGGGTCCCAGCAGGGTCCGGGTCAACCGGGCGCTGGCGGCCGACCTCCAGATGGCCGGCGCCGGCCGCGACGCCTGGCTGCGCACCGAGGCCTCCCAGCGGGCCGAGTTCGGGCGGGCCGCGCAACTCGGCACGTCGCCGCTCGGCGAGTTCGTCGAGGGCTTCGCGCAAGGGGCGCCGATCGGGCTCGCGGCCGGTGCCGCCTGTGCCCTGTCGGGGCCGCTCTGCCTGGGGATCGGCGGCATCGGCCTGGCCTCGGCCGGCCTGGCCGTGGCTAACGGCGAGTCACTGGTGCCCAGCGATGCCCGCGGCTGGGGCTCTCTCGCGGGAGGGTTCTCCGGTGGCTGGGCGGGCTATCGCGGGGCGGGAGCGGCGAAGACCCTCCCTGCTACTTGGCCAGCTGACTCTTGGTTGGCGCCAGCGCCCGGGAAGGTTCTTACCATCCCGTCCGGATCGGCGGGCGGAGCCGGCGCAGGAGCACGGATCTCCTCTGGAATTCGTTTGCAGTACTTTGCGTCTGACCGCGTTCCTCCGCTTTGTTCGTACTGTCGGGCCAACCCAGCGCAGCAGGTCGACCACGTCATCGCGCGCAGCCAAGGGGGCGACCTGACAGGCGCGAACCTTGCCCCGGCCTGCGGCTGGTGTAATAGGTCCAAGAGTGACCGACCCGCGCCCGCCAATCCGCCGCCTGGTTTCACAGGGTCCTGGCCGCCAGAATGGTGGCCTGAGAGAATCGTGAACTGGTGGACGGTCACTTACAGGGGCAACTGAATTGATCCCGCGCCCTAATAGCGAGAACGTGGCAACGCATCGGGAACCAGTTTGGCGCGACGCGTCCGACTTTCTGATCCTCGTTGATCTGCAGGCTCACGACCTCCCCGGCCATTGGGAGCAGTTATGGGTGCGCCGGTTGCAGGATGAAACGTTCCAACTCTGTTGCATTCCCTTCTACACGTACGGATTGTCGCTCGGCGACATCGTCGAGGCAACGAGCGATGACGGTGGCGCCGTGGTCCTCCGGCGGCTCGTTCGAGCCAGCGGCCATCGGACGGTTCGTGCGGCACTCCGTCGCAATGCTCCGGAGCCCGTCCATTCGGCTCTGCACGAGATCGTTTCCGATCTCGGCGTACCCCATGAGTGGAAGGCGGGCGGCTTCGTGGCCATCGACGCCGCGGATCGTCGTGTGGTGGACCTCGTTCGTGAGCGGCTATCACCTCTAGAAGTCGGTGGGCTCATCGAGGTCGAGGTTGGGTAGGTTCCAGATCTACGGCTGATATAGGTGCCAGGTCCCACCGTGTTAGGAACTCAGGGGTACTGATCGCGCCACCACCGCCATCCCCCCGGTCACGTCCACCGGCTATGCCTATGATCTCGCCGACCGGCTGACGGGGATCACCCCGACGAGCGGCAGCGCGACCAGCTTCACGATCGATGCCCTGGGACGCCACAAGGCGAAGACCGCCGCCGGCGTGACCGACACGTACGCCTATGTCGGCTCCAGTGAGGTCATCGCCAAGATCACCCCGTCAACCGGTGCCAGCACCAGCTCGATCGTCGATCCCACGGGAGCCCGCACGGCAGTCAGTACCAGCAGTGGCGGCTTCGGCTGGACGCTCTCGGACCTGCACGGCAACAGCGCCGGCTACGCCACCCTCGGTGGTGGGGTCATCAGCGATGCCCGGCGCTACGACCCGTACGGCGAGACCCTCGCCTCCGTCAGCTCCGGACTCGCCCGCCCGTGGGGCTACCAGGGCCGGCTGCTCCTGTCGGCCAGCGGCGATGCCGAGCTGTACGACTTCGTGTTCCGCGCCTATGTCCCCGATCTCGGCGCGTTCAGCTCCCCCGACGACCTGGCCGGCAGTGCGCTCGACCCGATCACCTTCAACCGCTACCTCTACGCCGGCGCCAACCCGGCCACGCTGGTCGATCCGGATGGGCACTGCTACCTCGGCGACTGGTGGTGTGCCACGCTGGCCAACCTGCCGGGTGGCGCCGCGCTCGTTCCGTACGTGCCAGACGATGCCCCGCACCAGGCGGCCAGTGCGATCGCCCCGTACAGCTACTCGGCTGCCGTCGGGATCGGGGTGGCCGACAGCCTCGGCCAGACCGCGACCGACAGCGCCGTCGGTCTCGCGATCCTCGCCCGAGACAGCGCCCTGCCCTGGACGCCTGCGGCCAGGGCCCGTCAGGCGGACGGCGCGCTCACGGCGATCCTCGCTGGACGTTGAGGTTGGACCGGCCCAGCCTACCCCGCCGAGCCCGACGCGATCAGGACGATCGCCGCTCCGGCCGCGACGATCCCCATGCCGTGATCTCGGGTGACGCGCTCACGGAGGACGACCGCCGCGAGGATCACCGTCGTGACGGGATACAGCGACGACAGGGTCACGGCCACGTCGAGCCGGCCCGCCTGGGTCGCCAGCAGGTAGAAGGCGTTCCCGAGGAGGTCGAGCACGGCGGCCCCGATCGCGAGCGGGAGCGCGGCCCGCGGCATCGTCCACGACACGCGTCGAGCAAGGATGACGCCGACGATCAGGATCGCCGATGCCCCCTTGAGCGCCACGAGGGGGGCGAAGACGCCCTCGCCGGGCAGCACCCCGACGAGGATGTTGAAACTCGCGAGTCCGAGGCCGGCGATGATCCCGAATTCGAACCCCGATCGACCGCTGTCGACGCCCGGCACGCGCGACACGATCACCACGGCGAGCAGCGCGAGGGCAATGCCCACGATGATCGATCCGCCCGGCAGGCCGTCCCGGACCATCCCGACCACGACCGGCAGCGCGGCTGCGAGGACCCCCGTGACGGGCGCGACGACACCCATCCGGCCCACCGCAAGCCCGTGATACAGACCCAGCAGGCCGATCCCGGCACCGATCCCGGCCCCGACGGCGAGCGCGATGGCCCGCGGCTCGGGAATGCCCTCGCCGCGTAGTCCGGCGGCCCCAAGCGCGAGGATCATGCCGATGCCCTGCACGACGAGAACGACGCTGACGGCGGCCGCACGCCGACTTGCCAGGCCGCCGAGGAAGTCAGCGCTGCCCCACACGATCGCGGAACCGAGGCCAAACGCGATGGTCGCGAGTCCGCCGGCGACAAGCAGGTCCAGGCGCGTCAGCCCATCGCCGCGACCGCGGCGGTCTCGTCCGGTTCCTCCGGAGCGCTGTCATCGAGTGCCGTTGGGCCGGGCAGTTCGACGACGCTGTCGGCGACCGCGTCGTAGCGCTCCGACGTCGTCAGGTAGATCACCTGGAAGTCGCGGGCCAGATCACGAAGGAGCTCGAGCGTGCGGGTGGCTCGCGCCTCGTCGAACGTGACGAACGGATCGTCGAGAATCAATGGTGGCCGCCGGTCGCCGGTGACCAACCGGACCAGGCCGATCCGGGCCGCCAGGTAGACGAGATCGACGGTGCCCTGGCTGAGCTGACCGACATCGACCCAGTCGCCGCGCT
Organism: Chloroflexota bacterium; assembly: GCA_919901745.1. Taxonomy (GTDB): domain Bacteria; phylum Chloroflexota; class Limnocylindria; order Limnocylindrales; family CSP1-4; genus CAKKPP01. The sequence continues at coordinate 16,626 of CAKKPP010000006.1, read as the reverse complement.
CGGGTGCGTGCACGGCGATGTCGAGCGTCTTGTCGTCCACCCGGACCCGCCGGTACCGCCCACCGGTCGCTCGACCGAGGTCCGACACCATCCGTCGTTCGAGGAAGCGCGTGGCCGTCCGCATCGTCGTCCGCTCGGCCCGCTCGATCGCCTCGAACGTGGCCGCATACACCCGGCCGCGACGCTGGAGGGCCGCGAGCTGCTCGCGCCACATCGCGAGGCGCTCGGCATGACCGGCAACTTCCTCGGCATCGACGGCGTTGGCTTCGACCCGGGCACGGGCTGTCGCCTCGTCGTCCCGGGCGCGATCGAGCGACGATTCCGCGTCCCGGACCTCGACCTCGAGGCGCTCCCGGGCGCGCGGCTCCTTGGCAATCGGACCGAGCCCCTCGAGCGCGCTCGCCTTCTGCTCGACGGTCAGCGCGGCGGCGTCACGCGACGCGGGGAGGGTGTCGAACGGCTCCTTGCCAACGAGACCATCGAGCTGGGCGGTCAGGCGCTCGACCTGGTTGACATGGGCTTCCTCGCGCGTCAGGAGTTCCTCGGCAGCCGCGAGGTCCGGCAAGGCCAGGTGTTCGAGCCTGGCCTTGGTGTCCACCTCGGCCTGGACGAGCTGCTCCTCGAGATCGGATCGACCACGCAGGCGCCGGTCGATCTCGATGTCTCGAAGCTGCTGGTTGCGCGCGAAACTCTGGGACGACTGGCGCTGGCGTCTCCCCGCATACGCAAGGACGGCGCCGACAGCGACGCCACCGAGCCCGATGACGAGGCCGTTGTCGAGGCTCACGATGCCGACCTGGGAACTGACGGCCAGGGCGGCACCGGCGACGACCACGAGCCCGGCAAGGGCCGCCGTCAGCCGCCATGCGGTCGCCTTGGGAGCCACGACGTCATAGTTGACCTCGATCTCCCCGGCGAGCATCCCGCGAAGCTCCCGGATCCGCCCATCGAGGGCGCGCAGCCGCTCGATGGCCGGGCGCAGCACGGCGAGCGGGGTGGTCGACGGGTGGGAATCGGCCAGCACCACGAGCTCGTCGCGAACCTGCACGGCCTGGCGATACCGATCGAACCGTTCCTGCGCCGCGTCCCGCTCGGCGACCAGGCGCTCGGCCTGTCGAGCCTTTTCGAGCAGCGATCGACGCTCGCGAAGGACGCCTTCCGATTCGGTTCGACGCTCTCGAGCCGCGGCGCTGGCGTCCCTGTCGCGCTCCAGCTGAACCAGGGCCAGCTCGCCTTTCTCGACGGCCGCACCGGCCTGAGCCACCGCGCCCTCGGCGATCTTGAGCCGTCCGGGATTCTTTTCCCCCTTCGTGTTCAATTCATGGAGGGCTCGCTCGAGGGTCTTTCGAGCACGTGACGTCCCGCGGTCCGCCCCGGAGATGGACGCCTGAAGCCGGTCTCGGAGGGCAGATTCGTCGCGGGCCAGGTCGGACAGCTCGTGGTGCCGGACCGAGGCCGTGGAGCGGAAGAAGGCCTCGGACGGAATCCCGGTCAGCTCGGCCAGGACCTGGTCTGCGAGGGAAGGGTCGGTGATGGACTGCCCGTCGTAATCGAGGCGCACGGTGCCCTTGGCTGCGAGGAAGGACTTCTGGACGGTGCCCTGCTTGGGACCGGCTTCCTCCTCCTGCTCGAAGGTGAGCGTGATGATCGGGCGGGCAGTCTCGGGCGCGTCCCACGGACGCAACGCGTCGAGGTCCGCCGCCGCGGACGTCGCGCGCCGAGTGAGCACCAGCTCGAGTGCCCGTTGGATCGTGGACTTGCCGGCTTCGTTCGGACCGCGGACGACGGTGAGGCCCGGCGAGAACGAGACGTCGAGATCGCGATACCGTCGGAAATCCGTGAGTTGCAGCCGGCTGATCCTCACAGCGACACCTCGTGCCCGGCGAGGAGCAGGCGCCCCAGTCGGAGCACGTCGCGCATCTCCGCGGCAGCCATGGCATCGTCGCTCGCCTCAAGCTCGGCGATGCGGGCCTCGATGTCCCGGATGTAGGCCCCGGCGATGGTCTCCGGTGACGGCAGGGCGCCCTCGGTCAGCGCCGGTTTCGACAGGTCCCGGACGCGGATGCGGAAGAACGCGTCGCGCAGCTGTCCCTCGATCTCTTCGGTGTCGAGGTCGAGTTCGTCGGGCCGGACGCCCATGATCCGGACGTCCAGCACCAGGTCCGCATTTGCCCGCTTGCCCAGGTCGTCGACGACCGCCGGCTGCGACGCGATCGTGGACGCGTCCAGATCGATGGCTTCGAACACCGTGCGACCGACCGATCGCTCGTCGACCGCGACGGTCACCGCGCCATCGACGGCTCGGTCCAGCGTGACCAGCAGGACCCTGCCGGCGCGATCCTGGTCCAGCGCAACTGGTTCCGGCGCGCCGGAGTACGCATAGGTGGTGCCGCGCGAGGATCCGCGCTGGGAGGAATGCCAGTGGCCCAGCGCGAGGTAGTGGAGGCCGCTCGCGCCGATCTCCTCCTTGGTCACCACCACCTCATCGCCGTCGGTCTTGCCGGCGATCGCGAGTGAGCCGTGGACCATCCCGACCTTCCATGTCGCTCGATCGTCCGCGGCCGCATCGAGACCGCCGAGCGGTGAACTCGGAGCCCGCTTGGTCGCAAACACGCGGCCATAGACGATCGTGTCGATGCTCGCGAGATGGACATCGGCGTGGTCGGGATCGAGGACCGTCAGCAGATCGTCACTGGCCGTGCTGCCGGCCATGGCCTTCAGATCGTAGGCTCGGTAGATCGAGGATCGGTCGTACACGTCGTGTGTGCCGGGAATGATCACGGTGCGGATGTGTGCGTCGACGAGCCGCTTGAGCTCGGCGGCCACGCGCTCCACGGATCGCCGCGGCTGGGTGTTGGAGTCGAACAGGTCGCCCGCGACGAGGACCAGATCCACCTTCTCGGCGAGGGCGAGATCGATTGAGGCGCGGAAGGCGGCGAACTGCCGCTCTCGCTGGCCGGCAGCCTGCTCGCCCATGTCCGCGTGCCTGGCACCGAGGTGGACATCGGCGGTATGGAGGATTCGGAGCATCCGGTCGGGCTGGCCTCCCTGTGCCGCATTGCCGCTGTGACCGGGGCGAGAAACCGCGCGGGCGCCGGCGATCCCACCGCACCGGCACGGGTCCCGAGCGAGCGAGGCGCCCCCTTTGGCTCCTCGCTCGCCGCCCCGAATATCGGCGGCCATTGTGACAGGTCGGCTGTCACACCCGCACGGCCTTCGGGGAGGCGCCGGCGGACCGATTCGGCGGACCCGTGTATTCTCTGGTCACATCACCGGTGCGCCCCGACAGGGATCCAACATCGGCACCTGGGTCGCGTGGCACCCGGCAACTCCCGCCATCCCACCCGACCGTCGTCGTCCGGTCCCCTGTCGCCGCACCCCAGCCTTGCGCTCAGGGAGAGTGACATGACGTTCGTCGATCGGACCCTTTCGTGCGTGGACTGCGGCGTTGAATTCATTCATTCCGCCGAGGACCAGGAGTTCTACGCGCAGAAGAGTTTTGCCTCGGACCCCAAGCGCTGCACGAGCTGCCGCGCGAGCCGCCGCATGGCCCGCGACGGCGGCGACGACCTGCGCGACATCGGCGGACCGCGCGGCTTCGATCGCGGAGAGCGCCCGACGCGCGAGTACTTCGCGGTGGTCTGCTCGGAGTGCGGCAACCAGGCGCAGGTGCCATTCAAACCGCGGATGGACCGCCCGGTCTACTGCTCGGACTGCTTCCGGAAGGTCAAGCCGGACTGACCTCGATCGCGCTGTCCGTGCTGCACGACGATCAGAGCCGGAAGGTATCGCCGCGCCGGAACCGCTCGCGGTGGCGTCCGCGCCAGACCGTCACGCGGCCCCGCCCGTACACGCGCATGGAACCGTCACGACCGATGACTGCCGTGTCGCGGTCGATCCCCAGAACGGTTGATCGTCGGCTGGCCAGGAGTGCCAGGGCCGCCATCACCGGTTCGGGTCGGCCGTCGTAGGCCGGTAGCACGACCACCTCGGGCACGAGATCGAGAGCCGCAACCCAGCGGACAGGCGTGGGCAGCAGGCGTCGACGCATCACCGGGTGACGACAACCGAGGAGCATGGCCCCGGCCGAACATCCGACGACGATCACGCCACGCCGATGTCCGTCGACGACGGCATTGCCCAGCGGCGTGCCAAGCAAGGCGCGGCTGAGCAATCCCCTGGAGCCGGCGGCGAGATAGATGATGTCGGCCTCGCCGATCGCCTGGAGCGATGCGTCAAGGGACACGGATCGTCGCTGGTCCGATCGCGGGCGTTCGATGAAGACCGGTTCGACTTCGGCGCCAAGAGCGCGGAATCGCTCCGCGCTCCCGAGCGGCTGAGATTCGGTCGGCGGGTCGGCGACATGAGCGGGCAGAGCCAGCGCGACGACGGCGATGCGCGGCCGGGCGCGGCCGGTTGCTGCGAGCAGCTCTCGGTCGACATCGACCATGGACTGAGGGGACTCGTCGGTTCCAACGAGTCCCACGGGACCGGACATCGCGTCCAGTCTACCCATCGCGGATCGGCGGAGGGAGCGGGCCGGCGTCGGTGGACGCGGCGGCATCGCGGCACGGCGCGCGACTCGGCCCGACCGACCATCTGGCCCGACCGACCATCAGGGCCGACGCCCATACAATGCGCCGATGACGCAACCAGGCGGGGCCACGCCGGCGGCGAGACTGACGCCGACCGAGCGCTGGACGATGTTTGCGGCCGTGCTCGGTTCGGCGGTGGTCTTCCTCGACGGGACGATCGTCAACGTGGCGCTTCCGGTCATCGGACGTGAGCTGCCGGCAAGCCTGGTTTCGGTGCTCGAAGGTCAAACCTACGTTGCGTCTGGGTACCTTGCGACGCTCGCCGCCCTCCTGGTCCTGGCCGGGGCCCTCGGTGACTATTGCGGTCGGCGTCGGATCTTCCTGCTGGGTCTGCTCGGCTTTGGCGCAACCTCGGTCCTGTGCGGGCTCGCTCCGAACCTTGAGCTCCTTGCCGCCTTCCGCGTCCTCCAGGGAGCCACCGGCGCCCTGCTCGTGCCCGGCTCGCTGTCGATCATCACGGCCACGTTCGACGGGGTCGCTCGTGGGCGGGCGTTCGGGATCTGGGCCGCGGCCACGTCGGCGACGATGATCCTGGGGCCGATCGTCGGCGGCATCCTGATCGAGGCGATCAGCTGGCGAATGGCGTTCCTGGTCAATATCCCGCTGATGCTCGCCGCCATCTGGGCGACTCGCGCGCACATGCGCGAGAGTCGCGATGAGGCTGCATCCGGCCGGTTCGACTGGCTCGGAGCCATCGTGGCGGTGGTCGCAGTCGGTGGCCTGGCGTTCGGGGCGATTCGAGGCCAGGATCGACAGTGGACGGATCCGGTCGCCTGGGTGGCACTCGGCGTCGGGACCGTTGCCCTGGTGGCATTCCCTCTTCTGATGGCGCGCCGCGCAAACCCGCTCGTCCCGCTGAATCTCTTCCGCGTTCGGGCGTTCGCCGCGATCAATCTGTCGACCCTGCTCATCTACGGCGCGCTGTACGTGATGCTCACCTTCCAGGCGCTGTTCCTGCAGGGAACGCTTGGCTACTCCGTGATCGCGGCCGGGATCGTCGGACTGCCGGTCGGGATCATGCTGACGTTGTTCTCGACGCGGATCGGGTCGATCGCGGCGCGGCGCGGGGCCCGTCCGTTCCTGGTCGCCGGGCCGCTGATCATGGCCGCGGGCGTCGCCTGGTTCGCGCGGATCCCGGCGACCAGCGAGGCCTGGGTGCTCGGCTTCGACGGCGGCGGGAGCCTCATCCCACCGACCGGGTTCCTCGTCGACGTCCTGCCCTCGATCCTGCTGTTCGGCGTCGGCATCTCCTTCGTGGTCGCACCGCTCACGAGCACGCTGATGAGCTCGATCCCGGTTCGCAATGCCGGGCTCGCGTCGGCGATCAACAACGCATTGTCACGGGTCGGACAACCGCTCCTGTCGGCCCTGATCTTCATCGTCGTGACGGCCAGCTTCTATGCCAGCGTGGCCGGCCAGATCGCCGGCTTCGATCCCGCATCCGCAGTCGATCGGCGCCTGGTTCAGCCGCTGAATCAACCAACGGCGGGCCTGGACCCGGCACTGGTCGCCGCGGCCCAGGTCGCGTCGACCGATGCCTTCCACGTCGCCGCGCTCGTGTGTGCGGGGTTCCTGATTGCCGGCGCCATGGTCAACTACATCGGACTGCGCGAGCGTGCCGTTGGTATCCCGGCGGCAGAGGCCGCAAAATCGTCGTTCCCGGAGGGGATCGGCTGACCTATCCTGTGCGCACGGCCAGCGTCGCCCCGACGACGTGGCCACAGGAGTAGGAGGATGCAATGTCCGAGATGGACGCCCCCGGCGCGAGTGGCGGCGAGCCGGCGCCAGCGCCGCCCTCATCCAACTGGAGCGCGCCGCCGCCGGCCGCTGCGGCCGCAGCCGTCCCTGGCGCGGCCGGCTTCGTCTACGCCGATGTTCCCAACCGCGTGATCGCCCTGATCATCGATGCGGTGATCCTCGGCATTGTCAACCTCGTCATCCTGGGCGCGATCCTCTCGACGGTCGGCCTGGGTGTGGTGACGGCGACCGGGGTCAATGTCCTGGCCTTGATCGTGTACGCGATCCTCGGATCGATCATCAGCCTGGTGTACTTCGTGTTCACCTGGACCCGCATGCGGGCCTCGCCGGGCCTCAAGGTGCTCGGGATGCAGGTCGGCAACGCGGCAGACGGCGCGACCCTGACCCAGGATCAGGCCATCAAGCGCTGGATCGCCCTGTGGGGCCCGGGGACGCTCGGTCAGCTCCTCTCGAACTTCCCGGGGATCGGACCCCTCCTGGGTCTGCTCGGACTGGGCTGGATGATCTATCTCCTGTACACGACCTATCAGAGCCCCACCAAGCAGGGCTTCCACGACAAGTACGCGAGCACCGTGGTCGTCAAGGCGGCAACGACCGTCGGCTGACCCCGGAACCACCCGAACGCTCGAACGCTCGAACGACCCCGCCCGGACGGCGGGGTCGATTCGTGTCAGCCTCGGACGCGAAACGCCTCACCGTGGCCGGGAATGACGATGTCGGCGGCGGCGAGAACGCGCGCACGACCACGTTCGATGGCCGTCTGGTCGTCGGCGAGCGGGTCCACGTCAGGCGTCCTGTCGCTGTGCCACCAGAGGTGGGTGAGGGCGTAGACGGCGTCGTTCGCCTCGACGATGAGCGACGCGTCCTCGGCGGTGTGCCCCGGCGTGAGCCAGATCTGCGAGCGAGGTGAAGGGCGGTAGCCCTCCCCCTCGTGATCGAGCCATTGATCGTCCCTGTAGCGGGCCCAGAAGTCGACGACCTCGGCGTTCGGGAACAGGGCGATGTTGATGGTGTGGTCCGGGTGGTGATGGCTCAGGAACACGTGGGTCACGGCCTCGGGGGCGACATCGAGCGCGGCGAGGGGATCCAGGATCAGGGACCGCCGCGCGACCATGCCGGGGTCGGCCACGATGAGCGCGTCGCCGTCGCGGACGAGAACGACCGAGGAACCGACGCCGGCGAAGTCGCCGGAGCGTGCGTACCCGGAGTGGAGCAGGTGGACAGAGGTCATGCGCGGAAGTCTATCGGGCCGTCCGCGGCGACGGCAGACGACCGCAGACCGTCCCGGCCCGCGGTCCGGGGTTCGCGGCGATGCGCGAGTTCTGGCACGGTGCGCGCATGACGGTGCGCGCATGACTGAACCTCGCCCGGACGGCCGGCCCGCCGACCTCATCGTCACCGGAGGTCGCGTGGACACACGCGATCCGGGGCGACCCACCGCCGAGGCCGTGGCCGCGCGCGACGGACGGTTCGTCGCCGTGGGCGCTGCGCGCGAGGTCGATGCGTTGCGCGGGCCCTCGACCCGCGTTGTGGACCTGCGCGGCGGCATGGCGGTGCCGGGCTTCGGCGACGCCCACGTCCACCCCATCCACGGCGGGCTGGCAATGATCCGCTGCGAACTCCACAGCGACACCTATGAGCAGAGTCTCGACGGCTACCTGGGGATCATCGCGGCCTACGCGGCCGCGAACCCCGACCAGGCGTGGATCCGGGGCGGCGGCTGGAGCATGGGCGACTTCCCCAATGGAACGCCGCGCCGGGAGGACCTCGACCGGATCGTGCCGGATCGGCCGGTCTTCCTGCCGAACCGCGACGGCCACAGCGCATGGGTCAATACCCTGGCACTCGAGGTCGCCGGCGTGACCAACGAGACAGCCGATCCCTACGACGGTCGCATCGAGCGCGACCCCGACGGCACCGCCACGGGCAGCCTCCACGACGGCGCGATGGATCTGGTCGAGGAGCACATTCCCCCGGACACGGCCGACGAGCTGATCGAGGGCCTCCGGGCCGGGCAGCGCTACATGCACGAGCGGGGGCTCACCGCGTGGCAGGACGCCATCGTCGGGCCGACGGAGGAGGTCGCGTACCGAGCCCTCGGGAACTCCGGCGAGCTGACGGCACGCGTCGTGGGCGCCCTGTGGTGGGACCGATATCGGGGCCTTGAGCAGATCGACGAGCTCGTCGAGCGGCGTGCGCGCGGCCCGGCGGGTCGCTATCGGCCGACGAGCGTCAAGATCATGCAGGACGGCGTGCTCGAGACGTTCACCGGCGCGATGATCGAGCCGTACCTCGGCCGCGACGGACGACCCACCACGAACCGCGGCCCGAGCATGGTCGATCCGGCCGTCCTGAACGAGGCCGTCACCCGCCTGGATCGCGCGGGATTCCAGGTCCACTTCCACGCGATCGGCGACCGCGCCGTGCGCGAGTGCCTCGACGCCGTGGAGGCGGCCCGGCGGGCCAGCGGCCCATCCGACAACCGCCACCACATCGCCCACATCCAGGTCATCCATCCCGCCGACATCGCGCGGTTCGCCAGGCTCGACGTGGTCGCCAATGCGCAGCCTCTCTGGGCCATCCACGAGGTGCAGCTCGACGAGCTCACGATCCCCTACCTCGGCCCCGCGCGTTCAGCCTGGCAATACCCGTTCGCATCGCTGCTCCGCGCCGGGGCGCGCCTGGCGATGGGCAGCGACTGGTCGGTCTCGACGCCGAATCCGCTGATCGAGATGGAGCACGCGGTCACCCGCGTCGCGTGGCTCTGGCGCGGCAAGAAGGAACCATTCCTGCCCGAGGAGCGACTGACCCTGGAGCAGGCGCTCGCCGGGTTCACGACGGGGACGGCGTTTGTCAACCACACCGAGAACGAGACGGGTTCGATCGAAGTCGGCAAGCTGGCCGACCTGGCGATTCTCGATCGCGACCTGTTCGCCCCGGACGTCGGGCCAATCGGCGATGCGAGGGTCCTGGCGACGATCGTCGGAGGCGAGTTCGTCTACGAGGCGGACGGCTTCGGGGGCTGACCGCCGGTCACGACCACGACTGACCCCCATCACCGGCGGAGCGGAGATCGTCCGGGTGGTCGATGTCGCGAAGCGTCGTGCCAGCGGGATCGATGGTGCGCCATTCGGCCGCCGGGACGACATCGACGCGTAGCCCATCCAACAGCGCATGCACTGACCGTGCGCCGCGATCGAGGGCTGTGGAAGCTGCCGGCGTGGCGGCACCGACCCGGATGGCCATCGGCAGGGGACGCAACCGGCCATCGTCGTCGAGCACAACGGCATCGGCGGCTTCGTTCGCGACGAGCCGGTCGAGGAGGATCGCCAGGACGTTCGGTCGAAGGCCGGGCATGTCGCCACCGACGACGATCGCGATCGGCTCGCGTGCCGCCTCGAGCCCGGCAAGGATGCCCACGAGCGGACCGCCGTACGCCTCCGGGTCCTGGACGACGCGCAGGCCGGGACGCAGGGAAACCACGAGATCGGCACCCGGTGCGACGACGACCACCACGTCGCCCGAAACGCCCGCGGCCGCGCCGATCGCGTGGTCCAGGAGCGCGCGCCCATCGAGAGGCTCGGCGAGCTTGTCGCGGCCGAACCGGGCGGAGCGGCCGCCGGCGAGGACGATCGCGCTACAGGCAGGCCCCCCGTCCGGGCGGCCGGCCCGGCGATCCGGGTCGGTCATCGCGGCGCCCGCGGTCCCGGGACGTGCCCGGCCTGAGTCCGCCGGAGGATCCCGCGTCGATCGAAGTCCTCGAGGAGCGCCATCACGTACTTGCGGCTGGTGCCGGTCGCGTCACGCAGGGCAGCGGGTGCGAGCGGGCCGGTCCGCGCGAGGCGAAGGGCCTCCGCTTCCAGGTCTCGATACGTCGAGGTCGCCCAGGCGAGGTCGTCCTCGAGACGGGTGATCCGGCCGGCCGATTCGAGGGCACGGATCCCGTCGGGAGGACAGCCGGCGGCGCGGGCCGCGTCCCCGAGGGACGGCGGCGCGGGCACGGCAAGAAGGGATTCGAGCCGGTCCATCGCGGCGAGCATGTCCGGTGACGGTCCCGCAGCCGCACGGCCGGGAAGGTGCACCAGGTCCCCGTCACGGGCCAGGTGGCCCGCGGCGATCGCACCGGCAATGAGATCCGTCGCCACGATCTCGGCGGCGGCAATCGGGATCGCGACACGGCGACGGAGACCGCGCGCGAGGTCTCCACGGAGTTCGGCATGACCGAGGCCGGCCGGCGCGGCCTCGACGATCGCGATCGCGTCGGAACCGAGAAGGTCGGCGACATCGGACGCCAGGAGCCAGCCGCCCCGACCAACCGAAGGCAACGCACCGTGCAGCGCGAGTCGTGCTGCCGCAACGGCGCCCCGGTCGGCGTCGCTGGCCGCGGCCGCGGCCAGCGCGACGAGGCGCTCCGGCGTCATCCGCTTCCGCGATGGGCCCGTCGGCGACGACGGGTCGAGCACGACCCCGCCCGCGACGGTCCCGATGGGTGCCGGTCGACGCAGGACGAGACGATCGCCCGCGGCCACGGCCATCGGGGAGGCGAGGCGCAACGTGGCGACCTGCGTGCCGTCGTCGAGGGTCGTCCCGTCGGTTCGTCCCCGACCCACGTCCGCGTCGGCCCGGTCGGTCCCGATGAAGACGCGGAGCGGGGCGTTCGCCGCGGGCGGCCACGCCGCGCCCGGCGCCCCATCAAACGGTGGATGCAGGCGAACAAGCAGCCGCCGCGTCACGGCCACCGCCGGATCCGCGGTGAGCAGGGCACCCCGGGAAAGTCGGTCCGCGCCGGGCCCCACGACGTTCAGGGCCGCTCGGCCGCCACCCTCGATCCGTTCGACCCGCGCGTTGTGGACCTGCAACTCGCGCACGCGCATGCGCCATCGACCCGGGCGCACGTCGAGCAAGTCCCCGACCTCCAGCGGTCCGCCGCGGAGGGAGCCGGTCACGACGGTGCCACGCCCCTTCATCGAGAAGACCCGATCGACAGCGAGGCGGGCCGGATGCTCGCTCACCGCCTGCCCCGATCCCGTCCGGCCGGCAACCCGGTCGACCAGCGTCCGGAGCTCCCGGCGCAGCTCGTCGAGCCCTTCGCCGGTCGTGCCGGAAACGGCAACGATCGGGCTGCCGGCGAGCGACGAGCGATCAACGAGCGCTCGCAGCGCTTCCCGGCCTGCAGCGAGCCGCCCCCAGTCTCCGCGCAGCACATCGATCTTTGTCAGGGCGACGACCGCGTGGCTCAGCCCGAGCGCATCGAGCAGCCCGAGGTGCTCGACCGTTTGCGCCCGCGGCCCGTCGTCCGCGGCCACGACCAGCAGCACCGCGTCGATCTCGCCCGCGCCCACCAGCATGTTGCCGACGAGCTTCTCGTGACCCGGCACGTCGACGAAGTCGACCACCCTCCCGTCGTCGAACGCGAGATGCGCATAGCCCACCTCGATCGTCATCCCGCGCCGGCGCTCCTCGGGCAGGCGATCGGCGTCGATGCCGGTGAGGGCGCGGAGCAGCGTCGTCTTGCCGTGATCGATGTGGCCGGCGGTGCCGACGACGACGGTCATGTGCCCGGTCTCATGGGTCCCACGCTGCCTCAGCCGACGCTGGCCAGTGCCCGGGCGATGGCGTCGGCCAGTGCCGCGTCATCGCCAGGTTCGACCGTTCGAAGATCGAGAACGACGTGGCCGTCCTCGATTCGCGCGATCACGGCGGGCTCCCCGGCCCGGAGCGCCGCCGCCATCCGATCCGCCGAACGGGCTTCGACGGCCACACCCCACGACGGCAGCGTTTCGCCCGGGAACGACCCGCCACCCAGCGTCGATCGCAGCTGGGCGACCGCCACGCGATCGGCCGCCCCGGCGAGGCCCGTCGCTCCAACGACGCGCTCCGCCCGCGCCCGAAGCTCCTCGAGCGGTGTCGCCACCATCCGCCACAGGGGGATCTCGTGCGCCGCACGGCCCCCGCGGTAGAGCGCGAGCGTCGCCGCCACAGCCGCAGTTGTCGTCTTGTCCGGGCGCATCGCTCGCGCCAGGGGATCTCGCCGCAGGCGCTTGATCAGATCTGCTCGACCGACGACGAGCCCCGCCTGAGGTCCACCGACAAGCTTGTCGCCCGAGAACGTCACGAGATCTGCGCCGGCCGCGAGTCGCTCACGCGGCGTCGGTTCGTGGGCCAAACCGAACGACTCCGTCGCGAGGAGCGCGCCGCTGCCGAGATCGTCGACGACGATCGCCCCGTGTCGATGGGCACCCTCCGCGACACCCGCGGGATCGGGTGACTCGACGAACCCGGACTGGACGAAGTTCGACTGATGGACCCGAAGGACCAGCCGAGCGCCACCGTCCGCCAGCGCTCCCTCGATGTCCTCGACCCGCGTCCGATTCGTCGTCCCGACCTCGACCAGCCGCGCCCCGGCTCGACGGATGACGTCCGGGATGCGCACCCCACCGCCGATCTCGACGAGCTCGCCGCGCGACACGATCACCCGCCCGCCGCGACCCGCCAGTCCCACGCTGAGTGCCAGTGCCGCGGCATTGTTGTTGGTGACGAAGGCATCCTCGGCGCCGGTGAGGGCGATGAGGTGCTCTTCGACGACCCGTGAACGGGGGCCACGACGGCCGGTTGCGCGGTCCAGCTCGAGGAGGGAGGGGCCGGCTGCCGCTGCCGCTGCGGCCCGAATCGCCGCTGCCGGCCATGCGGCCCGGCCGAGATTCGTGTGAAGGAGGACCCCGGTCGCGTTGATGACCCTGGTCGGGCCTCCTGCGGAGTCGTCGGCTGCCTCGGTCGCCGGAGGCCCATCGAAGCCCGTCAATCGATCGACCAGATCGACGGCCAACGCCTCCAACCCCCTCGCAGCCGCCCCGCCGCCCAGCCGCTCGCGTTCGGCAGCCACGACCTCGCGCGCCACCACAACGATCGCCTCATGATCCCGATCGCCGAGCCGCGGCCGCGCCGCCGCGAGCAGCCGCTCCACGCTGGGTGGCCGCGCTGCCCCGCTTGGTTGCGGCGCTCCCCCGTTCGCTCGAGCCTGGTCGGACGTCGTCATCCCGTCGGTTGCCGAGCGACGACTTCGAACACGTGCCAGTGCTTCGGGCCGGACGTCGCCGCACCGTCCTCGTCGATCTCATCGAGCGCCAGGATCTCGAGGCCGTCGAGCAGCGCCTCGACCGCTGCACGATCGTGGAACGTCATACCGGGCTCGGCCGCCCACGTGTCGTTCGGGCCGAACAGGTGCGCCGCGAGGATTGCCCCCGGCCGGAGCGCTGCGCGGATCCGCTCCCATGCGAGCGGGAACGTGGAGGCGTCGAGGAACGGCAGGCTGAGCCCGGCATACACGAGATCCGCCTCGCCCATGTCGGCCTCCTCGAACGACGACGTCTGGACCGCGAGCTTCGGACGATGCTCGTCGGAGACGCGATCAAGAATCAACTCCGCCGACGCCGGCGCGGCGTCGATTGACCTCACCCGCCAGCCCTCGCCGAGCAGCGCCAGCGTCTCCGTCCCGTCGCCCGAGCCGAGGTCGACCGCCGCTCCGGGCGGCGAATCTCCGCGCTCCTCGAGTGCGCGCCGGAACAGCGGTCGTGGCTGGCGCCCACTCACCGCCGCGTAGTAGGCCGCCCAGTCCACGTCCAATCGATACCTCCGGGCTCGGCCACCTGGCGTGGCGCTGGCGGGAACGCGTGGGAGTCGAACCCACCGCGCCGCGCTGAGCGCCGCGCCGACTGGTTTTGAAGACCAGGGGGCCCACCGGGACCCGACCGCTCCCGCCCCGGATGGTAGACCGGATGGCGACAGCGATGGTTCGTGCCGCGCCGGCGAGCCGCGTCCAAACCGGTGGGATTGTCTTCCACCACCGGTATGGTAGATTTCTACCATGCACCTGAACATCAAGAACCCGGAGACCCATCGTCTCGCGCAGGAACTGGCCGACGCGACCGGCGAAACGTTGACCGGTGCCGTCACCGAAGCAGTCAGGGAACGCCTGGACCGTGTCCGACGCGGCAAGGAGGCGAGCCTGGCCAGCAGGCTCCTCGAGATCGGCCGGGATGTTGCCAACCGACTTCCAGAGCCTCACAGGTCCGCGGATCACGCAGACATCCTGTACGGCGACGACGGTCTGCCGCGGTGATCATCGACACCTCGGCACTCGTGGCGATCTTCCGCAGCGAGTCGGACGCCTCGCGATTCGCCGACGCAATCGAACTTGCCAGGACGCGCCGGATCTCGGCCGCGACCTATGTCGAGCTCGGCGCCGTTGTCGATGGCGCTCGTGACGCGGTCGCGAGCCGCCGAGTCGACGAGTTCATCGAGGCTGCCCGGATCACGGTCGAGCCGGTGACGGAGCCCCAGGCGCGGATCGCGCGCGAGGCGTATCGGGACTTCGGGCGGGGCAGCGGTCACGCTGCAGCCTTGAACTTCGGCGATTGCTTCGCCTACGCGCTGGCGAAGACCACGGGCGAGCCGCTCCTCTTCAAGGGCGACGACTTCTCGAAGACGGACGTCGCTGCGGCGGCCGCCATGTGACCGGAGCATTTCCCATGACGAGTCGTGCGAGGGTGCCTCTCTTCGCTCCACAGACGGTCCGTGACCGCATCGGCCTATCATCGGCTTCGTGAGCGTCTCCAACCCGACCCGCATCCGGCTGACCCAGCTGACCGAGTGCGGCGGCTGCGCCGCGAAGCTCGGCGCGGACCTCCTGGCCGAGGCGCTGTCCGGGCTCGGCGCGGTGACCGGACCGACGGCCCCCCACACGCACTCAGCCCACCCCGGCGAGTCGCTCATCGCCGGGCTCGATCCGCCCGACGACGCCGCCGTCTATCGACTGTCGGACGACCTCGCCGTCATCGGCACACTCGACTTCTTCCCGCCGCTCGTCGACGACCCGACGACGTACGGCGAGATCGCCGCAGCGAACGCCCTGTCCGACGTCTTCGCGATGGGCGGGCGCGTGCTGTTCGCCCTGTCCATCGCCGCGTTCCCCGAGGACCTGCCCACCGACGTGCTCGGCGCCGTCTTCGCCGGTGCCGCCGCGAAGGTTCGCGAGGCGGGCGGCACGCTCGCCGGCGGGCACACCATCCGCGACGCCGAGCCGAAGTACGGGCTGGCGGTGATCGGTGCCGCCCACCCCGATCGCCTGCTGCGCAAGGGCGATGCCCGGCCGGGCGACGTGCTCGTGCTGACGAAGCGCCTCGGGACCGGACTGCTCGTGTCCGGTTCTCGCCAGGGTCAAACGAAGCCCGACGATCTGGCCGCTGCCATCGACCAGATGCGCACGCTCAACCGAATCGCGTCGGAGGCCCTCGTCGCCCACAACGTCCGCGCCGCGACCGACGTGACCGGCTTCGGCCTGCTCGGCCACGGGCTGGAGATGGCCCGTGCCTCCGGCACCCGGTTCGTTTTCGAAGCCTCGTCCCTGCCCGCGCTCGACGGCGCGCTCGACCTGGCCCGCGCCGGCGTCGAAACCAGCGGCGCCGCGCACAACCGCCGCTTCGTCGCCCCGTCCCTCATCGTGGCCGACGGGATCGCGCCTGAACTCGTGACCCTCGCCCACGATCCGCAGACCTCGGGCGGCCTGCTGGCCGCGGTGTCGCCCGATCGGATCGAAGCACTCGAAGCCACTCTTACTACGGCCGAGATTTCGAGCTGGCGCGTGGGCCGAGTCGAGGCATCCGAAGCTCCGAGCACCGCCCTCGAGTAAGGTCACGCTGAGCGAGCCGCAGTACAGGGCGCGATTGGCGACGAGGGCATCGCGAGCTTGGGAACAGTCGTCGGCCAGCGGAATGACACCGCTTACGCTGCGCCGCCGCCGATAACATTCGGTGACGTTGAAGATGCGACGAATGCGGCGAAGCAGATTCTACAAGCGGTCAGGACCGTGCTGGCCCTGCCCTAGAGCTATATCAGCTCTTCTCCGGTCAGGCCACGGCCCCGCACCCGCCTCGCTTCCGCATCGGCCCCTTGAACGTATGCGAACCGCGCCCTCATCCTGATCTCGACCCGTCGCTCATCTCCGCGCAGCTCCTGGAGGGCCAGCACGAGGTAGGTGAGCGCGGCGATCTCGTCCTCGCCGTGGGCCTCGATGACCTCGGGTGGGCGATAGCGGCCAGCGGGCAGCGGCCAGCGGGCAGCGGTGAGCGCGCCGCGACCATCCAGGCGCCCCGTCCGGGGTCGTAGGAGGGCGGACCGACCGCCCAGCCGTCCGGTAGGGCGTCGTGGATGGGGTCCCATGCCCTGTCTGTCAGGCTGAGCTGAGACACGCGTAGTAGCTCGTGATCCCTCCAGG
>CAKKPP010000005.1:33849-149893 GCA_919901745.1 Chloroflexota bacterium | reverse complement strand
TGATCGCCTTGCGGATCTCGCGCAGCGCCACCTCGAGCTGGGAGCGGCTCCGGTCCATCGCCTGCCGCGCGCCGTGGGAGGCGGCGGGGAGCGCGTCCTCTGCCGTCTTGAGCGTCATCAGGACGGCCGCCAGCGTCTGCGCCGAGTCGTCGTGCAACTCGCGCGCCAGGCGCTTGCGCTCTTCTTCCTGGGCGGAGATCGTCTTGGCCAGGAGCTGGCGCCGGGTTCGATTGAGGACGTTGAGCTCGAGGTTCTTGTCTTCCACCTCTCGCGTCCGATCAGCCACGCGGTGTTCGAGCTCCTCTGCCCAGTGGGCGCTCTCCTCGAGGGAGGCCCTCAGCTTCATGCGCATCTCGTCGAAGCGACGGGCGAGCTCCCCGATCTCATCGTCACGGGAGACCGCGATTGGGCTGTCCAGGTCGCCGGAGGCCATTCGCGCGGCAGCGCCGGTGAGACGCCGGATCGGCAGGACGACCGAATGGGCGTGGAGCCAGGCACCCACCGAGGCGAGCACGAGCGCGACGATGCCGTAGACGAGCATCGTCCGCTGCATCTCCTGGGGGATCGCGAACGCGACGTCCTCGGTCTGTTCGACCACGACGCCACCCGGATGCGAGCGAAACGGGTAGTAGGCGACGACGTGGTCGGCGCCGTCCTCGACCTCGTGGATCGCCGTGCCGGGTCGGCCGGCGGCGATCATCGGGCCAAGAATCTCGACGTGCGCGTCAGAGCGATCGGGATCTCCGTCACGAGACTGGGCGACGATGTAGCCGGCCGCATCGACGATCTCGGAGCGAACCGAACCCCCGTCCTGCGGCAGCGAGAGGAGGTTGACGTCGCCGTGCGAGGCGCGGAGTTCCCCGGCGAGGAAGCCGGCAGACCGGTTCTTCCGATCGAGCGGGGTGACCAGGATCGCGATCAGGTCATCCGGCAGGATTCCCCGTGCCGGCGCGACGACACTGGTTTCCATGCGACGAAGCGCCGCCCGGAGCGCCGTGTCCTCCATGAAGGGCCAGCCGGCGCCGTCGGTCCGCGGTGGGGCAATCCACAGCACGCGGCCCTCCGGGCTCAGGCGGACGAGCCGGTCGAACTCGCTGAGCAGATCGTAGACGTGCGCGACCTGGCTCTCCTCCTCCTCTGTCGGCCCGGCTGCCACCAGGGCGGCTGCCTTCTCGAGCTGCCGCCTGGTGTGCTCAATGAGCTCGTCGACGGATTCAGCGCTGATCTGCGCCAGGCGGAGGCGCTCCTCCAGGGCGACATCGATGCTCAGGTTGATCGTGCGGATGGCGAGAGGGCCGAAGAACGAAAAGAGGACGACCAGCCCGGCGAAAACGCCGCCGGCGATCCTGAATCGGAGGCTCAGTCGCTGGGGACCACGCATCGGCTCAACCCGTTCGTCTCCCGTCTGCCTGGTGGCAGGGTGAGATATCCCCAGTGTGCGCGGTCAGCCACCGGTTGGAGATGCCATCCGGGTGGCGCGCCCGAGGAGATCATCGTTGCGCACCCGACAGGTGTTGGACGCCCGTTAGCGACCCACCGGCTTCCCATCGAAGGCCGCGATGAGTGGATCGCCGCGGCCGCCCGATTGGGATCCATTGCCCGCTCATAACGGGTTGGCTTCCATCAGGTCCTTCAGGGGGTCAGATTGCTCTGAAATTACCGCTTGGTCATCGTCAAGATCACCCGGCTCGAGGGTTTGCGGGCCGGTCAAGTCCCAGCTCGTGGTGTAACAGACCGTGAGGATATGCCGCGCCACTGTCGGATCCCAATGCTGGTCACGCCCAGTCCTGGGGCCAGATCCCCAAGGCGTTCCGGGATGTGATCAGCCCACTGGGGTACCACCCTGGCATGGCCTGTAACCCCACGATCGGGCTTCCTTCGGAGGAGTAGGAGCAGTCCGACGGCCCTCCGGTCATCCCGGAGGGCCGTTCGTTGTCTGGATCGGTGGCGCGCCCGGAGGTCGTCGCGCGCGCACGAAACGACACGGTGACACATACCTCAGACTGTCCCGATGAGCTTCGCCGTTGCCGCCGAGGCCTACGACCGCTTCATGGGCCGCTACTCGGTCCCGCTGGCATCCCACTTCGCATCCTTCGCGGGTGTGGTGGGCGGTCAGGACGCGCTCGATGTCGGCTGCGGCCCGGGCGCACTCACGACGGAGTTGGTCCGGCGTCTTGGCTCGGCCGCGGTGACGGCCGTCGACCCGTCGGAGTCGTTCGTCGACGCGGCTCGGGAACGTCTTTCCGGCGTCAGCGTGGAACGAGCGTCGGCCGAGCACTTGCCGTTCGCGGACCATTCGTTCGACGCCGTCCTGGCGCAGCTCGTCGTTCACTTCATGGCGGACCCGGTTGCCGGATTGGCGGAGATGGCGCGCGTGTCCCGACCGAACGGCGTCGTCGCAGCCTGCGTCTGGGACCATGCCGGCGGGCAGGGACCGCTCGGCTTGTTCTGGAACGCGGCGCGCGTTCTCGACCCTGGGGCCGAGAACGAATCCGATCTCGCGGGTACGCGCGAGGGGCACCTGGAGGAGTTGTTCGAGGCAGCGGGGCTGCGCGAGATCGAGGCCGCTCTCCTCTCTGTGAGCGTCGAGCACCCGACGTTCGAGGAATGGTGGGAACCGTTCAAACTCGGGGTCGGGCCTGCCGGAAGCTACACGTCCCGTCTCGACCGAGGCAGGCAGGCTGAGCTCCGGGAGCTGTGCCGCGCCGGATTCCCGGATGAACCGTTCGTCGTGACCGCGCGCGCCTGGGCCGCGAGGGGTCTCGCGTAGCGCGTACGCCGGAGCCGCACCACGGTGCCCGAATGGCCAGGAACTGTGGTAGCTCCTGGTCGGCGCGAGCTGCGGGTCGGCCGGCCACGGGGGCGCAGCTGCGGCCCGTTTCCAGACGGCAAGCGATTCCGTCGGTTCGAAACAGGAACGGACTGGGCACAATGGGAAGATGGTGCCGTCCATACCCCCGCACCTCGACGCGGTTCTCGCTCTGCAACGCGCGCGCGACATCGCGTCCCGGTGATCTACATGAGGCGCCGCATGTCCGACCGAGTCGCTCAGCGCATCGTCGTGCCCGCGCGCGAGGGTCGGGCCGTGCGCATACCCGCAGGCGGGCGCTTCCGCGTCGTCGACCTCGAGGGTCAGCAAGTCGGCGACCTGTTCGCCTTCTCGGCCGACGACATCAACGAGTACGCCTCCGCCGAACACACCCGGGTCGGCCTGGCGCATCTCTTCCCGAGAGTGGGCGAGGCCTTCCTGACGAACCGTCGCCGGTCGATCCTGACGCTCGTCGCCGACGACTCGCCGGGCGTCCACGATATGCTCATGGCCGCCTGCGACGCGGAGCGCTATCGCCTCCTGGGCGAAACCGGCTGGCACGCTTCGTGTCGGGAAAACCTCGAGCGGGCGACCGCGGAGCTGGGCTACCCGCGCGTCGACATTCCGCAGCCGATCAACCTGTTCATGGACATCCCGATCGGCCCCGACGGGGCGCTGGGCTTCGCACCGGCGAGGACTCGCCAGGGCGATTCGGTGACCCTGCGGGCCGACATGGACACGATCGTCGTGCTGTCTGCCTGTCCGCAGGACCTCAACGCGATCAACGGCCCCGGGCCCACCTCGCTCGCCATCGAACTCCTGGACTGACCGCGGCTCATGTCGGCCGGCCCTGGGCGAGATCCGCGGAGCGGGACGGAGCCGCCGATCGTCGCGACTCGCCTGACGCCGGGTGCCTATTCGAACGGTCCGGCCCTCGCTCTGCCGCAGGTTGTCATGGCGTGCCCTGACGACAGAGCGGATCCGGAAGGGCTCGATGATTCTCGTCTAGCGTTCCATGGCCGGTGAGGATATGCCGCGCCGGTGGGAACCGCGGGGGCCGCCGTGGCGTTGTGGGTCCATGAAGACAGAACTCGCAGCCCTGCTGTCGCTCGTCCTCACCATCTCGGCCTGCGCGCCGGCTATCACGCCGGGTGCCGATATCGCCATCGCCCGGGCCGACGTCCCCCGCGCGTCCGCCGACCCCGCCGCCGCCTCCGGCGTGGGTGCCGCCCTGTCCGCCTTCGGCCTGGACCTCTACCGGGCCCTGGCGGCCGACGAGCCGAACGTGGTGCTCTCGCCGACCAGCATCGCCCTGGCCCTCGCCATGGCCCGTGCCGGAGCGCGCGGCCAGACCGCCGCCGAGATGGACGCCGTGATGCGCGCGGTCGGCTCGGACGAGAACGCGGCCTGGCTCAATGCCCTGGACCAGGCGCTCGCCACCCGAAGCGGCACCTTCGAGGACGCCTCCGGCGTGGGCCTCCCGGTCGCGCTCCGGATTGCGAACGCCCCCTTCGCCCAGGACGAGATGCCGCTCGAGCCGGTCTACCTCGAGGCCCTGGCCTCGCGGTTCGGGGCCGGCCTCCGGCTCGTGGACTACGTGGCCGAGACCGAGGCGGCCCGGCAGCTGATCAACGGCTGGGTGGACGGCCAGACGGAGCACCGCATCCCGGAGCTGCTGGCCCCGGGGATCCTGAACCGCGACACCCGCCTCACGCTCGTCAACGCCATCTACCTCAAGGCGCCCTGGCTCACGCCGTTCCCCGCCGAGGCGACGGCGCCCGCGATGTTCACCCGCGCCGACGGCACGACCGTGGAGGTGCCGATGATGTCGGCCACGGCGGGGATGCGACACGCCGCCGGGACCGGCTGGACGGCCGTGGAGATCCCGTATATCGGCGGATCCCTGGCGATGACGGTCATCGTCCCCGACGACCTGGCGACCTTCGAGCGGGCGTTGACGGCTGACCAGCTCGCCTCCATCACGGCCGGGCTTGCGGAGACGCAGGTCTCGCTCACCTTCCCGAAGTTCTCGATCGAGACGAAGGCCGAGCTGGCCGATCTCCTGTCCGCGCTCGGGATGCCGACCGCGTTCACCGATGACGCCGACTTCAGCGGGATCACGAAGGCCGAGCAGCTCGTCATCTCGAACGTCATTCACCAGGCGAACATCGACGTCGACGAGAAGGGCACCGAGGCCGCTGCGGCGACCGCGGTCGTCATGAGGGTGACCTCCGCGCCGGCGGAACCGGTGGCGGTGCACGTCGACCGGCCGTTCCTCTTCGCGCTTCGCGACGTGCCCACCGGGGCGATCCTCTTCCTGGGCCGGGTCGGCGACCCCTCGATCACCCGGTAAGCGCCGCGATCACCGGCGCTTCCGATCGATGGCGTTGTGGTGCCCCACCCACCGTCCGCCGACTGCCGGGGCCTGGATACTTCCCGGCCGAGATGGTCCGGCCGGGCTCGCCGACGCTCCGTCGGGCCGCGACCCTAGCGGCGCGGCAGGTAGGGCAACGGGTCGAGGAACGTGGTCTCCGCGCGGATCGCGAAGTGAAGGTGCGATCCGAGGCTGCAGCCGGTGTTCCCGACCCGGCCGATGACGGTCCCCGCGGCCACCCCTTCGCCCGCCGCGACCTCGATCCGAGAGAGGTGGCGATACCAGCTCACGACCCCGCCGCCGTGGTCCACGTGGACCTCGAGACCGCCGCAGTCGTCGTAGCGGCCGGCCACGATGACCCGTCCAGCCTGCGCGGCGCCGACCGGGTCCCCGGTATCCCCATCGATGTCGATCCCCGGATGGAGTCCGTACTTCGTCAGGCTTTGGCCAAAGGACTGGGTGATCGGTCCAAGGAGCGGCCACCGCCAGCCGACCCCCGAGACCGGCCTCGGCGACGACCTGGGCACCGGCTTGGGCGCGACCGTGAACGTCAGCGCGCTGCCAGCTTCCAGCGGGATCCCCTCGGCGCTCAGCGCTCCTGGCGCGACCTCGAGGTGGACCAGGGCGCCCCTTCGCATCGGCCCGGACGGATGGAGTACCAGGACCGTGTCGCGCTCCGCCCACCGGAAGGTCCCGATGATCAAATCCCCACCGACGACTGAGGCGCTGAACGCGCGCTCAGTTGATCCGTGGTCCATGGCCGTCGTGAACCGGACCGAGAGGTTCGCGGATGGGGCGACGTTCGTCCAGCCGGGCCGGGGGCGGAAGCGGACGATTTCGGGAACTGGTGTAGGCGTGGACCCGCGAACCAGTGGGTCGGGCATGCCGGCTCCCAGGGGCCGCTCGTCGCGGCCAGCCGAGGCCGCGGGTCCCTGCCGCGCGATGACATCCGCACCAGCCGAAGGCGTTGGGGTCGGGGCTGCGGATGGGCGCGAGGCCGCGACCGCCGGTCCGGGCGATCCTCCCGCCCTGGTAGCGGTCAGGGATCCGGATCCATGCGGCGTCGCGGGGCCGAGCGCGAGCCCGATCGCGACGGCGAGACCAAGCACCGATGCGACGGCGATGCGATCGACGGGGCGGGCGTCGGGGCGGACGGGCACGATGCGGGCGGAGCTCCACGTGATGGATGGCTGCCGGTGCCGCACATGGTGCCACGATCGGACACGGCGGCTCGACGGGACGACTCGCCGGGTGTACGGTCGCCGCGCAGGAGGTGCAGCGGCGTCTGATCTCCACGACCCGACCGACGCGATCGGCAGCGTCAGTCACTACTTCGGGCACCTGTCGGTGGCAGCGGTTCGCCTGACCGCGCCGCTCGCCGTCGGCGACCGGATCCACATCCGCGGCCACTCGACGGACCTCGTCCAGACGGTCGACTCCATCGAGATCGAGCACCGCCGCGTCGAGCGGGCCGGGCCGGACGACGATGCCGCGGTCGAGGTGGCCGACCATGTGCGCGAACACGACCTGATCTTCCGCGAGGCTTGAGCGACCGAAGGACAGCCGCCGCGAAGCACGACGCCCTAGTCGCTCACGCCCAGGCCAAGTTCGGTCTCATACCCTTCGGTCTGAAGACGAGCCGCGACCGCCTTCTCGAACTCGCGTGGAGTCATGCCCTCGGCCCCGCGATGTTTGCGAAGGGGTACGCGCCGTAGGCCTCGAAGAAATCGGCCAGGAGCCGGTTCTCCTCGGCGGTCGGGTCCTCGGCAGCCCGCCAGGCGATGAGGAACTCGTCCGCACCTGCGACCTGCCACAGGTAGCGACCACCCTGGTGACCGACCGGTTTGCCGGCACCGTAGCGGAGAAGCAGCCCGAGTCGCTTCCCGAGCCCGTTCGCTCCCTTGGACCCTCCGGTGGCCTTCCCACAGTAGAGAAGCTGCGCGCCGGCCACCCACTTTGCCGCCAGGGTCGCCGTCGGCACCGTCGGGTCGTTCCCCTTGAACCAGCCACCTGCGCTCTGGGCAAGATAGGTAGGCGAACTCGAGTCGACCCGGATCACGACGTAGACGCCGGGATCGCGTGGGACCGCCTCCAGTTTGGTGCTGCGGAGCTCGCCGACCGTTTGGAACCCCGAGAAGCCCGCGGCGCGGAACCCCGCCTCGGTGAAGCGCTCCAGCGCGGCAGGCATGGACGTCATGCAAACGCCTCGATCAAGCGTCGGTGCCCGTAGTAAGTGGCGTGTGAGGGGCGATCGGTAGTGTCCTGGGCGTGGTCGACTACACGTGGGATGCGGACAAGGAGAGGGAGAATGTCTGGAGACGCGGCATCGGGTTCGACGAGGCCCGGACGGTGCTTCGGGGGTACCTCAGTTTCACCTGGCTCGACGAACTTCACTCGGATGAGGAGCCGCGGTTCAAGACGATCGGCTACTCGGACCTCGGCAGGATCCTGGTGGTGGTAACCTCCGAGGACGGGGTGCAACCCCGGATCATCTCCGCATGGCGCGCCTCGAAGCGCGAACGTGATGCGTACCAACGACGACGGTAGCCCCGACTTCGCCGATATCCTCGAATCCGGGAAGGTGGAGATCGGGCGGTATGCCCGGATGGAAGCCGACGGCTTCGGCATCGTCATCGACGGAGCGGTCGGGTACTCGCTCCGGCTGACGCCCTCCAACAAGATCCTCGGTCGGTTCGTGTCGACGCGCGAGGCCTGGCCGGCGGTCCTCGCCG
Organism: Chloroflexota bacterium; assembly: GCA_919901745.1. Classification (GTDB taxonomy): domain Bacteria; phylum Chloroflexota; class Limnocylindria; order Limnocylindrales; family CSP1-4; genus CAKKPP01. The sequence goes on along the minus strand of CAKKPP010000005.1, from coordinate 141,978 downwards.
CGGTCGAGCGCGGGATGCCATCCAGGTGCCTCGTCCTTGACTGGCACTGGGCGAATGGCAGGCGCGGCCGAGTCAGTTCCGGTCGCCTGCTTGTTTCTACCGCTCGGTCCGGACTGGGGCTCGACGTCGCGCAGGGTCGGGTGCGCACCGCCAGCTGATCGCACGTTCGCCGTGGTGTCAACGCCTGGGGTCGCCTGTGCGTGGGGAGACGCTCGAGATCTCGTGGGAACGATCTCCCCATCCTGAGCGCCGGGAGCGCGAGCAGCATCTCGATCATCACGCGAGGGCCTTCGTGGGGGCGAGTCCCGCGACATGGGCGCGGATGAGGTTCGCGGCGTCCCACGGGTCGCTGATCTCGAGGAAGGACCAGCGGCCGAGACCGGCGTGGTTGTTCACCGCGGGGATCCAGTAGGTCTCGGCAACCGCCACCTGGGCGGCCTTCTCGCGGCGGTGCTCGCCCGTCACCTCGATGATGAGGTTGAGCGGCTCGACGCCCTCGTCGTCGATCCGGACGATGAGATCCGTGACGTAGTTGGCGGCCTCGCCCTCGAACGTATACGGGATCCTGAAGTTGAGGCCCTGGTTCTTCACGTAGGCGACGACTTCTTCCATCTCGTCGAGGACCTAGCCGAGCTTCGCCTCCCAGCCGGAATCCATCACCAGGTAGTTGAGATGGCTCTTCCCGGTCGTGTAGACCGACTTCGTCCCGGGGTTTGGCGCGCCCGGAGGGATTCGAACCCCCGACCCTCTGATCCGAAGTCAGATGCTCTGATCCACTGAGCTACGGGCGCGCGGCGGGCGGATCATACCGCGACCCGGTTCCCAGACCCGGGAAGCTGGCCGGTCAGCCGGACCAGGCAAGGCGGCCGGCGACCGCGGCGATCGAGCCCAGGGCGCTGCCGATGACCTCGACGACGCCTTCGAGGACCGTCGCCAGCCACTCGATCAGCTCGAGCGGCGAGGCCGCGTCGGCGCTCCCCTCCGGTCGACTATCCGATGGATCGCCCACCCACAGCTGCGCGTCGATCGACGGCTCAGGGGTTGGTTCCGGTGCCGGGGTCGCGGGTCGCGGTGTCGTCGCCGGCGCGGGCCGCGGCGTCGGGTTCGGCTGTGCCACGACGCCCGAGCCGTTGGGCGAATCGATGAACACGATGGAGGCATACGTGGCCCCGCTCGCTGCCAGGGTCACACCGACGCCAATCTGGTTGAAGTCCCGGCTGATGATCATCGCCCAATGCGGCGGGCTGCCCTTCCACTGGGCGTAGAGGGCCGGACCCACGTCGGGCCCCCATGCCGTTGGTGTCTTCGCCAGGTTCTCGCCCCAACCCTGCCACGCCACGCCGGCGGCATTGAGCTGGCTCGGGAGGTCGCCGGCCACGGCGTGGTCGAGGACCTGCGCGGCCGCCAGCGCTGCCGAACGCGTTCCCGCGATCGACGCCAGTGTCGAGTTGACGCCGTACGCCGGCAGCCCAAGCGCGGCGCGATCCCGGTTGATGAGGCGCGCGATCGACGACTCAACGCTCGCCTCCGTGGTGGCCGCGGCATGGGCCACGGGCACGCGGAAAACGAGGCCCACGAGCACTGCCGTGAGAATGATCGCGAGGGTTTGCCGATGAGCCGGTCGGCCGCCCGATCGGGCTGGTCGGAGAAATGACACGGAACCGAAAGGGTACCGGAAGTCCCGCCGGCGTGTCGGTCAGGGGGAGTCCAGGGGCATCTGATCCGGTCGATCGTCCGTTCCGACGGACGGGTCGTCGCGGGCGTCGCGCCCGTTCGCGCGGCCTGCGGCTGAACGCGCCGACTTGCCACGGAGTATCGGGACCGAGTACACATCTCGAATGAGATTCGTTGCCCGCGCGCACCGCGTCGCGTTGGCCGCCGTGCTTTCGGCCAGCGTCGTGATCGTGGCACCCCTCGCGCTGGAGTTCGGCCGCCCCGCGCCCGACGGCGACGTCGCGGGGATCGTGGGCAGTCCGGCCGCGCTCGACGCGCCGGCCGCGTCAGAGGCACCACCCATCGGCGCTCCGGGAACATGGCCGGGGCCGCGAGTGCCGGACCCGCGAGTGCCGGACCCGCTCGGCGAGCGCTCCGCTGCCGCTCGACTGCCGGCCGACCCGTCGACGCTGCGCGGCTATGTCTGGCCCCTCCCGGGCTCGCGCCTGACCCAGCCGTTCGGGCCATCACAGTACGGATCGCGGGTCGTGGACGGTGCGCCATTCCACGATGGGATCGATCTCGCCACGTTCTGCGGCGACCGCATCGTGGCGGCCCACGCAGGCGTCGTCCTCGTTACGGGACGCCGGTATGACGGTTACATCGGCTGGGTCGGCGATCTCCTGCCATACGCGAATCGGCTCGACGAAAAACAGCTCTGGATCTCGCTGCCGATCGTGGTCGTCATCGACGACGGCAACGACTACCGGAGCATGTATGCGCACTTCGAAGAGGTGGTCGTCGAGGCTGGCGACGTCGTGCGCGCCGGCCAGCTCATCGGGTACGAGGGCAGGACCGGCAACGCGTCGGGCTGCCACCTTCACTACGGGTTGTTCAGCCCGCTCGAGACACGCACGATCGCCATTGCGGCCGACGTGGTCGAGCGCATGCTGATCCCCGACCGGGAGCTCGCCCGGATCGACCCGTTCGACGTCCTGCCGTCCGCCACAGCGGCCGGCATCCACTGACCCTGGCTGGGCTGGTCCGATTGGGCGCAGGCGAGGTCAGACCCGCTCGTAGCGCCGGCCGATGAGCGCGTACGCGGGGAGTCGCGCCAACGCCAGCGAGGGCCGCATCTCGGTGGTTCCATCGCGCGCCTCGATCGCGAGCAGCGCGTCGGTGGCGCCGGCTGCCGCCGGCCTGGCATCGACGATCGACAGGTCGATCGCCACGCGCCCCGGCTCGCCGTCGCCGAGCGTAGCCACGGCGACCGTCGGGTAGGCGCCGGCCTCGTATTCGATGCGAACCTCACGCGCCGAGTGCCAGCGTGGGCGTCGGAGGAGAATCGCCCTCCAGGCGTCGGCCACCGCCGGTGACACCCGCTCCTCGCCGGGCGGAGGTTCGGCGGCAGCTGCCACGTCCTGGCCCCGGGCCCAGCGTGCCGCCTGGTGGAGGAGCGCGTACTCGTCGAGGTCGGCGAATGCATCCAACCGGTCCGCGGGAGATCCGCCTCCGAACAGGGCCCGGATCGATGGCGCGAACACCTCGGCCAAGTCGAGGTCGATGGCGCGCACGGTGCGATGAAAGTAGACCTGCTGGTAGAGGAACAGGCGGGCCGTGAGGAACATCTCCAGTGCGCCGACACCTGATTCGTAGAGGGTGAGCCCGCGCTCGGAGATGAACGCGTAGCGGCGCAGTCGCTCGACATCGACCGGTCCGGTCGCGACGCCGGTCATGAACGCGTCACGTCGCACGTAGTCCAGGTTGTCGACGGTGAAGACCCCGGAGAGGAGCGGCTGGAGCCAGCGCACCCAGCGCGGCATCGTCGGATCGTCGAGGGCGGGTTTGGAGACCAGGAAGGCGATCGCGCGGGGGTCGATCCGCTCGTGATCGGCCAGCGCGTCCCGCTCCGGAACGGCACCCGGAGCGCGTCGCAACGAGGAGATGAGATCGCCGAGCTCGCGTTCGATGATCAGTTGCGACAGGTCCTCGTGGCTCAGGCGCTTGCCGGCCGGCCGGCGCGGATCGGGCGGAGCCTCGAAGGCGTGCAGCACGTGCTCGTCGAAGTAATGGGCGAACGGGCCGTGCCCCACGTCGTGCAGGAGCCCGGCGACCCGCAGGGTCTCCACGACCAGTCCCTCGGAGGGCACGGCCGACGCCGGACCGTCCACGGCTCGGAGCGCCCCCCGCAGACTCGGGTAGAGCGCCCGCGCCCACAAGCCCGCCTCGTGCATGACGCCGAGCCCGTGCGTGAACCGTGAATGCTCGGCAGTCGGGAAGACCCAGCGTGCGCTCTGGAGCTGGCTGATCCGGCGGAGCCGCTGGACCCAGGCCGTGTCGATCAGGTCGTCCTCGGCCGCGTCCTCGTCCGGCAGACCGAGCGCCCCGGACTCCGCCCGCGACAGGCGTTTGGTCAGCTCCACGTAGCCGTGGATCGGGTCGCTGATCAGGTTGACGGCGTCGAACGAATGGCCGGCCACGTCAGGATTCCGCCGGGTACGCGGCCGCGGCCCGGGCGAGCCGGGACCCGACGTCGGCGCGGAGGTCGGCCGGTTCGAGCACCTCCACCTCGTCGCCCCAGGACAGGATCCAGAGGCGAATCTCCACGGGACCGGCCACCGTGGCCCGCCACGTCAGGGAGCCGTCGGCCTCCAGCGACGTCTGCTGGGTCGCGTGCCAGGTCGTCTCCCGGACACGGGCTGCCACGTCGGGGACGAAACGGAGCACGACGTTGATCGGGGACTGGTCGGCGATGATGTCCCACGCACCACGGAGCGCTTCCTCGATCCTGCCGGGCTCCGGAGTCTCGAACTGACGCGGCGTGATCGCCACCGATCGAATGCGCTCGATCTTGAACGTGCGCAGCCCGCCCCGGTCCTCATCGAAGCCGATCAGGTAGAGCGCATGGGTCTGGAGCGAGGGCTCGATGAGGTACGGGTGAACCGTGGCCCGGCGGCGCTCGCTGTGCGGCCCGTAGCGGGCCGGTTCGTAGTCGATCGCCACGACACGACGCTCGGCCCATGCCTTGGTCAGGGTCCGGACGTGGTCGTTGAAGGCGTCGTCGCGCGAGGCGAGCGCCAGCACGCGCAGCGTCCGCTCAACGTGTTCGGCCAGGGCCGGCGGGAGCCCCGAAGCGAGCTTCTCGAACGCCGCTGCGAGATCGGGGTCGTACTTGTCGGCGTAGCGGACCATCAGCCGGGCCGACAGGACGACGGCCATCGCCTCGTGCTGGGTCAGGCGCAGCGGCGGCAGGAACGCGTCGCTCTCGATTCCCCACAGGCCCCCCTCGGACCAGACCGGGATCTGGAGCTCGCGCTGGATCGCCGTCAGGTCGCGATAGACCGTGCGCACCGACACGTCGATCCGCCGCGCGATCTCGGGGATGCGCACGCCCTCCGGATACCCGCGCAGGAGCGCGACGACCCGGAGCAACCGGGCGAGCCGATCCCGTTTGCCGCTTCCCTCGCGATCCTCCGCTGGCTCCACGGATCCTCCCATCGCGGACAACATCATGGCCGGCCCGAGCGTCTGTTGATTCGAGCGCGGTACGACGAGTCTAGCGGCGCCGCCAGAAGTACTGGGGGCAATGGGACCCAAGGGTCATCGCGACAGGGACTCTCGGCCCCGACCATGCAACTACCAGAGCGGGCAAGGGCCCGAACCGGATCACCAGCATCGCAGCCAAACCAACCATCGAGGGAAAGGTCGAAAGCGTGACCCATGGCAGGACAGGCGCGTCGAGGTACACGGGGGGCAGGGCGGTCGTCCCGGGCCGCCTCGTCAGTGCCGATGCTCGCGGTGGCCTCCGGGGTCGGGTCTGGATCTTCCACCGCTCGCTCGTTCATCGCACCGCAACCGTCGGCCGTCCAGACTCGGGCGACCTATCGGGGACTGCTCCTGCGGGGCTTCGCGCCCGATGAGGCGGCCAACCTGACGGCGTTCCTGAGCGGGATCCACGTCGGCGAGCAGCCCTGGCGGCTTTCCGAAGTGAACCAGCTCCTCTTCCTGCGGGAACTGAGCCGGGCCGGCCGGTTCTCCGAAACGACATCCACACTGGCTTCCAACCGGTAGCACCCAATCGAATCCATCTTCACGGTGGTGTACCTCCTCCCACCGCCGTGAGTCCTCTCCGAAGCGGCGCCTAACCTCCTCCAGGCGCCGCTTCGGGATTCCCGGAACGATTTGCCGATCTTGGGGCGTGGTCCGTGTACACTCGCGGCCGATCAGGGTCCAGTCGAGGGAGGGCATCGTGAACGCCAGGTTGCGGATCAGCGCACTCGTTACCTTCGTGTTGGTGGTCTCCGCATGCTCCGGTGCGGCGACGCCGGCGCCGTCGGTGGCACCGACGATCGGCCCGGCGCCGCAGACAACCCCCGAGCCAACGGCGACCCCCGATGCCTGCGCCAAGGAGAACCTCGCGCTCGTCACGCCGGGCACCCTGACCATCGGTGCCGACAACCCGGCATTTCCCCCGTACTTCAGCGACGATCCGGCCGATCCGGACTGGGACTTCGGTAACCCCAACAACGGCAAGGGGTTCGAGAGTGCCGTCGCCTACGCCATTGCCGACGATCTCGGTTTTGCCGCGAGTGAAGTGGCATGGCTCCAGGTCCCGTTCAACAACGCGATCGCACCGGGCGACAAGGACTTCGACCTCTACCTCACGCAGGTCTCCTACTCCGCCGAGCGGGCCCTGGCCGTGGTGCCCGGTCCACGGCTTGCGCGGGCAGCAAGGGCTGTCTCGGCGGCGTCAATCGGGGCGGTGGCGGTGGATCGATCCATTCTGTGCTCGATGCGGCCGGGTTCATCCCCGTGGCCGGCGCGGCCTTCGACGGCCTCAACGCCGGTCTCTACGCCTCCGAAGGTGACTGGGGCCTGGCCGGCCTGTCGCTTGTCGCCCTCGTCCCGTTCATCGGCGACGCCGCGGCCGGTGGCAGGCTCGTGGCCAAGTACGGCGACGACGTCGTGGGGGCCGTTGCAAAGGGCGGGGATGGTGCAGGCGGGCTGGCTAGCGCCGCTCGCCATTCGGATGATCTCGACGGCGCATTCTTCCGTGGAGCGAAACCTGGGGATCCGCCGTCATTCCTGCCGCGGGCCTCTGAGTACCGGATTGATCCGGTTACGGGTGCCGTTCGACCAACACATGGAGTATCGGTTTGGAACAACTCTGCGAAGCTAACGGAAAAAGGCTTTGACGCCTATCGGCTAAACATGGAGTCCGTCCCAAACGCCCTGCAAATCATTCAACGCGGAAGCAACGCCTCTCATTTCGAAATCGTTCCACAGGCCTGGGCACGGTTGACTCCAGCAGAATACGAGAACTTGCTTTGTCAGATCACCTGCCGGCTCGTGGGCGCTCCATGAGGCCCGAGTACCGTATCGAGTTTCCACGTGAGTTCGCCGACGTAGAGTGGGAGGTTGAGGCGAAAGGGTTCCTTCCCATCAAGGTCCATACACCTGCGGCTGAGTATCGCGTCGACGTGTATGACCGCACGCGCCTCCGCCAAGATCTTGACCTTCGATTGGCCGGTGAACCTTCGGTTCCGTTCGCGAACCTCATCGTCGTTGAGCGCGTCACACGCGACCACATCGAATCTGCCGTCGAGCATTTGGCGGATCGAGACTTCATCGATCTGGCCAGAGGCTGACAGTTGGACGCCTTCCCGTTGGACCGAGCAAGCGGCTCATGGCGGCAGGCGGCGGGCCCCGTGAGCGCGTCGCCGCTTTGGGGGCGAAGCGAGGCAATGCATCGCGGAAATGTCATGGATGGCGCGGCTAGATCACGATTGGCGGCGAGCCCACTCTTCAGGGGAGCTGTAAATATCGGGGGCCGAGGACGCGCCTGACCGGGATCACCCCGGCAGCAGGGTCCGCGGCCAGCTTCACGCTCGATGCCCTGGGGCGCCACGGGGCCAAGACGGTCGCCGGCCTCACCGACACGTACGCCTACGTCGGCTCCAGTGAGGTGATCGCCAGGATCACCCCGAGCACGGGAGCGGCCACCAGCTCGATCGTCGATCCCACGGGGGCCCGCCTGGCGGTCAGCACCAGCAGCGGTGGCTTCGGCTGGACCCTGGCCGATCTAGCCGGCAACAGCGCCGGCTACGCCACCCTCGGTGGCGCGGTCATTTCCGACGCCCTCCGCTACGGATGAATGTGTCAAGTCCCGGGCACGGGCGGCGTGACGTATCGTGGGCGACGGACGCGGCGCGACCGCGTGGCGAAGGACGGGTGTCTGGGGACCATGGCCCCGTCGCGCAGCCCGTGCCGGCTCGATCCGGCCGATCAGTCGCTCCCCGGTGCGGCCGCCGCGTCCGTCGATCCACGTGGGATGGTGCGAGCCCGGACGAGCTCCTCGTACGCGGCCTCGGCCACCTCGAGCACCGTCCACTCGGCCGTCCGCGCTGCGCGCCGGCGCTCCTTGGCCCCACCCGGCCCGCGACCGCCCGGAGCGCGCTTCGGGCGACCGGCCGCGAGGTCCAGGCGGCGCAGCTTCTCGGCCGTCCGGACCGGTGGGCTGAAGCGGAAGTCCGCGTCCGCGCTGAGCAGGTGCCAGGCGAGCACGGCGAGCTTGCGCGCGACCGCCACCACCGCCACGCCGCTGCTGTGGCGTCGTCGGAGCAGGCGGGCATGGAACGCGTGCAGGGGACCCGGCACCCGGACCGCGGCGTGTGCCGCCTCGATCAGCAACCCCCGGGCATGCGCTTGGCCAGCCCGGCTGATGTGCCCGGTGAACGCAGGCTTGCCGCCGGTCTGGCGGACCCGCGGATCGAGCCCGAGATAGGAAGCGAGGTTGGCCGGGCGCGGGAAGCGGCCGATGTCGCCGATGAGCGCGACGAGGCTCGCCGCGACCGCCGGGCCGACGCCCGGGATCGTGAGCAGGTGGCGCGCCCGGGGATCGTCGACGATCCGCTCCGCGAGGAGCCGGTCGGCCGCCGTGACCTCGGCCGCGGCCGTGTCGTGGAGCCGCAGCGCGGCGTCGAGCTCGAGCCGCGCGAGGTCGGGCAGCTCGAGGGCCGCGAGCCAGGCCCGGCCGGCTACGCCGAAGGCGTCGGCGACCGGTGAGGCGATGAGCGCTCGGTCCAGGATCGCGTGGACCCGGTTGCGCTGCGCCGTGCGCACGCGGACCAACCCGGCCCGGTGGGCGACCAGGCTGCGCAGCTCGCGGGTGGCCGGATCGGGCTGCCAGACCTCGGGGATATAGCGGGCGGCCTGCAGCTCGGCCAGGGTCGCCGCGTCGATCCGGTCGGTCTTGTGCTTGGCGTCGGCGATGGCCCGGGTCCGCAATGGGTTGGACACCACGACCCGCCCGGCATGCTCCGCGAGCAGCCCGGCGATCGCCCAGGTGTTCGTCGTCGCCTCGAGGACCACCTCGTCGTCGGCGTGCAGGCCGGCCGCGAACGAGCGCAGGCCGGCTGGCGTCACCGGGGTCCGGCCGGCCGAGCGGGTCCGGCCGCCTTCGTGGATCGCCACCTCGGCGAACGTGCGGCCCACGTCGAGCCCGATCGTGCGCATCGGCATCCTCCTCTCTCGTTCACCATCCGGTTCGGACACCTGCCGGGCACACGACACCTACGGATCCGCGCTCTGAGCGCAACCGGGCGAGTCGCAGGGGCGGCCAGTTACGACGCCGGACTCGTGGTCCATTAGCGTATCGGCCTGCCCGTACAGCTGGTGTCCCGTGTCGCCCCTGTCCCGGTGCCCGCGAGCCTACGCCGCGGCACCTCGACCTGGCGACATCGCATTCATAGCCGCTATGACCCCTACGGCGAGACCCTGGCCCAGGTCAGCTCCGGTCTCGCGTCGCCCTTCCGCTACCAGGGCCGGCTGCTCCTGTCGGACGCAGGCGATGCCGAGCTGTACGACTTCGTGCTCCGGGCCTATGCCCCCGATCTCGGGAGCTTCAGCGCACCCGACGACCTGGCCGGCAGTGCGCTCAACCCGATCACCTTCAACCGCTACCTGTATGCCGGAGCCGACCCGGCCACGCTGGTCGATCCCGATGGCCACTGGCCCTGGGACGACATCGATCCGCTGGGCTTCGCCGGGCAGGTCGCCGGCAACGTGGGCTCGTTCGCCTATGGCTTCGGCGAGGGCGCCGTCGGCGCGGTCGTCGGCACCGGTCAGGCGATCGTGGCAGCCGGCGGCTGCGCTCTCGATGGGGCCTGCCGGAGCGTCGTGGCGACCACCGCCGCGGCCGCCGTCGGGCGCTTCGGGCAGGACCTCTCGCGCGACGCCGGAGGCACCCTCACGGGCGTCGGTCGGACGGTCGTGGGCGGGGTCGCCGATACGGTCGGCGGCGCCGTCACCAAGGTCGGCAACGCCTGGTCGAGCGGCGACTTCCGGACCCTCGGCGCGATGGCCGGCGAGACGGCCGTCGTCGTCGCCGGATCGATCGCTGCCGGCGGTGCGATCGGCGCCCTGCGAGCCGGCACGAGCGTCACGGCCGGCGCGGCCAATGCCCTCCTGGGAGCCGGACGAACCGTGCTCGGTGCGGGCCGGGCTGCGTTGGGCGCGGGGAGGCGGTTTGCCGACGGCGCCATCAGAGCTGCGCGCGATGTCCCAAGGCTCGCGGGTGTCGCAAAGGAGACGGCGGGAGTCGTTCGAACACAGCTGCCGCCGCGCTCGACTATCCTTCGCGTCGGGCCGACACAGGTTCCAGTCGGCGGAACGATGGTGAAGTTCAAGAGTGCCATCCGTATTGGGACGGCGCCCACTTACAAGGGCGCGTACAGGCTCCCATTTGGGATACACGTAGTTCCTCGATTCCCATTTGTATTTGGCCACATCAACCCCTGGTCAAAGTATTTCCGGGGGAAGTCATGACGCGCTACCTGGCGCTCCGCTTTCCCTACCGCGAGCACGGGATTGAGATCTCCGCGTGGATGCTTGAACTGGCGGATGATGGAGGCGTTCTCCGACAGATCGGGCTAGGGCAGGATGGATCCGTCGCATACCACTGTAGTGCCGACGAGTTCGGCGTCTGGAATGACGAACTCTTCGAGCTCGAACCATACTCGGACTCAAGCCGTGAATGGGCAGGGCTCATTCGTGAGTACGATGGTCAGTGGATCGGCGACTCCACATTCGAGTCCAAGTGGGCGGAACGAAGAGGCCGGCCAGGCAGGTGGCCGAGCGAACGATCCTGGTCCGAATCGTTCAGAGCGTGGTTCGAGGCCAAGAGGCGCGGACATTGAAGATCCCCCAGTGATCGTGCCTCAAGGCGCCGATCGCTATTGGATCGGACCCAGGAGCGGGAGGCGCACAGGCGGTGATCGAGGCGCGATAGCGTCGTACGCTGAGATCGAAACGGCTATCGCGACGTTCAGGGTGTCCACTGCGGGTCGTATCCGTGCGGCTGGTGGGTCCGTTGTGCGGGTCCCTGAGAGGACTCGCTCCGGCGTTGTGAACCCGAACCATGTCAACATCTGCCTGGGCCGTGGGGAGTGCCGGTCGGCGACCTCATCCGCAACCCGATACCTGAACCGTACTGGACAACCCACCCAAGGTCTCTTCCACACAGTGAAGGCCCAGGAGACGGCCCGCGGACTTAGCAACTGGCTTAACCGATAATCCATCCGCGAGCTACCCTGATCGACTCGTCGCCCAGAGCGTTCTCGATGACCTCCTAGACGCCCCAGGGACCGATCGATGAGTGCCAGGACCATTGCATTCGTAGGCGCCTTGGTTTACGCGTGCCCGGAGCTCAGTCCTCTATTCGAGGAGCACGTCAGCGATCAACATGGCGAGGTGTTGCCACATCTGTTTGTGGCCGATGTCGAGCGTTGGGCAGAATCTCAGGTGGCAAGGAAGGCCATACACGACCGGGCCTCGCTCTCGTGCGTCTTGCAACTCTTGGAAGACGGCCTTTCGGCTGAGCCAGAGATCCGGGAGTTGGTGGGCGTCTCCTTCCTGGAGCATCTGCCACGCGCTGGCGAACCGGGCTCTGTTCTGAGATCTCTCGTTGGACCATCGTGCGCAGAGGTTCTCCGTGCGATCGGTTAGACGGACGTCGCCGATCGCCTGACCTCAGATCACCCCGCAGACGGGCTCGGCGGCGACGTTCACGCTCGATGCCCTGGGACGCCATCGGACGAAGGCCGTCGCCTCGGTGACCGACACGTACGCCTACGTCGGTTCATCCGAGGTCATCGCCCGGATCACCCCGAGTACGGGTGCCAGCACGAGCTCGATCGTCGATCCAACCGGAGCCCGCCTGGCGGTCTCCACGAGCACGGGTGGCCTGGGCTGGACCCTATCGGATCTAGCCGGCAACATCGCCGGCTACGCCACCCTTGGTGGCGCGGTCATTTCCGACGCCCTCCGCTACGCGAAGCTCGTAGCAGACCTGATGCAGCGAGTAGGCCCGGGCGCTGTCCTAGCGACTGGACCCCGTCGCGCTCCGCGCCGTCACGGATCCGCGGCTTGCATCGACGAAGACCCGGAACAGTCGCTCGAAGGCGTCCGGTGTCGACCCCGTCCGCTCCGGGTGGCACTGGACGGCGAGTCGAAACGGCCCGCTCGTCGTCTCGATCGCCTCGGCCAGGTCGCCGGCCGGGCTCGACGCCCAGGCCCCCACGGCCAGGCCTGCAGCCACGTCGCCGGCGCGAACGCCCTGGTGGTGGTAGGTGTTCACCGCGACAACCCCACCGCGGACGTTGGTCGGGAACAGGATCCGCGCCAGGCGTGATCCGGGCACCACGCGCAGCGGGTGGGTCAACGCGCGGCCTGTGCCGTACGCCGATCCGGCGTGCCGCGCCACATCCTGGAGCAGGCGTCCGCCCATGAACACGTTCATCGCCTGGAGTCCGCGGCAGATTCCCAGCACCGGCAGATCGCGCGCCATGGCCGCGGCCCACGCCTCGGCTTCGAGCGCATCGCGCTCCGGCTCGACGTCGACCGCGCCGCGAGCCGACTCGTTGTACCGCCGCGGATCGATGTCGGCGCCTCCTGCCAGGAGCAGGCCGTCCATCGTGCGAAACGCCTCGATTCGATCCTGCCGGGGCGTCGCGGCATGGAGCAGGACGGCGATCCCCCGCTGGCGTGCGACGGCCTCGGCGTACAGCCCGTTCTTCCGCTCGGCGAGGGCAACGTCCGCCTGCGCGCCGGGATCGGCAACGGTGATGACGATCCGGGGTGCGTCGTTCATGGAGGAGTTGGCGTCCATCGACCGGAGCATAGCCCCGCGTGAACCGCTGCCGTGTCGCCGACCAACCCGGCGCTATGGGGCCAGCATCTCCGTCAGGGTCACCGGCCGAAGCCCTTTCGAGTCGAGCGCGGCGAGGATCCCCGGCAGCGCCTCGAGGGTGTGCCATCCACCGAGGTCCATGACCACGATCGAGCCGCCCTGGGCCTGTGCCGTCACCTTCGTGACGATGTCGCTCGCCGTCGGGCCTCCCTCCGACGTCGGCTTCCAGTCGATCGTATCGATGTCCCACAAGATCGTGTAGCCCCAGCCGGCTCGCCCGACCGCGCCCCGCACGGTGTTGTTGACGGCGCCGAACGGGGGGCGGAAGAACGGCTTCGTGGTGCGCCCGATGAGCTGGTTGACAGCGGCCTCGCTGCGCGACAGCTGGTCGGCCACCTCGGCATCGGTGAGGTTGACGAAGCTCGGGTGGTCCCACGAGTGGTTGGCGATCTCGAACAGGTCGGGCCGTTGTGCGGCCAACAACAGCGCGGCGCGACCCTGCTCGGAGGTTGTGCCGGTCAGGCCGGTCGGGAACAGGGTGGCCTTCACGGTGTGGTCGATGAGCCAGCGGACGATCTCGACGGCCGGATCCACCCGGCCGCCCATGTCCAGGGTGAGGGCGATCCGGTCGCTGCCACGCGGGCCGTTTGAGATCAGCACGCTGCTGCCGATGACCGGCGGCATCGTGGGCTGGCTGCCGGGGCCGGCTGCGGTCGACGGTCCATTCGGTGGCGGGCTGCCCGGTCGCTGGGTCGGGGCCAATTCGTCATAGGTCTGGCCCGGCACCAGGGCGAGAGCCCAGCCGACCTCGATCCGGTTTGGCTGGTAGCCATCCGATTCGGGGTCGAGCGACGGATAGGCATCGCGATTCCAGAACGCGATGCTTCGGGCGGTCGTGCCCTGCGCGCGCGCGATCGAGGTCAGGCTGTCACCTGGCTTCACGACATGGACGACGAACGTCGGCCGGGGCGTGGGCGTCGGACGAGTGAAGGACGGCGCCGGCGACTGGCTCGGCGGCGCCGTGGACTGCCCGACTGATGGTGGCGGAGCGGATGGGCCCGGTGTCGCCGACCCGCCGATCGGCAGCCCGCCCGATGAAAGGATGGCGATCGAGCCGACCAGCCCGACGAGGACGACGGCGAGGACGCCCGCCAGCCAGGCGGCGGTGGTTGGACGGCGGCGCTTCGGCGTCTCGCTCACGGTTCCAGTGTGACGCCGATCAGGTTGTCGGGGTGACGCCCGTGGCTCCAATCGCGAATCGCGGTTTCCGCGGAGCGCTCAGGCGGTCGCCTGACTCGGTGAATCGACGGGGGTGGGCTCCGACGGCGAGAACTCGGCTGCAAGCGACAGCCCCTCGGCTGCGCTGGCGACGCGATTGCCGCCGGCCCGCTTGGCGACGTAGGTTGCCCGGTCGGCCGCGAGAAGGACCTCCTCGGCCGTCTGCCCGTCCGTGGGGAACGTCGAGAATCCAATCGATGCGGACACGGCCATTGACGGCCGCGGCCCATCCGATCCGGGTCCGGGGACGCGCCGGACCGCCTCGCGGGCGCGCTCGGCAACGGCGATCGCGCCAGGGGCTTCCGTGGCCGGAAGCAGGAAGGCGAACTCATCGCCGCCGTAGCGGAACACGAGGTCCGAGTCCCGCCCGGCCTTGACCAGCGCCGCGGCGATCCCTTGAAGCATCCGGTCGCCGGCCTGGTGGCCGCGGGCGTTGTTCACGAGCCGGAAGTCGTCGAGGTCGAGCATGATCAGGCTGAACGGCTCGCCATCGGCGGTGCTCCGGCGCAGCCACTCGTTCAGGGTGCTCCGGTTCAGCAGCCCGGTGAGCCCGTCCGTGTTGGCGCGAATCTCGACCGCGCGGTGGGCCGTGGCGTTCTGGAGCGAGATCGAGACGTGCGCGGCGAACAGCTTCACAAGCTCGAATTCGTCGTCCGTGTAGGCGCGGCCCTCGCCGAGGCGCTCGAGCGTCAGGACGCCCGACACGCCGTCGCGATCGCGCAGCGGAGCCACGATCAGGCTTCCGTGAACGGGCCCCGTCGAGTCGAAGTGGCTGACGCGCGGATCGTCGATCTCATCGGCGACGAGGACGGGCTCGTTGCGTTCGATGACCCACGTGGCAATCCCCGTTTCACCCACCTTCCAGTCCCTCATGTATTCGTCC
This sequence comes from Chloroflexota bacterium, assembly GCA_919901745.1. GTDB lineage: Bacteria > Chloroflexota > Limnocylindria > Limnocylindrales > CSP1-4 > CAKKPP01. Next base: position 126,976 of record CAKKPP010000005.1, on the reverse strand, counting down.
GCGTGAACACCCCGGGCGCTGATCGGGCGGAGTGTGCCGGCTGCCCGGTCATACACCTCGATCGAGATGTTGTCGAACTCGACCAGCGTCGCCAGGCGATCCGAGATCTGGTCGAGGACCTGGCGCGGATCGAGCGTCGAGAGGATGGATTCAGTGATCGTCAAGAGGACCCGCTGGCTCCGCAGCTGGCGCTCCAAGGCCGCCGACTGCGAGCGCAGCTGCTCGGTGGCATCGGCATTGGCCATTGCCTGGGCGGCGATGCTGGCAAAGATGACGAGCAGCCGCAGGTCGTCGTCGGTGAACTGGTGGGTTCCGAGCTTCGCGAGGACGAGAACCCCCAGGACCCGGTCCTCGAACGTCATCGGGGCCAGCAGCATCGACTCCGGGAGGTCGTCCTCGGTCCCGGGGATGGTCTGGCCACGCGGATCGTTGGCCGCATCCGGCAGGTATTGCGCGACGCCGTGTTGCGCCACCCACCCGGTGATGCCCTGGCCGACCGTCACGCTCAGCTGGGCGGGGGTCTCGTCGACGTACCCGCCCAGGTTCCCGACCATCGCGACGGGGATGAGCTCGTCCCCCTCGATGCGGTAGACCCGAACGTTGTGGTAATCGATCAGTTCGCGCAGCTCGGTCGCGATCGTCCCCGCGATCTCGGCCACCGTCGAAAGCCGATTGAGCCGGGCGCCGACCTGCTGGATCGCCTGGAGCTGGGCCGCCCAGCTCGAGAGCTGCGTGTAGTTCTGGGCAGTCTTGATCGCGACGCCGGCGTGGCCGGCCAGCGCCCACATCGTGTCCATCTCGTCGTCGGTCCACGTATGCGGGCGGTCGTGATACACGATGAGCAGGCCCAGGAGATCGTTGCCGTTGAGCAGCGGCGCCACGCACAGGCTGTCGAAGCCCTCCTGGATGACCGCCGCCCGGATGCCCTCGCCTCGTGGGTCGTCCCGGTAATGGGTCGCGGCAAGCGGGCGGCGGGCGGCCACGGCGGCGGCCGACAGCGAGCGCGGCGGCAGATCCTTCACGGCGGCGAGGAAGGCGGCGGACAGACCACGACTGACCCGCGGCTCCATGCCGCCCCCGGGAGTCTGGAGGAACACGGCCGCCCGATCGCTCTCGAACAGGACGAGGGCGTGATCGACGAGGCCGGACAGGATCTGTTCGAGGTCGAGGCGGCTCCCGATGTCCGATTCCACGCGGCGCAACGCTTCCGCGCGGTGCAGCCGATGGGCCACCTCGTCTCCATGCCGGGAGACGCGAACGATGGCGCCCAGGGCGCCCGCCACGGCGCCCAGCAGGTCCGGGGCGCCGGTCGCGAAGCCCTGCCGGTTCGCCAGCACGAGGACACCCCATGAACCTTCGGACCCCGGGATCGCCACGGCCAGTTCGCCGGCGCTGTCGGAGAATGCCGGCAGGACATTGGTCCCGGGATACCGGGCAATCACCGGCGGATCGCCGCCGGTGCCCGATCCACGAACGCCCGATTCACGCGGAGCTCCTGCCAGCGCGGAGCCGAGAACCCCGAACGTGCGCGGCAGCGCGGTCGACCGCGTGGCAGTCGGCCCGGTCACCGCCAGTGGCACGAGTTCGTCGCGGCGCAGCTCGTAGATCGCGACGCGATCGACGTTGGTCGCTGAGCGAATGGCGCGAGCGGCGCGCATGAGCAGGGTGGCCAGATCGTTTGCCCCGCGGGGCGCGCCCGACGGGATCAGGGCTGCAAGGTCACCGACCAGACCCAGGGCTGCGGAGCGTGCTGAATCGTCGCCGACCGGCTCGGCTGCGGTCTCGAGCGACGGGCGAAACGGCGCACGTTGGGCCGTAGCGTGGTGCCCTCCGGGGGTCCCCCTTGGGCGATCCGGTGTCGACGTGAGGGCCGACCCATGCGGATCGTGCGTTGAACTGTCGGCGGCCGCGAGGAATCGATTGAGGTCGCCCACGCGATAGCGTCGATCGCCGCGCCGGTTGATGCGGTAGAACCGGAGCCGACCCTGATCGCTCCAGGCCCGGACCGTATTGGGATGGACGCCCAGCAGACGCGCCGCCTTGGTGACGGTCAGCGTGGCGTCGATCGGTCGCGAAGTAATTGGCAACATCACCGACTTGCCCTTGGCAGGAAATGTGAACTTCAGCGGCCAGCCTACCAAGCTCACAGATCTTGCCAATAGCACGATCGTCCTGCGGCGGTCTGCGTCGGCGGGGGTACTCCGCGCGCGGCCGGCCCGAAGCCTCAGTCGCGATGACCCCGATCGTGGGCCGCCCTCGTGAGCCTGATGTAGACGAGCGTGGTCGCGATGGCCATGGCCGCGACGAGAACGACGACCACCAGGGCGAACAGGGGGTCTCCGACGAGCCCCGGGCCCTCCCCGGCACTGCGGGTATCGCCACCCGCGGCACTTGGTTCGGGGCTGGCGGCGAGGGCGGCGATCGGGAGGCCCAGGAACAGCGCGACGGCAGCACATGCCAGGGCAAGGCGCCATCCGTAGGTCACGGAACGAGCCATCCGATCACCACGTGATCAGCGGACTCCGGCCACGGCGAGGACGACCGAGATCGCCAGGAGGACGAGTCCGCTGCCGAGCCAGGCGGTCGCGGCGGCCGGGACCATCCGGCGGTCGCCCACGAGAATGCGCATCGCCTCGGCGGTCTCCAGGTTGGTCAGGATCAGCGGTCGGCCACGACCGGACGTCATCCACGGCCTTCCGGCCGCCCCCGGCACCGGTACGCCGAGGACCGTGGCGTGGTCGACCGACGAGAGTTGCTCGATGGCAATGCGCACCGGAGTCCCGGGCGGAAGCTCCGACGGGACCCGATCCGGCAGGTCCGCCGCGACCCCGCGGGACTCGCGGGGCACCACGACCAGCCCCGGGCCGAGCGCGGACGCATCCACGGCGATGCCGCTCAGCCCTTCGCGAATCTCGAACGGGATGGCCTCGCGGCCGTCCTCGACGATGGTCCAGGCACGGCCACGCTGGACCTCGACCCGCGTGCGTCGGAGGACGAGCGGGCGATGGTCGGCGTCCTCGAATTCGTCCTCGGCGTCGACGCGGCCGTCGATCCGCACGTAGGGCGGCCGCGCTTCGGTGGCCAGGACCAGGGCCTCCTCGACCGTGACCTTCGGAGTGACGGCGAGCAGCCGACCGACGCGATAGTTCGCGCCGAGCGAGCGGAGCACGAGCAGGCCCAGGGCCATGGCGCTCACCCCGACTGCCGCGACGAGGGAGGGGATCACGGCGGGGATGATAGTCGGGCGAGCGGGAAAGAGCCCGAAGGAACCTCCGCGTCACGTGGGCGTTGAGGCGATCTCGACCGTTAGTGGCGCTCGACCCCTCCGGGCTGATCCCCATCCTGGGTCGACCTCCGCGCCGGGTCAAGGTGCATCGTCCACGAATCGCCGACGAATGCGGCGACTTGTCCACGCTGTGTCCACAGCGGCTGGTCGATCACGGTTCCGCTGTCACGCACGGCTTCGGTGTCACCCGGCCGTCCGCCCGGTCACGGGATCCAGAGCCGTCACCTGGGCGCTGAAGCTGTTGAGCACGAGCTTGCCGCCGACGAGTTCGGCGCTCGTGACCACGTCGGAATGGGCCACGCGCCACGCGACCGTCCCGTCCGCCTCGATCGCGAACGTCTCGATCTCGGCCTGCACGATGACGTGGGCAAGGCGGCTCGACCCGATGAGCGCGATCAGCGGCGTCCCCGAGCGATGGTGCCAGCGAAGCGATCCGCCGCGGGCATCGAAGGCGTACGTCGTGAATCCATAGGTCGCCACGAACAGCGCGGGCGTGTCCCAGAGCAATGCCGCCGGTTCGTCGTAGATGGGAGATGCGAAGCGCGCCGTCCACGTCCCCGCCGGTCCCTCCACCCGCACCTCGGCTCGGCAGTACTGCTCGACGTCGGGGCCGCCCAGGGTCCCGTGGTCGATGATGTCGCCGCCGCTCTCGGAGAGGGCGAACACGTCGGCGCCCTGGCCGCTGCCACCCCAGGCCCAGCGCGCCCGCAGGCCACCCGGATAGCCCACGCTGGCTCGACGTGGCTCCGCCCGCGTCACGGAGTTGTCGGTCAGGCCCCGCGGGTCGGCGCGGCGATCGGGCGAATCAGATCGTCCAGCCCGGCTTCCACGTCGGCCACCCGAGGCTGTTCGGCGATGGGCGCCACCGTCGCATTGGCCAGGATCCGCAGGGTCGCCGGAGGTACAGGAAACACCGCCGTTGCCGTGCCGGCTGCCGCCCACACCTCGGGGAACCGGCCGAGATCGGGGTCCATGATCACGCGCATCGCCCGCCCATGGCCCAGCGGGGGAATCCCGCCGATGACGAAGCCGCTCAACTCGTTGGCCTCCCGCGCTGTGGCCCGCCGAACGTCCGAACGGCCGGTCACCGCGGCGAGGCGACCGAGATCGACGCGATTCGTCCCGGACACCAGGCACAGGATCGGTTCGGGGAGGCCGTCCTCGCCGTTCGACACGAAGACGAGTGACTTCACGATCTGCCCGAGCTCGGCGCCGACGGCCGCCGCCGCCTCGCTCGCGGTGTGCGTCGACTCGGAGAAGGTGGTGACATCGAGGGTCACGCCCTTGCGGGCGGCCGCCTCGACGACCCGCCGGACGGCCGGGTGGTCTGGTGTGTTGGGCACGGCTGGCAGGATAGCACTCGTCGACCGGGTAGCATCCGGACGATGCACGCCATCGTGCTCGACCGGGATGGGAGCCTGCCACCGATGACACGGGCCATTGTTCTCGCCGATGGAGGCCGGCCGAGCCGGGCAGGGCTCGACGACGCATGGCCTGGCTGGGCCGATGCGATCGACATCGTCGTCGCAGCCGATGGCGGCGCGGGGTTGGCTCCAACGCTGAGCCTTCGCATCGATGCCTGGGTCGGCGATGGCGATTCGCTTGATGCCACGGGGCGAGCCGCCCTGCGATCTGCGGCGATCGAACCACACCCCGTGGCGACCGACAAGGACGAATCGGACACGGAGCTGGGCGTTCTCGAGGCCGTTCGTCGGGGCGCGACGGACGTCACCATCCTTGGGGCCCTTGGTGGATCCCGCGTCGACCACGCGCTGGCCAATGTCGCGCTGCTCGCCCACCCCGCCCTGCAAGGGCGGGCCTGCCGCCTGCTCGATCCGTCGGCCAGGGTGACGCTGCTGGCGTCGCCCGGAGGTCTGCGTGCGGTCGACCTGACCGGCCGAGCCGGCGACCTCCTGACCCTCCTGCCGCTCGGCGGCGACGCGACCGGCGTCACGGCCAGCGGGCTGCGCTACGGGTTGGACGACGATCGGCTCGCCGCGGGTCGCAGTCGCGGTCTGTCCAATGTGCGACTCGACACGACGGTACGGCTCTCGATCGAGTCGGGATGGCTCCTGGTCATCGAGACGCCTGCTAGGCTGCGGGCATGACCCCGCCCGAGGCCGGCGCACTGGCGCCGGATTTCACGCTCCCCGACGACCGCGGGGTCGATCGTCGACTCGCCGATCGTCGGGGCGTCTGGACGATCGTCTACTTCTATCCCGCGGACGATACGCCCGGCTGCACGACGGAGGCGTGCCAGTTTCGCGACCTTCAGCGCGACGTCGAGGCCGGCAACGCCGAGGTGTGGGGGATCAGCCCGGACGGTGCAGCGAGCCATCGGCGCTTCCGCGAGAAGTTCGGGATTCCGTTCACGCTGCTGTCCGACGAGGACCACGCCGTCGCCGAGGCCTATGGTGCGTGGACACTGCGCACCAACTACGGGCGAGAGTCCATGGGCATCCAGCGCTCGACCTACCTGATCGATCCGGAGGGCCGGATCCACCACGCGTGGCCGAAGGTCAAGGCGGACGGTCATGCGGCCGCCGTCCTCGACGTCCTCCGCGAAGCCCGGGCCGGACGAGCACGATGAGCGTCCCTGGCGGGCACGAAGCGAGGCTTCGCTCGTGGGGGGAGACGAGCGAAGCCTCGGGCGGCATTCTAGCGGCTCGGTTGCGAGGTTATCAGGCACCTGCGCGTGCGCGAATCCCTCTTGAGTGTGGGTCCGGGTCGACGGATGCCTAGGGGCGATCGACGTCAGGATGGGGCCGCGCCGGCAGCTCATGATTGGCGGCCCGATCGATTCATGGTGATCGTGGCCCACCCGGATGATGCCGATTTCGGCCCGGCGGCGACTGCCGCCCGCTGGATCGACGCGGGTTCCGTGGGCTGGCTGGTGTGCTGCACGAGCGGCGACCAGGGAGGCGAGTACGCCGATCTCGATCCGTTGGAGCTCGCGCTGACCCGGGAAGTCGAACAGCGCACCGCGGCCGACGTCGTGGGCTACGCTGGGGTGACCTTTCTGCATCAGCCGGACGGCGGCCTGGCCAACGACCTGCCGTTGCGCGAACTGCTGGTTCGGGAGATCCGCACCTTTCGGCCCGACGCCGTGCTCACCACCGACCCCGAGGTGCTGTTCCATCGGGATGGTGGGGTCAACCACGTGGATCACCGCACCGCCGGGATTGCCGCCGTCGACGCGGTCTACCCTGCCGCTCGAAACCCGATGGCGTTCCCATGGCTGGCTCGGTCCGGTCTGGCCGCGCATCGCGTACGCCGGATCTACCTCGCCTGGTCGAGCGCGCCCGACGCGTGGATCGATGTGAGCGCCACGGTCGAGCGCAAGCTCGCGGCTCTCCGTTGCCATGCGAGTCAGCTGCGTGACATGGATCGGGTGCTCGACTGGATCCGCAGGTGGACTGCAGAAGAGGGCGCGGTCATCGGTGTCGCGGCCGGCGAGGCATTCCGGCTCGTCGTGATCGACGAGGACGACGAGCTCGCCCAGGCCTGATCCGGAAGCCCGGTCAGTCCTCCGTCGTCGCGTCGATCGGAGCGACGAGCAGCGGCCTGACGGTGCCCCAGGCGTTCCACAGGTCGGTCAACGCGTCCGCCCGTGGCCCGAGGAGAGCCACGACTTCGCCCAGGCTGAGGTCGCCTCCGGCCCGATCCAGGTATTCATCGCCGGCCACCCGCACATCTCGCAAGAGCTCGGTCGTCTCCTGCTCGCTCGGCCACGAACGGATGCGCATCGGGTCCTGGCCCGCATAGCCAACGGCAAGCGACAGATCGCGCTGGCTCGGGATCCGATCGTCCGCCCAGCCACCGAGTCCATCGAACCGATACCCGAGCGCGGCGAGCGCCGCGAGGATGTCACGGCCCTCGGTACGGGCGAATGGGCTCCAGAAGGGATGGTCCGCGGGAACGTCGAGGAGCGACTCCTCGATCGCGCGTGCCGAGATCGCATCGACAAACTCCCCGAGCAGGTCGGCCCACGGCAGGGGCGTGTCCGGGAGGCTCTGCGCGAGGGCGGCCGCGACCTGGGTCCTCGTGTTCCGATCGCCGGCAACCAGGCGAAGCACGATCGGTGTCCCTGCGTCGCGCCGCAGTGGCGCCGGCGAGACGGTGCCGGGCGCGTCCCCGCCGGTCCGCACCGGCGAGATCGCCTGACCGATGGCCGCCGCTTCGCGACACTGGGCAAGCGTCGTCCGGGCCTCGAGGCACTCGGCATCGGCCGCCTCTGCCGAGATCCGCGCGGCGTCGGCTTCGGCGCCGAGCCGTTCGAGGGTCGGCAAGAGCGCCGCCGCCGCGAGGTCGGCTCGGGCGACCGCGGGCGCCGCCTCACGCGCGGCCGCATTGATGGCGTTGATGGCCGTCAACCAGGTCCTGGCGGCCGTCTCGAGGCCCGCCCGATCTGCAGCCGCCAGGCGATCGGAGCGGAACCCGGCGCGGGCTGCTTCCTTGCGTTCCTGGACTCGGCGAGGCTCTGCCGCCGAGCGGCTCTCCTCGGCTCGACCCTGCTGCTCGCTGTACTCGCGACGAACCACCGCAAGAGCTGCGGCCGCCGTCGTGGCTCCGAGACGGGCCACCTCGGCCTGGCGGCACTGTTCGTCGGCCCGCGCCTGAGCCTCGGCACATGGCCCGTCGGCGACCGGACGCGAGCGAGTTGCCTCGCCACGCGACGAACCGCCCGATTCGGCGCTCGACACGACGGCTCCGCCGCTCGACACGACGGCTCCGCCGCTCGACACGACGGCTCCGGCCCTCGGTTCGACGAGCGCGGTTGCGCCCGGTGTCGAACGGGCCTCAGCCTGCGGCGCGGTCCGCATCGCGGCCTGCGGCGCGGTTTGCTCCGCGCGGTCGATGCCGTGGGTCCCGACATCGGCGGCCTCAGGGCGGGTTGCCGGCACCGTGGCCATCAGCGCACGTTCCGTCGATTCGCGCAGCGCCTGCAGCATCGGGTCGCGCTCGCCGTGGATTGGGATCGCGATCGCAACCGCGTCCAGCGGAACTGCCAGCGCGGGCCTTTCGACGGCAGCGGTCACGCCCAGGGCGCCCACAGGGCCCGGCTCACCCGCGACGCGGAGCGTATTCGGGCGGCTGGGCGCCGCGGGAGCGAGGGCACTGTTGGGTTCTCGATCCACCGTTCGCCGATCCGCGGGGCCGCCGCGGGCCGGCTCCCCCGGGGCCGTGCCGAACGCATCCCCGGCCAGCGTGGCCGACGTACGTCGCGGAATCACATCGGTGGCCACACGCAGCCGAACCTCGCGTGGGGCAGGCGACCGGGCGCGAATCACGAACACGAGGGCAGCACCGCTGGCCACGCCGAGCAGCAGGCCCAGCGTCATGAACGCGAATTCGCTCGCGATCATGCGTCGCTCCTCCACGAGACGTCGGCCCGTTGCGGGCGGCGATCGTCTCGGCGAGCAGCGTAGCTGCGAGATTCGCGACCGTCAAATCGGGACGGAGACCATTGGCTGATCCGATGCGCTCCGCCGACACGTCACCACACAAGGCTGTCCGTCCGGTTTTGCAGGCCGCCCGACGCGGATGGTAGATTCCGAACGAGGCGACCGCGACAGGCCGTCCGTTTCCCGCTGTCATGCCCCATCTGGGAAAGGCGCGATCACCCCTTGGCCCTCGACTTGCACCAGGAATTCCTCGTCCAGCCCGTCGACGCCTCGTGGTTGCAGTGCAACATCGAGTGTCAGGAGGCATGCCCGGTCGGGACGAACTGCCGCGGCTACCTGAACCTCGCGGCGGAGGGCCGCTTCGAGGAGGGCTACATCCTGTCGCGCGAGCCGAACCCGGTCGCGGCGATGTGTTCGTACGTCTGTTCGGCTCCGTGTGAGCGAGCCTGCCGGCGCGGCGACATCGATCGCCCACTCGCCATCCGGGCGATGAAGCGCTTCCTCGTCGAATGGCACGAGGCATCCGGAATTCCCGACGTCATGCCCCAGATCACCCCGCGCGACGAGCGCGTGGCCGTCGTCGGTGCCGGCCCGGCCGGCCTGGCGGTGGCCCGCGAGCTCGCGATGAAGGGCTATCGGGTCACGGTTTTCGACAGCCTGCCGTACGGCGGCGGGACCATGCTGATCGGGGTTCCCGCCTTCCGCCTCCCGCGCGAGGCGATCGAGATGGACGTCCGCCTCGTTGAACGTCTCGGGGTGGTCTTCCACTACGACACGACGATCGGCCGGGACATCACGTTCGAGCAACTCCAGAAGGACTACGACTCGATCGCCATCACCGCCGGCGCGATGGACGCGGTTGCCCTCGACGTCCCCGGGGCGGACCTCATCGGCGTCGATTACGGCGTCGACTTCATGAAGAAGGCCAACCTCGGCCAGCCGCTGGAAGTCGGTCGAGACGTCGTCGTCATCGGTGGCGGCTACACGGCGATGGACTGCTCGCGAACCTCGCTCCGCCACGGTGCGGAGCGCGTTTCGATCGTCTACCGGCGCACCCGCTCCGAGCTCGTCGTCGATGAGGAGGAGCTCGGCGAAACCGAGCGCGAGGGCGTGCGCATGGAGTTCCTGGCCAGCCCCATCGAGGTTCTGGGCGAGGACGGCCACGTCACCGGCGTGCGGTTCATTCGCAACCGCCTTGGCGAGCCGGACGCGTCCGGACGCCGCTCGCCGATCCCCGTCGAGGGCTCCGAGTTCATCATTCCCGCCGACGTCGTCATCCCTGCCGTGTCCCAGGCGGCCGACCTGACGTTCCTGCCGGTCGAATCGAGCTTCGAGATCAATCGCGGACGAGTCAAGGTGGACCCGGCCACGTATGCGACCAACGTGCGCGGCGTCTTTGCCTGCGGCGATTTCGTTACCGGCCCGACGACGCTCATCGAGGCCGCCGGCCACGGCAAGAAGGCCGCATATGCGATCGATCGATACCTCGCCGGTCGAACCGACGTGACGGTGGCCGCGAACGTGAAGTTGACCAGCTCGTGGCGCCATGAGATGCCCGAGTTCTACGACGTCCTGCCGCGCCAGCACATCCCGATGATCCAGCTCCAGGCACGGATGCCCTCGACGGACCCCGAGGTCAACTTCACGACCCCGGTGGAGCTGGGGTACGACGCGACGGCGGCGGTCGCCGAATCCACCCGCTGCCTGATGTGCAACTTCAACATCTGGTTCGACCCATTCCGGTGCGTCCTGTGCGGCGCGTGCGCCGATGTCTGTCCCGAGGGCGTCATCCACATGGTCGACGTCAACCAGCTCAAGACCGAAGGGCTCCTGCCCGAGATCGAGGAGGCCTACGGCTGGGACCAGGGCGCCGCCATGATCCTCGACGAGGAGCGCTGCATCCGCTGCGCGCTATGCGTCAAGCGCTGCCCGTTCGACGCCATTACGATGGAGCGGTTCGAACTCCAGGAGATTTCGACCGACGGTCGGCTCTACAAGGAGTCGTACCGCGATGCGCAATTGGCCGGGACCCCCGGCGTGGCAGGAGGAGCCAGGTGAGTTTCCTCGAGCGGATGGACGAGACCCTCCGCCGAAGCGTGGTCTGGCGATCGCTGTTCCGACAGCCGTACGCCAACGACGAGCGGTCGCGCGCGTACGCGGTGATGAACAACGTCTTCCTGCACATTCACCCGGTGCGCGTTCGGCAGCACGCGGTGAAGTTCGCCTACACGTTCTGCTTGGGCGGTCTATCGTTTTTCCTGTTCCTCGTCCTGACGATCACCGGCGTGTACCTGATGTTCTTCTACGTCCCGTCGGCGACCCAGGCGTACACCGACATCCTGGACATCCAGACGAAGGTCGCCTTCGGGCTGCTGACCCGCAACATCCACCGGTGGGGCGCCCACCTCATGGTGTTCTTCGTGTTCCTGCACATGATGCGGGTCTTCTACCACGGGGCCTACAAACCGCCGCGCGAGTTCAACTGGGTCGTCGGGGTCGTCCTGCTGTTCACAACGATTCTGCTGAGCTTCAGTGGGTACCTCCTGCCGTGGGACCAGATCGCCTACTGGGCGATCACCATCGGCACGAACATGGGCGGCTACCTGCCGCTGTTCAACACGCCGGTGAATCGCCTTCTCCTGGGCGGGCTCGAGGTCGGCCAGAACACCCTGCTCCGGTTCTACGTGCTCCACATCATGTTCCTGCCGCTGGTCGCCGCGATCTTCCTGGCCGTCCACTTCTGGCGGATCCGGAAGGACGGCGGGATCTCCGGGCCGCTGTGATGCGAGAACGCTGATGGCCGACCACGACGTCAAGGCGCCCTCCGAGAGCCGGGTCGTGCTGCCGGTCGACCCGGCGCGGCGCACCGAGATCGACAAGCAGCGCGTGCCGATGTCGGCGCGGCCCTACCGCCTGCTGGCGCTGGTCAAGCAGGACGCGGTCGTGCGTGTCCAGAAGGAGCCCGACGACACGGTCATGACCTGGCCGCACCTGCTCTCGATCGAGTTCCTGGCGGCCGGGATGATGAGCATCCTCCTGCTGCTCATGGGCCTGTTCATCAACGCTCCACTCGAGGAACTCGCCAACAGCAACGTCACGCCGGCCGTGGCCAAGGCGCCGTGGTACTTCCTCGGGCTCCAGGAACTGCTCGCGTACTTCCATCCGGTGGTCGCCGGCGTCCTCGTGCCCGGCTTCGTCTTCATGGGCGGGGCGCTCCTGCCATACATCGACCGCGGTAACATCCACGCCACCCGCATGGCGGATCGGAAGACAGCCGTCGTGCTGTTCACGATGCTCTGGCTGCTCGGCCTGACCTTGACGTTCGTGGCGATCTTCTTCCGGGGCCCCGGCTACTCGTTCACGATCCCGTACCTGCCGTTCTTCCCGAACAGCATCGACGGTTTCCACTTCGCGCTATGAGCAATTACCACGTCGAGCCCGCCGACAAGCCCCAGGCGCTGGCCACGGAGGCGATCAAGTCGCTGCGCCGCCAGCCGCTGCAGGGCATGTCGCGCCGCCAGCTGCTGCGCAACTCGCTCGGCGGGGCCATGGCGCTCTGGACGGTCGAGCTCCTCGCCGGGACGGTCGGCTTCCTGTGGCCCAATCTCGCCGGCGGCTTCGGGGGGACGTTCAAGGTCGGTACGCTCGAGGATCTGAAGCTGCAGAACAGCGCGCTCCCGATCGCGGAGGGCTTTCCCGCCTACGTCCCCGAGGCGCGCGCCTTCATCATGCTCGTCGATCCCGCCCGCCAGCAGTTCATTCCCGGCGAGGACACCACCGGCGATGGGACCGCGCTCAACGTCCGGGCCCTTTACCAGCGCTGCCCACATCTCGGCTGCAAGCCCAACGCGTGTCTCAAGAACTTCTGGCTGGAGTGCCCCTGCCACGGATCGCGCTACGACCGGTTGGGGATCAAGGCCGACGGCACGATCTTTGGACCGGCCCCGCGCAGCATGGATCGGTTCTCGGCGACCGTCGAGGCCGACGGAACGCTCGTCCTCGATACCGGCAAGATCACCCTGGGTCCACTGCCGGTTGCCCTTGGCCAGCCGGGGATCATTCCGCCCAAGAGCCCCACGGGCTGCATCTGACGCCGTGATCGATCGTTCGACCTCCAGAGGAGCCCGATGACCGACGAGCCCGGACGCGAGCCCGAGCAGCGACTGCCGGCCCGACGTCCGCCGAGCGAGCCGCTGCCCGTCGAGCGATTTTCCGCGCCCCCGACAGCCCACGCGTTCGAGCTCACCCCGGAGCGCGCGGCCGGCATCGTTCGCCAGTCGGCCAGCGCCCGTTGGGTCGGCCTCCTCGCGTCGATCGTCGTCATCCTGTTCATCGTCATCTACTACTTCTACGAGCTCGGTGCGCCTCTCGGGTTGTCGACGGCACGCCTGGACCAGCAGAAGGATGTCCAGCAGGTGACCGCGATCGAGCGCGGCTACAACCTCTACCAGGCGAACTGCGCGAATTGTCACGGCAAGCAGGGTCAGGGCGGGATCGGACCGGTCCTCAACGACGACTCGAAGCTGTATCTGCACCTGAGCCCGTCGTACCTCCGGACCGTCCTGACCGTCGGGGGTCGCTACGTCTGCGGCAACGCCAAGTCGCTCATGCCGATCTGGTCCAACGCAGGCAGCCCGCCCGGTCCGCTGAACTACGTCCAGATCAACGAGCTGATCGCGTTCATTCGCTCCGATAGCGGCCGCGAGTACGAGGTTCGCGACCCGGAGCTGAACGAGCCGATCATCGACCCGGCGACCGGCAAGGCCGAGACCTTCCCGGGCTGGTACGACAAGGACTGGAAGCCCTCGCCCGATGCGACGCCGGTCCCGGCGTGCTATCTCGGAGATGGTGCCGGGAACGGTGGCACCGCCACGCCCCCGCCGGACGCCCCGGTGCTCGAAGTGGCGGCCATGGGCATCGCCTACGACGTCAAGGAACTCGAGGCATCGGCCAACACGACCTTCGTCATCCACTTCGAGAACAAGGACGACTCCATCCCGCATGACGTCGACATCCGGCTGTCCGATGGGACCGTCGTCGTGGACAGCCCGCTCGTCACGACGATCGGCGACGCGAATTACGTGATCGATGGCCTGGACCCGGGCACGTACACCTTCATCTGCTCTGTGCATCCCATCCCGGCCATGACCGGCACGCTGACGGTCAAGTAGGGATGTCGATGACCCAGTCGCTCGAGTCCGGCCGCCCCGTCACACGCCGCCGGGCCATGTTCGGGCTGCTCGATGCCGACGGCTGGGGGTGGGCTTCGGTCAAGGCGTTCGCCTGGGTGATCGTCCTGATCATGATGCTGTTGTACATCCCGGACCGCGCCTACTACCTGACGGTCAACCGGACGCTCGACCTCGGCATCCTGGCCTGGTCGCCGGTCAACTTCTGCCCGCCCGAGAACCAGACGTTGCCCTGCCCAGCCCCGGTTGGCGCGGTTCTGCCCTGGCAGCCGTCACCGCCGGAGGTCGAGCTTCCGGCCGCACGCACCGCTGGAGCGGCCGTCCAGGTGGGAACGAGCGTCCTGTACATCGGCGGCACCGACGGGGCGACCGCGTCCGCCGACGTCTTCCACAGCAAGTTCGGGGGCGGCACCTTCGGGGCGTGGGCCGCTGGGCCGGCGCTGCCGGCAGCGCGTACTGATTTCGCCGTCGCGGTGGTCGGGACGAGCATCTACGTCCTCGGAGGCCGCGACGCCGACGGCGCCCTGCAGCTGACCACATTCGTTCTCAGTCCGGACCTCGAGACGGGCGATCTTGGCGCATGGAAGACGGCAACCGAGGCCGAACTCCCGCTCGACCTGCCGGCCGGCCTCGCCGGCGCGTCCGCCGTCGCGGTTGGCGACGGCCTGCTCCTCGTGGGCGGCGAGACGGCCGCCGGCCTCACCGGGTCCACCTGGAAGTCGACCTTCGACAAGGACGGCCTCCTCGGTGGGTGGACCGAGCAGACCGGCATCCTGTTCACGCCGGCGGCGGACGCCACCGCGGTCCAGATCGGAGACTTCATCTGGTTCTACGGCGGACGCGATGCCAACGGTCCGATTCGCACCGTCCAGCGTGGCACGCTCGCGAGCGGAGCACCGCTCGACAGCCACGGCCAACCGGTCGAGGGTTCGGACACCAGCCTGAAGCTGCTGCGCTGGGACGTGGCCGGTGGGCAGGTCGACCTGCCGGCGGCTCGGACGGCTGCCGGTGGGTTTGCAGCCAACGGAAGCCTCTACCTCGTGGGCGGCTCCGACGGCAGCGGACTTCGATCCGAGTTGTACTGGACGGTCCCGACGCCCACCGGCGAGATCGACCAGTGGCAGCACCTGGACCAGACGGACCTGCCGGCAGGGCTGGCCGATCCGGCCGTCCTGGTCAGCGGGCCCAACGCCTTCCTCATCGGCGGGACCACCGACAGCCAGATCCTGAGCTCGTCGGCGCGGGCGAACCTCGCGCCGCAGGCGCCGTTCTTCCGGCTGGGCCTGGTGGGCGCGACGATCCCGGCGCTGCGGATCGACGGCGAGATCGGGCAGCAGCTCGGCTATCTCAATGCGGCCGGGGCCGGCACGGTCAACTTCATCATCCTCGTCGTGGTCGGCTGGGCGTTCGCACACAAGGAGCGAACGCGCGAAATCTTCGAAAACCTGCGCCGCCGACGCCGCGGACGCTGAGCCGCGGACGCTGAGCCGCGGACGCTGAGCCGGACTACGCCGGCAGGAGTCCCTCGCCGGTATCCGTTGGTCCCTGGCGGATCGGAAGACCTGCCCGGGTCCAGGCGACCGTGCCGCCGGCGACATTGACGACGTCCGTCCAGCCATTGTTGAGCAGGTACGCGGTCGCGTTGCCCGATCGACTGCCGGTCTGGCAGATGAACTGGATGGGCCGATCCTTCGGGAGTTCATGGATGCGGGCCATGAACGTCGAGAGGGGGAACAGCGCGGCGCCTTCCGCCCGCGCCTGGACGAACTCGTTCGGCTCGCGCACGTCGACGAGGAGCGGCGCTGCACCGTCGGGCTCCGTCACGCGGCGGTGCGCCTCGATGACATCGATCTCGGGCACACGGCCGAACGTCATGCCCGATTCCTTCGCAGCTTCACGGGCGGCACCGTGCTGAGTCCCGGGTCGCTCGCCAGGCTCGCCAGATGCGCGTCGACCTGCTCGAGGATCGTGACCAGGTCGAGGTTCGCCTCGAGCGCATCGAGTGTCGCCCGGAGGTGGGCCGGATCGGCCGTAGCGGCCGCCAGCCTCGTGCGCGCCCCGCGCAGATTCTTGGCAATGCCCAGCGGGTTGCCGCGTGCCTCGTGCACGAACGCGGCGGCGAGCTTGATCACGCCCTGGTGAAGGTCGCGCTCGACCGGATCGTCGGTCCCCATCCACGCCGGCTCGAGGAGTTCGTGCGCGAGGAAGTAGTCGCCGGCCTCGTACGCGGCGATCCCCGCGGCGAGTGCCGTCCGGCGCACGTCGGACGGCAGGGGCCGGTACGCCTTCCTGCGTCCGGCCTGGAGGACGGTGGCAGGGCCCGGCTCCGTCACGCCAGCTCCGACAAGGGCTGCCGTGCCGTGAAGCCCGTTGTGAGGTCGTGCCAGGAGTCGACGGTGGTCTCACCAAGCCGCCAGCACAGCCAGATCTGGCGGCCCGACACCAATGCTGGGAAGTCGATCAGGCCGGTCTCGATGTCGCGCAGGACGATGTCCAGGGCATCGATTCGTGCGACGTCCGCCTGCATCTGATCGATGATGCCCTGCATCCGCAGGCGAAGGCGGCGCAGCTCCTCGTCGCCCTCGTCGGCCTCGCCCGGACCACCCGAGCCGACGGTGACCACGCGATCCCTGAGGCGAATGAGATCGAGCCGCTGCGCGGCGAGGTGCTCCAGCAAGGGCGCGACCTCGGCCAGCCGTTCGTTTGCCTCGTCGATCGAATAGAAGCGGGACATGGTGCGATTCTACCGCGAGGCTGACAAGGCGCCGGTGCACGCAAGGGGACGACTGTTGTCGACCCGTCGCCGTCACGTATGATGCGCGCCATGCGAATCGCGGCGCGGATGGACGGAATGGGCACGGAAACGGCCTTCGAGGCCGCCGCCCGGGCGCGTGCCCTCGAGGCGACCGGGCGAAGCATCATCCACCTCGAGATCGGTGAGCCCGACTTTGACACGCCGGCGAACGTGCGCGAGGCGGCAAAGAAGGCGCTCGACGCGGGGTTCACGCACTACGGGCCGTTCTTCGGGATGCCCCAGCTGCGCGAGGCGATCGCCGCCGACGCCACAGCGCGCAAGGGGTTCCCGGTGGCCGCGGACCGGGTCGTGGTCACGCCGGGCGCCAAGCCGATCATGTACTACGCGATGCTGGCGCTCATCGAGGCGGGCGACGAGGTCATCGTTCCGGATCCGGGCTACCCGATCTACGAGTCGATGGCGCGCTTCGCCGGCGGAACGCCGGTGTCACTGCCGATCCGGATGGAGAACGACTTCCGGGCCGACCTCGACGAACTCGAAGGGCTGATCACTCCCCGCACCAGGATGATCGTCCTCAACTCGCCGGCGAACCCGACCGGAGGCCTGTTCACGCGTGAGGACATCGTCCGGATCGCCGAGCTGGCGGTCCAACACGATCTCGTGGTCCTCGCCGACGAGATCTACGGCCGCATCGTGTACGAGGGCGAGCACGTCTCGATCGCGTCGCTGCCGGGGATGGCCGACCGGACGATCGTCCTTGACGGCTTCTCGAAGACGTACGCGATGACCGGCTGGCGCCTCGGGTACGCGATCCTTCCCGAGCCTCTCATGTTCCCGTTCAGCCGGCTGATCATCAACTCGGTGTCGTGCACGTCGTCGTTCAGCCAGATCGCGGCCGTGGAGGCGTTGAACGGACCGCAGGACGACATCGACATGATGGTCGAGGAGTTCCGGGCACGTCGCGACCTCGTCGTCGATGGCCTGAACGACATTCCGGGCATCCGCTGCATCAAGCCGTCGGCGGCGTTCTACGTCTTCCCCGACATCTCGGGGACGGGCGTGACCGGAGCCGTCCTTGCAGATCGTCTGCTCCAGGAATCCGGCGTTTGTGTCCTCGCCGGGACCGCCTTCGGGGCACTCGGCGGGAACCACATCCGGATCAGCTACGCGAACTCGCGCGAGAACCTCAACCTCGCCCTCGACCGCATCCGCGCCCTGGTCGAACCGCTCGCCGCCGTCCACGCCGGCGGCTGACCGGCGCCCCAGGAGGTCCCCGATGGCCGACCGTCCACGCGTCTTCGTCGCCCGCCGTATCCCCGCCGCCGGCCTCGACCGCGTTCTCGAGGCCTGCGACGCGACGGTCTGGCCCGACGAGCTACCCCCGCCGCGGGACGAGCTGCTGCGTGCGGCCGAGGGCTGCGACGGCGTCCTCACGCTCCTGACCGATCGCGTCGACGACGAGTTCCTCGATCGAGCCGGGCCTGGCCTGCGGGTCGTGTCGAACTACGCCGTCGGCTTCGACAACATCGACATCCCGGCCTGCACGCGCCGGGGGATCCCGGTCGGAAACACGCCGGGCGTCCTCACCGAGACGACCGCGGACCTGGCGTTCGCCCTGATGATGGCCGCGGCGCGACGCCTGCCCGAAGGCGATCGCTACGTGCGCGGCGGCCAGTGGAAGACCTGGGGTCCGATGACCCTGCTCGGGCCGGATGTCCACGGGTCCACCCTCGGGATCGTCGGGTTCGGGCGGATCGGCCAGGCGATGGCGCGTCGTGCGCGCGGATTCGGGATGGAGATCCTCTATCACGATGTCGTCGAGTTGCCGGCATCCGTCTCCGAGCCGCTGGGCGCGACGTACGTGCCGCTCGACGAGCTCTATGCCCGCAGCGACTTCATCTCGCTGCACGTGAACCTTACCCCGGAGACGCGGCACCTGATCAGCACCGACGCGTTGGGCAAGATGAAGGCGACGGCGACCGTGGTCAACACGTCGCGCGGGCCGGTGGTCGACCAGAAGGCGCTCTACGAGGCGCTCCGCGATGCGGTGATCTGGTCCGCGGCGCTCGACGTGACGGACCCCGAGCCGATGCCACTGAGCGATCCACTCCTGAGCCTCGACAACTGCCTGGTCGTTCCGCACATCGCCTCGGCGTCGCGGCCCACACGCGGCAAGATGGCCGAGATGGCCGCAGCAAACCTGCTGGCCGGTGTGCGCGGCGAGCGCCTGCCGACGCCGGTCAATCCCGAGGTCTACGAGCGGGCCTGAGCCAGGCTCGACCCGGCCGGGGTTCAGGCTGACGTTCAGGCCGAGGTTCAGCCGTTTCGTGCCGCCGGCAGAGCCTGCTCCCCTGCTCCGCGCCATACGCCGTAGGCGCGTAGCGGCGACACGAATGCCGTGCCTGCTCCGCGCCATACGCCGTAGGCGTGTAGCAGCAGTACGAATGGCCGCGGATGACATCCCACCGGTGCTTCGTCACGCGCCATGGGAGTGAGGGGGCACGGGATCGGCATGAAACGTCCGTTGACACGCGTATGCCTTGTGTGAGCTGGTTGGGTGAGCTGGGCCATGCGGCCGGTAGGGCAGGGCGCTCCACCTATGGTCCGAGCAGACGGTGGACGGAACCGCCACGATGCTCGTGGGGTATATGGGCCATGACGACAAGGCACGCGATCGGCGTTGTCGCGATCCTGATCCTTCCTGCGATATTGAACGCATGTCAACTTCTCGGCCTCGGGACGCGGGCCTCGCCCGATGTTCGCCCGGACCTCACATCGGTGACCTGCACTGGGTGGGGCGAGATGATCGAGGAGGAACGCATCACCCTGGCGGATCTCCTGGTCGGGGACTCCGCGGACCTCTTCGAACGGATCAGAGCCCGGCAACACCAGCCCGTCGGTACTTCCCGCGACACCCTGATCGCGGACGTGTCCGGGAGCATCACGAAGGGGTGCATGGTGTGGGCCCCTCCCGACCGACCAGTCGCCGAGATCGTGACCGAACTCTACGGTTCGTGACGGCTGCGGAGGGCGGCCGTGAGACCCAGGCGAAGTCCATCGGACGGACACGCGCGGCGCATTGTCGGAGTGATGACGAGGGCCGCAGCGAGTCTCGTCCTCGCACTTCTCACCGTGGGACTACTCCTCGGCCAGCCGGCGCGGGCAGCGCTCGGCGTCGCCCTGTCCGTGTCGCCTGCTCAAGGTGTCGTCGGCCGCCCGATGGAGGTTCTGCTTCGGACCTTCGTGCCGATCGGCGACGGCGATGTTGCTCTGCCCACTCCGACCTTCGCGTATCCAGCGGCGTCCGGCCTCTGGTACGTGCTCTATCCGATCGCCGACTACCCCTTCGATGGAGTGGCGCAAGCCGAAGACGGCACCAGCATCGCGGTGGAACTGATGCGCGATCAGAACGATGCCACGTTGTGGAGGGGTACGTTCACTCCGACGAGGAGTGGGGCTTGGACGATCGCCGTGCGCAATTTCCCCGAGCATGAGCCGGGTACAACGGTTCGCTTCTCGGTTGCCGCTGGCGATCACGACTTCGGTCCAGGGCTGGTGGGCGCCACGGCGCTGGTGGGCGCTACGGCGCTGTTGATCGGGGTCGTGGCTGGTGCGGTAGTCGGGAAGCGCCGGGGCCCAGCCGAGTCGAGCGGGCCCTCCTCGGAGGCCCCGATCCGAACGTGATACGGTCCCTCGCGGGCCGGTAGCTCAGCGGTCAGAGCAGGGGACTTTTAATCCCTGTGTCCTGGGTTCGAATCCCAGCCGGCTCACGAACTGAAAGGCGCACCCTCCGTCAGCAGACGACTTGCGACACCGACGCTTGGAGCATGATTCGAAGGTGGCAGAGCAACGCGTTGACCGGTCCCGCTTCCGCAGATCACGTGTTCTCATCGCGGTCCTCGCCGCCGTCGTGCTCATCGGATCCGCGTATGTCGTGCTTGGCCCGCCTGGCGCGATCAATGCGGCGCGCGCCCGGTGCGTCACAGGCGACGTTGCGGAGCTTGAGCGGCCTCCGATCGGCAACGTGGGCGCCGCGACGGCGCTTCGTCCAGCTGGAACCTGGGCGGATGACGTCGGCGTCGCGGATGGTCCACCGCTCGGCGTCTTCTTCGATGTTGACGCGACCGCGGATCAGGCAGTCGCGGTCGGGCGGATCGAGGCCGGTGGCGGAGTGTGGCGGCCTCTGATCGCAACCACGTCGGACGGGCGCGACTGGCGGATGTCGACGATCGGCGGCGTCGGGCAGACCGATGGAGACATCGTCGATGTCGTCGCCGGCGGTCCCGGATGGCTGGCCGCCGGGAGCGTGATCACCGACGATCGTGGCGGCTCGGCGGGCGTCGTCTGGTGGTCGGACGATGGATCGACCTGGCAGCGTGGCCAGCTCCAGCCGGTCGCGCCTGTCCACCGGATCGCCGTGGGTGAGGACGGGATGCTCGCGCTTGGGTCTGACCCGGCGGGATCCGCCTGGCTCGGCTCGTCCGTGGACGGCCTGCACTGGGAGTGGCGCGACCCGGGGATCGGGCGGGCGGTCTTCGAGGCGATCGCCTGGGCGTCCGACGGGTGGGTCGCCGGAGGAAGGATCCTTCTCGGCGGTGACGACGCGCTACCGGCCGTCTGGCGGTCGGCGAACGGCGTCGACTGGTCGTGTCGGCTGTTGCCCACGCCGCGGGATGTTCCCTACGGCTGGACGACGAGCGTTCTCCCGGGCGGTGCGACGACACTGATCACCGGTGCGGTCAACCAGAGCTGCTCGCCGTTCGCCTCCTGTGCCGCGCTGACGGCCAGCTGGGTCGCCACGGCCGATGGTGCATGGAGGCTGATCGAAGCCGGGGAGGCGCGCGCCGGGCTGGCCACGGTCGCACCCGATGGGAGCTTCGTGGCGCTCGACGGCGGGGGCGTGTGGCTCTCGATCGACGGAGTCAACTGGCAGGTGGTCGCGAGGCCTCCTGAGCCCGGGGTTCCGGGTGCACTCGCCGTGCTGGGGCAGGGGATCGTGTCCATCGGAGCGACATACGGAGCAGGCGTGCGACCGTGGGTGGGTTTGCTTCCGAACGAGCCCTGAGCCACCACTCCGAGCGGTTCTGGACACGAAGCGGCCCGAAGGAACGGTTCCTCGCTCCTCCGGGCCTCGCCTCGACGGTCGGGCTAACGACCTTCGTGGCTATCGAGAGGGTACTGCACCCGCGGCTCGGGCATTCTGGCCCTCGTCCTCGGGCCGATCGGAGCATGCCCGACGTTGCTGTTCGGTTGCGACTTCGGGAAATGGTTGCGCGGAATTGCCGTATCGGGCAGACTGCGCGCCTCATGTACCTGCGATCGATGCTCGCCGAGTCGAAGAAGAAGCTCTGGCGGCCCTGCCGGGAGGCACGGGCCCTGGGGCTCTGACGGCGCGCGCAGGGACGACGACCGACGGAAGCCTCCGGGACCGGAGGCTCCAGGGGCCGCGAACACCGACGACGGTGCTCGCGGCTTTTTGATTCGTCTCCGGAACCGGTGGCTCCTCACCAACGTTGAAGGAGACTGCTGGATGGAGACACTCGTCATCGGTGATGGCGGCCTCGGCCGGGCGATCGCCGCGGCCTGCCGGGAACGGGGATACCCGGATGCACGCGTGGTGGGCCGACCTCCCGGCGGCCTGCACGATCCTGGCTCACTGGGCTCGGCCGATGTCGCCTTCGAGGCCACGACGGGCGACGCCGTCGTCGCGAACGTCCAGGCGCTGATCGACGCGGGCTGCCGCCGGCTCGTCATCGGCACCACCGGCTGGGAGTCAGATCAGGCGCGGGTCGATGCGATCCTCCAGGCGGCCGGCGCGGCCGCCGTCCGTGCCTCGAACTTCAGCCTGGCCGCCGCCGTCTTCTTGCGCGTCGTCGAGGAAACCGCCGCGCTCTTCGGAGCGCTCGGGCAGTTCGATCCGTACATCGTCGAATGGCACCGGCGGACGAAGCAGGACCGACCCTCGGGGACCGCACGCGAACTGGCACGTCGGATCACCGCTTCGGCTCGCGGCCGGCGAAATGAACTCGAGGTGGCGGTCGTCCGCGCCGGCGGCAATCCCGGGACCCACCTGGTCGGGTTCGACGGCCCCGGTGAGGCCGTCGAGCTGCGGCTGATCGCGCGCGACCGGGTGGCCTACGCCGACGGTGCGCTGGCCGCCGCCGCCTGGCTGATGGCCGAACCACGAGCGCCAGGACTCCACGCGTTCGCCACCGTCGTCGACGCGCTGCTTGATCCCACGACAGTGGCTGTTCTCGCATGACCTCGTCACGCAAGCAGCCCGTGACGGCCCTTCGGCACGAGCCGCCGACCATCATCCGAGAGGAGATCCCGATGACCCGCCAGACCCGCCAGACTCACCAGACCCACCAGTCCCGAACCATCGTCCGCCGGACCGGACGCGGCCCGTCCCTGCGGGGCGCCTTCACTGCCCTTGTCACACCCTTCGCCGTCGATGGGTCCATCGACGAGGCCGCTTTTCGCCGGCTCGTCCAGTGGCAGATCCTCGCCGGGATCGACGGCCTCGTCCCCTGCGGAACCACCGGCGAGGCACCCACGCTGTCCGATGACGAGCGTGACCGCCTGATCCGGCTGACCGTCGAGACGGCGGCCGAACGCCCATCGCGCAACCGGATCACCGTGATCGCCGGGACCGGCACGAACGACACTGCCGCGACCATCCGATCGACCGTTGCCGCCGCCGCCGCCGGTGCGGACGCCGCCCTCGTGGTGGCGCCCTACTACAACCGACCGGATCAACGGATGCTCGAGCATCACTTCCGGGCGGTCGCCGACGAGGGCGGTCTGCCGGTTGTCGTCTACAACGTTCCGTCGCGGACCGGAACCAACGTCGAGGCGGACACGTTCCTGCGCCTCGCCGAACACCCGCGGATCGTGGCCGTCAAGGAAGCCTCGGGCAACCTCGAGCAGATTGCCCGGATCTGCCGGGAGCGGCCGCGCGACGTGAGCGTCCTCGCCGGGGACGACGCCTGGACCCTGCCGGTGCTGGCCATGGGCGGCGATGGGGTGGTGTCGGTGGCCTCGAATGAGATCCCCGGGGAGATGGCCGCCCTGTGCGCCGCAGCCATCGCCGGTGACTGGGACGAGGCACGTCGCCTCCACGAACGGTGGCTGCCGCTGTTCCTGGCCAATTTCCGGGGCGCCCCGAACCCCGTTCCGGCGAAGGCGGCGCTGCTGCTGATGGGCATCCTGAATCGCGACGACGTGCGGGCGCCGCTGCTGCCGCTCGACGACGACCATCGCGACAGGCTCAACGAGGTGCTCCGCGGCGCCGGTGTCATCGACGCCCGCGGCGGTCGCTTCGTGACCGATCGACCGGCCGTCGCATGACCACCTGGACCGCACCCGAGGCAGCTGCGTCCGTGCGCTACTCCGTCGATCCGGCCACCATCCTCGAGGCGCTCGAAGCTGGACACATTCGGGCCGCCGAACCGGACCCGGCGGCAGAGGACGGATGGCGGATCCGGCCCGAGGTCAAGCTGGCGATCCTGGCGCGCTTCGCGGACCGGGCGACGCTCGACTGGCACGCGGGCCCGCTCCAGTTCCGCGACCGCGCGGCGATCCCGCCTCGCGAGCTCGGCGCGGGCCCCTGGCGGATCGTGCCCGGCGGGACGAGCCTCCGGGCCGGGGTGCATCTCGGCGAGGGTGTCATCGTGATGCCCCCGTCGTTCCTCAACGTCGGCGCGTGGGTCGGTGCCGAAACGATGGTCGACTCTCACGTGCTCGTGGGCTCCTGCGCCCAGATCGGTGCGCGCGTCCACCTGGCGGCCGGGGCGCTCATCGGCGGAGTGCTCGAGCCACCGGGTGCCCGGCCGGTCATCGTCGAGGACGACGTCTTCGTGGGGGCAGGGAGCTGTCTGCTCGAGGGCGTCCTCGTCCGGACACGGGCGGTCATCGGTGCCGGGGTCACGCTGACCGGGACATCGCGCCTGTACGACCTTGTCGAGGATCGAGTGCTGGAAGGCACGACCGGAAGGCCGCTCGTCGTGCCCGAGGACTCGGTGGTGGTTCCGGGGTCGCGAACGGTCCACGGCGCGTTCGCGGAAGCGAACGGGCTGTCGGTCGCGACGGCCCTGATCGTGAAGCGCCGGGACGCCGGGACGGACGCCCGGGTCGCCCTCGACGGGGCGCTTCGATGAGCCTCGTCAGAAGGCCGCCGCCGCAGCGGATGGGCGGGGCGACGGCGGAGCGAACCGATCTGCCACGGCGCGGACGTCCGCCCGCGCGGAACGAGATCCTCCGCCAGGGCCTCCTGGGCGGCCACCGGCCCGAGGATCTCGCGGACAAGTTCGGGACGCCGTTCTATGTCTACGACCTCGATGTCGTGTCGCACCAGGTCGCGGCGCTGCGCGCCGTCCTCCCGCCGATCGCCCGGCTCGCGTTCGCGCTGAAGGCCAACCCGGCGCTCGGCGTGGTCGGCCACCTCGCGCGCCTGGGCCTGGGCGCAGACATCGCGTCCGGTGGCGAGCTGGACACGGCACTCCGCGCCGGCATCGTACCCGAGAGGATCGTCTTCACCGGACCCGGCAAGCGTGACGAGGAACTGCGTCGGGCGGTCGACGCCCGGGTGGGCGTCATCACGGTCGAGTCGATGGGTGAGTTGCGACGACTCGAGCGGGTCGCCGCGGCCGCCGGCCGGTGCGTGCCG
The DNA here is from genome assembly GCA_919901745.1 of Chloroflexota bacterium. GTDB lineage: Bacteria > Chloroflexota > Limnocylindria > Limnocylindrales > CSP1-4 > CAKKPP01. The sequence goes on along the minus strand of CAKKPP010000005.1, from coordinate 101,673 downwards.
GTCCTCCTGCGGGCCGCGGCCGCCCCGGAAGCAGGGCGCGAGCGAATCCAGCTGATCGGCGACGGCGGCGCCGGCAAGTTCGGGATGGACCCCGTCGCCCTCGCCTCGAGCGCACGGTTCGCGGCACGGTCGCCGCACCTCGAGCCACTGGGGCTGCACGTGTTCGGTGCATCCAACGTTCTCGAGGCCTCGGCCCTCGTCACGCACGTCCGAGCCACGATGGCGGCGGCGCGGCTGCTTGCGCGCGAGTCCGGGTTCCCGCTGCGGCTCATCGACGTGGGCGGCGGGCTCGGGATCCCGTACGAGGTCCACGAGGAATCCCTGGACCTCATCGGCCTGGGCCACGGACTCGCCGCGCTTGCCCGCGAATGGGCGGCCGATCCGCTCACGGCGGATGCCGAGATCCTCTTCGAGCCCGGGCGCTTCCTGGTTGGGCCCGCCGGCGCGTACGTCAGCCGTGTCCTCGATCGCAAGACGGTCGGGGGTCGAGAGATCGCCATCCTGGACGGCGGGATCCACCATCTCCTCCGACCGGCCCTGGTGGGCCAGGAGCACCGGGTGCGGCGGCTGACCGCGTCGGCGGATCGCAGCACCCGGTTCACGCCGATCACCCTTGCCGGGCCACTGTGCACGGGGAGCGACGTCCTGGCGACCGATGCCGTCCTCCAGGATCTCGAACCGGGCGATCTGGTGGCGGTTCTCGATGTCGGCGCGTACGGCTTCACCGAGTCGATGCCGTTCTTCCTGTCCCACCCCATTCCGCCCGAGATCGCCGTCCGGGATGGTCGGGTGGCGCTCCTTCGGCCCCGGCTCGAGCCGGCGACGTGGCTCGGCTGGCAGAGCGACCCGGGGCTGTGAGGTCAGGGCTGTTCTGGCACGCGGCCTGTCGCCGACCCGCTGTCGACCCCCGCGACGCTACCCAACCGCAGCCTTTCCGGTGCTCGACCGCCCACGCCGCGACCGGTTTCGCGACCTAGGCTGCGGGGGAAGCGCACCGGAAGTCGCTGGAGGAGCGCCAACAGCGGCGCGGGCGAGGCGCGAGCGGGAGGAACGAGGATGCGGCGACGAAGAACGCTGAGGGGCATCGTGGCAGCCATGGCCGGGCTGACACTGGCAGCGATGCCCGGGGTGGCAGCCGCGGCCGGTGAACCGGGAGTCATCGACAGCGGCAACACCGCATGGCTCATCGTCGCGACGGCCATGGTCATGGTCATGCTGCCCGGCCTGGCGTTGTTCTACGGCGGCCTGGTCCGGCGCAAGAACGTCCTCTCGACGATCATGCACAGCTTCTTCGGGCTCGCCCTGGTCAGCATCGTGTGGGTCGTCGTCGGTTTCTCGATCGCCTTCGGCCCGGACGTGACCGGGCTGGGCCTGTTCGGCGGCCTCGACCACCTGTTCTTCAGCGGGGTCGGCCTCGAACCGGCCGCGGGCAGCACCATCCCATTCGTCCTGTTCGCGACCTTCCAACTCATGTTCGCGGCGATCACGCCTGCCCTCATTACCGGCGCGTTTGCCGAGCGCAAGCGATTCGGTGCCTTCGTTCTCTTTACCGTGCTGTGGTCCGTCTTCATCTATTCGCCGCTCGCGCACTGGGTCTGGGCGTCCGACGGTTGGCTCTTCCAACTGGGTGCGCTCGATTACGCGGGTGGGACCGTCGTCCACATCAGCTCGGGCGTGTCGGCGTTCGTCGTGGCGCTGCTCATCGGTCGGCGCGCGGCCAACGGTGAAAACCGTGACCCGCACGACGTGCCCATGACGATCCTCGGCGCAGGGCTCCTCTGGTTCGGATGGTTCGGCTTCAACGCCGGATCGGCGCTGGGCGCAACGGGACAGGCGGCCAACGCCGTCCTGGTGACCAACACGGCCGCGGCCGCCGCGACCGTGACCTGGGTCCTCGCGAGCTACATCCACAGGCGCAAGGTGAGTGTCCTGGGCGCGGCCGTCGGCGCGGTGGCCGGACTCGTCGCGATCACCCCGGCCTCGGGCTTCGTGACCGCCGGCGGGGCCCTGGCGATCGGCTTGATGGCCGGCGGCCTGTGCTACAGCGCCACGTTGCTGCGTGAGCGTCTTCGGATCGACGATGCCCTCGATGTCTTCGCCGTCCACGGGGTGGGCGGAACGCTCGGGGCGGTCGCGACCGGGGTGTTCGCGGTGGCTGCGATCGGCGGGGTCCCCGGCCTCATCGAAGGGAACGTCGGCCAGGTCGGCACCCAGCTGCTGGCGGTCGGCGCGACCTACCTGTTCGCCGGCGGGGGCACCTTCGTGATCGTGAAGGTCGTCGACTTCGTCCTCGGGATCAGGGTCCCGAGCGCCCAGGAGGAGCTTGGGCTCGACCTCGCCGTGCACGGCGAGGTCGCCTACCAGGCCTGACCCGGCGGTCGCGTTCGTCCGGGGCTCGGGCGGGGGGCGACGCGACCGCTTCATTCCGGCGTCCAGCCGAATTCACGTCCCTCGGAGACGACATGGCCGACCGATCGAGCACTGAATCAGCGACGGTCCGGCGGCGCCCTGCTGCGCGGCGGCCGACCCTCGACGATCCGCGGTTCGAGCACGACGCCTGCGGCGTCGGCTTCGTCGCCGATGCCGGCGGTCGCTCACGGTCTCGTGTCCTGCCCCTCGCGCTCGCCGGCCTGGCCGCCCTCCGCCACCGTGGTGCGGTCGCCGCCGACGGAACGTCCAGTGACGGGGCCGGCGTCCTCCTGCCGCTGGAGCATGATCTCCTCGACGAGCTGGTCGGGCCGCTGGCATCCGGTCGCCCGGCGATCATCCAGCTCTTCCTGCCCGCGCCCGCGCGCGCCCTGGCGAGGGCGCGCCGCCTGATCCGGACCTCGATCGAGGCGGAGGGCCTCGCGTTCCTCGGCTGGCGCGAGGTTCCCGTCGAGTGGACGTTCCTGGGGCGTGCCGCAGCTGAATCAAGCCCCGTGTTCGCCCAGGCGATCGTGGCCCGCCCCGGAGGCACGGATGCGCGACGATCCGACGACGCCTTCGAGCGCCGGCTGGTGGTCCTGCGCCGACAGATCGAGACCGCGGCGCGTTCGGCCGGCCTCGGAGAGCTCCATGTGGCGTCGCTATCGGGTCGAACGATCGTCTACAAGGGCCTCGTCTCGGGCGACCGGCTCGCCGATCTCTACCCGGACCTGCGGGCGCCCGTGGCACTGAGCCACGCCATCTTCCACCAGCGATTCGCCACGAACACGCGGCCGGTGTGGCAGCTGGCCCAGCCGTTTCGGTCGATCGCCCACAACGGCGAAATCAACACCGTCCGCGGTAATCGCGAGCAGGTCCGGGGTCGATTCGCCGATCGATTGGGTGGTCCCTCTGCGACACTCGCGCGCCGGCTTCTCGCGGCTGGTCCGCTGTTGAGTTCGGACGGCTCCGATTCGCTGTCGCTGGACGAGGCCCTCGAGCTGCTGACCACGACCGGGTTCAGCCTGCCGATGGCGCTCCTCGCGACGATTCCCGAGGCTGCGGCGCTGCGATCGGGCCCACATCCACGGCTCGAATCGTTCAGGCGCCGGACCGCAAGCCTTGTCGCGCCATGGGATGGACCCGCTGCGATCGTCTTCAGCGACGGACGGAGGGTCGGCGCTCTCCTCGATCGCAACGGGCTTCGCCCGCTCGCGTATGCCATCACCGAAGATCGCCTGGTTGCCGCCGCCTCGGAAGCGGGCGCCGTCCCGCTCGCCGCAAACGAAACCGTGCGGCGCGAGCGCCTCGGGCCGGGAGGGATGCTCCTGGTGGACCCCCGGCGGGGGACGATCATGGTCGATGGCGAGGCGAAGACCGCGGTCCTGGGCCGTTTGCCGATCCACGACGCTCCGCGGGTTGCCCACGAGGACCGCTCGCCCGACGAGTCCCCATCGCAGACCCCGGCACCCATCCGCTATCTCGCCGGAGTCGACGCCGAGCGAGTCCGGCTGGACATCCGCACGATGACCCTCGACGGGCACGAGCCGCTCTGGAGCATGGGTGACGACACGCCCACCCCCGGCCGCGGACGGCTTGACCACCGCGTCGCCGATCACCTGCGCCAGTCCTTCGCCCAGGTCACGAATCCGCCGATCGATCCCGACCGGGAGCGGATCGTCATGGACCTCCGGGTGGAGCTGGGACGGCGGCCACCTCTCCTCGGCGGCCCGCCGCGTCGGCCCGGCACCGTGCGCATGGCGCGGCCGGTCGTGGCCGACGTCGAGGGCCTGCTCGCCGCGGCCGACCGGGGTGCCGGCAGCGTGCGGATTCTCGACGCAACCTGGTCTGCCACGGCGGGACCGGCCGGACTCGAGCTGGCGGTGCATCGTCTCGCGGGCGCAGCCGTCGCCGCCGCCCGCGGGCGGACGAGCGTTCTCGTGATCAGCGACCGCCGGATCGGGACGAATCGGCTGCCCATCCCGTCGCCGCTCGCCGTCGGTGCGATCCACACCGCGTTGACCCACGCCGGCCTGCGCGGCCGGACCGACATCGTCGCCGCCGTCGCCGACGTGCTCGACGTTCACGGTCTGGCGATGGTCCTGGCGTGCGGCGCGACTGCGGTCCATCCGTGGCTTGCGATCGAACTCGCGACCGAGTTCGCCGGAGGCCGCGGGGCGGAGGACCTGACGAGCCAGCGAGCGGTGGACAACCTCCTGTCCGCGTTTGAGACCGGGCTGCGCAAGACGCTGGCACGGATGGGCATCAGCTCCGTGGCGTCCTATGTGGGTGGGGCGTTGTTCGAGGCTCTCGAACTGGCGCCCGACGTGCTCGATCGGTGCTTTCCGGCCGCCGTTGCCTGGCCCGGTCGTCTCGGCTTCGCCGCTCTGGCCGCGCGCCAGCTCCGGCGCCGTGACGCAGCCCTCGCCCTGCCGGAGCCCCCGGCCGGACGCGAACCCCGGCTTCCCGACCCAGGCCTGGCGCGCTTCCGCGCCGACGGCGAGGCGCATCTGTATGCCCCACGGATCGTGGCTGCGATCCAGGCGCTGGCCGGCTTCGACGGGGCCGACTTCGAGGGGGCCAGAACGATCGATCCGCCCGTCTATCGAGCGGCGCTTTCGCGCCAACCAGCGGTCGCCCGCGACGATCTGCGTCTGCGGTCCGTCAGCCCGATCCCGCGCGATGACGTGGAACCCGCGCGCGCGATCGCGGCACGGTTCGTGGTCTCGGCGATGAGCGTTGGCGCGCTGAGCCCCGAAGCGCACCAGGCGCTCACGGTGGGGATCCAGCGCGCCGGCGGGGCGGCCAACACCGGTGAGGGCGGCGAGGATCCGGCCTGGTACGAACCCGCTGCCGACGGCAGCCGACGCGATGCCCGCATCAAGCAGATCGCGTCGGCCCGGTTCGGGGTGACCGCGGAGTACCTGGCCCGCGCCGATCAGCTCGAGATCAAGATGGCCCAGGGCTCGAAGCCGGGCGAAGGCGGCCAGCTGCCCGGCCGCAAGGCGACCGCGTACATCGCCGCGCTACGGCGTGCCCAGCCCGGTCAGTCGCTGATCAGCCCGCCGCCGCACCACGACATCTACTCGATCGAGGACCTGGCCCAGCTCATCAGCGATCTCCGCGCGATCAACCCGACTGCGCGGATCGGGGTCAAGTTGGTCGCCACCCGCGGGGTGGGAACGATTGCGGCGGGTGTCGTCAAGGCCGGGGCGAACTACCTGCACCTGTCGGGCCATGCCGGGGGGACCGGCGCGTCGCCGCTCAGCTCCATCAAGCACGCCGGCGCCCCCTGGGAATTCGGGCTGGCCGAGATCCACCAGGTCCTCCTTCGAAACGACCTCCGGGACCGGGTCGCGCTGCGCGTCGACGGCGGCCTGCAAACCGGTCGGGACCTGCTCATGGCGGCCCTGCTTGGCGCGGAAGAGTTCGCGTTCGGGACGGCCGGGCTCGTGGCGATCGGTTGCGACATGGCCCGCCAGTGCCACCTCGACACCTGTCCCACCGGGATCGCAACGCAGCGCGAGGACCTCCGGGCGAAGTTCAAGGGCACACCGGAACAGGTCGAGCGGTTCTTCCTCGGGCTCGCGGAGGACTTCCGGCACGAGCTTGCCGGTGTGGGCGCTCGCTCGGTCGGCGAGGTCATCGGCGAGGCGCGCCGTCACCTCGGCCATGTCGCGCGAGGCGCCACCCACGACTTGAGGGCGCTCGTAGGGACTCCTCGATGGAATACGTCGTCGGTGCGTCGCGCCAGGCCGGGCGACGCCGGTCGCGGAGTCGCCCGCCCGCCTTCGTCTCTCCTTGAGTCTCGGCTCATCGGAGCACTCGCGGGCCAGGGCGGAGTATCGGCCGGTGGCCTCGTCGTGACGACCGCCGATCGCTCCTTCGGTGCCGGGCTCACGGGGGCGATCGAGCGCGGCGAGATCCATCGTCCCATCAGCATCGGCCTGCAAGGATCGGCGGGCCAATCGTTCGGCGCCTTCGCCACCCGAGGTCTGCGGCTTCACCTGACAGGACAGGCGAACGATTTCGTCGGGAAGGGTCTCTCCGGCGGGACGATCGTGGTGACCCCCGAGGAGGACCTCGCGGCCGACGAGCATGAGGCGGTGATCGCCGGTAACACGTGCCTGTACGGGGCGACAGCCGGTCGGCTTCATGTCATCGGCCGGGCCGCGATGCGGTTCGCGGTTCGGAACAGCGGTGCCGACGCAGTCGTCGAGGGACTCGGTCCGCATGGCTGCGAGTACATGACCGGGGGCATCGTCGTCGTGCTCGGGCCGGTCGGCCCAAACTTCGGTGCCGGAATGACGGGTGGCCGAGCGTATGTCTACGACCCGAACGAGCGGCCGATCGACGGCCTCAGCGCGGCGAGCGTTCAGGCGACCCGCCTCTCGACGGCCGTCAGGGAACGTTCAGACAGTGCGGTCTACTTCGCGGACCTCAAGCGCCTGGTCGAGGCCCACGCGTCCGAGGGGTCGCTCGTGGCCAGGTCCCTCGGAGTCCCCGATCCGGCCGACTTCTGGCTGGTGGAGCCGATCGGGGTCGGCACGGCCCTCGCGATCGATAGCGGGGAGCCGGTCGTCGTCGCGAAGGTGCCAGCCGTCGAATTCGAACGGCGCGTGGTCGCCTGACAGAGACGACCCGGGCCTGCAACGGAGCGATCAGCCGGCCCTGGACCTCGCCCCGGTCAGCCGCCGGCCATCGCGGGGAGCAGCACAACCGTGTCCCGGTCGACGACCGGAGTCGCCAGCGCGTCCAGGTGACGGATGTCCGTGTCGTTGAGGAACACGTTGACGAACCGGTTCAACGACCCGTCCGGCGCGAGGAGTTGCTGCTCCAGGGCGGGGTACGCGGCCACCAGTGACTGCAGCACCTCGCCGACGGTGGCGCCACCCGCCACGACCTGTTTCTGGCCGCCCGTCGCCGTGCGCAGCACGGGTGGGATGCGCACCGCGCTCACGAGCCCTGCTCCAGCCACGCGAGGACCTCGCCGAACCGCGGCGGCAGTGCGGGTGCGAGCCCCGGCTCGCCGGGACCGGCCCGGTGCGGGCGCGGGTCGACGCCGAACTGCCGAGCGTCGGGCGTCTTGAGCCCATTTCCGGTCAGCAGCGCGACCACCTCGTCATCTGGCCCGATCACCCCGCGTCGTCGGGCCGCGGCGGCCGCAGCGACCGTCACCCCGCCGGCCGTCTCGGTGAAGATTCCCTCGAGGCGAGCCACGTCGCGGATCGTCGCGGCGGTGACCTCGTCGGGAATCGCCTCGATCGAGCCGCCCGAACCGCGGGCCAACTCGACGGCATAACCGCCATCGGCCGGATTTCCGATCGCGAGCGAGCGGACGATGGTGTCGGGGAAGCGCACGGGCTCGACGATGTCGCTGCCGCTCTCCCAGGCCGTCGCGACCGGAGCGCAGCCGGCGGCCTGCCCGCCGACGAGGCGGATGGGGCGTCGCTCGATGAGCCCCACGGCGGCGAGCTCATCGAAGCCCTTGGCGAGCTTGGTGAACATCGCACCCGAGGCGATCGGCGCCACGATCACATCCGGCGTTCGCCAGCCCAGGGACTCGGCGATCTCGAACGCCAGCGTCTTGCTGCCCTCGGCGTAGAACGGCCGGAGGTTGATGTTGACGAAGCCCCAGCCGGTCTCGTCGGCGACCTCCAGGCAGATCCGGTTGACGTCGTCGTAGGTGCCTTCGATCGGAACAACGGTCGCGCCGTAGGCCAGCGCGTGATCGATCTTCGCCGGCTCCAGGTCTGCGGGGATGAACACGTACGCGGGGATCCCGAGGGCGGCTGCCGCGGCGGCGGTCGCTCCAGCGAGGTTGCCCGTTGACGCGCACGCCAGTGTGCCCATGCCGAACCGCTCCACCGCCGCGGCGGCCATGGCAACGGGTCGATCCTTGAACGAGAGGCTCGGGTTGCGGGTGTCGTCCTTGAGCCAGAGCCGGTCGATCCCGATCGCCGCACCGAGACGTGTCCCATTGACCAGCGGCGTCGATCCGACGGCGAGACCGCGGCTCGGTGGGTCGACCGGCAGCAACTCTCGATAGCGCCACACTCCGGGCGGGCGAGCCTCGATCGTGTCGGCATGGATCGACTCCCGGAGGCTGTCGAGGTCGTAGGCGACCTCGAGCGGACCGAAGCAGGCTGCGCAGACGTACACCGGACCGAGGGCGACGGGCAGGCCACACCGCCGGCACGCGAGCCGAACACGGGCCTCACCGGGGGCCTCGCGCGGGGCCGGGCCAACGCTCCTCGGCGGAGGGGTTTCGATCTGCGTCGTCACGATGGTCTCCTGGTCCTGCCTGGACGCGCTCGACACACTCGCCAGGGCACTGCGGACGGAGGATCGGGACCGGGGAACGGAAAGACCCTTCCGGCGGAAGGGTCTCGGGGGAGTTCCCTTATCTCGCAGGAGGACCTGCCCGGAATTGGCACCTTGCCGACGCGACGCCGGTAGGTTGTCGTGGCTTCATCGGGCCGGTCCCTCCGCCACTCTTGATAAGCACTATTCAGTTGTGCATGGATGCTAGCGGCCACATGGGTCCGGCGTCAAACGAATGGACGCATTCCTGTGGACTCATTCCGGATCCGCCGGGCTCCGGCTGCCTGGATCGAGCCGGGGCCCGGCCCACGACGACGGCGACCCAACAGGAGATGCCCGCCACCCGGAGCGGGTGACGGGCATCTGAGCGTACGGTCGAACCAGGTCACGACGCGGCTGTCACCGTGATCGTGCCGAACATGCCGGCCTCGAAGTGGCCTTCGATCTCGCACACGAGCTGGTACGTCCCGGTCTGTGTCGGGATGAGGAATACCTCGATCTGCTGCCCGGCGAAGACTTCGACCTCGCGCGGAGCCCATGCCTTGAACTCGGCGGAAGCGTCCTCGGCCTTGCGGAAGGCAACCGCGCCGAAGAAGGCTTCGGCCGTGAACTCGTGCTTCACCGCGCCCTGGTTGACGACCTTGAGCACGTACGGCTGGCCGGCGGTCAGGTTGAACTCCTTGGGTGTGAACGCGTACTCGGACAGGTCGATGGTCAGCTCCTGCTGCTTGGCCCAGTCGGTCGACTTCACGAGAGCGGGGCCGTCATGGGCCCACGGTCCCACCGCGACATCGGCAAGCTCGATTGCCGGCGCAGCCGGTGTCTCGCCGGTGACGGTGATCGTGCCGAACATGCCGGCCTCGTAGTGGCCCTCGATCTCGCACACGAGCGTGTACGTGCCGGGGATGAGCGGGATGAGGTACAGGTCAGCCTTCTTGCCGGCGAAGACCTCGATCTCGGTAAAGAAGGGCACCTTCACCTCGCTCTCGGCGGTCTCGGCCTTGCGCGTGGCGACCGTCCGGAAGAAGTCCTCGGCCGTGAATTCGTGCTTGACCGTGCCCGTGTTGATGACCTCGAGGATGTACGGCTGGCCCGCCTCGAGGGTGATGTCCTTGGGCGTGAAGGCGAACTCCGACATGTCGATCGTGATCGTCTTCTTGGTGTCCCAGTCGGCCGCCGCGACAAAGTCGGCAGCGTTGACGACGTATTGGTCGACGGCGGGAGCCGGGCTCGGGGCCGGCTCACTGGCTGCTGGTGGGGGGGTTGCGTCGGCCGGTGGGGGGGTTGGGCTGGCTCCACCTGGGCCACCCCCGGTGCAGGCGGCGAAGAGGAGGGCAGCGATGGCGAGGGCTGCGGGACCGCTGACGGTGGGTTTCATGCTTGGCCTCAGTGACATCGGCATTCGTGGCCCGATGTCGGGCCTGCCTTGAGGCTCAGCGTGCGACCTGGGCGGGCAACCGGGAATCCCTCCAAGCCGGTCACGTGCCTGGGCAGAACGACCCATTCCCGGATGGGCGGAACAGGGGATGGGGCCGGCGACCGCGAGGGCTGCCGATATCAGGCCGGGCTATAGCTCGATGAGGCCGTGCGCAATGGCGTACTTGATGAGCGCGGCCTTCGAGTGGAGATCCAGTTTGGCCATGATGTGGTCGCGATGCGACTGCACCGTGTGCGGGCTCAGGAACAGCGCGGCAGCGATCGCATTTGTGGTGAGTCCCTGGGCGATCAGCCCGAGGATCTCCCGCTGGCGATCGGTCAGCCCGTCGTACGTCGTCCGATCCTCACCGGCCTGGCTGCGGCGCAGGTAGTCGGCCACGAGTTTCTTGGTAATACTCGGGAGGAGGTAGACCTCGCCGCGCTGGACCGTGCGGACCGCCTCCAGCAGGTCCTGGACTTCGGCGCCCTTGAGGACGTACCCCGCAGCTCCGGCACGGAGCGCCTGAAACAGGTAGTCCTCGCGGTCGTGGATCGTGACGACGAGGACCTGGACGGCCGGAAAGCGGTCCCGGATCTCACGGGTCGCGTCCAGTCCGCTCTGGCCGGGCATCGCGATGTCCATCAGCACGACATCGGGTGCAACGGAGGCGATCAGCGCCATCGCCTCCCGGGCATTGCCGGCCTGGCCAACAACGTCGATGTCCGGCTGGCTCGCGAGCAGACCGACGATCCCCTGGCGCACGAGGGTGTGATCGTCGACGACGACGACGCGAACGGTCATTCAGGCTACCTCCGGCGCGAGCGGCACATCGACGACGATCTGAGTTCCCCCGCCGGCGCTCGAGCGGATCTCGATCGTCCCGCCGAGCAGCGCGACACGCTCCTGCATCCCGACCAGGCCGACACTTCCATCCGACCCGGCCGGACCGACTGTCCGGGCGACGTCGAAGCCCCGACCATCGTCGACGATCGTGACGTGCGCCGTCCCGCTGGTCACCTGCAAACCGAGACGAACGTGCGCCGCGCCGGCATGCCGGGCGATGTTGCCGACGGCCTCCTGGATGATCCGGAAGAGCGTCACCTCGACGTGAGCGGGAAGCCGAATGCCCGCCTGCTCGGCCTCGATCGAGACCTCGATGCCCCGCTCGGTGAGGCTCGTCTCGCACAGCCAGCGGATCGCGGGCACCAGGCCGAGGTCGTCGAGCACCGACGGGCGCAGGCCGAGGATCAAACGCCGGATCTCCTCGAGGAGCCCCGCCGCGATCGAGCGGGCCTCGAGGATCCGCTCCCGGGTGTCGGGGCTCCTCGTGTCCAGGTCGTCGCGCGTCCGGTCCAGGGCGATCGTGAGGGCGGCGAGGGCCTGGGCGGTCTCGTCGTGGAGCTCGCGCGCCAGACGAAGCCGCTCCTCCTCCTGGGCCGAGATCGTCTTGCGGAGCACCTGGCCGAGCCGCGCCGTCCGGTCGGCGACGCGCGATTCGAGCTCACGATTCGCACGCTCGATCGTCTCCTGGGCGACGTTGAGCCGCTGGCGCATCGCCTCGAGGCTCTCGGCGAGCTGGCCGACCTCGTCCTGCGCGTGTACCTCGATCGGGCTCGCCAGGTCACCTCCAGCCATCCGCTCGGCGGCCCGCATCAGCTGCTCGGTCGGCTTGACCACCCGCCGGGTGGTGAACCAGGCGACGGCGAGGATCAGGACCAACCCGAACCCGATCGAGAGAAAGAGACGGTCCCGGAGCTGGTTCGGGAGGGCGAGGGCCACGTCGACCGACTGTTCGAGCACGACATGGAACGGGCTGGAGCCGAGCGGGACGGCGGCCATGACGTGTGGCGCGTCGCCCCCATCGCCCCCGGGATCGTGGAGCAATGTCGCTGCGGAGCCGGTCGCGATCAGATCGCGGATCGCGGCGAAATGCGGGCTGGGCTGTCCGGGATGTTCGTCCGCGCCGACCCCGAGCAGGGTGATCCCATCCGGACCGACGACCTCGAGATGGTATTCATCGGTGATCCCGGTGGTTGGTCTGGGCGCCCCGGGCGCCCGCGGTTCGCCGTGGTCGGCCGGCACCCACGGCTCGCTCCGGCTGAGCGAGACCGTGTGAATGACCACAATGGGTCCGATCGTCGGCGGGGATGAGACGATGCGCAATGCGAGCGCGGCAAACGGCTGGGCCCCGTTGGCCGAGCCTGCGGCCGGGAGCACCGCGAGGCGGCCGGCTTGCGTGTTGGCGATCCGGGCACGGATCTCCCGCGCTGTGGCGGCCTGCCCTCCGGGCATGCCCGCCTCGTCGAGAAGCTGACCCGTGGCATCGAGGATCCAGACCCCTTCGATCGCGAAGAATGGGTACACATCGCCCGTACGCTGGAACCGGGCGAGGAGCCGGGTCGCGGTACCCGCGGGTACTCGCGGGCCGGAGCTGGGGAAGAGTTCGACGTGCGCCTCTTCGATGGTAGCGGCAACCCGGGCGAAGTCCCGCTCAAGGATGCCCGCCGTCGTGTGGGCCGTGCTGAGCCGCTCGCGGTACACGAGCCGGGTCGCCTCGTCGATGGCGTCGAGGCCGAGCACAGCGACGGCACCGAACATCACGGCGAGCCCCACGACGACGTAGAGCATGATCCGTTTCTGCAACCCGAGGTGACGGAGTCGGCCCATGAAACCTGCTGGACTGGGTCGCGCAGCCGGACGAAGATGTCTCGACCGGCAGGCTTGCGCGGATCTGCGGGCCTTACTGTCCTTGCGGCAAGCTCGCGGGGCAACGTGCTGACCGGCCCGTTCCGGCAGGCCACCTGTCGCGACGCACGGCGACGCCATCCCGATCTCCGCCAGCCGTCGGACATGGACCTGATCACTGCGCCGCTCCCGGCATCGCAACCCGATCGCAACCTGAACGTGACCGGCGTGGGGACGACCCGCGCCGACGAAGGCCGTACCGTCCGTTACGCACGGGGCAGTAGACGACGCGCCCAGATCCGACGAGGGGATTTCATGGACTTCCACGAAGAACGGTTCGGCCGCGAAACCCCCGCTTCGGGCGGTCGAGTCACGCTCGTGACCTGTGCGCAGTGCGGCTGCCGGCTTCGCCCCGAGAACGACGGATCGAGCGACGCCTGGTACCACTTCGCTCCGCTCGGGGGCCGCGACGCGCGCGGCTGTCGAATCGACTGCTCCGAGGCCGCGCACGATCGGCGCGGCGTGCCCCTCGCAGTCCTGGCCTGACTGACGGGCTCGCCACGGTAGCCGGCCCTGCCGTGCCCGCCGGCCGGGCGCCACTTCGGCGCGACGTGCCGACTCTGGGTCAGCTCTCCGGTTCGACCCGGTAGCCGACGCCACGAACCGCGGCGACGCGGGGCCCGCCGTGCGCCGCAACCTTGGCCCGGAGGCGCGCCAGATGGGGCTTGAGCCAGAGCAGGTCGGGATCGGCCTCGGCGGGCCAGCCCGCTCGGGCCAGCAGCAGGTGGGGGACGAGATCGCCGTTCGCCCGGACCAGGGCTTCGAGCAGGCGATACTCCGTCGGGGTCAGCGTCAACAACCGGCCGGCGACGTCCACCTCGTGCCGATTGGGCTCCATGCTGAGCGAGCCAAACGCCAGCGGTCCCGCCCCGACGCCGATCGTCGAGCGGTCGACGCGGCGCATGACGGCGGCGATTCGGGCAAGCAACTCGGCCCGGCCGAATGGCTTGACCAGGTAGTCATCGGCGCCGATGCCGAGCGCCTTGACCTTCGCCTCCTCGCTGCTCTCGCCCGACACGACGACGATCGGGATGGGGGAGATGGCGCGCATCTGGCCCGCGACGGTGAACCCGTCGGGTCCGGGCATCGCCAGGTCCAGCAGGACGATGTCCGGAGCTTCCTCGCGGAAACGTCGCACGGCCGTGAGGCCGTCGTACGCGGTGATCACCTGGTGCCCCTCGGTTCCGACGAGGGCGGTGATCGCTCCGACCATCGCCGGATCGTCGTCGACGACGAGGATGCGCAGCGCCCGTCCGCTCACCTTCGGTCCACCCGATCCACACGTTTCGCCACTCCGCTCTCCCTACACCGCCACCGCAGCCGGCAGCGCAACCACGAACCGCGCTCCGGGATGGCCCTCGGCAGGCTGGCACCAGAGCTGTCCACCCATCGACTCGACCAGCCGCTTGGCAGCGTACAGCCCGATGCCGGACCCGCGCGCGGTTTTCGTATCGCGACGCGCATACGGCTCGAAGATTCGCTCGCGCCACTCCTCGGGGATTCCCGGGCCCTCGTCGGTCACGCCCAGCCGGACGATCCCCTCGACGAGCGCCCAGTCGAGCGCGATCGTGGTCGCTGGAGGCGCGTACTTCACCGCGTTCTCGAGCAGGTGTTCGATCACCTGGCGGAGGCGGGGCGGGTCGGCAAGGGCGAACAGGCGCGACGACGACCCGACGCGGACGGTGTGGTGGTCGAGGATCGGACCGAGCTGGCGGATCACCTCGGTGGCGACTTCTCCGACATCGGTCGGTTCTGCGGCGGCGGCCTGGTCGGGAACAATCCGAACCGATGCCAGGATCGAGTCCACCAGTCGATCGAGGCGCTCGATCTGGGTCATGGCCGCGCGGTACCACTCGGCCCTCTGCTCCCGCCGCTCCACGTCGCGCGATTCGCGCCCATCGAGGGACGGTTCGTTCGCCAGCAGGTCCGCGTAGGCGCGCACGACGGCAAGCGGCGTGCGCAGCTCGTGCGTCACCATCGCGATCAGCTCGGCGCGCGCTCCATCGATCGCCTTCAGTTCGGCGGCCCGCGCTTCCGCCTCGCGCTGTTGCCGACCCTTTTCGACGATTCCGGCCAGGAGATCGGCGATGGCTCCCAGCTGGGCAACGTCCTCCGGGCTGAACGTTCGGTGCTGCTCGGTCTGGATGTTCAGAACTCCGACGGTCGTGTCGGCCCAGACCAGAGGCACGGACAGCATCGCGGCGATGAACCGCTTCTGGTCGATGCCGCGGACCCACAGGAAACGGGTGTCGCCGGGCACGTCGGGAATGACCAGCGGTTCGCGCGCGGCCGCGACACGCCCGGTGACGCCCTCGCCGAACGGTACGCGGGCCCGGCCGATCTGGTAGCGATCGAGGCCGTTCGTGGCGGCGAGGGTGAGGTACGCTCCGTCTCGATCGAGCAGGTACAGCGACGACACGTCGGCGTGCAGCGCGTCGCGGGTCTCGTCGACCACCGTCTCGAGCAGCTCGTCCCAGGTCTGGGCGGTCGTGGCCAACCGGGCGACACGATGAAGGAAGCGCAGTTGCGCCAGTTGCGATTCGCCGGTGTTCGCCGTCGCTGGCTCGGTCATCTCGCCACGATACAAACATCGCCGCTGTGGCGCGTCGATCGATGACGCCCTCGAGCGTCCGCGTCGATGCGGCGATCCGCGCCGAGCCCGGCCTTGCGGGCGGCGGCCGGGCGCGTGACCCGCTCGGGCGCGAGATCAAGCTCCTGGGCGCCCTCCTCGGGCAGATCATCGCTGAACAGGAGGGAATCGACCTCTTTCGGCTCGTGGAACGGAGCCGGCGACGGGCGATTGCCGCCCGCGCCGGAGATCGTGCCCAGCGCGAGGATCTCGAGCACGAGCTCGGCGGCCTCGAGGTCGCCCGGGCCGGGTCCGTGGCCCGTTCGTTCGCCCTCTACTTCCAGCTGGTCAACCTGGCCGAGGAGCGTCACCGGGTGCGCCTGCGGGCCAGACGACAACGACGGGCCGGCACGCGGCTCCTCCCTGATTCGCTGGCCGGCATCGCGGCCGGCCTCCGTGGCACCGTGGACGAAGACAGGATCACGGGCGTCGTCGAGCGCCTGAGGATCCATCCGGTCCTGACGGCGCATCCGACGGAGGCGCGCCGAAGGACCCAGTTGCTCGCCCTCCGCCGTGTGGCCGGACACCTCGCCCGCCTCGACGATCCCCGCCTGACACCCGACGAGGACCGCGAGATCCGGCGCCACCTGCGCGAGGAGATCACCCTTCTGTGGCGGACCGCCGACCATCGGTCGGTTGCGCCCACCCCGCTCGACGAGGTGCGCGCGGCGCTCGCGTTCTTTGACGCCACGCTGTTCCGCCTGGTCCCCGGCCTGTATCGGGCGCTCGAGGATGGACTGGCTGCCGGGCGGCAGGGGTCGATCGGGGCCACCGGCCGAATTCGTCCGGACCCGCCACAACCGGCACGGGTGAAGGCGTTCGTCACCTGGGGAACCTGGATCGGCGCTGACCGCGACGGAAACCCCGCGGTCACGGCGGCCCTGACCGCGCACGCGCTGCGGATCCAGGCGGACCACGTCGTCCGCGGCTATGAGGCGGTGGCCGTTCGCCTCCAGCAGACGATCGCGGCCCAGGTCGCTCCGACCGACGTCGCGGCTACGCTTGCTGAACGGCTTCGGGTCGACGCCGCGGAGTTGCCCGACCTCGCCCGACAACTGCATCGCCGCTATCCCGACGAACCGTACCGGCAGCGCCTCGGCTTCATCGCCGAGCGCCTGCGCCGAACGAGGGCCGTCCTGACCGATGCCCGCGGACCGAGGTCTGGCGCCTATCGCTCGTCCGGGACCTTTGCCGTGGAGCTATCCGAGCTTGCCGACGCTCTCGTCGGGGACGGCCTCGCTCGCGTGGCGTGGGGCGAGGTCCAGGACCTCCGCTGGCAGGTGGCAACGTTCGGCTTTCACCTCGCAGCGATGGAGATTCGGCAACACGAGGCCGTGCACCGAGCGGCAGTTGCCGCCCTCGAGGCTGCTGCGCCGGGGGGAACCGAGGTTGCCCCCGGCGTGACGCTCGATGAGGTCCTGGCCACGCTCAGGGTCATCCCGGAGCTGCAGGAACGGTTCGGGGCGGGCGCGATCGAGCGCTATGTCATCAGCTTCACGGTCGAGCCGAACGACGTCCTTCGAGTGCTCCAGCTGGCCGAGCATGCCGCTCCCGCGTCCTCCGCGCGCCTGGACGTGGTTCCGCTCTTCGAGTCGGCGGCAGCGCTCGAGGCCGCGGGTTCGATCCTCGACGATCTCCTCACCGACCCGGCCTACCGGGCGCATCTCGCGACCCGGAACGATCGCCAGGAGGTGATGTTGGGCTACTCCGACTCGAACAAGGAATCCGGCTATCTCGCCGCCAACTGGCTGCTGCACCGAGCCCAGGCGGCGCTCGTCGAGGTGGCGCGGCGGCGGGGCGTGGAGCTGACGCTCTTCCACGGGCGCGGCGGTGGGATCGGGCGGGGCGGGGGCCGTACCGACCGAGCGGTGCTGGGACAGGCTCCCGGATCGATTGCGGGACGGCTCAAGGTGACCGAACAGGGTGAGGTCATCACCGCCCACTACGCCGATCCGGCACTCGCCCGGCGTCACCTCGAACGAGTGACGGGCGCCGTCCTCGTCGCGACGGTTCGCGATCTGGCCACGGGATCACGAATCGAAGATGGCCGCGAGGCGCTGCTCGAGGGCCTTGCCGACCGTGCGCGATTGGCCTATCGAGCGCTCGTCTACGACGACGCGGGCTTTGCCGGGTTCTTTCGCCGCATCACGCCGATCGACGAACTCGCCGGGCTCCGATTCGGTTCCCGACCCGCAGCGCGCCCACGGGTGGGCGGTTCCGCGGGAGGCGCCGATGATCGCCGGCGCGACCCACCGGCCATCGACGACCTGCGCGCCATCCCGTGGGTCTTCGCCTGGTCGCAGGCGCGAATCGACCTGCCGGGCTGGTACGGCCTCGGGACTGCGGTGGCAGGCATGATCGAGGAGCGCGGCACCGAGGTCATCGAGCAGCTGGCCCACCTGTATGAACAGTGGCCATTTCTGACCGCCGTCATCGACAACAGTGAGTTCAGCCTGGCCCGCGCCGACATGATGGTCGCGGCCCGCTACGCGACACTGGCCGCCGCCCCGGGCGACGACGCCCGCTGGGCAGCGATCACGGCTGAATACGACCGATCGGTGGACGTGGTCCTGCGGATCACCGGGCGGTCCAACCTGCTGGACGGGCTGCCGGCGATCCAGCGCGCGATCGCCGTTCGGAATCCGTATGTGGACGCGCTGTCCGAGATCCAGGTCGCAAGCCTGGCGGCACTGCGCTCGGACGCGACCGACGACACGGCTCGAGCCGCCCTGCGCGACGTCGTCCACCTCACGGTCAGCGGGATCGCGGCGGGGCTGCAGACGACCGGCTGAGGCACCCGCTCGGGCGACCCCGTGTCCCGCCTGTCCCGCGAAACGCACCGGTCGGCGGTGTCAACGAGCGGCTCGGCTAGGATGCGTTCTCCATGGCCAATCGACGTCCCCGATCGACGCGCGTTGCCGCCTGGCTCGATCGTTGGTCCGCGCTCCTGCCGCTGTTCGGGGCCGAATTCGTCCTGTATGTCGGGTTCGGCGCGCTCCTTCCGGTCATGCCGATCTACTTCACGGAGAACGGCGTCGACCTGGCGCTTCTGGGCGTGGTCGTCGCAGCATGGCCGGCGGCGCGGTTGTTCACGGAGCCGGTCTTCGGGGTGCTTGCCGATCGGACGCGGCGTGTGCCCCTCCTGGTCACGGGCCTCCTCGTGTCCGGAGCTGGGGTGGGACTGTCGCTCGTCTTCGTCGGGGCGGTTCCGTTCCTGATCCTTCGCGCGGTGGCCGGTCTTGGAACGGCCATCTACGATCCCGCGGCGCGCGGCTATCTGGCCGACGCGACCCCGCCCGAACGCCGAGGAGAGGCCTTCGGGCTGTACGGAGCGTCGCAGATGGGTGGCCTGCTGTTCGGGCCCGCCATCGGTGGGTTCGGTGCGGCGCTCTTCGGGGGTGTCGAGTTCGTCTTCGTGTTCAGTGCCGTCGCCAGCCTGGTCGCCGCGATCACGATCGCCCTGCGCATGGCCGAGCGGCCGCACCATGCTCGGGTCTCCGGCGTCCCGGTCACGTCCGTGACGGAGTTCCCCGGACGGGGGCAACGCGTGGAGTCTGACGCGGCGACCGACAGGGACCTGCGGGCCGAACCTGCCGGACAGCCGAGAGGCCCGCTGAGCCTGTTCAACCGGATGTTGATCGCTGCATTGATCCTGAACTTCGGTGGATTCTTCTCGGGTGGGGTCTACGAGGTGATCTGGACCCTGTTTCTGACCTCTCGCGGCGGTGGGCTGGATCTCGTGGGTCTGACGTTCGGGATCTTCGGTGGGGTGGTCCTGCTCGCCTCGCCGGTTGCCGGACGGGTCGTCGACAAGCGTGGCGGATACCTGTTCATCGTCGTCGGGATGCTGGCGATCGGCGCCGCCAGCTTCATCTACCCTCTCCTCGCCACCCCGATCCTGGCGGTGCCGGTCGTCGGCATGGAGGCCCTGGGCATCGCGGTGTCGAGCCCGGCGATCTTCGCGGTTGTCGCCGCGGGCAGTCCGCATGGACGATCGTCCACGGCCCAGGGGATCTACGGCGCCGCCGGGACGCTCGGCTCCATCCTGGCATCGCTCCTCGCTGGATTCCTGGCCGCGATCGACATCCGCTACCCGTTCTTCGTGGTCGTGGGTGTTATCGCCGTCGTTCTTGTCGTCGGACTCGTTGTGGGCGGGCGACAGCTGCGAACCCTCGGGCACGCTCCGGCGCGGGGATGAGCTCGGTCCACTCGATCGGGGTACACTCGGCAATGGTCAGTTCGGATGGGGTCGCAGATGGATGACGAGGCGGCGCGCCGATCGAGGTCACCGGCCTCGATGGGTCCGTCTCCAGACCGGCACGAGGCGCGTCAGTCAGGCCCCGGATCGTCGCGCGTCCGGCGGGCGCGCATCGGCGTCGTCCTTGTTCCGATCGCCTCGCTCATCCTCATCGCAGTCGGCCAGGGCGCCTTCGTCGACCCCGTCGCGGAGCAGCGTCAAGCGCTGGCGCCGGGTGAGTCCCAGCTGATCGATGGCTTCGAAGGCGCCCCCACCGACGGAACCGGGACCGATGGACTCCCGACCGCAACCGTCCCGGGCACGGCATCGCTCGCCCCGGCGTCCGGGGGCTCGACCTCCGGATCAGGCTCCCCAGCTGTGAACCCTGGGCCAACGACGCCTGGGTCCGCAGCGCCGGCATCGGCGCCGCCTACGATCCGACCGAGTCCGCCGGCCCCACAACCGACGCCACGCCCCTCGTTCGCGCCGGTGCCGCCGCGTGCCGCGTCCAGCTACCTGCTGATGTCCCCATCCGAGTTGCTCAACCTGCCGACGTCGGGAGCGGCCTGGAACTGGGTCGTGGAAGTCGCCGGGCGCTCGGCCACGCCGAATCTCTCCGCGCAGGATTCTGAAGCGGATCTCGTCATCCTCGCGCGCGCCCTCGTCTACGGCCGGACGGGCGATAGCACGATGCGCGCGTCCGTCCTCGACGGACTCAAGGCCGTCGTCGGAACGGAGACCGGCGGACGCACCCTGGCATTGGGTCGGAACCTGTCTGGGTTCGTCATCGCGGCGGACCTCATCGACGCGCGCAGTGCGGACCCGGCCTTCGACAACGATGTCTTCCGACCCTGGTTGCGGTCTCTCTTCACGAAGGTCCTCGACGGCGACACCCTCGTGAGTACCGCGGAGGGGCGACCGAACAATTGGGGGACACACGCCGGCGCAGCACGGATCGCCGCCGCCCGCTACCTGGGCGATTCGGCGCAACTCGAGCGCCAGGCAGCGGTGTTCCACGGCTGGCTCGGCAATGGGGCTGCGTATGCCGGGTTCAAGTACGGCGATCTCAGCTGGCAGTGCGATCCGGCCAAGCCGGTCGGCATCAACCCGACCGGGTGCACCCGGGACGGGAACGACATCGACGGCGTTCTTCCCGACGATCAGCGTCGTGGGGGTCCATACGTGTGGCCCCCGCCGAAGGAGAACTACGTCTGGGAGGCGCTCCAGGGCGCCGTCCTTCAGGCCGAGCTCCTCTACCAGGCGGGCTACCCGGCGTGGAGCTGGGAGAATTCCGCGCTGCGTCGGGCCGTTCGCTGGCTCGTCGAGGTTGCCGCCTATCCGGCGGAGGGCGACGACCGGTGGCAACCGTGGCTCATCGACGCTCGGTACGGAACGTCGTACCGTGGCGTGCCACCCAAGACCCTGGGCAAGAACTTTGCCTTCACGGACTGGCTGTACGCGCCGTAGATCCCTGTACAGCGGCACCCGCATGTTAGGCGTCGACCTTGACCGTGCGTACGATCGCGTCCCACAACTCCTGGTGGCACACGGGGCGAACGGGTTTCGTTCTTCGCGTTTGACCGTTCGGCGCCAAGTCTCTATCATTCGGCGTCGCGGGGTGGAGCAGCGGCAGCTCGTCGGGCTCATAACCCGAAGGTCGGCGGTTCGAATCCGTCCCCCGCAACCAAAACGCCTTCACCTGAACCCCGGGCCCGACCACCCGGGGTTCGCTCTATCCATCGGCGCTCAGCGCCAGGCGTCGAGCGGCTCCACGAGTTCGACGATCAACCCGGCGAGACGCTCGGGCACGTCCATCGCGACCATGTGGGCGACATCGGGGATCACGACCCGCCGCGCTGGCGCCGCCGTCGGTTGCTCGCCTACCCGGGCATGCGGCCGGGAGAACCTACTCCCAGCGGAACCCGCGCACCGCGACAACAACCGAAACGATCGCCCAGGCGGTCAGGACGACCAGCGGGACGGCGATCGAACTGCTCTCGCCGAACCCGGCCCGCAGGACCTGCGAGAGGGCACCCGCAGGCAGGATGGCCGCGACATCGGCGAGCACGCCGGGCAGGTGGTCCACAGGGAGCACGATGCCACCGAGCATCAGGAAGACGAGGAACAGCCCGTTGGCGATCGCCAGGGTCGCTTCGGCGCGCAGGGAGCCGGCCAGGGCGAGCCCCATGCCCGCGAATGTTGCGGTACCGAGGATCAAACCGATTGCGACGCGCAGTGGCTCCGTCAGCTCGGCGGGCCGCCAGCCCAGGACGAGCGTTGCGATCGCGAGCAGGAGGACGAGCTGGAGGACCTCGATGAGCCCGACGGCCACGAGCTTGGCGGCGATCACCGTGGTCCGTCCCACCGGCGCGCCGCCGAGGCGCTTGAGGACCCCGTACGAGCGCTCGTAGGCCGTGGCGATCCCCAGGTTCACAAGGCTCGTCGCGATGATCGCAAGGGCCACCGCTCCCGGCAGCAGAAACTGCACGAGGGGTCGGTTGGCCTGCGGGGCGATGTCGATGGACGAGAAGAACACGAGCACGGTCGCCGGGATGACGATGGTCACGAGCACGTTTTCGGCTCGCCGGCTCGCGAGGCGGAGCTCCATGCCGATGAGGGCGCGGAGCGCGCGGGCCGGCGTCGCCGGTCGGCTCATCGCGCGGTCTCCGTCGTGGCGTCGGTCGTGCTCGGTGTGCCGGTGAGCTCGAAGTAGCGATCTTCAAGCGAAGCGGTCGCGACCCGCAGCTCGACAAGCTGAACGCCATGAACGGCCGCCCAGGTTGCGATGGCCGCGACCGAGGGCGGGTCTCCTTGCGTCCCGACGATGGTCTGCCGGCCGGGTCCCGCAGCCCCGTCGTCCACGACCGAGACGCCCGGACCCAGTGTGGACGCCAGCGATTCGCAGCCCGCCGGGTCGAGCTCGGGCTCGGTGCGGATCCTGATGTCCCGGCCGCCGGGCGGCGCGGAGGTGATCTCGTCGAGGCTTCCCTGGGCGACGATCCGGCCCTCGTGCAGAATCGCCACCCGGTCCGCCAGGCGCTCGACGTCGGCAAGATCATGGGTCGTCAGGAGAATTGCGAGGCCCTCGTCGCGCAGGGCCGCCACCAGCGAGCGGGTTGCGCGTTTGGCCTCCTGATCCATGCCGGCGGTCGGCTCGTCGAGGATCAGGACCTCCGGCCGCCCGACGAGGGCCAGGCCAAGCGCAAGCCGCTGGCGCTCCCCGCCGGAGAGTCGCCGGTAGGGCGTCGACGCCACCGTGCCAAGGCCGACGGTATCGAGGAGGCGATCGGGATCGTCCGCCCCATCGTGGAGCGCGGCAAAGAAGCGCAGCAGTTCGAGCGGCCGTGCCCGCGGGTCGATCCCACCGCCCTGGAGCATGATCCCGACGCGTGCCCGCAGGGCGGGGCCGCCGCGGCCGGGGTCGATGCCGAGGACCTCGACCCGTCCGTTGTCCGCCGTCCGATACCCCTCGACGATCTCGACCGTCGTCGTCTTGCCCGCGCCGTTGGGTCCCAGGAGGGCCACGATCGTGCCCGCGGCAACGTCAAGTGACACGCCTGCGAGCACCTCTCGCTCGCCGTAGCGCTTGACCAGCCCCTCGATCCGGATCGCGGCGGGCGAATCGCTCATCGGTGTCCGCGGGGCATCAGGGCGCCGAGATGCGCGCGTACTGCCGCTCGAAGTCCGCCTCCACGACCTCGCCGATCTGGATCGATCGGAGGATCCCGTCACGGTCGATGAAGTACGTCTGCGGCCGTGCCGCGACGCGATAGGTGGCGCGGATCGAACCGTCCGGGTCGAGCACGGTCGGCCACGTTGCTCCGAACTCCTCGACGAACTGTCGCGCAGGTTCCGGTGGATCGCCCATGAGCACGCCGACGATCACGAGCCCGTCGTCGGCGTGCTCCGCGGCCTTCGCCGCGAGGAGCGGAAACTCGCGCAGGCACGGTTCGCACGACGGACCCCAGAAGTTGACGATCACCGGGCGCCCGCGGAGGTCGCTCAGGCGAAGGGTATTGCCATCAAGGGTGGTCCCCGCGATCTCGGGAGCCGGCAGGTCGCGCCCGATCGTGGTTCCGCCGTTCTCCCACGGTCGAACCAGGATGCCAACGGCCAGCAGCACCGGAAGGGCGACGATCAGGGCGGCCAGGGCTGCGCGACGGGGCGTTGTGAACGTCCTACTTGACGGTCAGCGTCGCGGTCATGTCCGCGAACGGATGAACCGAGCAGATCAGCACGTACGACCCCGCCTCCAGCGCGTCGAACGCATAGGTGGTCGACTCGCCACCCTTGATCGTGGGATGGTCCAGGAGGACGGTGCCGCTGTCGCTGCGCAGGTCCACATCGTGCTCCACGGCCGCCGGATCCTCGTTGGTGAACGCCACCTCAAACGCGGCACCGGCGGCAACCTCGAGGGCATGGGTGCTGTATTTGATGTCCCTGGCCACGATTGAAGGGCCGGCTGGGCCGGGCGCCTCGCCGGAGGGGGCAGGGGATCCCTCACCGACCGCCGGTACCGTCTCGCGCGGCGGGATGATGCCGGCCTGGAGCAGGACGGCGAAGACCACGATCACCGAGAACGCGCCGAGCAGGCGCGTCGGATAGCGCGGCGCCGGAATGTTCTCGAGGTGGCCCGTCGAATCCGCCTCAACGGTCTTCGCGTATTCCCCGCGGGCATCGGCAAGCCAGCCGAGCAGGGCTGCGGCAAGGAACAGCACGCCGGCCAGGAGCAGCCAGCCGCCGAAGACGAGCCCGAAGAACAGCACCCCCATCGCGAGGGCGCCGAGGACCGGTCGGAAGGTCGGCCCGGGCAGGTGGACGCCCGGTGGCGGTCCGGGATGGATCACGGCCGGAAGGCGCTCGACATGGACGAGGTGGTCGTACTCGCGCAGGCCCTCACGTCCCCAGTACAGCAACGACAGGGCCAGCGCGATCACGCCGACGACGATCCACTCGCCACCCAGGACGATGCCGAACAGCAGGACACCCAGTCCGAGCGCGGCGAACACCGGCGCATAGGTCGGTCCCGGCATGTGCAGGCCCTCTGGGGCAACGGGTGTCATGCGTGACTTGCCGCGCCGCGTGGGGCCGGCCGTCGCCAGTCGGAGAACCGTCCGCGCCAGCCACAGGCCGGCCAGGACCGCCAGGAACACCGGCATCAGGTTGATCAGCTCGCCCCAGTCGGGGATGACGAACTGGGCCGTGAAGTCGATGAGCTGGTGCCAGAGTTCCTCGATCAAGGTTTCGAGCCCCGACTCACTCGCTCGGGGAGCCGGCGACCAGGACGTAGGCCATGAGCGCCATGGCGATGCCCAGCGCGCCGAGCATGGTCACCCCCGCGTAGTCGATGTGCCAGTTGAGCAGCGCGGCCAGACCCCAGAAGGCAATGGCGATGACGACGAACAGGATCCCGACGAGGGCGGCGTTCCGGGGGTGTTGGAGCGGGTGCATCGGTGCTCCTCGGCTACAGCAGGTAGAGGACCGAGAACAGCACGATCCAGACGACGTCGACGAAGTGCCAGTACAGCGAGGCGGCTTCGACCGCGTCGTGATGGCGTGACGAGAACTGACCGGCCATCCCGCGGTACAGGATGACGCTGAGCATCAGGACGCCGCCGAACACGTGTGCGCCGTGGAAGCCGGTCAGCGTGTAGTACGTCGTCCCGAACGACCCGGCATTCAGGGTCAGGCCTTCGTCGGCCAGGAGCAGATAGTCGTAGGCCTGCATGAGCAGGAAGGCGATCCCGAGGATGACCGTCACCGACATGTTGCGCAGGAAGCCCGCCCGATCGTCGCGGCGGATGGCGTTGACCGCCATCTGGCACGTGACCGAGGAGAGCACCAGGATGACTGTGGCCACGAGAATGAGCGAGAGCGGGTTCAGCGTGTGCGCGAACTCCTCCGGAGGCCACGGCGTGTTCTGCGCCCGTGCGCTGAAGTACGCCCCGAACAGGCCGGCGAAGAACATCACCTCGGAGGTGATGAACAGCAGCATCCCCAGGATCGGGTTGCTGATGCCGCCGCGGGCGTCGTGGGCGAGCCCGGCGATCGGGCTGTGTTCGGCCGTGGTCAACGCGTGGCTATCGGCGGTCACTTGTGGCCACCCGCGCCATGTCCGTGGCGCTGGTCGAACACCGGTCGCTCGGAGCGGATCTCGGGCAGGCGATCGAAGTTGTACGGCGGAGGCGGTGAGCTGGTCGCCCACTCGAGGGTGTTGCCCTCCCACGGGTCGTCGCCGGCGATCTTGCCGCTGCGCAGCGAGACGAAGACGTTCCACAGGAACGGCAGCATCGAGGCGGCGATCAGGAACCCGCCGACCGTGGCCGCCAGGTTGAGATCGTTCCAGCCGGCCCCCGACGCGTAGTCGGCGATGCGCCGCGGCATGCCCTGGAGGCCCAGGACGTGCATCGGGAAGAACGTCAGGTTGAAGCCGATGAACATGAGCACGAACTGGATCTTGCCGAGGGTCTCGTCGAGCATCCGGCCGGTCATCTTGGGGAACCAGTAATACAGACCCGCGAAGACACCGAACGCCGATCCGCCGAACAGGACGTAGTGCAGATGGGCGACCACCCAGTACGTGTCGTGCAGCGCGTAGTCCACCGGCACCGACGCGCTGAACGCGCCGTTGATTCCGCCGATGAGGAACATCGAGAGGAAGCCGAGGGCGAACAGGAGCGGCGTCGAGAACGTCAGCTGCCCACGCACGAGGGTGAAGATCCAGTTGAACATCTTGACCCCGGTCGGGACCGCGATGAGGAACGTCATCAGGCTGAAGAAGGGCAGGAAGACCGCGCCGGTGGTGAACATGTGGTGGGCCCAGACGGAGAAGCCGAGCGCGCCGATGCCCGCCGTGGCGAACACGAATGCCTTGTACCCGAAGAGCGGCTTGCGGCTGAACGTGGGCAGGATCTCGCTGATCATGCCCATCGCCGGCAGGACCATGACGTAGACCGCCGGGTGCGAGTAGAACCAGAACACGTTCTGGTAGAGCACGGCGTTGCCGCCGGTCGATGGATCGAAGAAGTGGCCGCCGAGGTTGCGGTCGATGAACAGCATGATCAGGGCGCTGGTGATGACCGGCGTGGCCATCATGACGAGGACGCTCGTGACCAGCACTGTCCAGACCATGATCGGCATCCGGAACAGGGTCATCCCGGGCGCGCGCATCTTGAAGATCGTGACCAGGAAGTTGATCGAGCCCAGGATCGAGCTCGTGCCGATGAGGATGAGCGCCGTGATCCACAGGTCCTGGCCGGGACCAGTGCTTGCGAGGATGCGATCCTCGGATAGCGGGGGGTAGCTGGTCCAGCCGGCCGCGGCCGTTCCGCCGAGCAGGAAGCCCGAGAGGAGGATCACTCCGGCAAGCGGCAACATCCAGAGCGACATCGCATTGATCCGGGGGAAGGCCATGTCGGGAGCGCCGATCTGGAGCGGCACGATGTAGTTCCCGAAGCCGGCCAGCATCGGGATGATGAACAGGAAGATCATCACGGTGGCGTGCATCGTGAAGACTTGGTTGTAGAGGTGTTCGTCGGTCAGGAACTGGAGGCCCGGCTGCGCGAGCTCGGCCCGAACGCCGAGGGCCAGCAGGCCCCCGATGAAGAAGAAGATGAACGAGTTGACGACATACATGATCCCGATCTTCTTGTGATCGGTGGTCGTCAGCCACTCGTACAGGCCGCTCTTGTAGGTCGCGGCGGCGGGGTGCAGGGTGGTCGTCGCCATCGCGTCTCCTTACTTGACCGTCAGGGTGCCGGTCATGTCCGGGAACGGGTGGACCGAGCAGATGAACGTGTACGTGCCGGCCGGGAGTGCCGCGTAGGTGTACGTCGTGGCGGTCCCGCCGTCGATCGTGGGCTGGTCCGCCAGCACCGAGCCGTCGGCGGCCCGGATGTCGACATCGTGGGGCACGGAGGCGGGGTCCTCGTTCTTGAAGTCGATCGCGAACGCCTGGTCGGCCGTGACCTCGAGGGACTTCGTTGTGAACTTGATGCCCGCGGCGGTCTCCTCGAGCGTCACGGCGACCGGCCCGGCGCTCGCGCTGGGGGCGGGAGTGGCGCCCGCCTGCTCGATCTTGGCCGCCTTCCACGCCTCGTAGTCCGCGGGCGTCATGGCGACGACGTCGAGGAGCATCACGCGATGGCCGGTACCGCACAGCTCGGCGCACTGGCCTCGGAACGTCTGCCCAGCTTCGGCGGGATCGATCGTGAAGTCGAAGCGGTTGGTGATCCCCGGCACGACGTCCCGCTTGAACAGGAACTTCGGGACGTAGAAGGCGTGGATCACGTCCGGGCTCGTGAGCTGGAGCTGGACGTTCGCGCCCACCGGAACGTGCATCCCGCCGCCCTGATCCGAGGTCGCCACATCCTCGGTGAACAGCGTGGTCACGCCGTCCTCGGCCAGGTAGTCGAACTGCCAGCGGAATTGCTGGGCCACGGCCCGGATGTGGATGTCCGGACTCTTGGCGACGGCGTCGATCGAGTTCAGGGTCTGCAGCGAGATGACGAACAGGTACGCGACGATGACGGTCGGGACCACGGTCCAGATGACCTCGAGGACGTTGTGGCCGTGGGTCTGGACGGGAAGCTCGTCCTGGCCGGGCTTGCGCCGGTAGCGCAGCACGGAATAGACGATCAGGACCTCCACGAACACGAAGATCACGGCCGCGATCCAGAACACGATGTCGTACAGGCTGCGGATCTCGCGTCCCTGACGCGTGACGGCCTCCGGCGGGAACATGCCATCCATGAATCCCGTGGCCAGGGCGCCGATGATGAGAGCGCCCATCGTGACGACGAGGATCGCGATCAGGATCAGGTCGGAGGCGGACCGCGGCCGGGGGCTACTCGACACTCAACATCCTCGGAGGTGTTCGTTTGGGCGGTCTCGGCTCCCGACTGCGGCGGGGCGCCGATGGAGACGACTTCAGGCGACCGGCCGCCGGCCGGACCGCCGCCATGATACCCGGACGAGCGGGCCGTTGCGTCGTCGTGCACGATGGACGCGGGCGTGCGACCGGTGATGCGGTCGTTCGTGGGACGATGCTCCCGTGATGGGATTTGTGCTCCGCCGGAAGGCTGGCGGCGGGTTCGGCCACGGCGCAGTGATGGGTGCCGCCGGCGTTCTCCTGGCAGGCGCGAGCGCCGCCCCGGTGCTCGCGCACGGGGATGTTCCCACCGACGCCCCGACGGCAGGCAGCCTGATCTTTGGCTGGACGGCCGATCCGGCCCTCATCGTGCCCCTCATCGCGACGGCGATTCTGTGGTTGGCGGCGGTTCGGAGCGTCAACGGCCTGCACCCGTCGAACCCGGTCCCCGTGCGCCGTTCCGTGCTGTTTCTTGGTGGTCTGGCCGCGGTCGCCGTCGCCCTGCAGTCCGGGATCGAGCGCTACGACACCACGCTGTTCTCGGTGCACATGGTTCAGCACCTCCTCCTGACGATGGTCGTCGCTCCGCTTCTGGCCCTCGGCGGTCCAGTGACCCTGGTCCTGCGTGTCGCCTCGCGGGACACGCGTCGCCGGATCCTGCTGCCGATCCTCCATTCGCGCATCGTGCGAGCTGTGTCCCACCCGGTGGTCGCCTGGATCCTGTTCGCCGGCGTCATGTGGGGAACGCACTTCTCGCCAATCTTCGACGCCGCGCTGGAGGACCGCGGACTTCACGATCTCGAACACGTGCTGTATCTCGGCGCGGGGCTGCTCTTCTGGTGGCCGGCCGTGGCCGTTGACCCGGCACCCCGCCGGCTGGGCTATCCGGTCCGGATCCTCTACGTGTTCCTTCAGATGCCGCAGAACACGTTCCTTGCGGTGACGCTGCTCAACGCAGCACGCCCGCTCTACCCGCATTACGCCTCACTCGCCCGAAGCTGGGGTCCCGATCCCCTCGCCGACCAGCAGATCGCCGCCGGAATCATGTGGCTCGGGGGCGACCTCCTGTTCCTTGCAGCGGTGTTTGCGCTGATCGCGGCCTGGATGCGCTCGGAGGAGCGCACGACCGGGGCGTCCGATCGTCGAAGCGACGCTGCACGAGCGACGATCAACGAGCGCGCCGCGCAGCTGGCGGCAACGCGCGAGCGTGCGGTTGTCAGCGCGGGTCTCAGCGAGGT
This sequence comes from Chloroflexota bacterium, assembly GCA_919901745.1. Lineage (GTDB taxonomy): Bacteria > Chloroflexota > Limnocylindria > Limnocylindrales > CSP1-4 > CAKKPP01. The sequence goes on along the minus strand of CAKKPP010000005.1, from coordinate 71,808 downwards.
GGAGGGATTGGAGCGGCCAGCAGGTCCCGATACCGATCCGGGTCCACGTTCCCACCGCTGACGACAGCCACCACGGGGCCGTCCGCCTCGCCGAGGCCCAACTCGGAGGCATGGAAGCGAAGGGCGGCCACGGTCAACGCCCCGGACGGCTCCACGACGAGCCTCGCCTCCTCGGCCGAGATGCGCACGGCAGCGGCGATTTCCTCCTCGGAGACTGTGACGATCCGGTCGAGCAGCGCCGACAGATGGGCGAAGTTGCGTCGCCCGATCGATTGCGTTCGCGTTCCATCCGCGATCGTTCGCGAGGTGAGGCCGCCGTCCCAGCGCACGATGTGGCCGGCGGCGAGCGAGGCCTGCGCGTCGGCGGCGAGTTCCGGCTCGACGCCGATGACCCGGGCACCCGGCGCGAGCGCGCGGACGGCGACCGCCACGCCGCTCGCGAGCCCGCCGCCGCCGATCGGCACTAGGACGGCTGCGACGTCCGGCAGGTCTTCGACGATCTCCAGCCCCACGGTCCCCTGCCCGGCGATCACCCGATCGTCGTCGTACGGCGGGATGAGCGTGAGGCCGCGCTCCGCCGCGAGGCGATCGGCCATCGCCTCGCGCTCGCCGCTCGGCGTGCCCACGGTCACGATCTCCGCCCCGTCCGCCTCGACGCGGACCCGCTTGACGGCAGGCGCATCGGACGGCATGACGATCACCGCGCGGATCCCCAGGAGTCGGGCGGCGCGGGCGACGCCCTGGGCATGGTTGCCCGACGAGTGCGTGACCACGCCCGCAGCCCGAGCTTCGGGCGAGAGCGCCGCGAGCGCGTTGTAGGCACCACGGATCTTGAACGCACCGATGGGCTGGAGGGACTCTGCCTTCAGGTAGTGCCGGTCGCGTGGGTCACCGAGAGCAACGAGCGGCGTCCGGAGGGCGACTCCGTCAAGCGTTCGTGCCGCGGCCCGGATCGCATCGATCCCGACGAGTCGGCCCTGCCCGTCGGGGGCATCCGCCATCTAGCGCCGGGCCGATGCGCCCCGGGCGCAGTTGATGCACTGCGCGGCCCAGGGAAGCGCCTCGAGCCGCTCGGCGGCGATCGGTCGCCGGCAGGTCTCGCACAGTCCGAAGGTCCCCTCGTCGAGACGCGCCAGAGCCGCGTCGACGAGCTCCAGGTGTTGCGTCGCGCGATCGCGCAGCGCGAGGTCGCGCTGCTGGGCGAAGACCTGGCTGGCCGCCGCGGCCTGCGATCCGTAGGTCATCGGGTCCGGCGCCGTGATCGTCTCGTCGACCTCGCCGAGCAACCGCGTCCGCTCCTCGAGGAGTGCCGCGCGCGCGCTGACGGGGTCGAATGTGGGCGAGACCATCCGAGGATGCTACCCCGCTGCTCGCGCTCGCGCTCGCGTATGGATCGCCCAACCGACGGGTCAGACCCGGCTGCCGGCGACCCCGGTGGACGAGGTGATGCGGGTTGCGACGTAGACGGGGATGACCGAGAGCAGGATCGCAAACAGCCCGGCCACGTTCACGACCGGGACCTGGTTCGCCAGACGGAAGCTCTGGAAGATCCAGATCGGCAGGGTCTTCACGCCTCCAGCGGTGAAGATCGTCACGATCACCTCGTCGAATGACAGCGCGAAGGCCAGGAGGGCTCCGGCCAGGAGTGCCGAGCGAAGGTTCGGGAACGTGATGTAGCGGAACGTGGTCCAACTGTCCGCGCCGAGGTCGGCCGAGGCTTCCTCAAAGGTCGCGCTCGTCTGGCGAAGGCGGGCGATCGCATTGTTGTAGACGAGGACAATGCAGAACGTGGCATGGCCGATGATGATCGTCAGAAAGCCGAGCGGGATCCCAACCTGCGAGAACGTTGAGCTGAGGGCCATCCCCGTGACGATGCCGGGCAGGGCGATTGGGAAGATCACGATGAGCGAGATCGCATCGCGCCCAAAGAACCGATAGCGCGACACGGCGAGGGAAGCCAGCGTCCCGAGCACGAGCGCGATGATCGTCGCCGCGAGGGCCGCGGCCATCGATGTCAGGAAGGCCTGTTGGAGGCCGGTGTTGCGGATGGCTTCTTCGAACCAATGGAGCGTGAACCCCACGGGCGGCCACGACGGCGTCGTGCCCGAATTGAAGGCATAGACGACGATCAGCGCGATCGGCAGGTAGACGAATGCCAGGATCGCGGCAGCGGCCACGGTCAGCGCCAGCCTGGTCCCGCGCCCGATCGTCATAGCGCGTTGAACGCGCCGAGGCGGCGCGCGATGAGCAGATAGATCAGCACGATCACCAGCGGCACGAGCGACAGCGCTGCGGCCAGCGGGAAGTTCCCGGCACCGAAGTTGGCGAAGATCGAGTTGCCGATAAAGATCGTGGTCGAGACCGTCGCCGGGGCGATGTAGTCCCCCAAGGTCAGTGAAAACGTGAAGATCGAACCGGCGACCATTGCCGGGAAGACCAGGGGCAGCAAGATCCGCCGGAACGTGGTCCATGAGCGCCCACCAAGGTCCGACGAGGCTTCGAGGAGCGATTCCGGGATCCGCTCGAATCCCGCGTAGACCGGCAGGATCATGTACGGCAGCCAAATGTACGTGAACACGAGCCAGACTGCCACGTCACCAAACCCCGGTCCTTTGAGGCCGAGCGGGGCCAGTGCCCAGTTGAGGATACCTTCCTCGGCCAGGATCAATCGCCACGAGTAGACCTTGATGAGGTAGCTCGCCCAGAGCGGCACGATCACGGCCACGACGAGCGCGTTGCGCAGTCGTGGGGACGCGATTCGGGCCATGAAGTAGCCGATTGGCAGTGCCAGGAGACCGCATGTGACCGTTACCGCCGCCGCAAGGGCCACGGTGCGCAGCGTGATCCCCGGATACGGACCGTTGATCAGGTCCTCGAAGTTCTTGAGCGTCGGGACATAGATCGTCTGTCCGCTGAACGCGTCACGCGTCCAGAACGCGTTGAGGAGCATGATCGCCAACGAGCCGAGGTAGACGATCACCAACCAGCCGACAGGGCCGGCCAGAAGGCCGCCGAGGCGGACAGACGGCCGCCGATGGAGCCACCCGGCGAGGCGTCGCAAGAGACCACGAGGTGGCGGCGGAAGGTCGTTTGTGATGCTGGTCATCGGACTGCGTCGTAGGGAAGGGTCGGCCGGGACTCGAAAACGGGCCCCGGCCGGGAATCTCGGAGAGAGGGAGGGGAGGTCAGCTGGCTCGGACCTCCTGCCATGCCTTGACCCAGTCCTCGAAGGTCGTGCACTTCACGTCGGTGCGACCGTCGAGGCACTTCTCGACCGGGGTGGTCCAGTACCAGACGTTCTTCCAGTAGTCGACCTCGGCCGCGTGGTAGATCTCACAGTGATCCGGGTTCACCGCCAGGGCGCACGACTCGCGGTTCCCGGGCGCTTCACCGAAGTACTCGGCGATCTGGATGTTGACCGGCGCCGAGGTGATGTGGTTGAGGAACTTGTAGGCGCAGTTGATGTTCTTGGTCTTGGAATTGATCATCCAGGTGTCCGACCAACCCGTGGCGCCTTCCGGCGGCAGGGTCACATCAACGGTCGCGCCGGCGCCCTGGAGGACGTTGGCGATGACCTGCCACGTCGTGCCGATCGTGGTGTTCCCGTTCGTGAACGAGTCGATCTGCTTCGTGTAGTCAGACCAGTACTCACCGACCGCCGGCTTCTGCTTCTTGAGCAGGTCGACCGCCGCAGCGAGTTGTGTCGCATCAAGCGAGTACGGGTTCTTGATGCCGAGGCCCGGATTCGTGGCCATCAGGACCACGGCCGCGTCCGCGATATAGATCGGCGCATCGTAGACGGAGAACTTGCCCGCGAACGGCGAGGCGGGATCGAACATCTGGGCCCAGCTGGTCGGCGCCGGATCGACAAGGTCGGTGCGCCACATGAGCAGGTTCGCGCCGCGTCCGTGGGGCACGCCGTAGTGGACGCCGTCAACGGTGTTGTAGTCCTTGTCCTTGAGGTCGTCGAAGATCTGCGCGTAGCTCGGGATCAGGTCGACGTTGACCGGCTGGACGAAATTCCCCGCCACGAGACGAAGACTCGCGTCACCGGACGCCGACAGGACGTCGAACTGCTCCGGGCTGGTCTGGAACAGCGTGAAGGCCTCGTCCGACGTGCCGAAGACCTGGACCGTCACCTGGCAGCCCGTCTCGGTCTCGAATGACGAGATCCAGTCGACCGCCGGATCTGTGGATCCATCCTCGGCATAGCCGGGCCAGGCCAGCACGCTGAGTTTGCCCTCGCCGTCGCCGACACTCGTTGGTAGTGTCGGTCCGGCCGTTGCGCCGCCGCCGGTCGTACAGGCCGCGGCCACGAGCGTCGCCGTCGCAGCCAGCGCGATGAACCGTGGAATTCTCATTGTCCTAGCTCTCCTCCGTCCTGCTCCCGTCCTTGATTGGGAGCACATGCTGTCTCTTCCACACGAGGCGGACAGCATTGCCTCTCGCGGCGAGCACGTCGGTCGACGACGTCGCCAGGTTTTGCTGCGTGACGACGAGTTCCGAGCCCGCGTCAAGCAACACGATATACCTCGTGTCTGGACCGACATAGACCACTTCGCGAATCCGCCCGGAGGCCGTGATCTCGTCTTCGCCGACGGGGGCATCGGGTGCGGCAAGATGGATCTTTTCGGGCCTGACTGTGAACGTCCCCTCCTGCCCGATGATGCTTCGCGCGGCGTCGCCAGTGAGCAGATTGGAAATGCCCACGAACCCCGCTACGAATCGCGTGATCGGCCGTTCGTACACGTCCGCCGGAGCCCCGATCTGTTCGAGCCTGCCCTGGTTGAACACGGCCAGGCGGTCGCTCATTGTCAGCGCCTCCTCCTGGTCGTGCGTGACGTAGATGAACGTGATGCCGACCTCCTGCTGGATTGCCTTCAGTTCGATCTGCATCTCCTCGCGTAGCTTCAGGTCGAGGGCACCCAGCGGCTCGTCGAGAAGGAGCACACGAGGGCGATTGACCAGGGCGCGGGCGAGTGCGACGCGCTGCCTCTGGCCTCCAGATAGCTGACTGGGCTTCCGCTGCTCATATCCGGAGAGGCGGACCATGTCGAGCGCCTCGCCGACGCGGAGGTCCAGCTCCTGACGCGGGACCTTGCGGATCATCAGTCCGTAGCCCACGTTCTGGCCGACGGTCATGTGCGGGAAGAGCGCGTAGTCCTGGAAGACGGTGTTGACATCGCGCTCAAAAGGCGGGCGATGAGAGACATCCTCGCCGTGAAGCAGGATGCGCCCGGCTGTCGGCAGCTCGAACCCGGCGATCATCCGCAAGGTCGTCGTCTTCCCGGAGCCGGATGGTCCGAGCATCGAGAAGAACTCGCCGTCCATGACCTCGAGATCGATGCCTGCCACGGCCACGACCTCGCCGAATCGCTTCTCGAGGCGCTCCAGGCGGACCGCGGGAACGTCGTCTCCGCCTCGAGAATCGGCCCCCGGTCTGGCTTCGCCGCTCGTTGATCCTGGAGTCGTGGTCGATGCTGCCAAACGATGTCCTCGATGTGGGGCCTGCGACGGCGGATCGCCCGCCCCCGCGCCACCGGTCTCGGCACAGGATGGGCGCACAGTGCGGCCCACCATTGGCGCTGTCAAGGCACATCGCCGCCCGCCGAGCTCGTGGGCTCTAGACTCGGCTCTCATGGAACGTCGGCCGCTTCCTGCACGAGTCGCCGTTGGACTGGCCCTGGGCCTGATGATGGTGGCGGGCTGCGCCGAAGAGCCGGCGTCGACTCCGCCAATCCGTGCCGGCACGCCCGACGCTCCGCGCGAGGTGAACGTCATTGCTCGCGATTACGCCTTCGTACCGACCACGATCGACCTGGTCCCTGGCGAAACGATCCTCCTGCATGTGGTCAACGGCGGTCTCGTCGTCCACGAGGCCGTCTTCGGCGACGCGGAGACCCAGGCGGCGTGGGAACTCGCGGAAGCGGCGACTGTCGGCGCACCGCCGGGACCAACGCCGGTGGTCGTCGTTCCGGCGGAGACCGCCGGGCTGCGAGTCGTGGTCGAATCCGGCCAGCGCGTCGACCTTCGCTGGACGGTGCCCGTGAGCGGGCCCCTGACGAGCGGGTTCCTCGTCGGCTGCCATATTCCGGGACATTTCGCGCGCGGCATGGTTGCCGGCGTGCGCTGGGTCGGTCCCGACGGCGTGCCGCTTGACGCGTCGTCGACCGGTTCGCCCGGACTCATTCCCTGAGCGCCGGTGGTACGCTTTCGTCCCGCCCGGATCGGACCGGTGAACATGCGATAGGAGCCCGTTCGAATGACCTATGTGATCGCCGAGCCGTGCATCGATGTCCTTGACGTCTCATGCGTCTCGGTCTGCCCGGTCGATTGCATCCACTTCGAAGAGGGGACCGATCGCAAGCTGTTCATCGACCCGAACGAGTGCATCGACTGCGGCGCCTGCGAGCCGGAGTGCCCGGTCAACGCGATCTTCCCCGAGGAGTCCCTTCCGACCGAGTGGTCGCAGTACATCCAGATCGACGCCACGTGGTTCACGGATCGGGCGGCCGCCCGCGCCTCGGTCGACGAGCTGAAACCGGCCTGATCGGGCGCGCCGTGGGCGCGATGGTCCGCGCCGCCGGCGGCGCCGTGCACGAGCCTCCCGTCCGGACGCATGCCGCTGGCGGCGTTCGCGGCGCTCGCGCTCGGGGAGCGCTGGTCTAGCCAGGATGCCGTATCGAGCCACGTTCGACTGCCTGTGGTGCGGTCGCCCCGAGACAGCCCGTGATCCCGACGACCTGTCCGGTTGGGCTCAACTCTGTCCAGATTGTCTCGGCAAGGCCGGCGACAACGGGTTCCTTCGCGCACGCCTGAAGGCCGCCCTGCGCGAACGCGCCGCGCCGTTGCCGGGAACGCGCGACGAGCCGGGAACGCGAGGGGACCGTCGCACGCTCGTCGAGTACTACGAGGCGCGGGCCACCGAGTACGACGACTGGTATCTCCGGCTCGGACGGTACGAGCGCGGGCCCGTGCACGACACGGCCTGGAACGCGGAGCTCGACGCCGCCGGGCGCTGGCTCGACGCTCTTCCGATCGCCGGCGAGATCGTCGAGCTGGCCGCCGGCACGGGCTGGTGGTCCCCGCTGCTCGCCGCCAAAGGCGAGTTGTCCTGCTATGACGCCGCTGGTGCTCCACTCGATCTGGCACGGGAGCGGCTGATGGCTCACGGATTGCGGGCGCACCTCCACGTCCGCGACGTGTGGCTCGAGCCTGATCGCGCGGTTGACGCACTCTTCATCGGGTTCTTCCTCAGCCACGTCCCGCGCGACGAGCTCGACGCCTTCCTGGGGATCGCGCGGCGCTGGCTTCGGCCCGGCGGGACGTTCGCCTTCATCGACTCCCTGCGCGATCCGCAGTCCGGGGCTGCGAACCATGCTCCGCCCGTGGACGATCGCGCGATGCGGCGCCTTGACGACGGTCGTGAGTTCGAGATCGTCAAGGTGCTCTACACGCCCGACGAGGCCCGCGCGGCACTGGGGCGAACTGGATTCCAGGCCGCAAAGGTGACCACGACCGGACGATTCTTCCTGCTCGGTCAGGCGACCGCCTGACCGTACGAGCCCCGCGGCCGGTGGGGCGGCCGCGGCTATACTCGCGGCCATGTCCCCGCTCGAACGGCGAACCATCGCGACCGTGGGCTCCGGGGTCATGGCCGAGGCCATGATCGCCGGATTGCTTCGCGGCCGGCTGGTCGAACCGGGACAGGTGATCGCCAGTCATCCGCGCCCGGAGCGTCGCGCGCAGCTCGTGGAGCAGCACGGGATCCGGGTCGCCGCCAGCAACGTCGAAGCCGTCACGGACGCGGACGTCGTCCTGCTCGCGATCAAGCCGCAGATGCTGGGCCGCGTCGGGCGCGAGATCGGGCCGCACCTGCGCCGCGGCCAGCTCGTCCTGAGCGTGCTCGCGGGCGCGACGACGAAGGCCCTGACGGGGATTCTCGGTCACGATCAGGTGGTGCGGAGCATGCCGAACACGCCGGCCCGCCTCGGCAAGGGGATGACGGTCTGGTACGCCACTCCCGAGACCACCGAGGAACAACGCGCCCAGGCTGGCGCACTGCTTGGCGCCCTTGGCGCCCAGCTTGAGGTCGACGACGAGAAGTTCGTGGCGATGGCGACTGCCGTGTCTGGAACGGGTCCCACCTACGTGTTCCTCGTGATGGAGGCGCTCATCGATGCCGCCGTCCATCTCGGCTTCCCGCGGCACGTCGCGCACGACCTCGTGATCGAGACCCTCGAGGGCAGCACGTTGTTCGCGAAGCAATCCGGGATGCACCCGGCGGAACTTCGCAACATGGTCACGTCTCCGGGCGGAACGAGTGCGGCCGCGCTGCACGAACTCGAATCCGGGCGGCTCCGAACCGTGCTGTCCGAGGCGGTCTGGGCAGCGTTCCGACGCACGGTCGAGCTCGGCGATTCGCTCGAGGCGAGTGTCTCGCCGTCCACGCCGCCCGATCGGGCCGGCTAGGACACCCGGCGAGGTTCGAGGCAGGTGACCCTGTCGACCCTGAACGACCTCGGCACGGCCCCGCTGGCCGACCTGCGGGCGATCGACTTCCGCGCGATCGATCGCGACTTCTGGGCGGATGAGGCCGCCCTGTGGCGTCGCTTCGGCGAATCGTGGGCGGGCCTCGATGATCGGGCCTGGCGGTTGCCGGGCGCCGCGCCGTCGGACGCGGGCGGCCCCGATTGGTCGCTCCTCGACCACGTCGCGCACGTGGCCGACTGGGAAGAGATCGCGATCGACTACGTGGCGCGCGCAGCCGCCGGGGGACCGTGGCCGGCCGACGCCGACTTCGAGGGGGGTGACTTCGATCGATTCAACGAAGATCGGCGGGCCCAGTGGGCCGACCTTCCGCCGGTGGAGATCGTACGGAGGCTGACCGATGGTCACGACCGCCTCGTGGCCAAGGTCCGACCGTTGCCGATGTCCACGATCCGCGGCGACGAGGCGTGGGGCTGGATCCACATGGTGCTGCACGGGCACACCCTCGACCACCTCGGCCTGATCGAACCGTGGGCCGATCGACTCCGTGAACGCCAGGCCGACGGCGATCCATTCGGTTCGGACCCGCGCCTCGGCAGCGGAGACGAGGCGATCGATGCCGCCATGTTCCGGGCCGAAGATGTTGCCCTGTTCACGCAGCTCGACGAGGTCCTGGCCGCGATCCCGGAGCCGGCCTGGGTGGCCCGCGAGGTCACGCCCGGATGGACGGTCCGCGACCACGTCGCCCACCTTGCCGACTGGTTCGAGGAAGGAGCCCGGGTCGTTGCACTGGCGCGCGAGACCGGCGCCTGGCCGGGCGATCCCGACGAGGGGATCGACGCCTGGAACGAGCGAATGGTCAGCCGGTCCGCAGCATCCTCCCGCGACGAGGTCCTGCTGCGTTACCGCGTGGCGCGCGAACGGATGAGGGCCGCGGCGGCAACGCTCTCGCAGACCGAGATCCGCACGCCGGAGGCCTGGGACTGGGCCTACGACTGCCTCCACGGCCACGCCCGCAAGCATCTGGCCTGGATCGGGCCGTTCGCGGCGAGCCTCGGGGCGCGCGCCGGCGCGGATGAAGGGCCGGAGGCCGTCGGTTGATCGACCAGCGTCGATCCGGCCTGACGGTCGAGGCGATCACCGCCGTCGAGCCACCGCGCGAGTTCCGCCTCCACCCTCGAGACCGCGTCGTCGCCTATGTCGCGGAAGGCGCCGGCGCGCGCCAGCTGTTCACCCTCGCGCTCACCGGCGGCCCACCGACCCAGCTCACCGCCTCCGAGAAGCACGTCTCGGATCCCCAGTGGTCGCCGGACGGGCGTCGCCTCGCGTTCGTACGAGGCGACGACCTCTGGGTCATCGAGCGGAGCGGCGAGCGACTCACCCACGTCGACGGCCACCCCGCGGGTGTCTCGCATCCGCGCTGGGCGCCGGATGGCCACCGGCTCGCGTTCCTGTCGCGCCGCCGCGGCTGGTCGCAGATCTGGATCGTCGATGCGCCGGTGCCACGACGCGGCCGGCCGGCGAAGGAGCCGCGTCCGCCCGAGGTGCGGCCCATGACGGCGGCCGGCACCGACATCGACGGGTTCGAGTGGTCGCCCGACGGCTCCCGGATCGCGGCGGCTGTCATTCACGGCCCGGAGGCGGCGACCGGGCTGGTCGTGCTCGTCGATACGACCACCGGAACCACCGAGACGATCTCCAGCCAGGGTTCCTGGTCGGTCGGTCCGCGCTGGGCGTCGGACGGTGGGCTCCTTTTCGTCACCGACACAGACGGCTGGTTCCAGGTCGTCCGGCGCTCCCCCGATGGCCGGGAGCTCACGGTTCTCACCGCCGGCGCACGCGAGCACGGCGAGCCGACCGGCGGGGTCGGCTGGATGCCATTGCCATCGCCGGACGCGGGTCGCTTCGTCCACACCGAGGTTCACGACGGGCTGGCGGACCTCGTGGTCGCGCCCCTGGCTGCTGCCTCGCCGGTCAGGCGTCCGCGGGGTCGGCCACCCAAGATGCCGCGACCTGCCGTCGTCGCGGCTTCGGGCGCAGGTGTCCGGATCGATCCGTGGGACGGCGTCTGGCGCTCGGTCGGGTGGATGCCGAGTGGTGCCTGGGTCGTCGCGGTCGGGGAAAGCGACCGGCGGCCGCAGGACCTGTGGCTCCTGCCCGTTCCCGGCGTGGCACCCGAGGGTGCTCGAGCCCGCCAGGTCACGAATTCGCTCCCCGGCGCGCTCTCGGCCGCGGTGTCGCAGAGGCGGTCTCCCGCGGCGGCGCGTTTCGGGCTGAACGGCCGAGACGGCACGCGCCTCGAGGGCACCGTCTGGCGTCCCGTCGCCGCGACCGGCAAACGTGGCGGGACCAAGGTGCCGGCCGTGATCTACGTCCATGGCGGGCCGACCTGGCAGTCGTTCCGCGGCTGGTTCCCGTTCAAGCACGTGCTCGTCGACGGCGGGTTCGCCGTGGTCGATGTCGACTTCCGCGGCTCCACCGGCTATGGCCGCGAGTTTCGCCTTGCGAATCGTGGCGAGTGGGGCAACGCCGACGTCCACGACGCGATCGACGCGGCACGCTGGGCTGCCGCCCAGCCCTGGTGCGACGGCCGGCTCGCGATCTGGGGCGGTTCGTACGGGGGCTACCTCGTGCTCTGCGCGCTGGTCGAGGAGCCGTCGCTCTGGCGCGCCGGCGTGGACCTGTACGGCGACTCCGACATCGCCGAGAGCTTCCGGCACGGCGATCGACCCGGCCGGCTGGACCTCGAGCGGCAAATGGGGTCACCGGACGATCCCGCCAGGGCCGACGTGTATCGGCGCGGGTCGCCGGTCTTCCGGACCGAACGGATCGAGGCTCCGCTGCTCCTCCTGCACGGCCGCAAGGACCGGCGGGTCGTCCCGCTCATGACGGAGAAGATGGTCGAGGCGCTCACGATCGAGGGGAAGCATCACGAGGTCCACTGGTACGACGAGGAGGCGCACGGCTGGGAACAGCGCGAGAACCGGCGTGACGCATCCAGGCGGATCCTCGCCTTCCTCCGGCGCCACGTGCTCGACGAGATCGGGGACCGATCGGGTTCGTCTGGCTGACCATGGCGGTGCCGAGGACGGTCGGGCTCGGCGGGCGCCTGAGATCGCTGCCCGAGCGAGGGCTGCGGGCGGGGCTGCTGGCCCTCTCGCGCCGCCGCTCGCTTGGAACGCTGGCCACACGGGTTCCGCTCGGCCGTGCGATGGTCGCGAGGTTCGTGGCCGGCGAAACATTCGACCAGGCGCGTCCCGCGCTCGAGCGGTTACGGGAGGCCGGCCTGCGCACGACCGTGGACGTCCTCGGCGAATCGGTATCGACTGCAGATGCCGCCCGGGCCGCTTCGGACGCCTACGTCACGATCCTGGATTCCCTCGCCGCGATGGGCGCGGACCTCAACGTCAGCCTGAAGCTCAGCCAGATGGGCCTCGACGTGGACGAGTCCCTGTGTCGTGACAACGTGGCACGGATTCTCGAGCGAGCCGGGGTCCTTGGTGCCTTCGTCCGGATCGACATGGAGGGATCCGCGACCACCGATCGCACGCTGAGCCTGTGGCGGGAGCTTCGATCGATCAATGCGGGCAGGGGGGACTCCGGCGTGGTGATCCAGGCCGCCCTCCGCCGCAGCGAAGCCGACCTCGAGGCGCTGATCGCCGAGGGCGCCCGGCTGCGGCTGTGCAAGGGCGCCTACCGCGAGCCGCCGGACATCGCGTTCCAGGGGCGCGCCGACATCGACGCCAGCTACGGGCGTCTCATGGAGCGTCTCCTCAGCGACGGCACGAGTCCGGCCCTGGCGACCCACGACGATGTGCTCATCCAGAAGGCGATCCGGTTCGCCCGTGACAATGACATCAGCCCGGAGCGGTTCGAGCTCCAGATGCTGTACGGCGTCCGGCGCGACCTCCAGGCCCGCCTCGTGAAGGCCGGCTACGCGGTCCGCGTCTACGTTCCGTTCGGCGACCAGTGGTACCCGTACTTCATGCGCCGCCTCGCCGAGCGGCCGGCCAACGTGGCCTTCGTTCTGCGCAGCGTGCTGGGCGAACGACGCGGTTCCCCGAGCAACTAGCCCGGATCCGATTCGATCGATCGGTCCGCGCGCATCGCCGCGACGATGGCCAGGATCAGGCCAGTGGCGATCAGCACGTCGCCGATGCTGAACACGTTGGCCAGCGGGACCGTGGCCGGGATCGCGAAGACATCGGTCAGCGGCTGAAGGACCGGGTCGGCGAGAACGGCGCTGTTCGTGGGTCCCGTGCCGGGTTCGAGGCCGGCCGCCGCGAGTGCCGCCGCATCGGCCGGCATGATTCCGCCGTTCCCGATGATCGCGGCCAGGTTGGACAGCGCCCCAAAGGCGACAATCGGCAGGCCGGTCAGCCGCACGTTGCGGAGGAGCGCGACGAACACGGCGGCGGTGGTGGCCACGTACAGCAGGGCAACCATCCCGGCGTTGAGACCAGCCGCGAGCTCGGAGAAAAGGACGACCTGGGCCAGGAGGCCGCCGACCGCGAGCGGCGCCCATCGGAACCGAAGGGCTGAGAGCCCCTCGAGCCGCCCACCGAACAGGAGCCCCGCGACGATCCCGACCGGGATGGCGGCCGCGAAGATCATCGGGCGGGCGCTGCCGCCAGGATCTCCTCGAGCTGGCGCACGTGTTCATCGAGATGTCCGGCGATGAAGCGCTCGGCGATCCCGGCGACGGTCGTCTCGCCCGAACGGGGATGGATCCCAACGCGCTCACCATCGGCGGCGGACAGCTCGGCAAGGCGCCTGGCGGCTCGCTCGGCGTCGGCCGAGATCCTCGCCACCAGCTCCCGTGGAGGGAGGATGCGGTCGCGCTCGATCAACCCGATCCGTACGACGTCGCTCTGCATCCGGCCGAACGGCGGGGCGCCCTCCGCGTCGAGGATGATCTCGATCTGGCCGAGCCAGTAGGGAATCATCTCGGCGACGTGGGCCATCGTTTCATGGGGACCCCACGACGCCTCCGGCTCGACCCCGAAGTGCTCGGAGAGCGGCCACGGTCTGCCCGCGTCGATCTTCGGCTGCAGGGCCGCAAGCGCGGCGGCGCCGTCGCGGATCCGCGTCCCGATCTCGCCCAGTGTCGCCATGGTCCGTTCTCCTTCGACCGCCAAGACCAGCACGCATCAAGTGTGGCACGCCGGTCGGCTGACCGATGGGACTACGATGGGGCTCCTGCAACCACGGCCCTCTCGCAGCACAGGAGCCGATGTCGTGACCGAGACCATCTCCCGCGCTGCCGCCAACCAGGCCGGCGCCCGGATCAACGCGAACGCCTACGCCGAAGCCCAGGACTTCCTGCCGCTCAAGGGCATCGACCACGTCGAGTTCTGGGTGGGCAACGCCCGCCAGGCGTCGGCCTACTACCGCGCCCTGTGGGGCTTCACCCCGGTCGCCTTCTCCGGCCTGGAGACGAAGGTGCGCGATCGGGCGTCGTACGTCATGCGCCAGAACGACATCACCTTCGTGTTCAGCGCACCGCTGACGCCCGACGGCGAGATCGCCGAGCACGTCCGCGCACACGGCGACGGCGTGCACAACATCGCGTTTCTCGTCGACGACGTCGAGTCCGCGTGGCGCGAGACGACGACGCGCGGCGCGGTCTCGGCCCTGGCGCCCCGCGAATTCGACGGCGGGGAGGACGGCACGCTCCGACGATCGTCCGTTCGAACGTACGGCGAGACGCTCCATTCGTTCGTCGATCGCTCGGACTATCACGGCGCCTTCGCCCCGGGCTATCGAAAGGTGAAGAACCCGGCCCGAGCGGCCCAGGGGCTGAGCCTGCTCGAGGTGGACCACTGCGTCGGCAACGTCGAGCTCGGCGAGATGGACACGTTCGTCGACTTCTACCGCGACGTCTTCGGCTTCAGCCAGCTCATCCATTACGACGACAAGGTCATCCACACCGATTACTCGGCGCTCATGTCGAAGGTGATGACGAACGGGAACGGCCGCATCAAGTTCCCGATCAACGAGCCGGCGACCGGCAGGAAGAAGAGCCAGATCCAGGAGTACCTGGACTGGTATCACGCGCCCGGTTGCCAGCACATCGCCCTGCGCACCGAGGACATCGTCGCGACGGTGCGCCAGCTCCGCGAGAACGGCGTCGAGTTCCTGGGTTTGCCACACGAGTACTACGCGACGCTGGCCGACCGCGTCGGCGACGTCGGCGTGCCGATCGACACGCTCGAGGAGCTGGGCATCGAGGCCGATCGCGACGAGGAGGGCTACCTCCTCCAGATCTTCACCCGCCCGATCCAGGACCGCCCCACGTTCTTCTTCGAGATCATCGAGCGCCACGGCTCGCGGGGCTTCGGCGTCGGCAACTTCAAGGCGCTCTTCGAGGCGATCGAACGCGAGCAGGACAAGCGCGGGAACCTCTGAGTCTGTGCCGCGGTCCGGCGGGGGGTCATCGCAAGGGACGGGGAATCGCAAGGCTCCGAGCGCGGGCTGGCCACGCTCGGAGCTCATGACGGCTGAACTGCTCAGAATGGGCAGGTGCCAGGGTTTGGGGCGTCCGTTCGGATCGGAGCGCCGACAGGAACGAGGTAGGTGGCGTAGAGCACCATGGCCACGCTGCCTTCATTGCGGGCAATGTGGACGTGGCCTCCGCCGCGGTCGACGAACGTGGCGCCGGTCGCATAGGTCCCGGGGGAGCAGCTCGGGTCGTCGGCGTCGTAGAACGTCATCGTCCCGGAAGCGATGGTCACGAACACCGGTCCCGGGTGGCTGTGCCAGCCGGTGTGCCCGCCGGGGGCGATCGTGATGGTCTGGGTGACGACCTGGACGTCGTCGCGAGTCTTGAGCTTCAGGTCCTCGGTGTGGATCTTGACCCCGGCCGGGAGGGTCCCGACCGAGAGGATCGTTCCGACCGCGCCCGAGCCGGGCGTCGCGGCGGCGATCCCGATCGAGACCATCGCGCCGATGAGGCCAAGTGCCAGGGCCCGTCCAAAGGTAGTGCGAAGCATGTCGTCTCCTTGTTTCGTTGAGGGTTGGATCGGTAGGGGATGTCGGGGCAACAGGGATCAGCCAGCCTGATTCCCATGTGTGACGGTCCGTGGGCGGCCGACGTCGCCCAGTGGTCAACGAGCCCGCGGCGTGGCGCAGATCGTCAGCAGGGCATCTCGGGCAGGCCGTCCCCGTTCACGGCGTGAACTCGAACGATTCGACGATTGCCCGTGCCGCCTCGAGGTCAGCCTGGGGTGATGCCTCGAAGTAGTTGATCATGACGATCAGCCGGGTCCCATCGACGTCCACGATGGTCAAGCGAAACCGGTTGTCGGGGCCCTGCGCGTACCAGCCTGCTTCTTTACCCGAGAACACGTAGAAAAGGCCCTTTGGTTCTCCCCCTGGCTCCCTGTCGCACGTCGAAAGGACGTCGTCCCCCGGAAGCTGGAGCTCCAGCTCGGAGCCCTGGAACTCGCCGAAGGTGACGGAACTGGGAGTCGACGAGGTGTACGACGAATTTGCCTGCAGGGCGGCGACGAGGTCGTCGACCGTTGGACCGATCTCGACATCGCCCGGCTGGTCGTACGCCCCCGTGCCGTCCATGTCCCACTGACATGGGTCGCTGAACAGCCCGTCGGCCTTCAAGAATCCAATCACGATTCCCTCGTTGCTCGATCCAGGGCTGGCCAAGGCCACGTTCGCTGGATAACCTACCCACCCCGCCGGCACGTCCATCGTGACTGACAACGTGGCCGGGTCGCTGACCGGCTGCACGCGATAGCTACCGGCCGACAATATGCCGTTCGGGAGGGCAACGGGGCCGGTGGCGGCGGGCGTGCTGGTCGGGATCGCCGTCGGCGAGGGGATCGGGGTGGGCTGGCCGCCGACGCCGCCCATGCCGGGGAGCAGCTGCCACGCGACGACGGCGACGACGATGGCGGCCGCGAGTCCGGCCGCGAGCTTGAACCGGGTCATGATGGTCCTCCTTGGGAAGGGCCACGCGCGGCGCTGGCGCTGGACGCCGATCCGGGCGGCGATGACGTCGACGACGCGATCGGGGATCGCGGTCGGGCCGTCGGCCATCCAGACCTGCATGACGCGGTCGATGTCGGAGCGGTGGTTCATCGCGAGGTACCTCCGACGACCGCGGCACGCGCGTCAGCTTCGAGTGCGGCACGCATGGCTCGATGGGCATGGTGGAGGCGGGAACGGATCGTCCCCGCGGAGATTCCGAGCAACTCGGCGATCTCGGTCGGCTCGTAGCCAACGAAGTGGCGGAGCACCAGGATCGCCCGCTCGTCCGGCTTGAGTCGCTGGAAGCCGCGATCGAGCTGATCTCGATCCGCGATTCCCAGGAACTCGTCCGGCGCGGCCGGATCGTCGACGGGGAGCACGTACAGGTTGCTGATCCGCTTGCGCTCCCGACCGGCTTCGGCGATGCAGACGTTGGTGAGGAGCCGGTGGACCCAGGCGTCGAACCGGTCCGGATCGCGGAGGCTCGGCAGGTCACGCCAGGCGATCACCAGCGCTTCCTGCAGGGCATCCTCGGCCCGATCGACGTCACGCAGGATCCGATGGGCGATCGCGAAGAAGCGGCCACCGCGAAAACGAACCAGGTCGACGAACGCCGCCTGATCGCCTCGCTGAGCCGCTACGACGAGATCGCGATCCACCGACTCTCCCGGGGTGGCGCCCGTCGGGGACGCCGTCCACCTGTATCGGTGGATGGTGCGTCCTCAGCGTTGGAATTTTCGCCAATGTCGCCCAACCTGCATGCCGTCGCCCAGCGGATCCTCGAGATTGCCCGCACTTCGGAGGCGCGCGGTAACGCGGCGGCTCTCGCCGGCGCGGCGTTAGCGCTCGCCGCGACCCCCGCCGGCCGGACCACCTCGCTTCCGGCGGGGCCGACCGCGGTTCCGACCGCGGTCTGACATGCCGTTGTTGGAGCAGGAGAAGCGCGGGAACCTCTGATTCCGGACCGTGACGCTGACAGGCGGGTCAGATCGCCGGCACGACCTGAAACCCTTCGGCGGCAAAATCATCGTCGAGGGTGAACGCCTGCTCGATCTCGAGTTCACGCATCACGACGAATGAAGCCGCGTCGGCGAGCGAATAGGTCCGGCCAGGTCGACGGCGAAGCAAGTCGAGCGCCTCGGCGAGCCGGTCGAGGCCGGTGGCCTGGATCTCGATCCGCCCGGACTGCATCAGGCGATCAGCGAGATCAAGGGCTGCGGCCGCATGCGACCGGCTGAGGGCCAGCGCGTGCAACTCGACGATGACAAGGTCCGTGGTCACCAACCGAATCGTGTCGCGCAGGAGCCGGCGGTACTCCGCGGCTGCCTCCGCGTGCCGATCCGACTGCGGTCGCGCGGCGGCGAAGATCGCGCTCGTATCGAGGAAGACCGAGATCAAGGCCGTGGCCGTGCTCGTCGCGGGACGGCGGGAAGGTCCTTGGTGTCGAACTCCTGTTCGAGCGTCATGGCGAGATAGGCGTCATGGTGCACGGCCGGGTCGCCATGCGGCTCTGGTAGCGAGTCGTCGATAAGGCCGATGACGCCGAACGCCGGGTCCTCTTCCGCCGGGATGCTCGCCAGGTAGTCGGTCACGCTCTCACGCACCATCGAGCCCATCGAATCGCCGCGCGCGGCGGCGAGCGCCTTGAGGCGCCGATGTTGAGCGCGCGTCAACTGGACCTGGAACGGGACGAAGTCGCTCATATCACCGCTCATGATATCATGAATCTCAGGAGCGCCTTTGGATTCGGCGGAGGGGGCGTAGCCCGCGTAGTGGTCAAGCACGAGGATCGCCCGCTGTTCGGGCGGAAGCCGCCGGAATCCACGCTCGAGTTGGTCTCGATCGGCGATGCCGAGCAGCTCATCGGGCGCGGCCGGCCCGTCGACCGGCAGGACCCGCAGGTTGGTCACGCGACGACGCTCGCGCGTCGCCTCGTTGATGCAGACTCGGACGACATTACGATGGAGCCACGCGTCGAACCGATCCGGATCGCGGAGTCCCCGCACGTCACGCCAGGCGATCACCAGCGCGTCCTGCAGGGCATCCTCGGCTCGGTCGACATCGCGCAGGATCCGTTGGGCCAGCGCGAACAGCCGGTCGCCGCGTGCGCGGATCAGGTCGACAAATGCCTCCCGATCGCCACGCTGGGCCGCCGCCACGAGGTCTCGGTCCACACTGCGTCATCCCTCACGACGCCCGTCGGGGGCGCCTTCCGATGATGATGATTGGTTCGGCGCGTCCGGCGTTCACTTTTCACGCGGCTTTCACGCGGCGAGAGCCGGGTCAGATTCGGAGGTCGCAGCGCATCCCTCGGTGGAGTAGCCTCCGCGCGCAGGCCGTTCGAGGGATGACGGAGGGGTACCGTGGAGATCTATCCGTGGGTCGTGCTGGTTCACGTCGTATCGGCATTCACCTACCCGTTGACGGCCATTCGACGCGCCATCGGCCAGCCGAATCGTGACGACAAGAAGAAGGGCATCGTGCCCGAGCCGCTGACCGATGCGGAGATCGCCACCCTCCGCGCCGGTCTTCGACCCGAACTCGCCGCTGCCGTGGGCTTTGCCGGCCTCGTCATCCTTGTCTGGCTGATGGAGGCGAAGCCGTTCTGATGCGCAGGGGAGCACGACGATCCGCATGACAGGAGCGCCTGGATCCAGCGTACCGGCCACCGTTGAGGTGGAGGACCTGGTCAAGGTCTATCCCGGCGGAACGCGCGCCGTAGATGGGATCTCGTTCCGCGTTGCGCACGGCGAGTTCCTTGGATTTCTCGGGCCGAACGGGGCCGGGAAGACCACGACGATCCGGATCCTCGCGACCCTCCTGCGCCCCACGGGCGGCCGGGCTCGCGTGGCCGGCCTGGACGTCGTGGCAAATGCCGCGGCCGTCCGGCGGCGCATCGGCTTCGCGACCCAGACCGTCACGATCGACCAGATGGCCACCGGGCGCGAGAACCTCGCGCTGATCGGGCGGCTCCACGGCATGTCCGGTGCAGAGCTGCGTCCGCGGGTCGAGGAGCTCCTGGAGCTGATGGGCCTCACAGAGGCGGCGCGGAAGCTGGCCGGCACGTACTCCGGGGGCATGCGCCGTCGCCTCGACCTGGCCAGCGCGCTGGTCCATCGCCCCGAGGTGCTGTTCCTCGACGAGCCCACGGAGGGCCTCGATCCGCAGAGCCGGCTGGCGCTGTGGGACGAATTGATTCGCATCAACCGGGCCGGCACCACGATGGTGCTTACGACGCATTACATGGAGGAGGCGGACCGGCTCTGCGAGCGGCTTGCGATCATCGATCACGGGAAGATCGTGGCCGAGGGCTCGCCGGCCGAGCTCAAGCGCTCGATCGGTGCCGACTCCGTCACCCTGCGCCTCGTCCCGCCGGGCCCGGCCGGTGACGTGGACGCCGACGCGCTCGCGGGGGCGCAGTCCGCCGTCAGCCAGCGGCTCCACGGGCTCGCGGCGATCACGGAGGTCGAACACATCTCGGACGGGATCCGGCTCGCCGTCCGGGGCGCGGATGAGGTTGCGCCAGAGATCCTACGTCGCATCGATGTCGATGGGGTCCGTGTCTACGGCATGTCGATGGCCGGTCCCACGCTCGACGACGTATTCCTCAAGCACACCGGCCGACGGATCCGCGCCGAAGAAGCGGACCAGGTCATCTCCATGGGCTGGTGAGGAGTGTCAGCGTAATCGGCGCGCGCCACCGATGACGACCTTCGCGGCCGAGACCTGGTACCTGGGGCTCCGAGCGTGGCGCCGCTTCTACCGGGTGCCGGCAAACCCCTTCAGCATCGTGCTCTACCCGCTGATCCAGCTGTTCGTGTTCAGCCAGCTGTTCAAGGACATCGTCCAGCTGCCCGGCTTCGGGGCCAGCGGCGGGGGCGATGGCAGCTATCTCGCCTACCTCGCGCCCGGCCAGATCACGTTCACCGTGTTCTTCGCGGTGTCGTGGTCGGGCAGCAACCTGCTGTACGACTACCGCAACGGGATGCTCGACAAGCTGCGGGCCACGCCGGTGGGCCGCTACGCGATCCTCGCCGGGGAGCTCGTCCCCCTGTTTATTGAGTGCATGATCATGGCCGGGGCCATCCTGGTCCTCAGCCTCCTTCTCGGGGCGCGGATCGAGACCGGGATCCCCGGGGCGATCGGGATCCTTCTCCTGTCCGGGGCCTTCGGGGTGGCCTGGGCGGGGACTTCGTTCGTGCCGGCGCTGCTGACGAAGAACGAACAGGCGACCGGGACGCTGTCGATCCTGTTCTTCCCGATTGCGTTCATGTCCACGGCATTCGTGCCGGTTGCGCTGATGCCGGACTGGCTGCGCGTGGTCAATGACTGGAACCCCATCACGTTCGTGATCGAGGCGATGCGGGCGCTGATGACGGTGGGCTTCGACTGGGGAGCGATCGGCCGGGCGCTTGTCGCCATCGCTGCGCTCGGGCTCGTGCTCCACTCGATCACGCTCTGGGCATTCCGCCGCCTGACGGCCTGAACCGGCAGGGTCGCGCGACCCTCGCGCGACCCTGGTGAGGCGGGTCAGCCGGTCTGAACCAGCCGGAACAGTTGGCGGGCGCCCGACAACCCTTTCAGTTCGTGGATGCCGGCGTCCTCGAAGATGAGGCCTGAACCCTCGACGAGCTCGTGTACCGTGGGCGAGACGAGGACCTGCCCCGGGCCGGCGACCGATGCGATCCGCGATGCGGCGTGAACGGCGATGCCGCGGATGTCGTCCGCAGTCACCTCCACTTCACCGGTGTGGACGCCGGCCCGGACCTCCAGGCCGAGCCCACGGATCGCGTCCCGGATGGCGGCAGCACCCCGGACTGCCCGCTCCGCGCTGTCGAACTGGGCGAGGACCCCATCGCCGGTCGTCTTGACGAGTCTGCCGCGATGGCGATCGATCGCGACCGACGCCTTCCGATTGTGTTCGCCGACGAGATCGCGCCACGCCGTCGCGCCGAGTTCCGCCGCTCGACGGGTAGAGTCGACGATGTCGGTGAGCACGATCGACGCCAGGACCCGCTCGGTCTGGGCGTCCTTCGCCCGCCCGTACGTCCGCATGGCCTCGAAGTCGACCGAGACCCATGGTTCGTCGCCGACGACCCAGGCGTCGTGGTCCGGCGGGATCTCGAAGACTTCGCCGGGACCGATCTCCATCTCGGTTCCGTCCGGCATCAGGACGTGCAGGCGACCGGAGGTTGTCACGCCGAGGTGGTGATACTGGCAGAGATCCGTCCCCGCCAACGGCTTGACGTCGACGGACCAGCGCCAGCCCGGCTCGTAGGTCATCCGCCCGACGACGGTGTCCTCGAGTTCGACGACATCGACCCGTCCGTGCGGAAACGTCCGGACATCGCTCGGTTCGCTGAAGCGTCGCCGCTGGAGACGCACGTCGTGGGTCCCTTCCTGGGGTTTGGAACGCAGGGCCAGCCGGATGGTCGCACCGCGACGGGGTGATGGCAAGCAGTCAGCGATCCAGGGAGCGGGGCATTCGACGCGGCTAGACTCGCGTCGTGAGGATCGCCCACGTCCGCGAGCGCAACGCCCCGGCCGGTACTCCGTGGCGGCTGGCCGCGGCCCTTGGCGGTTCGGCCGCCCGGCTTCCAGGGCCGAACGACTGGCTGGATCTCGAAGTTGCGCGGCGCCGCCTTGCCGCCGCCGATCCCAACCTGGCCCACGATCGGACGCTGTTTCGACAGCCCCTGACCACCCTCGACGACCACCTGGCGCGCGGGCTGCGGGTCGAGGCGCTCGGCGATCTCATGGATGGCTTTGCGGCGCGCGGCGAAGACGATGAGGCCGTCCTCACGACCTCCGACGTTCGGTTTGGGCCGCCGATCCTGAGGCCGCCGGGGTTCCGCGACTTCTATGCATTCGAGCGCCACGTTCGGACGATGTGGGAGCGCCGCGGGCAGACCGTCCCGGACGCGTGGTACGAGCTGCCGATCTTTTACTTCTCGAACACCTCGGAGATCCGCGGTCCGGGAGACCCCGTGTGGGCGCCGAGGGGCTCCGTGGAGCTCGACTTCGAACTCGAGATCGGGGCGCTCGTGGATACTCCGGCGGTCGACCTCCCGGCCGAGCGGGCCGAGGAGGCCATCGGCGGCTACTTCGTGATGAACGACTGGTCCGCGCGGGACCTCCAGCGCGCCGAGACCGTGGTCCGGCTCGGCCCCGCGAAGGGCAAGGACTTCGCGACGTCGATCGGCCCGTGGCTCGTGACGCCCGATGAGCTCGTGGATGCCCGCGCGGCCGGGGCGGCGGGCCCGGATTTGACGGCCACCGCGACCGTCCACGCCGCCGACGGAACCGTGACCGAGGTGTCGCGTGGCACCTGGGCGTCGGCGCAGTTCTCGTTCGGCCAGATGCTCGCGCGGGCGTCCGCGGATGTCCGGGTGCGACCCGGCGAGATCCTGGGGTCGGGGACGGTCGGTGGCGGCTGTCTCCTCGAGGTGAAGGACGAGACGCTGGGCCGCTGGCTCCAACCGGGGGACACGGTCACGTTGTCGATCGATCGGCTGGGATCGTTGACGTCGCCCGTCGTG
This sequence comes from Chloroflexota bacterium, assembly GCA_919901745.1. Classification (GTDB taxonomy): domain Bacteria; phylum Chloroflexota; class Limnocylindria; order Limnocylindrales; family CSP1-4; genus CAKKPP01. The sequence continues at coordinate 48,793 of CAKKPP010000005.1, read as the reverse complement.
GAACGGCCGGGGTGACCGGCTTCGATCGGTTCGATCCGTTCCTTCCGCCCGGGATTGACACGCCGGCTCTTGTCGTCGACCTCGACATCGCCGAGGCGAACACGCGCCGTCTCGTCGAGCAACTCACACCCCTGGGTGTCGCGCTTCGTCCGCACGCCAAGACGCACAAGAGCGTGGCGATCGCCCGTGGGCAGCTGGACGCCGGGGCGCGCGGGATCACCGTGGGGACGCTCGGCGAGGCTGAAGTCTTCGCCGCCGCCGGGATCGAGGACATCTTCCTCGCGTACACGGTCTGGGCGGTCGGCCCGAAGGCCGCGCGACTGCGCGCTCTTCACGAGCAAACGTCGATCGCCGTCGGGATCGACTCGGTGGCGGGAGCGGAGCGCCTGGCGGCCGCCGTCGAGGGTTTCGAGCGCCCACTTCGGGTCCTCGTCGAAGTGGACTCCGGCGGGCATCGGACCGGCGTCGGTTCGACCGAATCGGCCGTGCGCGTCGCCGAGGCCGCTCGTTCGATGGAGCTGGATGTCGTTGGGGTGTTCACGCATGGCGGCCACTCGTACGCGAGACCGGAAGCGCACGCGGACGCGGCCGCGGACGAGGTGCGGGCGCTCAGCGAAGCTGCGATCGCCCTTCGCGCGGCGGGTTTCGCCTGTGAAGTCGTCAGCGCCGGGTCGACGCCGACGATGATTGAGGCCGCTGCCGATCTGGTCACGGAGATTCGCGCCGGGACCTACGTGTTCGGCGATCGTCAGCAGGCCGTGCTTGGCTCGATCCGACTCGATGACGTGGCCCTTCACGTCGCCGCGACCGTCGTCAGCATGGCGGTCCCCGGCCACGTCGTCATCGATGCGGGCGCCAAGACGCTGACCAAGGATCGGGCGCCGTACCTAGAGGGTCATGGACTCGTGCGCGCCTATCCGAATGCCGTCATCGAACGGGTGAATGACTACCACGGCATCGTCCGGATTCCGTCCGGAACCCCGGCGCCACATCTCGGCGAGATCGTCGCCATCGCCCCGAACCACGTCTGCCCGGTCGTGGATCTCTTCGACTCCTTTGTTGCCGTCCGCGGTGAGACCGTGATCGGGACATGGCCCGTGGACGCCCGCGGCCGTAGCGGCTGAACGTTCCGGGTCCATCCTCCCGTCATAGGAGACAACCCGGACCACTCTCGGTCCGGCCCATCGGAGATCGGGGTGGATCGAGACCTCGTCGAGCAGGCCCGTCGCGGCGATCGTGCGGCGTTCACCGTCCTGGTGCACCAGGTCAGTGACTCGCTGTACGCCGTCGCGTTTCGGATCCTGCGCGATGCCGGCCTCGCCGAGGACGCGCTGCAGAACGCCCTCATCCTCGCCTGGCGGCGGCTCCCGCACCTGCGCGAAACCGACCGCTTCGAAGCGTGGATCCACCGGATCCTCGTCAACGCCTGCTACGACGAATCGCGGCGGGCTCGCCAATGGACGGCGAACATCCGGCTCCTGCCCGTCGACGGGCCGACGACTCCGGACGAGAGCGCCGTCATCGCCGACCGTGACGAACTGGAGCGGATGTTCCGTCGGCTCCCGATCGACCAGCGGGCGGTGTTCGTCCTGCATCACTACCTCGGGCTGCCGCTCGTGGAGATCGCCGAGATGCTCGAGATCCCCGCGGGCACGGTCCGATCGCGCCTGCACTACGCAACCCGTGGACTCCGGGCCGCCCTCGTGGCGGACGCGGAGCTCGCCGTCCAGGGAGGACGCCTCGCATGAACGACGATCGCTCGCTCGAACGCGCCGCTCGATCGTGGCTCGAGGACGGCCCGACCCAGGCGCCTGACCGCGCCGTGGAAGCCGCGCTCCTCCACATCGAAACGACATCACAAGAGCGGGATCTTCGGATCCCGTGGAGGTTCCGAGACATGCCCACACTTGCCCGCGTCGCCGCGGCCGCCGTCATCGGCGTGCTCGTGATCGGCGGCGCCATCTATGCCTTCGGTCCCGGCGGATCGTCATTCGGTGGGCCCGGCTCAGCGCCCTCCCCGACCCCGTCACCGACCCCATCGCCAACGGTCGGGGTCATCCGGCCGGAGCAGCTGCTGCCAGCGGGCCAATACGGCGAAACGCCCTTTGGTCCTGGTGGCATGGGGGTCTGCTTTGGGCAGGCCGGATGTAGCGAAACGGCCGCGGACGACACGATCCGCTTCATGTTCATCGTTCCCGACGGATGGATCGGGGGCTCAGTTCATTCGATCTACCTGGCCGATGGGGGAAAGGCGGCGCCCGGCGGGGCTGGCCTGATCTTCTCGCGGGGCGGCGGGCTGTATGCCGAGCCCTGTGGCGACGAGCCGCCACCGAACATCCCAGTCGGTCCGACCGTCGACGACTTCGTCAGCGCCCTCGTGGATCATCCCAAGCTTGACGTGACGACGCCCATCGACATCACGCTTGCGGGGTACGCGGGGAAGTACGTCGACCTGCAGGTCCCGTCCGATATCTCCGCCTGTCCGGCGTCCTACTTCCCATGGGAACCCGGGATCTATGCCCAGGGACCCGGCAGCCGCTGGCACCTCTGGATCCTCGATGTCGATGGCATTCGCGTCGTGGTCCAGAGCACGGACTATGTCGGGACGTCGCCCCAGCGTCAGGCCGAGCTCCGGGCGATCGTCGAATCGATCCAGATCGAGCCCTGACCCGTCGATCCTGTGCCAGGGCCCAGCCACTAGACTGGCCTCCTCACGCGAGGAGGCCAGTCGTTTCATGTACTACGCCCGCCGCGGCAGCGTCCCGCAGCAGCGCCACACCCAGCACCGCGCCCCCGACGGCTCGCTCTACGCCGAGGAGCTGTTCGGGGTCGAGGGATTCACCGGCCGCAGCTCGCTCCTCTACCACCTCGTCCCGCCGACCCGGACCCATCAGATTGAAGCCGTGCGCGAGGTTCGCTGGGAAGCGGCCGACGACGGTCTGCACCGCCATCGCCTGATCAACACCGCGGCGGTCCCGCCGCGCGGCGATGTCGTCACCGGCCGGATCCCGCTGTTCTTCAATCGAGATGTCGTATTCGGCGTCGTTCGGCCGGCCGAATCGATGCCCGACGGGACCTTCTATCGCAACGGCGTCGCCGACGAGATGCTCTACGTCCACGAGGGGTCAGGGGTCTGCGACACGATCTTCGGGCCGCTTCGGTACCACCCCGGCGACTACCTCGTGCTCCCGATCGGGACGACGTGGCGGCTCGAACCGGATCAGGGCGTGGAGCAGCGGATGCTCTGGCTGGAGTGCCCGTCGGAGCTCGAGCCGCCGAAGCGCTACCGGAACGACTACGGCCAGCTGCTCGAGCATGCCCCGTACTCGCAGCGCGACCTCCATGCGCCGGAGTGGGCGGAGCCGCACACTGAGACCGGCGACTTCGTCGTCCACGTGCGCAGCGGCGACCGGATCACGGCCTACCACTACGCGAACCATCCGTTCGACATCGTCGGCTGGGACGGCTACCTGTGGCCGTTCCGCTTCGATATCGCCGACTTCCAGCCGATCACCGGACGGGTCCATCAGCCGCCGCCGGTCCACCAGACCTTCCAGGCGCGCAACTTCGTCGTCTGCTCGTTCGTGCCGCGCAAGTTCGACTACCATCCGCTGGCGATCCCGGCGCCGTACAACCACTCGAACATCAACTCGGACGAGGTCATCTACTACGTGGCCGGCAACTTCATGAGCCGGCGCGGCGTGGACATCGCGTCGTTTACCGTCCATCCCGCCGGGATCCCGCACGGACCGCATCCGGGGACGGCCGAGGCGTCGATCGGCCGCGAGGCGACGGAGGAGCTGGCGGTCATGGTCGACACGTTCAACCCGCTGTTGATCACCCGCGAGGCGATGGCTCTCGACGATGATCGCTACCCCTACTCGTGGTTGCCGGCCACTGGCGAGGCGGCGCAGCAGGAAGCCTCCGAGCTCGCGGAGCGAGGCCCGGAGGCGTTCCCGGACTAGGGCGGAGGCTACGGCGTCAGGACATCCTCGGGACGGAGCTGGACCGTGGCGGCGAACGCATCGAAGATCTCTCTGCCGTTCGCAAGCGGGACCTCGGGCATCCAGAAGGTGAAGAGGTAGGCTCGCCCGCCGGCGACGACCGTCGCCTCGATCTCGCCGCAGCTGTCCCTGATCTTGCCGGCATGCCCGTCGATGACGACCTCGGGGAGCTCCGCGCGAATCGCGCCACAGTTGCCAGGCGTGCCTTGGGTGAGGCGCGTCTGGATCCAGGCGTCGACGTCGACCCCGTCCGGGATGACGTCAGATCCCACGCGGAGGAGGTACAGGCTCGACACGATCGCGTCGAAGGCGTCGGGCAGGCCCCAGGGCGCGTCGGTCTTCTCCACGGTCATGCTGGCGCCGATGCCGATCGAGTATCCATTCGCGGAGTCGAAGGTTTCCGTGAGCGACGGGATGGGAGCGGCGATGGCTGAGGGTTGCGCCATCTGCGTCGGGCTGGGCTCGGGTGTGGCGGTCGGCGTCGGCGTCTGCGAGGGCGCCGAGCCGGGACCGACCGCGGGGCGGAGGAAGTTCAGGCCCGCGACGCCGACGATCGCGACGATCGCGATCCCCGCGGCGGCCCGCATGGTGTTTGTCATCAGGGGGAACCTCCACGGCACCCACGAGAGGCGCCATCTCTGTGTGACTGATGGGAGGGCGACGACGATCGCCCGACGCGTCTGATCGGGGAGCCGGGCGGGCCCCTCGTCCAGCCAGGCGGACAGGATCTCGTCGGGATCGCGCGGCGTGTTCATGCCAGTCGTGCCTCCACGGTGTCGACCTGGCTGTCGGCGACGATCGCCGCGCGCAGGGTACGGGTCGCGTAGTGCAGCCGGGACTTGACCGTCCCCACCGGCACGCCGACGACATCGGCAATCTCGGCGAGGGGCAGCCCGGCGTGGTGATGCAGGACGAAGACCGAGCGATGCTCCGGGGTAAGCCGGACGAAGGCCCGATCGAGGGTGTCCCGGTCCTCGACCGAGAGCGTGGTGTCAGGCGTCCCCGGCCCGTCGACCGGAAGACTCCTGATCCGCGTGCTCCAGCGCCGGTACCGGCGCAGTTCCTCGTAACAGGCGTTCACGAGGAGCCGATGGAGCCAGACGTCGAACCGCTCCGGATCGCGCAGCCGGGGAAGCTCGCGCCAGGCGAGGAGGAATGCCTGCTGGACGGCGTCCTGGGCCCGCTCGACATCGCGAAGGATCCGATACGCGATGGCGTAGCAACGGTCACCGTCCAGGTCGACGAGATCCGTGAAAGCGACATCGTCGCCCTCCCTTGCCCGTTCGACCAACCTCATTCGCACGGCCGACCCTCTCGGCGGCGCCCCCGATGGGCGCTTCACCCACTACAGATGGTCGCACCGCCGGAAAGGTTCAACGATCGGTCGGGATGGGCGTGGCGGTGACGTGGATCGGCCAGGTGTCATCGTTCGTCCGGGATCGTGCGTGGGTCCCGGTTTCGACGTGTCCGGCCGGCGCCTTGTCGGTTCCGATATCGCCTCCATCGCTGCCGCGAGCGTAGCGATCGAGATAGGCGTGGTTGACACCCGTGCTTATCGCACGGCAGGCCTTGTGGCACGCATGGGAGCGATGGCGCCCTCGATAAGCGTGACCGAATCCGGACCTGACGGCGAGCCTGTGCGTAGGTCATTCATGGGAGCGATACCGACCTGGCGAAGGGCGACACCGACCCCGACCCGGCGAAGGGGCGCGGCGACGCCCGGCGAAGGGGCGCGGCGACCTCGACCGAGCGACGGGCGACTCCGACCCGGCCAAGGCGCGGCGACGCCCGGCCCCGGCCGCGATCACCCGCGCGGCACGGCGAGAGGATGGCGGGACCGAGCGGCTACCCGCCGAACAGGTCGCGGCAGGCCGCGAGGCCGATGATCTCGACCGGCGGGCGCGGACGCGCGGCCCAGTCGGTGCGGGTCATCCGGAAGCGCTGCGTCTGGCGGGCAAGGCCGCGCGGACCAAGCCGACCGATGCCGTTCTCGGCATAGCCGAGGGCACGACTCACCCCCGCCGACGCGCGGTTGTCGAAGAAGGCCTCGGTCGTCGCCTCCTCCGCCCCGAGGCCGTCGAAGGCCAGGCTGAGGGCCGCACCGCGCATCGCCTTGCCGATGCCGCGGCCCTGGTGCGATGCGGCCAGCCAAGACCCGGTCCCTACCGAGCGAAGGACGGCGAAGTCGCGGGCAACCAGGTCCTGAAACCCGATCGGGGCTCCATCGAGGAAGACCGCCAGGTTCAGCGACCAGGCCTCCGCTCGCCAGTTGGCTCGAGCGGCCCAGTGGTAGCGCAGGAACTCACGTTCGAAGGCGGGACTCGGCTGATCCGTCCAGGCGAACGCGAACGGCATCTCCTCCGGCGGGTGGATTCCGGCTCGCGCCACCTCGATCAGGGTCGCGAGCTGCTCATCCGTCGGGAGGCGCAGCTCCAGTCCGTCTGCCGTCCGCACACGAAGCCCGAACAGCGGCCAGACGGACGAAGGGCTCATCCGTCGATCATACGGTTCGGCCGGGCCCGCCAATCGCTGCTTCCGGTCCGACGCCGACTCGTCGGGCGCCAGGTCTGCCGGCGCCAGGTCTGCAGGCGCGGCATGATACGCGGATGACCTCCATCGCCCGTCCCGCCCTGCGGCCGCGGATCCTGGCCGGCGAGATCCTGTTCGGCCTCTTCGCGGACCTCGATTCCGCGGTGTCTGCCGAGATCTGTGGTCGCGCCGGCTACGACTGGATCGTGCTGGACCTGGAGCACGGGGCGTCGACCGAGACCGACCTGCTCGGGCTGCTCCACGCCGTCGAGACGACGCCGGCCAGCGCGATCGTGCGTCCGCAATCCGCGGAGCGGCTCAGGATCGGGCGCGCGTTGGACCTCGGCGCGGCCGGGATCATGATCCCGCAGTCGCAGTCGGCAGACGAAGTCGCGGCCTCGGTCCGCTACCTGCACTACCCACCGAAGGGTGTCCGTGGCGTGGCCCTCCGGACCCGTGGCGCGGAGCTTGGCGCGGTGGGCCATGGCGACGTGGGGCGCGTCAATGAGCGGATCGTGGGGATCGTCCAGATCGAGTCGCCCGGCGCCGTCCGCGACGCGAGGGCCATCGCGGCGATCGACGGCGTCGACGTCCTGTTCGTGGGCCCGGCGGACCTCTCGCACTCCCTGGGTGTCCCGGGTCAGTTCCAGGGGGACACGTACCTTGACGCGCTGCGCGCGGTCGTGACCGCGGCGGAGTCCCACGGCAAGGCTGCCGGCATCCTGGTCTACGACACGGGCGTCGTTGCCCGCCACCTCGAGATGGGGTTCCGGTTTGTCGGGATCGGCGCGGACGGGGCGTTCGTCGCGGACGCCGCCCGGCGGGCACTGGCGGCCGTCCGGCCGACGTAGAACCCCGTCGAGCGGTCGCCCGGGACGGCCGCCCGGCCGTTATTCGTCGGCGATGCGTACGCGGAGCCGGGTCCCGATCGCCCCCGGCGTCGCCTGGGACAGGACCACCCCGGCGAGGATCAGCGCACCACCGACCATCTGGACGGGACCGAGCACCTCGCCCAACAGCAGGGCGGCGAGCCCGATCGTGTAGACGGGTTCGATCGTGCTGACCAGCGCCGCCCGCGCAGCCCCGACCCGCTGGGCGCCGGCGTAGAACGCCTGGATCGCCACGAAGGTCGACACGGCGCCCACGCCGAGCAGCCCCGGCCAGGCCGCCGCCGGGATCTCGGCAGGGAGGACCGGCCGTCCCACGGCAAGGGCACTCGCCCAGTACGCCACCGCGGTCGCGCTGGTCATGAGCGCCGTCACGACGGCCGCGTCGGCGCCGCGCGCGCCCTCGCTCGCAGCGGCCACCCGTCGTTCGCCGGAGAGGCGGGCCGCGAGGACGATCCAGACGGCGTAGATGACCGGTGACGCGGCGATCAGGGCCAGGCCGGCCAGGGGCGGCGCGGTGCGCTGGTCGATCGCGCCGACGGTCAGCGTCACGCCGGCGAGCGCCAGCCCGAGGGCCGCCCACGCACGACGACCCTCGAGTCTTCGTCCGAAGCGCAACGCGAGGACGGCGACGATGGCCGGGTAGATGTAGACGATGAGTGCCGCGAGCGATGCCGGGACGGTCTCGAGGCCGGCAAAATACGTTCCCGAGTTGCCGACGTAGAGCAATCCGAGCGCGAGCGTGATGACGACTCGCCGGCGCGACCAGCTCCGCAGGCTGCCGATGCCGCGGGCCCGCACCAGGACCCAGGCCCACGACAGAACCGCCCCGATTCCGAACCGCCAGGCCGAGAGCGTGTGCCAGTCGACGCCGGCCGCATAGACGGGTTTTGCGAAGAGCGCGCCGGACCCGAACGCCGCGGCCGAGACGACGACCAGCAGAAACCCGACGGCTTGGCGGCGGTCCATCCGCGGGAGGCTAGCAGGGTCGGTCGACGCGGGCGCCGCCGGATCGGCGACCGGCGGGGCGGAACAGGCGAATCGTCTACACTCGGAGCGTGAGCGACCTGAGCGAACGCGCCGTCGTGACGCGTGTCCCGTCCCTGCTCGACGAACCGATCAAGTCGGTTGGACGGCTCGATCCCGTCTCGGTCCGACCCGGAACCAGGCTCGGTGTCTGTCTCCAGGCGATTCGCCAGAGCGGGATGGGCGACTCGGTTCTCGTCACGGGCGACGACGGGCGGCTCCTCGGCGTCCTCACGGAGCGATCGATCTTCGCCGAGCTCGTCGGACGCGATGTCGACCTCGATCGACCGGTCGATTCGCTCATGAACAGCACGCCCAACACGCTCCATCTGGATCAGCCGGTGCGCGACGCGATCATCCTGATGCAGACCGGGCGATTCAGGAACGTACCGCTGGTCGATGACGAGGGCATGCTCGTCGGCGTCGTCCGGCCGCAGAACATCCTCAAGTTCCTGGCCGAGGCCTTCCCCGAGGAACTGCTCAATCTTCCGCCTCGACCGCATCAGCGCATGCAGGAGTCCGAGGGCGCGTGACCGACACCGCCGAACGAGCTCCGGCCACCCAGGAGCTCGAGCGCGTCACCATTCGCTTCGCCGGCGATTCCGGCGACGGGATGCAGCTCACCGGTACCCAGTTCACCCGGACCGCGGCGGTCTTCGGGAACGACATCAGCACGCTGCCCGACTACCCGGCCGAGATCCGCGCGCCGGCCGGCTCGCTGCCCGGCGTATCGGGCTTCCAGCTGAGCTTCTCGAGCAGCGAGATCCACACCCCGGGCGACGAGCCGGACGTCCTGGTTGCGATGAATCCGGCAGCCCTCAAGTCGAACATCGGGGACCTGCCGGCCGGCGGCGCGCTGATCGTCAACAGGGACGCGTTCACGCCGGCCAACCTGACCAAGGTGGGCTACGCGGCCAATCCGCTCACCGACGGCTCGCTTGCGGCCTACTCCGTCTTTGAGGTTCCCATCTCCACCCTCAACGCGGGAGCGCTGCAGGGCCTGGACATGACGAACAAGCAGATGGACCTGACCAAGAACTTCTTTGCGCTGGGCCTGATGTTCTGGTTGTACGAGCGGAGCATGGAGCCGACCTTCCGCTGGATCGAGGCCAAGTTCGGCAAGCGGCCGATCATCGTCGAGGCCAACAAGCGCGCGCTCGGGGCCGGCTACGCGTTCGGCGAAACGACCGAGATCTTCCACAGCCGATATGTCGTTCCAGCGGCATCGCTGGCACCGGGCAGGTATCGCCAGATCACCGGCAACGAGGCGGCAGCGCTCGGCTTCGTCGCGGCGTCGGTCAAGGCCGAGCGCCCACTGTTCTACGGCAGCTATCCGATCACACCGGCGAGCGACATCCTCCACCAGCTGGCCGGCTACAAGGCGTTCGGCGTCCGGACCTTCCAGGCCGAGGACGAGATTGCCGCGATCGGGGCCGCGATCGGGGCCAGCTACGGTGGAAGCATGGGCATGACCGGCACGTCGGGTCCAGGTATCGCCCTCAAGAGCGAAGCGATGGGCCTGGCCGTGATGGTCGAGCTGCCGCTCGTGGTCATCGATGTCCAGCGTGCCGGTCCGTCGACCGGGATGCCCACCAAGAACGAGCAGGCGGACCTTCTCCAGGTCATGTTCGGTCGCAACTCCGATTCCCCGGTGGCCGTCGTGGCCCCGGCCACGCCCGGTGAGTGCTTCGACATGGCGTTCGAGGCGTGGCGCCTCGCCCTCAAGTACATGACGCCCGTGGTCTACCTGTCCGACGCCTTCCTCGCCAACGGCGCGGAGCCGTGGGCCATCCCGGACGCCGCCGCCCTGCCCTCGATCGCCGTCCCCAATCGGACCGACCCGCAGGGCTTCCACCCGTATGATCGTGATCCGGTCACCCTGGCCCGTCCGTGGGCGGTGCCCGGCACGCCCGGCCTGGAGCACCGCGTGGGCGGGCTCGAGAAGGCCGACATCACCGGCAACGTCAGCTATGACCCGGACAACCATGACCTGATGCAGCGCCTGCGCCACGAGAAGATCGCCCGGATCGCCGACGACATTCCCGACCTCGACGTGTTTGGGCCACCCGATGGCGACCTGCTCATCCTCGGTTGGGGCTCCACGTACGGCGCCATCCGCAGCGCCGTCGAGCGCCTCCAGTCGGCCGGGCAGCGCGTGGCGCACGCCCACGTGCGCTACCTGAACCCGTTCCCGGCGAATCTCGGGACGGTCGTCGGATCCTATCGGCGGGTGCTGATTCCGGAGATCAATCTGGGACAGCTGCTGTTGCTGGTGCGAGCGCGCTACCTGGTCGATGCGGTCGGGTACAACAAGGTGCGCGGAAAGCCCTTCCGAATCGCCGAAATCGAGGCCGAGGCGATGCGCCTCCTTGCCGGCGAGGACGCCGCATCAGCGAGCCGACCGTCGTGAACGGCGACCCGGGCCTGGCCGGCCTGAGCGCGGAGAACGCTGCCGTGATCACCCTGACCCGGAAGGACTTCGTGTCCGACCAGGAGGTCCGTTGGTGCCCCGGCTGCGGGGACTACTCGATCCTCGCCCAGACCCAGAAGGTCATGCCGGACTTCGGGTATCCCAGGGAGAACATCGTGTTCATCTCCGGGATCGGCTGTTCCGGCCGGCTCCCGTACTACATGAACACGTTCGGGTTCCATACGATCCACGGCCGCGCCCCGACCATCGCAACGGGCCTCAAGGCCTCCCGCCCCGACCTCATGGTCTGGGTCATCACCGGCGACGGCGACGCGTTGTCGATCGGCGGCAATCACCTGCTCCACGCGATGCGCCGGAACGTCGACATCCGGGTGATCATGTTCAACAACCGGATCTACGGGCTCACGAAGGGTCAGGCCTCGCCCACCTCGGAGCTCGGCAAGGTCACCAAGTCGACGCCGGTCGGCACGGTCGACTACCCGATCAGCCCGCTCACGGTCGCTCTCGCCGCCGAGGCGAGCTTCATCGCCCGCTCGGTGGACACGCACACCGAACACCTGCAGAAGACGCTCGATCGCGCGGGTCACCACCACGGCTCGACATTCATCGAGGTGCTCCAGAACTGCAACATCTTCAACGACGGGGCGTTCCGGGACTTCACCGATCGCGAGGTCCGCGAGGACCGGATGCTGGTCCTGGAGCACGGCGCCCCGATGATCTTCGGCAAGGACCGCGATCGCGGGATCCGGCTCAACGGCCACCAGCCCGAAGTCGTCACCCTGGGTCCCGACTATGCCGTGGACGACTTGCTCGTCCACGACGAAACGGACCCGCTCATCGCGTTCATGCTTTCGCGGATCTACTGGCCGGAGTTCCCCGTCCCGGTCGGCGTGATTCGCACCATCGATCGACCAACCCACGACCAGATGCTCACCAACCAGATCGAGAAGGAGATGGCAAGGGCCGGCACCCCCGACCTGCAGTCCCTTCTCGACGGCGGTGAGACGTGGATCGTGGAGTAGGGAGGCGCCCATGCTCTGCCCTGCCTGTGCATTCGACAACCTGGCCGGCGCCGACACCTGCGACAACTGCGGTTCGGAGCTGACCGGCGGCGTCCCCCAGCCGACTCTGACGTTCCAGGGGCGCCTCCTGGGGATTCGACTTGGCGACCTGCCCGTCGCCGACCCGGACACGATCGATGTCGCAGCCGACGCGTACGACGCGATCGAGCGCATGCACCGCGACGATGTCGACTGCCTGCTCGTGATGGAGGGGGAGCGACTGGTCGGCGTGTTCACCGACCGCGACGCCGTTCTCAAGATTGCCGGCAGACCCGGCGGCCGGGTGGCGATCCGCGACGTGATGACCAGGGATCCGGTCGTCCTCCGCCACGACGATTCGCTGGCGATCGCGATTCACAAGATGGCCGTGGGCGGGTTCCGCCATGTGCCGATCGTCCGAAACGGCCGGCCGACGGGAGTGATCTCGGCGAAGGTCATTTTCGCGCACCTGGCCGAGCGCCTGAGTTGAGCGGACGACCGATGGCGACGAACGTGACCGCTGCAGCGCCGGGCTCCGAAACGGCTCCGGGGAGATCGGGGATGGTGGTTGCGCTACTCGCCGACGACCTCATCTGGTCCACCCGCCTCGTCGCCCAGCTGCGCGAGGCCGGCGCAGAGCCGGTGGCCGTCCGCTCCGCAGCGGCCTTCGGTCCGGCACTGGCTGGCGCCGATCGAGCGATCGTCGACCTCACGGCCCGAGCGTACGACGGCATCGAACAGGTTGCGGTCGCGCACGCGGCCGGCAGGCGGGTCATCGCGGTCGGCCAGCACGACGACATCCAGCTGCGGCGACGAGCCCTCGCCGCAGGCGCCGAGCGAGTCCACCCGTATCGCCGCTTGTTCGAAACGGGCACCAGCGTGCTCGCCGACTGGCTCGGGGAGGATCGAGCGTGATCGAGGCCGTGCCCACCATCCCGGCCATCCGCCACGTCGAGCGCCTCGCAGCGGCCCAGGCGATCGTGGCCGAGCGGGGTCTGGCGGCCGCGCTGATCGGCGTCGGCGCCGACCTCCAGTACCTCTCCGGATATCGGGCATTGCCGCTCGAGCGACTCACCATGCTGGTCATCCCGGCGATCGGTCGGATCAGCCTCGTGGTCCCCAGGCTCGAGGCGCCCGGCGCGCACCGCTGCTCGATCGTGCAGGACAGGCGGGCCGACGTCGTGCCCTGGGACGAGACGGATACGCCGGCAGATCTCGTCGCGGAGCGCCTGGCGACGGTTGGGCTGCGGCGACCCGCGGCAGGGGACCGGATCGGTATCTCCGAACGCCTCTGGGCCATGCACCTGTTGGCGCTACAGGCTGCGCTGCCCGGGGTTCAATTCGAATCGGCAACGGCCGCCCTGAGCGAAATCCGGATGATCAAGGACGCAGATGAGATCGCGATTCTGCGAACGGCGGCGCACGCGGCGGATCGGGTCGTGGAGCAGATCGCGCGCGGCCGCCTCGTTGGCCGGACGGAGGGCGATGTGAGCCGCGAGGTGCGCGAGCGCCTCCTCGCAGAGGGCCACGACACCGCCGAGTTCGCGATTGTCGCCAGCGGCCCGAATTCGGCATCGCCCCACCACGAGGCATCCGAGCGGATCATCCGGGCCGGTGAGCCCATCGTGCTCGACATCGGCGGGCTGCTGAACGGCTATGCCTCCGATACCACGCGAACGCTGTGGGTCACGGGTGGCGATCCGGCGCATGGCCCCGACGCCGACTTTCTGCGCCTCTTCGGGCTCGTCCGCGAGGCCCAGGCAGCCGCCACGGCCGCCGTCGCTCCGGGGGTGCCCTGCGAGCGGGTCGATGCTGTTGCCCGAGAGGTCATCACGGCCGGCGGCGAAGGCCCGCAATTCATCCACCGGGTCGGCCACGGGATCGGGCTCGAAACCCACGAGGATCCGTACCTGGTTGCCGGGAACGCCCAGCCCCTCCGCGCCGGCATGGCCTTCAGCATCGAGCCCGGGATCTATCGCGACGGGCGCTACGGTTCGCGGATCGAGGACATCGTCGTCTGCGGGGCGGACGGCCCCGACGCCCTGAACCGGTCCGACCACGACCTGTGGGTCGTCGATGGTTGATCCTCGTCCGTGTGCTCGGTGCTCACTCCGAGGTCGGCGGTGAGCCGCCGATCCCGTGGTGGTGGTCGGTCACGGCGCCCGGCCGGTAACCCGGGTCGACCGGCGGCCACCCCAGCGAATCCCGGGGCCTCCGTCCCGCCACGGCCCATCGGGAGCATGGCTCCCGCGGATGGGCCCGTTGTCGAGCGCGTCGCATCTCCGGCTCCGGGCGCGGCATCTGTCGACACCCCGGACGCTCGGCCTGATATCGCGCTCATGCCGACCGGCGTCGTCCCGTTGCCCGACGGTCGTCCCGAGGTGCCCCGTGTTGGGTGCACGGCGCCACAGCTCCGTCGCTTCATCAAGAGCCGGGTCTACGTTCCCCTGCACGAACTCCGCCGACGGTTCGGAATCGACGGTCTGGAGGACGACGTCAGTCCGGTCGATCTCGATGCCGGCCGAATCTTCGTTGGGCTGCCTCCCCCCGAAGCGCGTCTCCTTCAGGACCTGCTGCGCGGCGGCGATATCGGCTACGAGCTCTCGATGGATCCACGCACGCCAATCGTCGTGGGTGTCTATCCGATGCGGCCGGTGGCTCGGAACTGACAGCACCCGACTGCGGACGGCGGCCCAGTCGACACGCGGAACGTCATCCAGGTGACAGGGATTTGGTCACACACGGGCTGGACGCGCTCGTTCGGCGTGTCCAAGATGGGCGGGTGGCAGCACCACGCCGATAGTCCATCAAGGAGAGTTCGCCATGGCGAAGAAGCGCAGCGCAGAAGACGACACCGAGGGCCATCGCCGCCGCCTGGCCAAGGTCGACGGCTCGGACGACGACACCGAGGGCCATCGCCGCCGCCTGGCCAAGGTCGACGGCTCGGACGACGACACCGAGGGCCATCGCCGCCGCCTGGCCAAGGTCGCCGGCTCGGACGACGACACCGAGGGCCATCGCCGCCGC
>CAKKPP010000005.1:0-33749 GCA_919901745.1 Chloroflexota bacterium | reverse complement strand
CCGCCTGGCCAAGGTCGCCGGCTCGGACGACGACACCGAGGGCCATCGCCGCCGCCTGGCCAAGGTCGCCGGCTCGGACGACGACACCGAGGGCCATCGCCGCCGCTTGGCCAAGGTCGACGGCTCGGACGACGACACCGAGGGCCATCGCCGCCGCTTGGCCAAGGTCGACGGCTCGGACGACGACACCGAGGGCCACTCGTTCCTCCCGGATCCACTGTCCTCGCGGCTCCTCGCCCAGGCCCGTGAGCGTGAGATCCAGGGTCGGCTTCGCGATCGGTCCCTCGAGAAGGAAAGTCGCAACCCCTTCCGCCGATCGAAGGGCTGAGCTGAGGGCCCCGACCGCCCCCGAGGGGTGAACTCAGGAACCTCACGAGCGGTGCGCCGAGCGCACCGCTCGTGTGACGTCGCGGTCCTCTAGTCGTCCGCCAGGTTCGAGGCGAGCCAGCGTGCGGCCACGTCCACTGCCATCCCCTTGCGGCGCGCGTAGTCCTCCAGCTGATCACGGCCGATCCGGCCGAGGCCAAAGTAGTGACTCTCCGGGTGCCAGAAGTAGTAGCCGGAGACGGCCGCGGCCGGCCACATCGCGAACGATTCCGTCAGCCGGATACCGGCCCGCTCCTCGGCCTGCAGCAGGTCGAAGAGGGGGCCCTTCTCCGTGTGCTCGGGACAGGCCGGATATCCCGGGGCCGGCCGGATCCCCTGGTACGCCTCGCCGATCATCGCCTCGTTGTCGAAGGTCTCGTCTGGCGCATACCCCCACAACTCTCGCCGAACCAGCTCGTGGAGACGCTCGGCGAAGGCCTCGGCGAGGCGATCGGCCAGGGCCTTGGCGAGAATCGAGTTGTAGTCGTCGTGGGCGGACTCGAACTCCGTGACCAGCGCCTCGAGGCCGTGGCCGGCAGTCACCGCAAATGCGCCCATGTAGTCAGCAACCCCGGATTCGCGCGGTGCCACGAAATCGGCGAGCGCGAGGTTCTGTCGCCCGGGTGGCTTCACCATCTGCTGACGAAGCGTGTGAATGACGCCGGCTGTGCCGGCCCGACGTTCGTCGGTGTAGAGCTCAATGTCGTCCCCGACCGTGTTCGCCGGCCAGAACCCCACGACCGCCCGGGCGCTCAGCAGGCGGTCGCGTACGATGCGCTCCAGGAGGACGAGGGCGTCCTCGTGCAGGGACCGGGCCGCTGCCCCGACGGTCGCGTCCGACAGGATCTGGGGGTAGCGGCCCTTCAGCTCCCATGTGGCGAAGAACGGGGTCCAGTCGATGCGGTCGACCAGGTCCTCGAGTGGGTGATCGAGGAACGTGCGCAGCCCGAGGAACGACGGGCGCGGCGGGGTCGTTGTCGACCAGTCGATGGCATAGCGATGACGGCGCGCCTCGGCCAGGGGATGCCGCGCCTCGCGCTCCGTGCGGGCGCCGCGGTCCACGCGGACCTGTTCGTATTCGGCGCGTACGTTCGCCGCGAATGCGTCACGGCGCTCCGCGTCGACGAGCGCGGACGTGACCCCGACGGCGCGCGAGGCGTCGAGGACGTGGACCACGGGACCGGAATAACGCGGTTCGATCTTCACCGCCGTGTGGGTTCGCGACGTGGTGGCGCCGCCGATGAGCAGTGGGATCGTGAAGCCCTCCCGTTCCATCTCGGACGCGACGAACGACATCTCCTCGAGCGACGGCGTGATGAGCCCGGACAGACCGATGGCATCGGCGCCGACCTCGCGGGCGGTCTCCAGGATCTTTGCCGCCGGGACCATCACGCCCAGGTCGACGATCTCGAAGTCGTTGCAGCCGAGAACCACGCCCACGATGTTCTTGCCGATATCGTGAACGTCGCCCTTCACCGTGGCCATCACGACCTTGCCTGCGGACCGGGCACCACCCGGCCCACGGTCCTCCTCGATGAAGGGGATGAGGTGGGCCACGGCCTTCTTCATGACCCGGGCGCTCTTGACCACCTGGGGCAGGAACATCTTGCCGGCGCCGAAGAGGTCGCCGACGACGTTCATCCCGTCCATCAGCGGCCCCTCGATGACCTCGATCGGGCGAGCCGCGGCCTGCCGGGCTTCTTCCGTGTCCTCGACGATCCAGGCGTCGATGCCCTCCACGAGCGAGTGACGAAGGCGATCCGCGACCGGCCGCTCCCTCCACGCCAGGGTGTCCGCGCCCTCGGCCGTGCCGGTGCGCTCCGCCGCGTAGCGGTCGGCGACGGCAAGGAGCCGTTCGGTGGCATCGGGGCGGCGGGCCAGGACGACGTCCTCGACCAGCTCGCGCAGCTCGGGCTCGAGATCGTCGTAGATCGCCAGCTGGCCGGCATTGACGATGCCCATGTCCATCCCCGCGGCGATCGCGTGGTACAGGAACACCGAGTGGATCGCCTCGCGGATCGGGTCGTTGCCGCGGAAGCTGAACGAGACGTTGGACACACCCCCGGAGACGCGGGCGTGCGGCAGCGACGCCTTGATCCGCCGGGTCGCCTCGATGAACGCGACCGCGTATTCGTTGTGTTCCTCGATCCCGGTGGCGATCGCGAAGATGTTCGGGTCGATGATGACGTCCTCGGGCGGGAACCCGGCGACCTCGGTCAGAAGGCGATACGCCCGTGCCGCGATGGCCACCTTGCGCTCGGCCGAGTCCGCCTGGCCCTGCTCGTCGAAGGCCATGACGACGGCCGCCGCCCCGTACCGCCGAACGAGCTTTGCGTGCTGGAGGAAGACCGCCTCGCCCTCCTTCATGCTGATCGAGTTGACCACGGCCTTTCCCTGGACGCACTTGAGGCCGGCCTCGATCACCTCCCACTTCGAGGAGTCGATCATCACCGGCACCTTCGCGATGTCCGGCTCGCCGGCGATCAGGTTCAGGAATCGGCTCATCGCGGCCGCGGAATCGAGCATCGCCTCATCCATGTTGACGTCGATCAGCTGGGCACCGGCCTCCACCTGCTGGCGGGCGATGTCGACGGCCTCGTCGAAGCGCCCCTCGGTCACGAGCCGCGCGAACTTGCGCGATCCGGTCACGTTCGTGCGCTCGCCGGCGTTTACGAAGACACCGCCCGGCTGGGGAATCGTGAGCGGCTCCAGCCCGGACAGGCGGGTCGCGGTGGGAATGTCCGGTGGAACACGTGGGGTCACGCCGGCCACGGCCTCGGCAATGGCCTTGACGTGCGCCGGCGTGGAGCCGCAACACGCTCCAGCGATGTTCACGAGTCCGGCCCGGGCGAATTCGCCCATGAGCGCGCCCATCTCCTCCGGACCCTGGTCGTAGCCCCCGAACTCGTTCGGCATCCCGGCATTCGGATAGGCCGAGACGCGAATCGGGGCGACCCGCGAGAAATCGGCCAGGAATCCGCGGAGCTGGCGCGCCCCGAGCGCGCAGTTCAGGCCGACCAGCAGCGGGTTTGCGTGGCGCACCGAGTTCCAGAAGGCCTCGACGGTCTGGCCGGACAGCGTCCTCCCGGACAGGTCCGTGATCGTCCCGCTGACGATGAGTGGGAGGCGCACGCCGAGCCGTTCGAAGGCCGTCTCGACGGCGAAGATCGCCGCCTTGGCGTTCAGCGTGTCGAAGATCGTCTCGATGATGAGGATGTCGGCGCCGCCCTCGATCAGTCCCTCGGCGGCCTCCCCATAGGCGACGGCGAGCTCATCGAACGTGACGTTGCGTGCCGCCGGGTCGTTGACGGCCGGCGAGATGGACGCGGTGCGATTGGTCGGACCGAGCGCGCCCCCCACATAGCGCGGGCGTTCGGGCTCGCGCGCCTCGGCCGCATCCGCCGCTTCCCGGGCGATCCGAGCCGCGGCCATGTTGATCTCGCGAGCGACCTCCTCCAGGCCGTAATCACGCTGCGAGATCCGCGTCGCGTTGAACGTGTTCGTCTCGATGATGTCGGCACCCGCGTCGAGATAGGCATCGTGGATCGCGCGAACGATGCCCGGCTGGGTCAGCGAGATGAGGTCGTTGTCGCCGCGAAGGTCGTGGGCATGGTCGCGAAACCGCGCGACGGTTTCCGGACCGGCGGTGCCTTCGGCGCCGCGGAAGCCGGCCTCGTCGAGCCGGTAGGCCTGGATGAGCGTGCCCATCGCCCCGTCCATGACGAGGATCCGCTGATCAAGAAGGCCCGCAAGGGCCCCAAGGCGCGACGCGCGTGTCCAGGGCGTGTCGAGGGTAGGTTCAGGCGCGTGCGCCGTTTGGACCACGAATCGGACTCTCTTCCCATCGCGTCCTGACAGGGGCACCGTACCCGTCATGGGTCGGTTGCCAGGCCTTCAGCGAGTCAGGTCTCTCGGGCCACTCGAGATAGGTGCGCTCCGAGGAGCGCGTGTCGGGATTATGCCCGGTGTCGTAAGGTCTGTCGTCCCGATCAGATTCGAGCGATCGACCGGGGGGCGAGACGAGGCCCTCGCCGGGGCGCTGACAGTCCGCTCGCTTTCAGGAGTCGGATGACGCGTCCGCGCTGCCCGGGGCGGCCGTCGACGGGACGCCATGGCTCCAACAGTTCCAGCATTCGTGCGTCGTCGGCGCGGGGCTCGCCGGCCAGCGCCCAGGCCACCAGGTTCGGCAGGTGGCAGTCGCCGACGCTCACCCCATCGGCATCACCGAGAGCGCGGGTCGCCACCTCCGCAGCCGTCCAGGGCCCGATCCCCGGGATCGCGGTCATCCGCCGATAGGCCTCGTCGAGCGGCGCGTCCGCGAGGCGTTCCAGGTTCGCCGCCATGGCCGCGACACGTCGGATCGTGTCCGCACGGCGCTGTTCCACGCCGAAGGGGTGATAGGCGTAATAGGGGAGCGCGGCCAGGACGGCCGGTGCCGGCGGAAGGCGCAGGCCGAGTGGTCCCGGCGCGGGCTCGCCGTACCGGGCGATGAGCCCGCGAATGGCACGCACCGCCTCGGTCCCGGTCACCTTCTGCTCGAGGATGGCCGGGACGAGAGACTCGACAACGGCGCCCGTGGCCCCGATCCGCATTCCCTTCAGGCGTCGGTCGAGCTCGGCGACGAGGCGGTGGAGCGTTGGGTCGAACGAAGATCGGTCATCGTCGAATCCGAGCAGCCGGGGAAGGCTCTCAAGGACGCGATCGGCTCCCGGACCCCAGGCTTCGGCACGGACGTGCCGGCCGCCCGACTCGAGGTCTACCCGGAGGGCGGCGGGGCCTGCAGAGGTTCGCGTCGCCCAGAGAAATCGGTCACGGGACAGGCGCGCCGTGGGGTCCGCGGCCCCTCTGACGAGGAGGCGCATGGTCGCGCCGAGATCGAAGGGTGTATCGAGCTCAATCGTGCGTGAGGCATGTGTTGCCGCCTGCCGTCTCGCGTGCGGTCCGGTCATGTCCGGTGCAGTCTGGCATGCATGGATCCGCCGACGATGGTAAGGTCGGCCACGACGTGCGACCAACGAACGTCGTCGCGCGCATGGCGCTCACCGTCATGCTCGCCCTGGTCGCCTTCCCCGGAATGGCCGGTTCTCGGGCGCTGAGCCTTGAGTTCCCGACCGACCCCGTCTCGTTCCGCGAGGTGGTGGTCCTGCCCTTCACTGACGGGACGGCGATGGCGCCTGCTCTCGATCCCGCGTTCCGTTCGGACGGAGCGCTCGACCCGGCATCGATCCTTCGCGAACCCGCGGAGCCGGTCGGTCCCACCTCGCGACCCGTCGTCGAGGTGCCGGCTGCCTCGGCGATCGCCGTCGCCGTGTGGCGGTACGATCGGAACGCGAGCTTCTACGGGCCGGGCTTCTACGGTCGGCGCACGGCGTGCGGGCTCGCCTTGACGACGACCCTCGTGGGCGTGGCCCACCGTACCCTGCCATGCGGGACCATGGTGAGCTTCCGCAATCCGGCCAGCGGGATCACGGTCACGATGCCCGTCGTCGATCGCGGTCCCTACGTGTCAGGCCGGATCTGGGATCTCACCGGTGGCGCCTGCCTCGCCCTGCGCCACTGCTACACCGGCGCCATCTACTGGAAGCTCGCGTAAGTCGCCGGGCCTCGTGACGAGCTACGGCAGCGGTTCGAAGCGCGCCGTGAAGTGGCGCAGCTGGGTCGGCTGCTCGACGATTCGGTAACCGCGCAGGTCCGCCGCGCGCTCGGCCACCCAGCGGACCACCTCGATCACGTAGTCGATGTGGCTCTGTGTATAGGTTCGACGCGGGATGGCCAGCCGAACGAGATCCATGGCGGCCGAGGCCTCTGTTCCGTCGGGATGCAGGCCGAACATGACGGTCCCGATCTCGACGCCCCGGATGCCGCCCTCGCGGTAGAGCGCGACCGCCAGCGCCTGGCCTGGATACTGGAGCGGCGCGATGTGCGGAAGGAGCGCGCGGGCGTCGAGATACACGGCATGCCCGCCCACCGGCTTGACGATCGGGACGCCCGCACGGTCCAGGGCGTCCCCGAGGTACGCCGTCGAGCGGATCCGGTAGCGCAGGTAGTCGTGCTGGACGACCTCGCGAAGCCCCACCGCGATCGCCTCGAGATCGCGGCCGGCGAGGCCGCCATAGGTCGGAAAGCCCTCGGTCAGGATGAGCAGGTTCCGGCACGCGGTGGCGAGCGCGGCGTCGTTCATCGCGAGCCAGCCACCGATGTTCGCCATTCCGTCCTTCTTGGCGCTCATCGTCATCCCGTCGACGAGACCCGCGATCTCGCGGACGATGTCGGGGACCGCCACGTCCGCGTAGCCCGGCTCGCGCTCCTTGATGAACCACGCGTTCTCGGCGAAGCGGCAGCCGTCGAGGAAGAACGGGATCCGGTATCGATCGCACACCCCTCGCACGGCCCGCAGGTTGGCCATCGATACGGGTTGGCCGCCACCGGAGTTGTTCGTGATCGTCACGAACACGACGGGCACATCGGCCGCGCGCTCGGCGAGGACCCGCTCCAGCGCGTCGACGTCCATGTTGCCCTTGAACGGATGGTCGGCCGACGGATCGCGGCCTTCGGCGATCACCAGGTCCAGCGCCTCGGCACCCGTGAACTCGACGTTGGCCCGGGTGGTGTCGAAGTGGGTGTTGTTCGGGATCACCTTCCCCGGACCGCCCAGCACCGAGAACAGGATCTTCTCGGCCGCCCGGCCCTGGTGCGTCGGGATCACGTGCTCGAAGGGCCACAGTTCGCGCACCGCGTCGAGGAAGACGAACCACGATGGACTGCCCGCGTAACTCTCGTCGCCGCGCTGGATGGCGGCCCACTGATCCCGGCTCATCGCTCCGGTCCCGGAATCGGTGAGGAGGTCGATCAGGACGTCCTCGGCATGGAGCCCGAACAGGTTCCAGCCGGCGACCTCGAGCGCTCGCTGGCGCTCCTCGACCGAGGTCAACCGGATCGGCTCGACCGAATGGATCCGGAACGGCTCGACGATCGTCGTCCAGCGGTCCACGAGTCAGCTGCCCCGGTAGTGTTCGAGGATGTAGCCGGCGTAGAACGCCGGCCAATCGCCGCGGCCATCACCGGCCGTGGCATGGGCGCGCTCGGCCGCGATCAGCAGGTAGGTCAGCTCGCCTCGGGTCGGGATCGACCCGAGGCGGTCCCAGACGGTCGCCTGGAGGTGGCCGGCGTACCAGAGCGCCCACTCGGGATCGGCGCCGTCGCTGGCCGCGAACGCGGCGTGGTGGGCGCGGCCCGTCGCTGCGATCATCCGTGCCAGCTCGCGCGAGTCCATCCGGTCGGCCATCGATGTCCTCCCTGTCGCGGTTCCTGTGCGTCGTTCGTCGCGACCACGGTACCGCCACTCGTGCCGGACGCGGCAACGAGGCGGCGCACCGCGTCGACGACCAGCTCGGGGCGGTCCCACTGGATCATATGCGTGCTGTTCTCGGCGATCGTCAGCCGATGGTCGCTCGAGAGGCTCCCGACGAGGCTGCGCCACGTTGCGATGAGCTCGGCCTCGACCTCATCGAAGCGCGCGTCCCAGCGAAACCGCTGCTCGACGAACACGAGTTCGAGTGGCAGCCCGTCGATTGACGCGCCGGCCAGCTCCATCTCGGTGGCCTCCCAGTCGAGGTCCTCGGTCGTCGCGACGAGCCGATTCGTCGACGCGAGGTCGGACAGCCACGCATCGCGCAGCGCCGGGTCCATCTCCACGTGTTCGACCGGTCGCACGTCCGGCAGGTACGGATCGATGAGCGCGACTCCGACAACCTCATCGCGGTAGGTCGCCGCGAAGACGCGAGCGTAGACGCCTCCGAGCGAGTGACCGACGACGACGAACGGCCCCCGCTCGCCGGCCGCCGCGAGCGTCGCCCGCAGGTGCGCAGAGAGGTCGGCGGCAGTGTGATGACCCATGGGCGCGCTGTTCCCGATCCCGGGTCGGTCCCATGCACAGACCCGCACGGTCGCGGCGAGTCGATCTGGGACAAATCCCCAGCCGGCCGCCCCGGTCCCGAGCCCGGATTCCAGGATGACCGTGGGGCTCCCGCGACCGCGACAATCGAGGTACGTGGCGATCCCGTTCACGGTCAGCGTCATGCCCGTGGCGATGTACGGCGGCGGGAGCCGGTGGCGGATCAACCACGTCTCGGGACCACCGAGTCGGACGATGTCGATTCCCAGCGCGATCCCGAGCCCGGCAGCCACCGCCAGGACGAGCCGGGATAGCCACCAGACGAGCGAGCGGCGCCGGCGGACGTTCGCGGCCATCGCTTGTACGGTACCGCGCGTTGTGCCTCGGCGGCTGGGGGGAATGCCAGCCGCGAGCTGTGCTACCAGCCGGCGAAGCCGTCCAGCGCGCCGTCGGGCACCCGGCCGGCCGTGACGTCGTCGATCGCCTGACCGAGGATCTCGACTCCCTCCTCCGCTTCCGCGACCGTGAGGCACAACGGGGGCGTGATCTCGAGCACGTTCGAGCGCATGCCGACGTAGAAGACCGCGAGTCCCAGCTGGGCTGCCCGGTAGCAGACCTTGGCCGTCTCGCGATCGGCCGGCTCCTTCGTCGCCAGGTCCCGCACCAGTTCGACACCCAGGACCAGCCCGCGGCCACGCACGTCGCCGGTCAGTGCCCGACCTGCGGCCATCCTCCGGAGTTTCGCAGCCAACTTCGCCCCCACCAGGGCCGCATTCGTCACGAGCCGCTCGTGCTCGATGGCGTCGAGACCGCCGAGCGCGGCCGCGCACGCGATGGGGTTGCCGGCGGTCGTGAACAGGGCGATCGACGGTTCCACGTCGAGGATCTCGGATGGGCCCACGATCGCGGACAGGGGGAGTCCGGCACCGAGTGCCTTCCCGAGGACGACGAGATCCGGCTCGATTCCGGATTCCTGCCAGCCGAACCACTCACCGGTTCGGCCGAGGCCCACCTTGACCTCGTCGACGGCGAGGAGGATGTCGTGGTCGCGGCAGATCCGCTCCAGGCCGCGCAGAAACGCCGGCGACGGAGCGAGGATTCCACCATCCGACTGGATCGGCTCGACGAGGAGCGCCGCGGTGTCGGATGGGGGCCAGTCGAACCCGAGCCGCCGCTCGAGGAGTTCCAGGATCGACGCCTCCTCCGCAGCCGCGTTCTCGCCCGGTGCCCGGTAGGCATCGGGGAACGGCAACCTCGCCGCGTGGTCGGACGCAGCCCACCGCGCCTGGGCCGTGTGTCCGCTCAGGGCCGCCGAGCCGTCGGTCGAACCGTGATACGCCCCGTTGAACGTGATGATCCGCGAGCGGCCGGTCGCGCGGCGGACCAGCCTCGCCAGGGCCTCGTTTGCGTCGGAGCCCGAGTGGCCGAACCACACCTTCGATGGCCGGCGCAGCGCCGTCAGCTCGAGAAGTCGCTCGGCCAGGACGATCGGCGGCTCGATCGCCGCCGAAACGACCCCGGCATAGCTGCCACGCTCGACCTCGGCCAGGATCGCCGCGCGGACGCGAGCGTTCCCATACCCCGTGTTCGCAACCGCCCAGCCGGCCGTGAAGTCGAGCAGCCGTCGCCCGTCGGCATCGATCACATGGGCGCCGTCTGCCGCGACGGGCGCGAACGGGAAGAAGCGGATCTTCTGCGCTTCCGCGATCGAGGCCCGGTCTCGGGCCACGAGGTCGTCGACGCGCCGGGAGCTCATCAAGCTCGACTCAGCGTCCGGGTTCCCATGCCCAGTCGTCCGGATCGAGGCTCAGGTTGTCCCACATCCCGGCCTCGAGTCCAAGGGCCGCGACGGCGGCGAGGCCCGCGTCGACGAAATCGCGCGGCAGCACCAGGAGCATGCCGCCGCCTCGTCCGTCCTCGCGCACGAGCGCCCGGCGCATGAGCTCGGCCGGCTGCGGCTGGTACCCGTCGAAGCCGCGCTCCTTGTAGGTGTCGAAGAGGACGAGCCAGCGCTCGCCCCACGGCCGCCGCCACATCCCGGCGAGGCCCGCGAAGTGCCCGACACCCCAGTCGTCGCGTGGGATCGCGTCCGTCGCGTCCGGCCGGAGCAGGCCGCCCGACTGGTACTCCGACGACTCCGGTTTCAGGAGCTGATCGGATTCGTAGTTGAAGATCGCGTGGATGGACCACTCCGCGAGATGGCTCTCGACCAGGTCGAGGAGGGCGTCCCACGTGTCAGGTGTCAGTTGCGGACGGCCATCGGCGGCGCGCCCAGGGACGGGAACGGTCGCGAGGGCGCCACCGCTGCCCACGGCGATCGCCCGCGCGACGCCTGCGGGGCTGGTTCCGGACTGCGCGGGATCCGACGAGGATCGCACCGGGTAGCGATACCAGACCGAACCGAAGTCGCGAAGCGCATCGGCTTCGCTCAGCTCGCCGGCAGCGACGCGGCGAGCCACCTGCTCCGACGGCGCGACCTCGTACGCCTCGATGGCGACCGCGGCGAGGTGTGCCAGCGCATCCTCGTCCGTGAGGTCGAGATCGCCCTGGCGCGCGAACCCCAGGGGCTCGAGGAGGTAGCTCAGGGCATAGGCGCCGCACGTGGCCGGGCGCTGGTTCGACAGCCGGTCGAATCGGTCGGCCATCCGATCGACTTCGGCGACAAGAGTGACGGCCTCTCCGGGAAGCAGCCGCGCGAGGCGGGCCGCGACGGATCCATGGGCGATCGACATCACAGTGGCTCCAGGTAGGTGGTGCGCTCCCACTCGGTCACCTCCGAGTCCGCCTGACCCGAGGCGGCCAGGGCCGCCCGGTACGCGGACGCTTCGTAGGTCTTCACGGCAGGGTAGTGCTCGGCGATGATCGGACCGAGCATCTCGAGCATCAGGTCGTCGCCTTCCAGGGCCGCGAGCGCCTCCTCCAGCGATCCCGGCAGGCGTGCGATCCCGCGTTCCCGCACGAGTTCGTCCGGCCAGTGGCCGATGTCGTCGTTGACCGGTGCCGGGGGTGCCGCCCGTCGACGGATCCCGTCGATGATCGCGGCCAGCAGGCCCGCCAGGTGGAGGTACGGACTGCCCGACGCGTCGCCCGAACGGTATTCCAGCCGACGGCCGGCGCCGCGTGACGGGACGCGGACGAGCGCCGCCCGATTCCCGAACGCCCAGCAGACATGTGCCGGGGCCCACGAACCGGGCAGCAGTCGCTTGTACGAATTTGGCGTCGCCGATCCGATCGCCGCCTGGGCACCGGCGTGGTCGAGGAGGCCGGCGACCGCGGCTCCGCCGAGCGCGGAGAGGGCAGCGGGGTCCCGTGGGTCGGCGGTCGCGTCGGTGCCGTCGGCGTTCCACAGGCTGACGTGGACGTGCAGCCCATTGCCCGGCGCGTCCGCGCGCGGCTTCGGCATGAAGGTCGCCACGAGACCGGCGTCGCGCGCGAGCGCCTTCACCAGCTGGCGTGCCAGCAGATAGCGATCGACGGCCGTGACCGGGTCGGCTGGGAGCAGGCTCAGCTCGTACTGGCCGATGCCGTATTCCTTCCCGAGTTGATGGACGGGGACGTGCATCGTGCTCAACCCGTCCAGGAGCTGCTCGCACCATGCCCAGCGGGCCTCGATCTCGTCAACGGTGAACATCCGGCCGTGGTCGGCGGGTTCCCAGCCACCCTCGCCCGGACGCATGAGCTGGAACTCGGCTTCGAACGCGACCCTGGCCGTCAGGCCGAGACCCCCGAGCTCCTCGACCTGGTGACGCAGTCGACCACGAGGGTCGCCATCCCACGGCCGGCCGTCCTCATCGAGGAGGTCACTGAATGCCTGGGCGACGCGCGGCCGGTGCGGCAGCCGGACCAGCGTCGCGAGGTCGGGACGAGCGATGAAGTCGCCCGAATCCGCGGCAAATCCGGGGTGCGGGATGAGCTCGTCGTCGATGGCGATGTCCCAGTTCGCCTTCGCGAACGTCACGCCGCGCTCCACGGCCTCCGCGAAGCGGTCGCGCGTGACCGCCTTCGCTCGTCCCAATGACGTGTAGTCGTGATAGACGACCCACAGGAAGTCGGCGCCGAGCGCCTCGACGCTCCGGGTCGCGCCCATCGTCACGGCGGTGCCTTCGCGGCCGAATCGGCATCCGGCCCGAGCGGACCACCGGGTCCCGAGAAGATCTCGCGCTCCTCGATCAACCCACCGGGTCGAACGGTGAGGACGACGATGAGCACGACGGCGAGCAGGATCTCGGTCACGCCAACGACCTGGAATGGCAGGAGACGCTCGAGATTGATCTGGTTCTCGATGGTTCGGAGGCCTTGAAACGCCGCCGTGACGATGACCGTTCCAATGACCGCGCCCGACACCGTTCTGGGTCCCCCGACGATCAGCATCGTCACCGCCACGAAGGTCTCGATCAGGTAGAAGGCCCGCGGCGAGAAGGTTGTCACGAAATGCGCCCACAGCCCTCCCGCAAAGCCCGCGATGAAGGCGCTGACGATGAAGGCGATCCAGCGCAGCCGCACCACGTTGACACCGATGGTGAGCGCAGCCGGCTCGCTGTCCTGCGAGGCCCGCAATCGAAGTCCGATCGACGAGTGCCTGAAGACCCAGGCGACGACGATGAAGATCACGCCCCACAGCGCCGCCGTCGGCAGGTCCGTGTAGGGCTGGAGCCCGAAGAGAGAACGCGGCCCGTTTGTCAATTCGTGCCAGTGCGCGAGGATCACCTGGATGATCACGAGCAGGGCAAAGGTCGAGATGACCGACGCTGCCTCCCGAAGCCGCATGATCGGGAAGGTGACCACTGCCGCCACCACGGCGGCGACGAGCCCGCCGATCAGCACCGCCGGAATGAACGGCAGCGTGACCGGAACGAGCGCCGGGTACAGGTCCGGGATCGCGAAGGCCTTGGCCTCCGGCGTCATCGTCAACACGGCCGAGACGTAAGCGCCGATCCCCATGAATCCCACGTGGGCAAACGACAGCAGTCCCGAGTTTCCCGTGAAGATCTGGAGGCTGAGGACCACCATCAGGTTGATGAAGAAGGCGATCGCGATCCGGCCCAGGAGCGTGCCCCCGACCAGTTGCGTCACCACGGCGAAGATCGCGATCGGGACGATCAGGATCAACAGCTGGCGGTGACCCCGGATCAGGATCGCCACGCCTGTCAGCAGGGATCCCATCACCCGACCCTCGCGGCTGAGCGACCGGCGATGAGCCCCTGGGGTCGGACAAGCAGGACCAGGATCACGATGGCGAACGTGAACGCGTCGCGATAGTCCAGGAGGCCCTGCGGGAGCAGCAGCTGCATTCCGACGGTCAGGGCACCGAGCAGATAGCCGCCGACGATCGCCCCGGACAGGCCGCTCATCCCACCGATGACCGTCGCGATCAATGCGATCAGGAGTGGCCCGGCGCCGATCGTCGGGATGACCGAGCCGATCCGCGCCACCCAGAAGAGCCCCACCACACCGGCCAGCACTCCGCTGATCGCAAACGCGGTGGCGATGACGCGATCGGCGCGCACGCCCAGCATCCGCGTCATCGGGAAGTCGTCGGCTGCGGCACGAAGAGCGATCCCCAGCGTCGTGCGCCGCAGCAGGAGGTTCAGCCCGAACAGGAGGCCGAGGCTCACGATGATCGTCAGGACGTTGGCCATGGAGACGTTGAAGCCGCCGACATCGAGGTTCTGCGAGAGGACGCCGGGCACGTTGACGGCGCGCGTCCGAGGCGAGACCAGGAGCAGGGCCGCGTTCTGGAGCAGCGTGCTGACCGCAAAGGACGTGATGAGCATCGCGTTCAGCGAATTCACGCGTACCGGGCGGAATGCGATGCGCTCGGTGAGGACACTCGCCACCATGGCCATCGCGACGGCACCTGCCGCAAGGATGAGCCACGGCAACGGGCTGTCGTTGAGCACGAAGAGCGTGTAGCCGGCAACCATGATCAACTCGCCGTACGCGAGATTGACCAGGCGCAGGACGCCGAAGACGATGGCCATTCCGAGCGCCATGAGCGCATAGAGGCTGCCGAGACTCAGGGCGTTGATGAGGTACTGGAGTGCGAACTCCGGGGTCATCCCGGTCCCGCGTCGGCGGTGGACGTCGTCGGACCGCCACCCAGGTACACGCTCTCGATGTCGACGAGGGCACGCAGGTCGGACGGTCGGCCCGAAGCCTCCATCCGCCCGGTCCGCAGCAGGTAGGCGCGGTCGGCGACCTCGAGCGTGCGCCGAACGTTCTGTTCGACCAACAGGATCGTGACACCACTCCGATGCAGTTCGCCGACGAGCTCGAACACGCGATCCACGAGCGTGGGAGCAAGACCGAGCGAGGGCTCGTCGAGCATCAACAATCGCGGCTTGCCGACCAGGGCGCGGGCGATCGCAAGCTGTTGCTGTTCTCCGCCCGATAGCGTCCCGGCCTGCTGATCCCGGCGCTGGCCCAGGACCGGGAAGCGCTCGAAGAGGCCGTCCAGGTCCTGACGCACCGCGGCGGCACCATCGCGACGGAGATATGCCCCCAGCCGGAGATTCTCGGCGACCGTCAGGGTCGGGAAGATGCCACGGTTCTCGGGCACAAGCGAGATGCCCAGTCGGGCCACGTCCTCGGGGGCGCGACCCACCAGCGACGTGCCTTCGAAGTTCACCGTGCCGCCCGTTGGTCGATGGAGGCCGGCGACGACGGCCAGGGTCGTCGACTTGCCCGCACCGTTCGAGCCGACGAGCGCGACGAGCTCACCCTCCTCGACGGTCAGCGACACGTCGCGCAGGGCGACGATCGCGCCGTAGCGTGCCTCGACCTGCGCGACGGACAGCATGCTCAGGCCGCCGCCCCCGCGGATCCCAGGTAGGCCTCGATGACCCGCGGGTCGCGGCGGACCTCGTCGGCCGTTCCCTCGGAGATCGTCTGACCGTGAGCCAGGACGTGCAGGCGCCGGCAGAGCCGCATGATCAGGCGCATGTCGTGGTCGATCACGAGGATCCCGCAGCCGCGCGTCGCCGGGATCCCGGCCAGGAGCGCCAGGAGTGCGTCGCCCTCGGACTCGTCGAGGCCGGCCGCCGGCTCGTCGAGCAGCAGGAACGTCGCACCGGTGGCGATCGCCCGGGCCATCTCCAGGCTCCGTTCCAGGCCATACGGAAGGGCGCCGGCGAGGACGTTGTGCCAGCGCGCCAGCCCGAACTCACCGAGCAGCTCATCGGCTCGACGTTTTGCCTCGACCCTGCGTACGCCGGCGGCCAGCGCTGCCACCTCGACGTTTTCCCTCGCGGTGAGTGCCTTGAACAGTCGCACCGATTGGAAGGTTCGGGCGATGCCGGCACGCGCCGAGACATGGGCCGGCTTGCCGGTCACGACGGTGCCGTCCACCCGGGCGCGCCCTGCCGTCGGCGCGAGCAGGCCGGAGATGACGTTGATGAGCGTGGTCTTGCCGGATCCGTTGGGGCCGATCAGCCCGAGGATCTCGCCCTGCGCCAGTTCCAGGCTCACGTTGTCGAGCGCGCGCAGGCCCACGAAGTCCTTGGTCACGCCCTCGACGATCAGACTGCTCGTCGCTCTGTCCTCCGTGAAGAAGTCGGGCCCGAGCTGATGCCCGGGCCCGAGCTGAAGTCAGTTCGACGAGGTCAGGGCTTCGGCAGGTACTCCGGCAGGTACCACCCGAGGAACTTGGTCGATCCCTGGGTGATCTGAACGACCACGGTTTCCTTGTTTGGCTCATGACCCGATGCGGCATCGGACCAGTCCAGCTTGCCCGTCAGGAGATCGAACGTGAGATCCTCCATTGCCTTCGCGACGGCCGCGCCGTCGGTCGACTGCGCCTTCTCCATGGCTTGGGCCAGGATGTTGACGGTGTCCCAGCCGGTGACCACGAACGCGGTGTCCGGCGCCGCGCCGTGCTTCGCCTGCCAGACGTCAAGGAATGCCTTCATGGCGGGGCCGGCGTCAGGCGCGGCCCAGCTGTGGGTGATGAAGTAGACCTCCGTGCCGAGGTCGGCAAGGGTCTCGACGAGTTGCGGATCGTCGTACGAATCGCCGCCGAAGATCGGGGCCGTGATGCCCGCGGAGCGCATCGTCCGGATGATCGTGCCCAGGTCGGGCTGGTAGGACGAGACGAAGAACACGTCCGGCTGCGCGGGCAGTGCCTGGATCCGCTGCAACTGCGCCGAGAAGTCCTGGGCGCCCTGCGTGTAGGTGTCCTCGGCGAAGACCGTGCCGCCCGCGTTCTTGAACGAGTCGATGAAGTAGCGGCTGAGCGAGGTGGTGTAGTCGATGAAGGTGTCGGTCACGACGTAGGCGGTCTTCCAGCCCTTCTCCTTGAAGGAGAACTCGGCGGCCGACGAGCCCATCGTCGTGTTCCACATCGACAGCGTGAACTGCTTGTCGCCCAGGTTGGTCGAGTTGTAGAGCGGTGACGACGCACAGGTCGAGATCCCGACGAGGCCGGCCTTCTGCGCCTCGCGGCTGGCCGGGCTTCCGAAGTCGAAGTCGCACGGCGCGATGATCGCGACGGCACCGTTCTCGATCAGCTGGATCGCGTTGTTTCCGACGATCACGGGATCGCTCTTGCCGTCGAGATTGACCAGCTCCACCTGCTTGCCGAGGATCCCGCCCTTCTTGTTGAGCTCGTCGACGGCCAGCTGGGCGCCGCGCAGGCCGGGCTCGTCGAATGGGGCCTGGATGCCCGTCAGGGTCAGGCTGGCGCCGATGATGATCTTGTCGCCGCTGCCGCCAGGACTGGCCGGCACGCTGTCTCCGGGTATGACGTTGGCGCCGCATGCGGCCAACACGATTGCAAGAGTGCCCAACGCGGCGAACACCCTCAGGGGGCTACGCATTGCCGACTTCCTCCTCTGCGGCCGGGGCCCCAAGACGCGACACGGGCAGCCATTGCCAGTCGTCGCTCACGATCCCGGCCACGTCGGTACGATACTGGATCGGGGGCCCGGAAACGTCACCAGTTGCGGAGGATTCCTCGTGGCCGAGCAGCGATCGATCACCCGGTTCGTGCCGGCCGAGGACCAGTACGCCTGGACGTTCGGCGGGTACGACCCGGTCATGCGGGTCAAGCCGGGTGACGTGCTCGACCTGTACACGGAGGATTGCTTCGGTGGGCGGATCCGGACTGTCGAAGATCTCCCGAGCCGGGCGATCACCTATCCGTTCATCAATCCGCAGACCGGACCGTTCTACGTGGAAGGCGCCGAACCGGGCGACACGCTGGCGATCCATCTGATCGATGTTCAGCCGGCGCGCGAGTGGGCCGTCAGCACCACCGTCCCGCTGTTCGGTGCCCTCACCGGGACCAAGTACACCGCGACCCTCCAGGCGGCGCTTCCCGAGCGAACGTGGATCTACGAGGTCGACCGGGCATCCCGCGAGGTGATCTTCCGGGCGCTCGACTCCGATCACATCGTTCGCCTTCCGCTGCAGCCGTTCCACGGCACGATCGGTGTCGCGCCGGCCGCGTTCGAGCGGCGGAACGTGCTGGTCCCGGAGGCGTTCGGCGGCAACATGGACACGCCCGAGGCGCGGGCCGGGGCGACGATCTACCTCGGGGTGAACGTCGAGGGGGCGCTCTTCTCGCTCGGCGACGGCCACTACACGATGGGCGAGGGCGAGGTCTGCGGCGTTGCCGTCGAAGGGGCGATGAACACACGGCTCACGGTCGAGGTCATCAAGGGCGTGTTCTGCGAGTGGCCGCGGCTCGAGAACGACGAGGCGATCATGGTCGCCGGCTCCTATCGGCCGCTGGAGGATGCGTTCCGGATCGCGCACACCCAGCTCATCCAGTGGATCTCGGCCGCATCGGGGCTTTCGATCATGGACACCTACCAGCTGGTGTCCCAGGCGTCGAGCTCACCGATCGCGAACGTCTGCGATGCCAACTACACGGTGGTCGCGAAGATGCCGAAGCGGTACCTGCCCCGCGACATCCCGTGGATGGGCGGGGTCCACGAACGCCTGCGGGCGATCGGCGCGGCCGTCGGGCCGAGAGCATAGGAGGCGCCCACATGTGCAGAAGCATCAAGCAGCTCCGTCGCCAGGACGAGGCGGCCACCACCGGCGAGGTCGAGGCCGCCGCTCGCCAGTTCGTGCGCAAGGTCAGCGGCTATCGATCGCCGTCGGCGCGCAACGAGGAGGCGTTCGACGCCGCGATCTCGGACGTTGCGGCGGCGTCGGTACGGTTGCTCGCGTCGCTCGGCGTGACGGTGGAGGAGGGCCCGGACCGCTGGATCGCAGGCTCTGGGCGGAGCTCGGCCCTGCGGACGTCCGCGTGAGCGACGCGCCCACGTCCATCGCGACATACGAGGGCACGACCCCCTGGGTCCGGCGCTGGCTCCGGGCCGAGGGCATCGCCGCGCTCGCCGCGGGAGGTGCCGCATGGCTGGCGCTCGGGGCCGACTGGCCGTGGTTCTTCGTGCTGCTTCTTGTCCCGGATGTCTCGATGGCCGGGTACCTGCGCGGTCCGCATCTCGGCGCGATCGCGTACAACCTCGCCCACAACTGGGCGACGGGACTCGCGGTGCTGGGGGTCGGGTTCGCGTTGAACGTCCCGGGCCTGGTGCTTGGCGGTGTCCTGCTCGTGGCGCACACGGGCATCGATCGGGCGCTCGGCTACGGTCTCAAGTACCCGACGAGCTTCCAGGACACGCACCTCGGGCGGATCGGTCGACGGAAGTGACGGCCACCCCCACGATTCAGCCGTCGACGGTCGCCCCGGCCTGGTGGGTCCGTCCAGGGCTCGAAGTCGTCGACGGCCGCCTCGTGATCGCCGGTCGCGAGGCCGAGGCCCTGGCCCGCGAGCACGGGACGCCTCTCTATGTCTACGATCTCGAGCGATACGCCGAGAACGCGAACCGCTTCCACGAGGCGTTCGCCCGGCACCCGGACCAGAGGTTCCGGCTCCGGTTCGCGATGAAGGCGAGCCCGCACCCGGCCGTGCTGCGGGTCTTCCGATCGCTCGGCGTCCCCGGGTCGCCCGACAGCGTCGGCATCGACGCCTGTTCGCCCGGTGAGGTCCTCCGCGCCCTGGAGTGCGGCTATTCGCCGGCCGAGATCAGCTACACCGGGACGAACCTCTCGGAGCGCGACCTCGATGTCATCCTGGCCCAGTCGGGGCTCCACCTGAACCTCGACGCGATCTCGCAGATCCACCGGGTCGGGCGGCGCGCGCCGGGACGGCAGATCGGCTTGCGCGTCAATCCGGCACGCGGCGCCGGCTATCACGCGGGTCTCGAGTATTCCGGCGATACGCCCACGAAGTTCGGGATCTACGAGGATCGACTCGACGAGGCGGTCGCGGTTGCGCGGACGTACGACCTGACGATCGATACGCTCCACTTCCACGCCGGCTCGGGCTGGCTCGCCGGCGGTCTCCCGTCATTCGAGGACGCGCTCGCGCAGGCGACCGCGATGGCCCGGCGACTCCTCGAACTGGGCTGCCCGTTGGCCGAGGTCAACGTCGGTGGCGGCCTCGGAGCGCCGGGGCGCGACAGCGAGATTCCCGTCGATCTCGATGACTACGCCGCGGTCCTGGCTCGTCATCTCGGGGCGCTCGGCGTCACGATCGCCTGCGAGCCTGGCGACCACCTCGCGCGCGATGCGGGGCTGCTGCTGGCCGAGGTCGTGACCGTCGAGGATCGTGCCGGGGCGCGATTCGTCGGCGTCGATGCCGGCTGGAATCTGTCGTGCGGGTACTTCGTCTATGGGTTCCTCAACGAGGTCGTCCCGTGTCGCGATCCGCTGGCCGAGCGGACGTGGACGGTCGCGATGGCCGGCCACATCAATGAGGCGCACGACCTGTTTGCGGAGGCGTACCCGTTCCCGCCGGTCGCCGAGGGCGACATCGTCGCGGTCTTCGGCACGGGTTCCTATGCGGCGGCGATGTCGTCGACGCACTGCCTTCGGCCCGAGGCGCCCGCCCTCCACCTTCGCCGAACGACCTGACGTCCCGGCCCGCCACTACTCGGCAGGCGCACCCGTCAGTCCCCGGCGAGGGTGCCCCAGCCCCGGGCCCGCTCCACCGTGATCCTGATCATGGGGCGGGACTCGAGGCGATGGTCGGCGTACTGCGGGTACTTCTCCCGTAGCGCGCTCACCACTGCGGGCGGTGGCTGCACGACGGCCGCCCGACCATCGATGCGCAGCCAGCCAAGGTGGCTCCACTCCTCGTCCCAGCGGTCGACAAGCACGCTGACCAGCGGGTTACCCGCGATGTCCCGTATTCGAGCGAGCGCGAGCGGGTCGTCTTCGGCCTTCGGCTTGTCGTCGATCGCGCTGTAGACGGCCGGCCTGCCGTCGTCCGTCATGCCGATGACGAAGCAGATCGGGACCGTGCGTGGCCGTCCATCGGCCGACACGGTGGCCAGGACGGCGCTGCGCGCCGCGGCGAGTGCCATGAACTGTTCTCGCGAGAGGCCGGCCATCACCGAAGCATAAGGCGACCTAGAATCGCGGCGTGACAACCCCGCTTGATCCAGCCCTGCCGATCCGTCACGTAACCACGACGAAGGTGGTTTCCGTGCGTGGATCGGAGCTGGTGGTGCGAGACGATCTTGTCGTTGGGGAGGAGCCGCTCGAGATCCGCGTGGCCGGCCCGCGCCAGCAACCGGTCTCGGTGGCGGTCACGATGCGCACGCCCGGGAACGAGGACGAGCTCGCGATCGGATTCTTGACGACGGAAGGGCTGCTCGGCGGAGGCAGCGGGGGCGAGCCCGGAAATGTCGGTGCAGCCCACGCAGCGATCGCCGGGGTCGAATACGGCGACCCGGGCTTCATGGCCGAGCCAGACGATGCCATCGTCGTCCGGCTGACGAAGCGCTTCGACGCCTCGAAGATCGCGGCGCGCAACTTCGTCGCCACCGCGTCGTGCGGGATCTGCGGCAAGGCGTCGATCGACTCGGTCGCGGTGCGCGCCGAGCCGCTCCCCAAGGGCCTACCCGTCGTCGCCCGCTCCGTGATCCTGACCCTGCCCGGTCGCCTCCGCGAGGCCCAGGCGGCGTTCGAACGGACGGGTGGGCTGCACGCGGCGGGGCTGTTCGAGACCGACGGTCGGCTCGTCGCAGTGCGCGAGGATGTCGGCCGTCACAACGCGCTGGACAAGCTCATCGGCTCGCGGGTCAAGGTGCGCGAGCTGCCGCTGTGGGACCGGATCCTGATGGTGTCGGGCCGGGTCAGCTTCGAGATCGTCCAGAAGGCGGCGATCGCCGGCATCCCGATCATCTGTGCCGTATCGGCTCCGTCGGACCTCGCGATCCGTCTCGCCGACCGACTCGGCGCCACCCTCGTGGGCTTCCTTCGCGACGACGGTTTCAACGTCTACAGCCACGACGGCCGGATCGACCTGCGGGACCTGCTCGGCTAGGTTCGGCCACGCTCCGGTTGAGGGCCCCGGTTGCGGTTGAGCACCCCCCGGGTTGGGCCGATTCCCGGTCGAAACGACGGACCCGTGACTCGTAGTCAACATGGAGACCTTGAGCAGCCCAAGGGTCGTTGGTCCCGGCACGCCTGGGCGCCGCAGCCTCGCCCGCCGCGCGTTTCGGTGCCGGTGAGTCACGGGCGGTGCGAGCAGCTTCCTCACGACACGGGGTGGAGGACGCGCAGAAGTCGATGAGTGGTGGTAGAGCGCCCTCGTGTTGACTGTGAGTCACACATGTGCGCTCGCAAGGCCGCGCCAGGGCCAACACCCAGCCACCGCTCCCGGACGACTGCGCGGGAGGCAGCGCGCCGCAACCGCGAAGTCGTGCGGGCGATCGGTCGGCAGGTGGCTGCGCTTCGTGCCGATAGCGGCGCGAGCCAGGCAGCGGTGGCGGTCGCTGCCGGGATCGACAGGGCCCACCTCAGTCGGATCGAGGCCGGCACCGCCCAGGCGAGCGTCGAGGTCCTCGTTTCGGTGGCGACGGCGCTCGGTGCGGACCTCGGCGTGCGCTTCTTCGCCGGGGTCGGGCCACGGATCCGCGATCGCTTTCAGGCCCCGATGATCGAGGCGCTCATCCGGCGACTCGACGGCCGGTGGACGGCCACCCCCGAGGTCCCGGTCGTATCACCCGCCCGCGGAGTGGTCGACCTCGTGCTTCACGAGCGCGTCGCACACGTTCTCGTCGCCGTCGAAGCCCAGTCGGAGATCCGCCGCCTCGAACAGCAGATGCGATGGCTGGCAGAGAAACAGGCCTCGCTCGAGTCGTCGGATGTCCATCGCGCGGTCGTTGGGATCACCGGTTCACCGCCCGACACATCGCGAATGCTTCTCCTTCGATCGACCACATCGACGAGAGACATCGCCCGACGTTTCGCGGAGACGTTACGGGCCGCCTTCCCGGCCAGCTCTGCCGACGCCCTCGCTGCCCTGTCGGGTTCCACTCGAGCGTGGCCTGGTCCCACCATCCTGTGGGTGCGCGTCGAGCGAGGCGAGGCGGTGATCCTCGACGGTCCGCCGCGCGGCGTGTCGGTTGGCAGGTAGGCGCTCGCGTTCCGCGATACCCGGGCGCTCCACGACGCCTGTCGACGCGGGGCGACGCCGGGCGCTCGGCCATGGCCCCCGTTTCGGCGACGACCTCGTGACTCAGAGTCAACAGAGACAGCGAGAGATGTCGGGCGAAGTCGGCAGGGTCCGAATTGGTGACTCGGAGTCACCAAATGGGGACCGAGGACGTCGATCGGGGTCGAATCGACGGGGCCCACGA
This sequence comes from Chloroflexota bacterium, assembly GCA_919901745.1. GTDB lineage: Bacteria > Chloroflexota > Limnocylindria > Limnocylindrales > CSP1-4 > CAKKPP01. The sequence continues at coordinate 10,829 of CAKKPP010000005.1, read as the reverse complement.
CCGTTCACGCGTCCGGCGGTGTTCTCAACGTCGGTTCGAGCACCCCGTGTTGACTCGGGGTCACGGTGCGGCTGCTCGGGGTCCCGGAGCGGCCGGAGCGGCCGGCGCGGCCGGATGTTGCCGGAGCGGCCGGCGCGGCCGGAGCTGCCGGATGTTGCACGGGGCGATCTCGATCGCCCACGTGAACGGGCTCCTACCCCTCGCGGTTCTGGACGAACTGGAAGCCGAAGCGGCCCTTGATGCAGAGATGGCCGTCGGTCACCGACGAGTCCATCGGCGAGGTGACCTTCACGATCGAGTTGTCCTGGACATGGAGGTCCAGCGAGCAGCCGACGCCGCAATACGGGCAGATCGTGTTCGTGATGGTCTGCGCCGACTCGTCCCAGGTGCCCTCGGCACGCATCTCGTGCTCGGACGTGAACATCAGCGCGCCCGTCGGGCAGACGCCGATGCAGTTGCCGCAGTAGACGCACGCGCTGTCCGGCAGGCCGACGTTGAACTCGGTCGAGATCCGGGCATCGAAGCCGCGCCCGGCGACGGCGATCGCGAACGTGTTCTGGGCGTCCTCACCGCAGGCCTCGACGCACTTGTAGCAGAGGATGCAGCGGCTGTAGTCGCGCACGTAGAGCTCGTTGTCGACCTTGACCGGCTGGGCGACGGTGGCCGCCTCGGGGCCGCCACCGGGCGCGTGATGGTGGCCCGGCTCGTGGGCGTCGCGCTCACCAGCGGCCACGGGTGGGGCCGCTGGCCCGTACCGCGAGGGGTCTGATCCGTACCGCTCCATATACGCCGCGATCGAGCCATCGGGCGCGACCGGACCCGCCAGCGACACGTCGACCGAGGAGCCCAGGAACTCCAGCACGACCTTGCGCGACGTCCGGACTCGCTCGGAGTCAGTCTCGATCTCCATCCCGGCCTCGACCTTGCGCGAGCAGGCCGGCACGAGGACACGCGACCCTTTGACCTCGACGACGCACACGCGGCAGACGTTGACCGGGTTCAGGTTCTCGGAGTAGCAGAGGGTCGGGGTGTCGATGCCCTCGGCGCGGCACGCCTCGAGGATCGTCGAGCCGGCCCGCACGCTGACGGCCAGCCCGTCGATCCGGACCTCCAGGGGGGCCGGCGCAGCCACGGGTGGGGGAACCGGCGGGTGCGATGGACGCGCCGGGGGGTGGAGCAGGATGTTCGACAGGGGGGCGGGGGGCGCCTCGGCATGTCCGCCGTGCCCGGGTGCCGGCGTCGGTTCGTGGGTCACAGCGCCACCATACCGGGTCGCTTGAGCGCGGACTCGATCGCCGACGACGCCGTCTGGCCGAGTCCACAGATCGACGCATCGCGCATGGCCTGGCCGATCTCGCGCAGGAGCTCCAGCTCCGCATCGCGTGAGCGGGCCGGGGCGGGCGCTCGCTGCGCCGCCGCGAGTCGTGCGAGCAGCTCTTCCTGGCGGACCGTACCCACCCGGCACGGGACGCACTGTCCGCACGATTCGTCACGGAAGAACTGGGCGATCCGCCGCAGCGTGTCCACGAGGTCGGCCGTTTCGTCGAAGACCATCACGACGCCCGACCCCAGCGTCGCCCCGATTGCCCGTGTCGCCTCGAACGTGAGCGGCGTGTCCAGCGCTTCCTCGCCGACGAAGACGCCGGCAGCGCCGCCGAGCAGGATCGCCTGGATGGCGCGGCCGCCGGGCACGCCGCCGGCAAGGCCCAGGAGCTCCCGCAACGTCACGCCGAACGTCACTTCGTAGACGCCGGGCCGCGCGACGTGGCCGGACAGGCAGAACAGTTTCGGCCCCGTCGAACCTTCGGTGCCGATCGATGCGAATGCCTCACCGCCGCCGACGCCATCGGCGGACGGGCCCCCGGTGAGCACCAGCAGCACGTTCGCCAGCGTCTCGACGTTGTTGATCGCCGTCGGCTTCCCGAACAGCCCGACCTCGACGGGGAACGGCGGCTTGTTGCGCGGTTCGCCGCGCTTTCCTTCGATCGATTCGAAGAGCGCCGTCTCCTCGCCGCAGATGTAGGCTCCGGCACCGCGCCGAAGCTCGACATCGAACGCAAAGCCCGAACCCATGATGTTCTCGCCGAGCAGCCCGGCCGAACGAGCCCGATCGATGGCGTTCGCCATTCGCTCCCCGGCGATCGGATATTCGCCGCGCAGGTAGAGATAGCCCTTCGAGGCCCCGACGGCAAAGCCCTCGATGGTCATCGACTCGACGACCGCGAAGGGATCCTCCTCGAGCAGGACCCGATCCTTGAACGTGCCCGGCTCGGACTCGTCGGCATTGCACACGACGTACTTCTGGCCGCTGCGCTCCGCCAGGACCGCCGACCACTTGCGCCCGGTCGGGAACGCCGCCCCGCCACGGCCCACGAGGCGCGATGCCGTGACCTCGGCGATCGTCGCTTCGCGGCCCATCGCGATGGCGTTGGCCAGGGCTCGATACCCACCGGCCGACCGATACGCCTCGAGACCCTCCGGGTCAACCTGACCGACGCGGGCCAGCAATCGAACGCCGGGCTCGCCGGCCTGGGGGGCGAAGGCGCGGACGTCGGTCGTGCCACCGGCCATCGTGCGTCCTGCCGCCGCAGCCGCGAGGCGGCTCGCGACCCCGACCGCATCGACCGGCGCGGCGGTGATCGTCGTCGACGACTCGCCGGCGAGCGTGAACATCGCCGCCGGCGCCCGTTCGCACAGGCCGAGACAGGGACTTCGGAGCCAGGTGGTTCGACCATCGGCCGACGGTGAGCCGGCCGGACCCAGCGACCGCTCCAGATCGCCGCACAGGGCCTCTGCGCCGACGAGCCGGCAGGCGATGTCGTCGCAGACGTGGGCGACGACCGGTGGCCGCGGCGCCGTCGCGAACAGCGCATAGAACGTGGCCACGCCGTAGGCCTCCGCCGGCGGGATCGTCAGGCGCCGGCAGACGTAGTTCAGCGCCGGCTGGCTGATGAACCCGATCCGACCCTGGACGGCGTGGAGGACCGGCAACAACAGGTCGCGTCGCGAGCGGGCCTCGTGGCCGCCCCGCGCGGCACGTCCATCGGTCGCGGCGTTCCGTTCGCCACCGCTCCACCCGGACGTCGCGGGCCCCAGGATCGCATCCACCGCCGCACGCTCGGCAGGCGAGGCGAGCGGCCCGATGACGTGGAGATCCATCGCCCCGAGTGTAGCCCGCGGCGCTCCGTCGGCGCGACGCCCGGCGCGCCGGGCGGTGTTCGAGAATGTGCTACGATGTGCTACATGAGCGAGCCGGACCGCACGACGTCCCGTGTCGGCGTCCGCGAGCTGCGACAGAACCTGTCGGTCTACCTACGTCGCGTGAAGGCCGGCGAGACGCTCGAGGTCACCGAACACGGCGAACCGGTCGCCCGCCTGACCCCGAACGCGGCACCTGTGACCTCGGTCATCGATCGGCTCATCGCGGAGGGCCGGGCAACCCCGGCGAAGCGAAGCCACCGGCTCCTCCCATCGCCGCCGCGCATTCCTGGGCGGCCGCTCAGCGAGATCCTCCAGGAGATGCGTGACGAGGACGAGCGATGATCGCCCTCGCCTACGCCGACGCGTCGGCGCTGGTCAAGCTGGTGGTCGATGAGCCGGAGTCGGCCGCGCTTCTTCGCTGGTTCCTCGAGGCCGAGCACGTGGCCACGAGCCGGATCGGCGTGATCGAGACGATCCGTGCATCGGAACGTCGTTCGCATGATCGAGGCCATCGCGACCGAGTCGTCGAGGACCTCGTGGTGATCGAGGTCGATCAGGCGATCGCGAGGATGGCGTCGTCGATGCAACCACCCGAGCTCCGGACCCTGGACACGATCCACCTCGCGACGGCGCTCCGTCTGCTGCCCGATCTCGCCGCGTTCGTGACCTACGACGATCGCCAGGCCGCGGCGGCTCGCCGCATCGGACTCCCGGTGATTCGGCCGGCCTGACTCAGCCGACGGGCTCGGCGACCTCGAGTCTCTCGATCCGGATCGCCGTCGCCTTGAACTCGGCCGTGCCCGACTTCGGGTCCGTCGCGTCGATCGTGAGGACGTTTGTCGCGACGTCGTCCTGGAAGTGGAGCGTCATGAAGGTCAGGCCGGGCCGCAGCGACGGGTCCGTCCGGACCGGCACTTCCAGCTGGCCACGCCGCGAGACCACCCGGACGCGTTCACCCTCGGCCAGCCCGTACGCCGCGACGTCCTCCGGCGACATGTCCAGCGATTCGCCGCGCCGCAGCGGAGACGTGTACCCGCCGGTCTGGACGCCGGTGTTGTACGAGTCGAGGCGCCGCCCGGTCGTGAGACGGATCGGGAAATCGTCGTCGAGCCTGTCCACCGGCGGGTCGTGGTCCACCGGCACGAACGGCGCCCGATTGCCGGGCACCGGGTCCTCCCAGAGCCGGCTGTGGAGGAACAGCTCGCCGGGATGGGTCTCGTCGTAGCAGGGCCACTGGAGGCCACCCTCGGCCTCGAGTCGTGCATAGCTCATGCCGGCATGGACCGGCGAGAGCGCGCGGACCTCGTCCCAGACCGCCTCGGCGGAGGCCGTGCCCCAGCCGGCGCCCATGGCGTTCGCCAGGTCGAAGATGATCGCGACGTCGTCGCGGGCCTGGCCGGGTGGGTCCATCGCCTTGCGCACGCGCTGGACGCGCCGCTCGGAATTCGTGACCGTGCCCTCACTCTCGGCCCAGGACGCGGCTGCCGGGAGTACCACGTCGGCCAGTTCCGCGGTCTTCGTCAGGAAGATGTCCTGGACCACGAGGAAGTCCAACCCTTCGAGCAGCTGTCGCGTCCGCTTCTGGTCCGCCTCGGACTGGAGCGGGTTCTCGCCGATGCAGTAGACCGCGGTGAGATCGCCGCGTTCCATCGCATCGAACATCCCCGACAGATGCCAGCCGCGCTTCGGCGGCACCGGGACGCCCCACTTCGCATCGAACTTCGCGCGCAGGACGTCGTTCTCGACGTGCTGGAAGCCTGGTAGCCGATCGGGGAGGGCGCCCATGTCGCCGCCGCCCTGGACGTTGTTCTGGCCGCGCAGCGGGTTGAGGCCGCTGCCGTACTTGCCGACGTGGCCTGTCAGTAGGGACAGGTTGATCAGGGCCAGGACGTTGTCGACCGCGTTGTGGTGCTCGGTGATGCCCAGCGTCCAGCAGATCATTGCCTTGTCGGCGGTCGCGTAGGCGTGGGCCATCTCGCGGATCAGGTCGGCCGGGACGCCCGTCTCGCGCTCGGCGTACTCGAGGGTGTAGCTCTCGACCTTCGCCCGGTAGGCCTCGAAGTCGTCGGTCGCTCGATCGATGAACTCGCGGTTCGCCAGTCCCGCCGCGATGATCTCGCGCCCCACGGCATTCGCCAGCGCGATATCGCTGCCCACGTCCAAGCCGAGCCAGCCATCCGCCCACTCGGCCGAGCCGGTCCGCCGCGGGTCGACCGCGTAGAGCCGGGCGCCCCTGTGGACGCCGCGCAGGACGTGATGGAAGAAGATCGGATGCGTCTCGCGGGCGTTGCTGCCCCACAGGACGATGAAGTCCGTGTCCTCGACCTCACGATATGAGCTGGTCCCCCCGCCGGCCCCGAACACTGTCGCCAGACCGGCGACGGATGGAGCGTGTCAGGTGCGGTTGCAGCTATCGATGTTGTTGCTGCCCAGGACCGTCCGGCTGAACTTCTGTGCCGCGAAGTTGACCTCGTTGGTCGCCTTGCTGCAACTGAAGGTGCCGAAGGTCGTCGGGCCGTGGGCCGCCTTCGCGGCCGCGAACCCGGCAACGGTCCGGTCGATGGCCTCGGCCCAGGTCGCGGGCCTCAGCTCGCCGCCCTTCGTATCGCGAACGAGGGGCTGGGTCAGTCGAACGTAGCTCTTGGGCACTTGCGCGCCTCCTGCGGATTCCGACGACGCCATCGAGTGTAGCGCGGGCGCATCGCCCGCGGCGGCGCGTAGACTCGGACGATGACGGCTCGCCCGGCCAAGCCGGAGGAACAGGACGACCACCGTGCCTACCAGGCTGCGCTCGGCGACGTCCTCCAGAGCCTCGGCCGGACACCGATCGACCTGGACGCGGTCCTCAACGCGATCATCGGCCACGCCGTTCGGCTGTGCCATGCCGAGCGCGGGTTCGTCCGGCTCCTGGAGGACGGTCGCTATCGCCACGTCGCCGACATCGGCGCATCCCCCGAGGTGGTCGACTACAACCTGGCGAACCCCATCGTCCCGACTCGGGCCACGCTCACCGGGCGGACCGCAATCGAGCGGCGTCCCGTGCACATCCCGGACGTTCTCGAGGACCCCGAGTACGACTACCCGGAGGCGATGCGCCTTGGGGGCTTCCGCGCGATGCTGGGCGTGCCGATGCTCAAGGACGATGTCGTCGTCGGCGTCATCTCGATCTGGCGCGACGAACCCATGCCATTCAGCGACGCGGACATCGAGATGGTGACCCTCTTCGCGAATCAGGCCGTGATCGCGCTCGGGACGACACAGCTGGTCCAGACGATCGAGCGGCAGCGTGCTGAACTGGCTCGCTACATCTCGCCACAGGTGGCCGCGCTCGTGTCCAGCGACGACGGCGAGCGGCTGCTCCAGGGCCATCGACGCGAGATCACCGTGGTCTTCTGCGATCTGCGCGGCTTCACGGCATTCAGCGAGTCCGCTGAGCCTGAGGAGGTGATCGGGATTCTCGGCACGTACCACGCGGCGATGGGGCGGCGGGTCGCCGAAGCCGAGGGAACCCTCGAGCGTTTCACGGGCGACGGACTGATGGTCTTCTTCAACGACCCCGTGGCGCAGTCCGACCACGTCGAACGGGCGATCCAGATGGCCGTGGCGATGCGCACCGACGTGGCCAGGCTCGCAGCAGGATGGCGACGGCTCGGCCACCGACTCGGATTCGGCGTCGGCGTGGCGACGGGATTCGCGACCTTGGGGCGGATCGGCTTCGAAGACCGGGTCGATTACGCCGCGGTGGGATCGGTGGTCAACCTCGCCGCCCGACTCTGCGCCGAGGCCGAGGACGGCGGCATCCTGCTCAATCCGCGGGCGCATGCCGCGGTCGAGGAGCTCGTGACCGTCCGGCCGATCGGCGAACTGACGTTCAAGGGCTTCTCACACCCGATCGACGTCGTGGACGTGGTTGGTCTGACCTAACCTGCCGCTGCCAGCGCGGCAACCAGGGCGGATGCGCCGGACTCGATCGGGGCGCCGTGGCCGACGAGCAGCGTTTCGTACGCAAACCCGGCCAGCTTCGCCACCGACGCCCGCGCAACGTCCATGTCGGAACTGAACTGCGGGTTCGCGCCGGTGACCTTCCCGCCGGACGTGTTCAGCGCATCGCCGGCCACGAGGATCCCGGCGATCGGATCCAGGACCGAGATATGGCCCGCCGTGTGCCCCGGCGTCGCGATGACCCGGAGTCCGAAGATCTCGTCACCGTCACCGACCGCCACGAGGGCGCGCGGCGCCGCGATCGACGACAGCTCGGCGGTTCCCGCGTAGGCGGTCGCGGCCGCCGCGCGGGCGAGGACCTCGTCGACACTCCCAATGTGATCCCCGTGCCGGTGCGTCAGGACCACGTGCCCGACTGCATCCCAGCCGAGGCCGACGGCCGTCAGCGCGGCCTCGATGTCGTCGCCGCTGCCCTGGACGCCGGTATCGACGATGGCCGCCTCGCCGCCGTGGAACAGGACGTACGCGGACACGAATCCGAGATCGACCCGTCGCCATGAGACGCCCTCGCCTCCGGGGACGGAACTCCCGGGCGGGTTCGAATCGCCCGGATCGCGGCCCGGTGATCCCGTCGGCGCCGTCCCGGGTCCACCGGGGATCGCTGAGTCCGATGCGGACGCATCGGCGCCGCCAGGCACACACCCGATCGCACCGAGGACCACGAGCGCTCCCGCCCCGCGGCCAAGATCCGCAAGGAACGTCCGGCGGGTGACCGGCACGCCGTACATGCCCGGATGGTAGCGCGATGTCGCGCGGGACCAGGCTCCTGGACTACGCAGGCGGTTCCGGCTCCTCGATCGGCGGCAGGAGCGGGTTGCCCGTGATCAGGCGCGACCCTCGACCGTGAGTGACGAAGCTGAATGCCCAGCGGACGACGACCACGATCCGGTTCGCGAACCCGATGAGATAGAGGATGTGGATCCCGAGCCAGAGCATCCACGCGAGGAATCCGCTCTGCCGCCCGAGCGGCCCCAGCCAGCCGATGTTCGTCACGCCCGACAACCGACCGATGACTGCCACGTCGCCGCGGTCCTGGTAGGAGAACGGTCCGCTGGTCTCCCCACCGAGCCGCCGACGGATCGTCCGGGCCACGAACTTGCCCGCTTGAATCGCACCCTGTGCGACGCCCGGTACGGGTCGGCCGTCCTTCCAGGGCTGCACCGCCGCATCGCCGATCACGAAGATCTCGGGATGGCCCGGCACGGTGAGGTCCGGCTCCACGAGGATTCGACCGTTCCGATCGGTCTCGGCACCTGTCGCCTCGGCAACCTTCCGCCCGAAACTCGAGGCGAGGACGCCAGCGGCCCACAGGACGGTCCGCGTCGGAATCACCTCCACGTCCGCCGCCCCCTCCGCCGCCGCATCCTTGCGGACGCCCGCGACCTCGACCCGAACGGACGCGTCGTCGACGTGGATGACTCGCGTTCTCGTCCGGACCGTCACCCCGAGCCGCCCGAGCTGATGCGCCGCGGACGCCGACTGGCCCTCCGGGTACCCCGGCAGGATGCGATCGAGCGCCTCGACCAGGAGGATCCGTGCATCGGGAGAATTGATCGAGCGGAAGTCGCGGCGGAGCGTGTCGTTGGCGATCTCGCCCAGCGCTCCGGCCAGTTCGACCCCGGTCGGCCCACCACCGACGACAACGAAGGTCATCCATTCGGCCCGCCGCTCCGGAACAGCCTCTCGTTCCGCCGCCTCGAACGCGATGAGGATTCGCCGCCGGATCTCCAGCGCGTCGTCCAGTGACTTCAACCCGGGGGCGTTCGGCGCCCACTCGTCATGGCCGAAATACGAGAATCGCGCCCCGGTTGCGACGACGAGGGAGTCGTAACCGATCGGCCCGCCGTCGGAAAGCAGGATCTCGCGCCGTTCGGGATCGATGCCGACCGCCTCGCCCAGCAGCACGCTAGTGTTCTGCTGGCGACGCAGGATCGAGCGCAGCGGTTGTGCGATCTCGCCCGGCGCAAGGGCCCCCGTCGCGACCTGGTAGAGCAGCGGCTGGAAGAGGTGGAAGTTGCGTCGGTCAACGAGGGTCAGGTCGACCGCCTGGTCGCGCCCCAGTTCTCGGGCCGCGTACAGCCCGCCGAATCCTCCACCGACGACGACGACACGATGGGCGCCTGACATCGTCCCATCGTATCGAAGCCCCTGTCGATCGACGCTGGCAGGAGCCCTGCCGCAGAGTCAGTCCATCCGCTCCACCCATTGGGCACGCCAGGCTGGTGCCTCGAACGGTTCGCAGAAGTAGGCAGTCTCGCGATAGATCCTGCCGTCGCGGACCTCCAGGAGCATCGCGGCGAACCAGGTTGATCCGTCGGAGTAGGACATCGTCCCGTCGCCCCACCAGAAATCCCCGCTGCCGACGACTCTCTGGATCGTGTACGAGGGCGTCACGACCCACCGATCCTCGCTGCCCACGATGTGGCCCGTGTGCTGATCGGGCAGCCCGCCCGGATAGTGCTCGTCGATCGCCCGCATGTTCGCGTCGCCGCGGATTCGCTCCCCGGATTGCGGCCACTCCGATGTGAAGTCGGGATGGCGCAACGTCGAGACCGCGTCGATATCCTTTGCTTCCATGGCCCCCAGGTACGCGCGCACGACCTCCTCGTTTGTCCGTTCGGGCATTGAGCGCCTCCTCTCAATCGGTCATCAATACCCTATCGCCCGGCCGGCGGGCCGTCACGCCGTTTCGTCTTCGCCCACGCGATCCGCGCGGCCATCTGGAGACTGTGACCATCATGGATGCCATGTCACTGGCGTGTCGTTCCGCTCGGCGTTCGACCGACCATCGGGGCGCACGAAAATCGGGCACGTACGCATCGATCGTGACGACCTCGGCGTGGCCAGGCGTGGTCCGATCGAGTGTCGCGAGGGCGAAGTCGGTGAAGCGCGCGTCGCCGTCGACCCGGTCGCCGATCGGAAGACCGTCAACGAACGTCTGCCCTCTCGAGCCCAATCCGACGATCAGGAGCAGCAGCATCGATCCGATAGACAACGCTGCCACCAGGATGCCGAGTCGCTTCACGGAGCCGCCGCCCGCTCCTGCTGGAGCGCGTAGACGTTCCCATCCGGGGCGCGGAAGAAGAGCCAGTGGTAGCCGTCGAGCTTCGGGTTGTCGAACGTCTCGGCTGCCCAATAGATCCGGTCCAGATCGTCGGCGACCCGAATTCGTCGCGGCGTCGCCGAGGTCACTCCAAAGACCAGTGGCTGCGAATCATGTTCCCGCCCATCATCGGACGCGGATGGAGCCGCCCGCGTGGCTGACGCTCCCCACCTGCTCAAGGCCCTCGAACAGGACGAACGCGACCTCCGTTTCAAGCGTCTCACCCGGCGCGAGCAGCCGCGCTCGCCCGGCGGCGACAGCATCCTCGAGCCGCTGCGGGTGGCTGGTCCATGGTTCGAGCGCGACGTGGTGGTGAGCGCGCCAACCGCCATAGACCTGCCACAGCCAGGCATGCGGAAAGACCTGGCGGTCGAAGGTGAGCACGACGCCCCGCCGCGTCACCGTGTCGGTGAGGGCCAGCCACCCATCGGCGAGGTCTGTCGCCCAGTGTCCACCGAACACGGCATCGGTCGCGTCCCGGCTGTGCTGGAAAAGCGCTGACGGCTCAGGCTCCTCGGCTCCG
>CAKKPP010000004.1:255955-264559 GCA_919901745.1 Chloroflexota bacterium | reverse complement strand
GATTCTCCCACCCCGCCGGGTGGCCCTGCTGGCTAATACCGACACACGCTCCTAGGGCGAAGGACCCCGCTCAACGACCGCTGGCTCGCCCAGTTCTCCGCGGAGCTGGGCGAGCCCGCGCTCCAGGGGCTCCCGCGCAGCCCCGACCGGGAACGGCGCCCGCTTGATCGCATCGTCGATCGCCAGATCGCCGCGATGGACCTGCCCGGCGAGGCCCGCGATCGCGCGCAGATCGGCGAGCTGGGCAGCCACGAACGTCGCATCCCCGACATCGCCGTGGCCCGGCACCACGGCACCGTCGACCATGCTCGCAAGCATCTCAACCGTTGCGGGCCAGTCGATCGGATAGCCATCGCCGAAGTAGGGTGGAGCCCCGTTCTCGAGGAGATCGCCCGAGAAGAGGACGCCGGCATCGGGCACCCGGACGACGATATCGTTGTCGGTGTGCCCACGACCGAGATAGCGCAGCTCGACCGGACGCCCGCCGACGTCGATCGTGGCGGTATCGTCGATCGTCTGGTCCGGGGGATCGATCTCGACGGACGCGAGCTCGTCGGCAAGCCCTGGACTGTTCGCGGCCACCTCCGCCCGCTGCCTGTCGCCTGTCGCCGTGAGCATGATCGCGCAGCGGCGGTGGCCCCAGATCGGTGCCGGCCGGAACACCCGGTTGCCGAAGGCATGGTCGTGGTGGCCGTGCGTGTTCACAACGACGGACACGGGCAGCGCGGTGATCGTGCGGATGTCCCTGAGGATCTCATCGGCCTGGCGATGGCTGGACCGGGTGTCGATGACGAGCACCCCGTCGTCACCGACGACGACGCCGATCTGCTGGTCGTAGAACCGATAGCGAAGGGCGAAGACCCGCAGACCAACTTCAACGAGTGCCTTCATCGCGAAATCGTAGTTGACCGCTGTCGGCGTCGGCGTATCGTTTCGGTTCGTGACCTCCACGATCGGGACCGCCACGGCCGATGACGGCATCGTCCTGCGAACGCGGCACTGGACGCCGCCCGGCGGCAGCTCGGAGCCGGCCGCCGCGGTCCTCCTGGTTCACGGGATCGCCGAGCACAGCGGTCGCTGGGAGCACGTGGGCGAACAGCTTGCGTCCGAAGGCCTGGACGTCCATGCGTTCGACATGCGCGGCTTCGGGGCGTCGGCGGGACGCAGGACTCACGTCCGTGTCTTCGACGAGTACTACCGCGACCTCGCCGCGCGGCTCGCCGCCGTCCGCGCCGCCGCGCCCGGCCGGCCGGTCGTCCTCTACGGCCACTCGCTGGGAGGGCTCATCGCGCTCGGCTACGTGCTCCGGCTTGCGACCACGGCCGGCGCGCCTGGTCGACCCGTGCCCGACCTCCTCGTGCTGTCCGCCCCGGGTCTCGACTCGACCATTCCGCGGTGGAAGATCCAGTTGGCCCGGCTGCTCGGCCGGGTGGTGCCCACCTTCGTCATCCCGAGTCGCGTCGCCGGGGAGCTCCTGTCGCGCGACCCGACGGTTGGGCAGCGCTACCACGCCGATCCGCTCGTCGTCCATGGGGCCACCGCCGGGTTCGGTGCCGCCGCGCTGGCGGAGCAGGTGTGGGTCCGCTCGTCGCTCGGCGCCCTGACGATCCCGACCCTCGTCCTCCATGGAGAGGCCGACGAACTCGTCCCGCCGGCGGCCAGCGCGCCTCTCGGTGACGTCGCCGGCGTGACCCGTCGCACCTATCCGGGACTCCGCCACGAGCTGCACAACGAGCCCGAGGGACGGTCGATCGTCTCGGACGTGATTACCTGGATCAGGGGGCGCTCGGGCCCGGAACACTCGGGCCGCGGCTCGGGCACCGGGTGAGGCCGCGGCTCGGGCCTCGGGTGAGGCCGCGGCTCGGGCCTCGGGTGATACGATGCCGCCACAACCGAATATCGCCTCCGGGGAGCGCAGCAGCGCTGAGAGTGTGGCGAGAGCCACAGACCCGCCGAACCTGATCCGGCTCATACCGGTGTAGGAAGCAGGCCTCATCCGACTCGACGCCGTCCTCCTCGACAGGGCGGCGTTCCTCATTTCAGTCGCAGCCTGGGAGTCGAGATCCATGACAATCGGGACCGGCACTTCAGCGAACACCGGCACTTCAGCGAACGGCGGGCCAGACGCCGCCGCGTGGCGAACGCGCGACATCGTCGTTGCCGCGGTGATCGGCGTGGCGTTCGGCGTGGCCTTCGTCGCGTTCGGCGTGGCCTGGCGGGCGATCGAGTTCCTGGGCCCGGCCCAGAACATCCTGTACGGCGCCTGGCTGATGCCGGCGATCGTGGCCGCGTTGATCATTCGCAAGCCGGGCGCCGCGCTGTTCGCCGAGATGGTGGCGGCCGGGCTGGCGACGCTGCTCGGCAGCCAGTGGGGCCCCGACACGCTCCTGTCGGGGTTCGTCCAGGGCGCCGCCGCGGAGCTCGTGTTCGCGTTCGGGATGTACCGGCGCTGGTCGTTTCCGATCGTCGTCCTTGCCTCGCTGGCCAGCGCCGCCGCCGCCTGGGTCCACGACTGGGTGGTCTGGTATGCGGCCTCCAGCTTCGAGGCCGTGGCGGTCATCGGCGTGTTCATGGCGATCTCGGCAATCGCGATCCTGCCGGTTGGTTCGATCCGCCTGGTGAGCGCACTCCGCAGCGCTGGGGTGCTCGGCGGGTTCCCGGACTGACCCGCCAACGGGTATCGTGGGCCGGCCCACGATGACCGACCCAATGGCGATCGTCGCCCGCGACCTGCAGTTCACCTACGCTGGCCGTCTGCGGCCGGCGTTTCGCGACGTCTCGTTCGTCGTCGAGCCGGGGGAGTGCCTGCTCGTCGTGGGGCCATCGGGGTCGGGCAAGAGCACCCTCGCGCTCGCCCTGGCCGGCCTCGTGCCGTACGACATTCCGGGCGAATTCTCCGGGGATCTCGAACTGGACGGCTCCGGGGTGACGGCTACGTCGCCGCGTTCTGGCGCCTCGCGCGTCGGGATCGTGTTCCAGGATCCGGGCAGCCAGCTGGTCATGGATCGCGTCGAGGACGACGTCGCTTTCGGCCTCGAGAGTCTCGGGTGGACGCTGGAAGCGATGCGCGAGCGCGTACCGCAGATTCTCGAGGCCTCGGGCCTGGGCGGCCACGGACGACGGCGCCCGACCCGACTGTCCGGCGGCGAGCAGCAGCGACTCGCCCTCGCAGGGGTTCTGGCTCCTCGCCCGGGGCTCCTCGTCCTCGACGAGCCGACGTCCAACCTCGATCCAGTCGCGGCCGCCGGCGTCTTCGAGCGCCTGGAGCGCATCAGGGCCGAGCGGTCGCATACCGTCGTGCTCGTCGAACACCGCGTCGAGCGCGCCTGGCCTCTCGCGGACCGGGTGCTCGCGTTGGGGCGAGACGGCTCGCCAATCGACGTCGGGGCACCGACCGAGGTGCTGGCACGATCCGGGACGGCCATGGCGGCGGCCGGGATCTGGCTCCCGGCGCGCGTCCCCGGAGGGAGTTCGAGGCCGGCGACGGCCGAACCGCTCGACAGGGGGCCCGATTCGCCCGGGGACGAGCCCGGGGCGCCGATTGTCCGCGCCCACGGGCTGCGCTTCGGCTATGAGCGAAGCCGAACGGCGGAGCCCGCGATCCGGGGCATCGACCTCGAGTTCCGCGCTGGCGACCGGGTGGCCCTGGTCGGCTCGAATGGGAGCGGCAAGTCCACGCTCGCTCGGCTGCTCGTCGGTCTGCTGCGGCCGGATCGAGGATGGGTTCGGCTTGGAAACCAGGACCCGTCTCGTCTCCCGGCTGCACGCCTGTCCCGGGTGGCGGGATATGTCTTCCAGGAGCCCGAACGCCAGTTTCTCGCGACGCGCGTCGACCAGGAGATCGCCCTCGGCCTGACCCTGGGCGAGAAGTCCTCCGCGATCCAGCTCATGGACCGGCTTGGCCTGCCCCTCGAAACGTTCGCCGATCGCAGTCCGTATCAACTGTCCGGCGGGGAGCAACGACGACTGTCGCTGGCGTGCGCGCTGGTTCGCGACCCGGCGTTCCTCGTCCTGGACGAGCCGACCTTCGGACAGGATCGCCTGGGCTATGAAAGCCTCCTCGAGATCCTGCACGATCGGGTCGGCGACGGTGCGTGCGTGCTGGCAGCCACCCATGACGAGCGCCTCGTCGAAGACTTTGCCGGGCGTCGGATCGCCCTCGAGGACGGGTGGGTCATCACGGACGAGCGGGTCGGGGTCCCATCGTCGACCGATCGGCTGCCAGACCAGCCGGATTCCGCGGCCCTCGTTGGCCCGTCATGATGGTTCGGGTCGATCCAACCGACGATCAGCTCGCCAGTCCGCTCGGACGGGTCAGCCCGCTGCTGAAGCTCGCCATCGCCGGTGCGTGGTTCGTCGGCCTCTTCCTGACAACCGAGATCCTCCCGGCCCTGGCGCTCGCCGGGATCGCCGTGGGCGCGTCGCTGGTGCTGGGGTATGTGCCGGCCGGAACGCTTGGACGGGGCCTCGCGCCACTGTGGATTGCCGCGCTCGCCGTGGGGCTGTTCAACGGCCTGTTCAGTCCACTCAACTCGGACCCCGCGCTCCATGAACTCGCGATCATTGGGCCGTTCCGGCTGACCGAGCCCGGAGTGATCGCCGGCGTGGGACTCGCGTCCCGTGTCCTGGCGATCGCCGCGATCGGTGTGCTGTTCGCGCAGACAACCGACGCCACTCGCCTCGTGGATTCACTCGTCCAGCAGGGCAGGGTCCCGGAGCGGTTCGGGTACGGAGCGCTGGCCGCCTACCAGGCCGTGCCGCGATTTGCCGAAGACCTCAGCACGCTTCGCCAGGCCAGGCGGATTCGCGGGCTGCGTTCGAGCTGGCACCCGCGCCTCCTGGTTGGACTGCTCGTCCTGGCAATCCGGCACGCCGATCGACTGGCGCTCGCGATGGATGCGCGCGGGTTCGGGACCGGGCCGCGGAGCCGTTACCGTCCGATGCACTGGGGTCTCATAGACCTCGGCGCCGGCGCGGGCGCGGCAGTGGTGCTGGCGATCGTGGTCGTCCTGCCGCGCGTGACCTGACTTCCGCGATAATCGGGCGGTCGACCCTGCCTGCCGTGCGAATCGCGAGGGAGCACATCGTGAACGATGCGAAGACCATCGTGCTGTTCCCCGAGGGGGCGTTCGGCCCGACCAACAACTGCGTCGGAATCGGCAACGTCCTGCGGGAGCGTGGGCACCGGGTGGTCTTCATCGTCGAGGAGTCCTTCACCGGGAATCTCGAGGCCCAGGGCTTCGAGGAGCGCGTGATGCGCCTGGGGCCGAAGCCCGAGACCGAGGAGGTTGCCGGCCAGTTCTGGATCGACTTCATCCGGGACACGTCGCCGGTGTTCCGGACGTCCACGCTCGAGCAGCTGAGCGGGTTCATCGCGCCGACCTGGCAGGCGCTGATCGACGGGGCGAAGTATGTCGATGATCGATTGCTCGAGATCTTCGACGAACTCGAGCCCGATGTCGTCGTGGAGGACAACGTCGTGTGCTTCCCGGCGCTGCCCGCGTCCGGCCGACCGTGGGTCCGGATCGTTTCGTGCAACCCGGCCGAGATCAAGGATCCGGCGATGGCGCCGTTCTCGTCCGGGTATCCGGCCGCGGATCGGAGTCTGTGGCCCGCCTTCCTGGAGGAAGTCGATCGAACCCACCGCGACATGTGGACCGACTTCGATGCGTTCGTTCGGGAGCGTGGTGCGCCGGGGCTCAGGTACGGCCCGCTCGGGCCCGAGTTCATCCACGAGTCGCCCTACCTGAACCTCTATCTGTTCCCGGCCGAGGCCGATTACACCCGCAAGGTGCCCCTGGCGCCGACCTGGCACCGGCTCGACTCATCGGTTCGCAAGACCGACGCAACATGGGAGCTGCCGGAGCACCTGCGTGACACGACGGCCGGCGGTTCCGGTCGCGATGGCGCCCTCATCTATCTCAGCCTCGGCAGCCTCGGGTCGGCCGACGTGGGGTTGATGCAGCGCCTGGTCGACGTCCTGGGTCGGACCCGCCATCGAGTCATCGTGTCGAAGGGCCCGCTCGCCGACGAGATCCGGCTCCACGACAACATGACCGGCGAAGGCTTCCTGCCCCAACCGGCGATCCTGCCGCAGGTCGATCTCGTGATCACCCACGGCGGCAACAACACGGTCACCGAGTGCTTCCACAACGGCAAGCCGATGATCGTGTTGCCGCTGTTCTGGGACCAGGTCGACAATGCGCAGCGGGTCGATGAGACGGGGTTCGGGATGCGTTTGCCGGCCTATGCATTCGAGGACGCGGAGTTGACCGGCGCGATCGACCGGCTCTCAGCCGACGCCGCGCTGCGGGATCGCCTGTCTGCGGTCTCGTCGCGGCTCCGCGCGAACCCGGGAACCGTGACGGCGGCCGACCTGATCGAACGCGTGGCGCGGACCGGTCAGCCGGCGAGGTAGGGGCCCGGGACCAGGCCGCGTGCCTCGCGCCGGGCGCGTCAGCGCGTCTGCGCCGGGTCCCGCGCCGGGCCCGCCTGCATCGCGCCGGGGTCCAGTGCGCGTCGCGACGACCGCGCCGCCGGGAGCCAGTTGCCCCTGATGCTCATACTGCCGTCCCAGGAAAGTTATCCAAGGGATCGACATGGTCAGGGCTGCTTGAGGCCGCGGCACGAGGCAATCCCCGCACGAATCGACTCTGGCGCCGGGCGCTGGTCGCGTGATTCGGGGCCCAAGGTTGGATAACTTGCCCCGGGCGGCAGTCTGCAAGAAACCCGCCCACGCCGGCCACGCCGGCCACGCCGGCCACGCCGGCCAAACCCGGCCACCGCCGGCCAAACCCGGCCACCGCCGGCCAAACCCGGCCACGCCGGCCAAACCCGGCCACCGCCGGCCACGCCGGCCACGCCGGCACTTTCACGTCACCTGCGCAACGTGACGCTCACGCGGTCGATGCCTCCGCCCGGAGCGTGGGACGCTGTGCAGGGGCGATGCGCGGCGCGCACAATGCCCGGTGAACAAGTAGGGAGCGTTCCGTGGCCCGACGCCCGACGCCGGGAAAACCAGCACACGATGGGGAAAACCAACACGTGATGCCGGAGCGTGGGCCGCAGGCCGCCCGGCCGATCGAGCGGAGGAACCAGGCAGTGACCGACACCCTCGAACGAGTCAAGACGTACCAGCAATTCATCGGCGGCAAGTTCGTCGACAGCGCGACCGGCAAGACGATGGACGTGATCAACCCCGCCGATGACCAGGTCATCGCCCATGTTCCAGCAAGCGGCCAGGAGGACGTCGATCGTGCGGTGGACGCCGCCGAGACGGCGTTCGCATCGTGGCGGAACAGCACCCCGCAGGACCGCAGCCTGCTTCTCCTGAAGCTTGCCGACGAGCTGGAGGCGAGGGCCGACGAGATCGGGCGTCTCGAGAGCAGGAATGCCGGCAAGCCCGTCGGCGCCGCGATCGACGAGATGTCCACCAGCGCCGACCTGTTCCGCTTCTTCGCCGGCGCGGCCCGGGTCATGGACGGCCTGGCCGCCAACGAGTTCCTCGCCGGCCACACGTCGATCATCCGGCGCGACCCGATCGGCGTCGTCGCGTCGATCGCTCCGTGGAACTACCCCCTGTACATGGCGACGTGGAAGCTTGGTCCGGCGCTCGCCACCGGCAATACCGTGGTCCTCAAGCCGTCGGCCAGGACCCCGCTGAGCGCGCTCGTCTTTGCCGAAATCCTGGCGGAGGTCTTCCCGCCCGGCGTCGTGAATGTCCTGTCCGGCACGGGAGCGGACATCGGGGACATGCTCGTCGGCCACCCGAAGGTTCGGATGGTCTCGATCACCGGGGACACGGTGACCGGAAAGCGTGTGGCAAAGATCGCGGCCGACACGGTCAAGAGGCTCCACCTGGAGCTCGGAGGCAAGGCACCGGTCCTGGTCTTCGACGACGCGGACCTCGACAACGTGGCCGAGACGCTCCGATCCGCGGGCTACTGGAACTCGGGTCAGGACTGTACCGCCGCCACCCGGGTCATCACCGGCCCGAAGGTGTACGACGAGTTCGTCGCGAAGCTCGCAGACCAGGTCGGCGCCATCAAGTGGGGCGACCCGGCCGAGGGTGACGACATCGAGATGGGCTCGCTCATCGCCCAGGCCCACGCCGACAAGGTTGAGGGCATGGTTGACCGGGCGCGAGCGGGGGCCGAGATCGTCGTTGGCGGTGTGCGACCAGACCGACCGGGTGCCTACTACGCACCGACCGTCATCGCCGGACCCGACCAGAAGTCGGAGATCGTCCAGGACGAGATCTTCGGGCCCGTCGTCACGGTCCAGCGGTTCACGGACGAGGAGCAGGCGATCGCCTGGGCGAACGACACGCCGTTCGGCCTGGCGTCGTCGGTCTTCACGAGCGACATCGGACGAGCGATGCGCGTATCGAAGGCGCTCGAGTTCGGACACGTCTGGATCAACGAACACTTCACGCTCTCGGCGGAGACACCCCACGGTGGCGTGAAGCAATCCGGCTACGGCAAGGACGGTTCGAAGTACGCGCTCGAGGACTACACGTTCATCAAGCACGTCATGATCAAGCACTGAGCAGAACCCTGGACCTCGCCGCCCAGGTGAACGGCCGCCGGCACATGACGGCGGCCG
>CAKKPP010000004.1:188459-255945 GCA_919901745.1 Chloroflexota bacterium | reverse complement strand
GCCGTTCGATTCCATCTCGTGGCCGGAGTGGGCCCGTGACGGCACGGCTGTTCGAGCGCGGCGTCGTCGAGCGGGCCATCGAAGGACTCGACCCAGGCTGGCTGGGCGAACAGCGCTGGTTCGGACGGAAGGGAGCCGCGATCAGCGGCCTGAGGTTTGCTCATGCGTTCGCCCTCGACGAGCGGTCGGTGCTGGCCTTCGTCGACGTCTCGTTTGGCAATGGGTCCCGGTCCCGGATCTCGCTGCCGTTCGTGGCCGATCGGGATGGCCCGGAAACAGCTCCGGAGTTGCGTGCGGCCGAACCGGGGGACGGCGCCTGGCGAGCGCTTGCGGCCGCTGCTTTCGATGGCCGGGTGATCCCGGCCATCACCCCCGACATCGGCAGTTCTGCCACAGCAGGCCCTCCTCCCACGACCTCGGCCGTGCTGGTCTGCCGCCCGGCCGGCCGCGCCCGCTCGCTGCTGGATCTCGAGACCGAGCGTCCGCTCGGAGTCGACCAGTCGAACACATCGGTCGTCCTCGGCGAGCGCATCGTCCTGAAGGCATTCCGCGCCATCGAGCCGGGGCTCGAGCCGGATCTCGAACTGACGGCGTTCCTGTCCGAGGAGGCCGCGTTCGGTGCCGTCCCGCCGCTCGCCGGTTCGGTCGAACTCGTGACGGCCAGCGATGGCGTCGCGACCGTCGCGCTGCTCACCGAGTTCGTCCCCGACGCCGAGGACGGCTACGAGACCACCGCCGAGATGCTGACCGGCTGGCTCCTCGCGCCGGGCTCCGTTGCGGTCGAGTTCGCCACGGAGGACGCCCAGGATCTTGGCCTGCTGACGGCCGCTCTCCACGGTGCGCTGCTCTCGAGACCGAGGATCGAAGGGTTCGAGCTGCGTCCCGCATCGCGCGATGAGTTGCGCCGCTGGCGCGTCGACGCGGAGACCGGGCTGGGGCGCGCGATCGAGGTCAGCGAGGGATACGTGCGCGAACGACTGCGCGAGGCCGCGCCGGCGATCTCGGCCAGGTTCACGGTCTACGAGGCGCTCGCCGAGTCTCCGCTCGTCGCTCGGATCCACGGCGACTACCACCTCGGCCAGGTGATGCGTACGGCCGATGGCTGGCGGATCATCGACTTCGAAGGCGAGCCCACCCGATCGCTCGACGAACGCAGACGCCACGCGTCGCCGTTGCGCGACGTGGCGTCGATGCTCCGCTCGCTCCATCACATCGGCCTGTCGGCCGCGCAGCGCGCAGAGGAGCGCCACGGTGGTCCGCTCGCGAGCACGGGCCTCGATCTCGACGGGTGGTTGCTCCGGTCGCGCGAGCGGTTCCTCGCCGCCTACCGGAGCGGGCTGCGCGCGGCGGGCGCGGAGGTCGCCGTCGACGAGGACCTGCTCCTCGCGTTCGAACTCGAGAAGGCCTGCTACGAGTTCGTCTACGCCGCCACGTACCTGCCCGGCTGGGCCACGATCGCGATCGGTGGGCTCGACGGCCTGCTGGCCTGGTCGGTCGACCGCGGCCGGTGAGCCTTCGAGGTTCGGCTCCTGCGCGGGGCTCTCAGGACAGTTGGGCGCGCACCTCGCCGAGCCGGCGCATCGTCTCGAGATCGAACGGAGAGCGGAAGATCCAGATGACCTGCCCGACGCCCAGGGCCGCGTAGTCACGGACCAGCTCGGCGACGACAGCCGGGGATCCGCCGGCCGAGAGGTCGCGGTGCCGGCCATCCGACCCGATCCGACCCGCCAGGCGGTGGAGCGACGCGATCTCTTCGTAGCCGGATCGGGCTTCCGATGCACTGTCCCGGACGACCACGTCGAGGACGACCGTCCGCTCGATCGCTTCGAACGGACGAGCCTCCTCGACGCAGCGCTCGCGGAGCACCGCGCTCACCTCGGCGATCCGATCGGGTAGCCCGTATCCGTTCCACAGGTCCGCGTAGCGGGCGGTCGTGCGCAGCGTCTTGGTCGGTCCTGCGCCGCCGATCATGATCGGAAGCCGGGCCTGGATCGGGCGCGGCTCGCAGACGGCGTCGGTCATCGCATAGAACCGGCCGGCGTGGGTGACGCGCTCTCCGTCGAGCAGTCGTCGGATCAGGCCGACCGCCTCGTCCAGCCGATCGAGGCGTTCACCGACGCTCGCCCCGAGATCGAGGCCGAACGCGTCGTGTTCCCGCTCGAACCAGCCGCCCCCGATGCCCAGGATCGCTCGCCCATTCGAGAGGTGGTCGAGGGTCGTGGCCAGCTTGGCCGTCAACCCAGGATTTCGAAAGGTGTTGGCACCGACCAGCAGGCCCAGCGTCGGCGAGGTCGTCACCGAGGCCAGGGCGGCAAGCACGGACCATCCCTCGAGCTTGCCGGTTCGCCAGTCGCCTTCGTCGGAGACGAGGTGATCGTCGATCCAGAGCGCGTCGAAGCCCGCCGCCTCGGCGGCGAGACAGGCCTCGCGGAGCGCCGGCCAATCGGTCATCTGGATCCAGAAGGCGGCCCCGAATCTCATCGTCGGACGTGCTTGGGGCGACGATCGGTCATGGCGCTATCGTAGGTGTGTGCCCGACGCCCAGCCGATCCCGCCCGCGATGCGCGACGCCGTCCTTGCCTGGTACCGCACGAGTGGCCGCGTCCTGCCGTTCCGGGCGACGCGCGACCCCTACGCGATTCTCGTGTCCGAGGTAATGGCTCAGCAGACGCAGATCGCGCGTGTCGCCGAGGCATGGACGCGATTCATCGCTCGCTTCCCGACGTTCGGTGCGCTGGCGGCAGCGAGCCCTGCGGACGTGTTGCGCGAGTGGCGAGGCATGGGTTACAACCGGCGAGCGCTCAACCTGTTGCGCGCGGCCCGGATCGTGGTGGCCGAGCATGACGGGGAGTTGCCGCGCGACCTGCATGCCCTGGAGCAGCTTCCGGGGATCGGCCCGTATACCGCACGCGCCGTCGCGGCGCTGGCGTTTGGTGAGCCCGTCGGCGCCGTCGACACGAATGTCCGACGGGTCCTCGGGCGCGTGTCGGCGGGCCGCGACCATGCATCGCTCGGGACGCACGAGCTCCAGGTCCTGGCCGACGCGGCCATCCCGCACCACGCCGCCGGCGAGTGGACGCATGCGATGATGGACGTCGGTGCGACGTTCTGCCGCCCGCGAGACCCGTTGTGCGTGTCCTGTCCGGCCGCCCGATGGTGCCGCTTCGCGACGTCCGGCTCTGGCGAGAGGCCCGGCGAGCGGCCCGCGGAGGGTGCCCGGCTCGCGGCCCGGCGCCGCTCGACCCCGGCGTTCGCGGCCCGGCGCCGCTCGACCCCGCCCTTCGCGGCCCGGCGCCGCTCGACCCCGCCCTTCGCGGCCACCAGGCGATGGCTGCGCGGGCGGGTGATGGATCGACTCCGCGATGCCGATGGAGACTCGTGGATCACCTTCGGCGAGGCGGTCGGCGAACATGACCTGCCCAGCGTGCACGAGGCCCTGGCCGCCCTCGCCGCCGAAGGCCTCGTCGAACTTGAAGCGAGCTCCGCTCCCTCGGCCCCGCATGCCCGCCTGGCCCGAGCCTGACCTCGGGTCGCCCACCTGAACGTCACCGCTCGCCCTCGGCTACGCTTCGCCCGTCATGGCCAGCTCGACGACTCCCCCCGCGCGGCGATCTCGGCCCGCCGCGCCGCCCGCGCCGCCCGCCGCGCCGCCCGCCGGCCCGCCGACGGCCGACGTGCCGCTCGCCGGCCCGCCGACGGCCGACGAGCGTCCGGACGAGCGCTCTGACGAGCGCTCCCTCGACATTCCGCTGCCCGCCGACGACCCGGAACTCTTCGAGTTCGATCTTCGCGGTCTGCGCGTCCGCTGGGCGCTGGCCGCCGCGCGATCGCCCATCGGGACCGAAGCCATGACCGGAGCGGACCGCAGGGCGCAGATCCTGGGCGTCCCCTCGCAGCGCCTGATGGAGCACGCGGGAACAGCGGTCGCGGCCGCAGTGAAGGCGCTCGCCGTCGACCTCGGGCGATGGGGGAGTGGCCGGATCCTCATCCTGTGCGGGCCGGGCAACAACGGAGGTGACGGGTTTGTTGCCGCCCGCCGCCTCGCGCGCGCCGGCGCCGATGTCGTGGCCGTGCTGGTGGCCCCGGCGGCACGACCCACGGGAGCCGACGCCGTCCGGAACTGGGACCGCCTGCAGGGCGATCATCGGGTGGAGAGGATCCACGCGCCCGCCGCTCGTGACCTGGCGATCATCGGGCAAGGCATCGAGAAGGCGTCGGTCGTCGTGGACGCGTTGCTGGGCACCGGCATCCGGGGCGCGCTTCGCGATCCCATCAAGGCTGCGGTGGAGTTGGTCGCGCGAGCGCGAATGGAGGGCATTCCGGTTGTCGCCGTGGACACCCCGACCGCGCTGGACCTGTCGTCGGGCGAACCGTCGGATCCCGTCGTCCAGGCCGACCTCACCGTGACCTTCCACCGCCCGAAGATCGGCCTCCTGACCAGGAAGGGTGCGGCTCTTGCCGGGCGCGTGCTTGTCGCGCCGATCGGCATCCCGCCCGAGGCCGATCGTGGCTGATCCTGCCGAACCCGGGCTGCCACCTGGCTCTGAGCTGTCGGGAGAGGCTCAGCCTTCCTGGCGGCGGTCAATCGGGAACGCGCTCGTGGTCGCCATCGCGGCCGTCGCCGTCGTGCTCGGCGCGGCCGGGCTGACCGGCTTTCTGCCCGAGCAGCTTCAGCGCCTCGTGTTTCACACGCCACTGGCGATCGGCGTCCTCGTCGTTGGAACCGGCTGGCTGCTCTGGCGCATCACGCGCAGGCCGGCGCGGGACCGCCGATGACAGGCGAGCCGTCGTCGGCGTCACCCGGCCCCCTCGACGACCGCCGCGCAACCATCGAGGACCTCGCGGCCACGGAATTCGACATCGTCATCGTGGGCGGCGGGATTGTCGGCTGCGGCGCGTTGCTCGATGCCACCAGCCGTGGGTTGAAGGCCGCGCTGGTCGAGCAGGACGACATCGCGTCGGGCACCTCGGGGCGTTCGTCGAGGCTGATTCACGGAGGCCTCCGCTATCTCGAACAACTCCACTTCGGGCTGGTGGCCGAGGCGCTCGACGAGCGGTCCCGGATGCTCCGCCTGGCGCCACATCTCGTCCGTCTTGAGCCGTTCCTGTTTCCGATCTTCGGTTGGCCGCTTGTCCACCAGGTGTTCTACGGGGCCGGCCTCCTTCTCTACGACCTGCTCGGCGCGCGCCGGGAAGGCGGTTTCGCCCGCCACCTGCGGCCGAGCGGTACACGCGCGCGCACCCCGTCGGTACGGCGGCGCGGGTTGCAGGGCGGGATCGTGTATCACGACGGTGTCGAGGACGACGCCCGCTACACGCTCGCGGTGCTGCGGACCGCGCTGGCGCGCGGAGCCAGGGCAGTCACGCGGGCCCGAGTGACCGGGCTCATCGAGGCGGATGGTCGGGTCGGCGGCGTCGTCGTGCGCGACCTCCTCGACGACCGGACGTTCGAGGTCAGGGCGCAGCACGTGGTCGACGCGACGGGGGTCTGGTCCGCCTATCCCAACGGCCCGCTGACCGGCGACGGAGCGGCCGGCATCCTGCCCAGCCAGGGTGCTCACCTCGTGGTCAGGCGCGATCGAATCCCGAGCCGCCAGGGCGTGTCTCTGCGCGTTCCCGGGAAGGTCGTATTCGTCATTCCCTGGCCCGATCACTGGTTGATCGGTACCACGGACCATGCGTTCGATGGCGCCCCGGAGCGACCGCACGCGAGCGGCGCGGAGGTCGACGAGATCCTGGCAACCGTCAACGAGTACTTCGATGTCGACCTGCGTCGCCAAGACGTCCTCGGCACCTATGCGGGGTTGAGGCCGCTGGTGGCCCCCGAGGGAACGGCCTCAACAGTGAAGGCGTCCCGCGAACACAAAGTCCGCCGGGAACCGAATGGCCTGGTCCGGGTCGGCGGCGGCAAGTACACGACCTATCGCATCATGGCCCGCGACACGATCGACGCCGCCCTGGGACACGACGCGGCGCGCGCCCGCCCGAGCGGCACGGCGGACCTCCTGCTCGTCGGGGCCGCGGACCGCCCCGGACTGGACCGCGTGGCCGACGCTCTGGCCGATCGTCACGGGCTCACGCCCGATATCGCCGCGGCGCTGGTGGACCGGCACGGCACGGAGGCGAGCGAGGTCCTCGAGCTGGGCCAGGAACGTGATCTGAACCGGCGCCTAGGCCCGGAGATCCGTCAGCTCGAGGCCGAGGTGGCCTGGGCCGTGCGTCGCGAACTCGCCCTGTCGCTCGACGACATCCTGTCGCGCCGCATGCGGCTGTCGATGGTCCTGCGCGATCGAGGGGCCTCGATTGCTCCGCGAGTCGCCGAGATCGCCGGGCGTGACCTCGGCTGGGATGCGCAGCACCGGCGCGTCGCGGTCGACGCGTACCTCGCCGGCGCCCACGCCGAATACGACGTACCCGCTTCCGCCGGCGGATCCGCGGGCTGACGGAGCGAGCGCACAACGTGGGCGTCGGTGGCGAATCGGGCCGTGGCCGCCTGATCCTCGCGCTCGACCAGGGCACCACCTCGTCGCGGGCCATCGCCTTCGATCGGCGCGGCCTCCCCGTCGCGAGGGCGCAGCGCGAACTCGAGCAACGGTTCCCCGCGGCGGGCCATGTCACGCACGATCCTGAGGCGATCTGGGCAAGCCAGCTTGCCGTCGCGAGGGAGGTCGTGGAGCAGATCGGCGGGCCGGAGCGCGTCGCCGCCATCGGGGTCACCAATCAACGTGAGACCACGGTGGTCTGGGATCGCGCAACGGGCGCACCCGTGGCCGACGCGATCGTCTGGCAGAGCCGGATCACGGCTCCGTTCTGCGCCGCGCTGCGCGAGGCCGGGCACGAGGCACTCTTTCGCGAGCGCACCGGCCTGCCGCTCGATGCCTACTTCTCGGGACCCAAGATCCGCCACATCCTCGATGCCGAGCCGGGTCTACGGGCCCGGGCGGAGCGGGGGGAGCTGGCCTTCGGAACCGTCGATTCGTTCCTGATCTGGCGGCTGACCGCGGGTCGAGTGCACGTGACCGACGTGTCCAACGCGAGCCGTACGCTGCTCTTCGACATCCACAGGCTCGCCTGGGACGATGACCTCCTCGATCTGGTCGGTGTACCGAGGGCGATGCTGCCCGAGGTGCGCTCGTCCTCGGAGGTCTACGGCGAAACGTCGCCCGTACTGTTCGGCGCGTCGATTCCCATCGCCGGGGCCGCCGGCGACCAGCAGGCGGCGACATTCGGCCAGGCCTGCTTCCAGCCGGGCGATACCAAGAACACCTACGGAACCGGCGCGTTTCTCCTCCAGAACACCGGTGACCGTGCGCAGGCCTCGGCCCACGGTCTCCTGACCACGATCGGCTGGAAGCTCGGAGCCGCGGGTCCCGTGACCTACGCGCTGGAGGGCTCGGTCTTTGTCGCCGGAGCTGCCGTCCAGTGGTTGCGCGACGGCCTGCGGGCCATCGACGCATCGGCCGAGATCGAACGCCTGGCCGATGGAGTGGAGGATACCGGCGGGGTCTACCTCGTGCCCGCGTTCGTCGGGCTCGGTGCGCCGTACTGGGATCCGTACGCACGAGGCGCACTGATCGGGTTGGAGCGCGGGACCGGGCTGCCCGAGATTGCCCGGGCCACGATCGAATCGATCGCCTACCAGGTTCGAGACGTTCTCGACGCGATGATCGAGGACACCGGGGCACCTGTGGCCGAGCTGCGTGTCGACGGCGGGGCGTCGGTCAACGACGATCTGCTCCAGTTCCAGGCCGATCTCCTCGGCGTTCCGGTCGTGCGCCCGCAGGTGACGGAGACGACCGCGCTGGGCGCCGCCTACCTTGCGGGACTGGCAACCGGGTTCTGGTCGGGGACGGACGATCTCGTCGCCAATTGGGTGCCCGATCGTCGCTTCGAGCCGGCAATGGACGGGTCGCGCCGCGATCGCCTCTATCGCGGCTGGCAGCGCGCGGTTGAGCGAACCCGCGCCTGGGTAGAACCCGACATCTGACGTCACTCGGAACGACACAGCACCGTCATCGTCTCGGCTCATCGTGCTGCGTGCGGGATCGCCACCGGCGCCGCGTGAGCGGACCCCTAACCCTGGAGCGACATGGAATTCATCGGCGACATCGAGCGGTTGGTTGCGACCAACCTCTATCCGTTGCGGGGGCCGATCGCCATCGGGCTCGCCATCGCGACGGCGCTACTGCTGATCATCGCCGGACGTCGACGATGGGATCTCGTCATCCGGCGGAACCCGCGGAGATCACTCGCCGTGGCAATCCCCGCCTTGATCGTCGGTGTTCCCCTTGCCTGGTACTTGGGCTCACCGCTGTTCATCACCACACAATTGGTGGAGGAGCCCGCCGTTGGTGGCTCGGTCGTCTCGACCGGGACATTCCAGGGGGCAGACGAATTCCACTTCGGGAGGGGTCGGGCATCGGTCGTCGCGTCGGGCGATGGCACGCTGCGCGTCCGTTTCGACAACTTCTCCGTGCGCAACGGCCCGGACCTCTTCGTCTACGTGGTGCCCGGAAAGGATGCGGACGTCACGAACGGGCTGGAACTCGGCGCGCTCAAGGCCACCGAGGGCTCGTTCGAGTACGTGCTGCCTGCGGGGACGGATCCCAGCACGATCGGCAGTGTCATCGTCTGGTGCAAGCAGTTTGCGGTCCTGTTCGCGTCTGCTTCGATCGGAGATGCGGGCTGATGCCCTGCCTGGCCCGGCCGCCCGACCGGGAGGCCCGACCTCACCGGCGACCACCGCTGCGCGCGCGCAGGTCTACGCCTGCGCAGACCTACGCCGGTGCTTCGGCCCCATGCGGCCGCCGTTGGGCTTCTGATCCAAATCGGGCCCGCCGATCCGTCCTGCCCCGCTTCGCCGCGTACATCGCCTGATCCGCCTCGCGCAGGAGATCCTCGCTCGGGCGACTGGCTCCGTGGGCCGTGGACCGGCCGATGCTGGCGGCGATCGACACGTACTCGCCCCGGATCTCCGCCGGTTGCTGGAGCGCCTCGGTGAGGCGGTCGAGGATCACCTGCACCTCATCGGGATCCCGCAGGTCCTCGATGAGCACGGCGAACTCGTCGCCACCCAGGCGCCCCGCCGTATCCGTGGCCCGAAGGCATGACCGGACACGATGGGCCACGATCCTCAGCAGTTCATCGCCGGCGGCGTGCCCGAGGTGATCGTTGACCGACTTGAAGTCATCGAGATCGACGAACAGGACGCTGACTGCCGCGCCGGTCCGGCCGGCGCGAGCCATTGCGCGGGCGAGGCGGTCGCCGAAGAGGGCCCGGTTCGGGAGGTCGGTCAGGGGATCGTGGAGGCTCTGGCGCTCCACGATCCGCCAGGTGACGAGGCAGACGGCGCTGGCCGCGAGCACGAACGCGCCGTGGATCATGGACCACAGGAGTGGGTTGGCCAGGGCGGCGGGGTGGTTGAAGACCGATGCGGGATCAAGGAGCCCGAAGACGGCGTGATGAGCGACGACGTACGTGATCGCCACCAGGAACGGTCCCCAATCCTGATAGAGCGCGAGGACGCCGAGGATCACGAAGAAGTGGAAGTGTGCCTCGATATAGCCGCCGGACAGGTGGACGAGCACAGCCGACGCCGTGACCAGCGCGAAGGCGGCCGCGCAGGAGCGCAGGCCGCGTCCGAGCCGTTCGTACGACGCGAGCAACGCCGGAAGCGCCACGAGGGCACCTTCGGTCACGGCGTGCGTAAGCTCATAGCCGGCGGCAAGCGCGAAGACGGTAAGGCCGGCGACGTGCAGCCAGATGAGGGTAACGATCGTTCGATGCCGGCGGTTCCAGACCGACTCGGACACGAGCCGCCCCTGGGGCAGAGCCCGCCGGATCGAAGACGCAACCTCGGCGACGCGGGCAGGAAGGGTCCGGCCGTAGTTTCCCGTCAGCGGGCTTGCCGTGGGGTTCATCGCCGAACCGCGATCGAGCTCGAGGCGACCGCCAGCGCAGGGGAGGCTCTGAGTTCGCGCGGGATGTCTGAGAATCTTGCCCTGTGCCGCATCGAATCCCTCGTCCAGATTCCCGGTGCCCGGGCGCTATCGCGAATGTGACCCTAACGGCGCAGGCCGGACCCGTCTGTCGGTCATTGGTACGGGCAGCGACTCGTGTGAATTGATGAGGCGTGAACGTTCTCAAAGGTCGATGCCGACGGTGTCGCCGACCGGCGCTCCCCGATGCGTGCCAGCTTCGGCGAATCCTTCACGCCCGTTCACGAATAGGGCTATACAAGATCGTCGGAGCCGCGTAGACTCCCGCCCGTAACGCAGCGGGAAGCGTCCCGCCGCCAAAGAACACGTAGCTCACGACGACTCGGACTCCTCTCACGGCTGACGCGAGAACAACGGGGGATCGCGCAGCTACCGAGAGGAGTTTCGTTTTCGTGTACGCAGACAAGAATCTAACCTGTGCGGATTGCAACCAGGAGTTCGTCTTCACGGCATCCGAGCAGGACTTTTACGCCCAGCGCGGCTTCACGGAGCCGCGTCGCTGCACCTCGTGCCGCGCGAGCCGCAAGGCTGCCCGGAACGCGGACGGCGGTGGCAGCAGCTACGGCAGCTACGGCGCCGGCGGCGGCTACAGCGCCGGTGGTAGTGGTGGTGGCGGTGGCTACGGAGCCGGCGCCGGTGCCGGCGGTGGCTATCGCGACCGCGGCCCGCGCGAGATGTTCGCAGCCACGTGCTCGAACTGCGGCCGTGAGGCCCAGGTCCCGTTCCGCCCGACCAGCGGCAAGCCGGTCTACTGCTCCGATTGTTTCCGGAGCATGCGCGGCTAGTCTCCTCTCGGCACGGACCCCACGGTGGGGTCTGGCTTCAGCGAGAACCCTCGACCCGGGTCGTCAGCCGATCCGGGTCGTTCCATGTCCCTCAGCCGTGCAACGAGCCGCGATCGCCGCCGAGCAGGTTGAGATCGAACTTGCGCTCGGTGCCATGGATCAGCCGATCGATGTTGTCGGCGTGCGCCAACCAGATCAATGCCGGTCCCACGACGGCCCATGTCAGATAGGCCGGCGGGACGGCCCCCGACCAGACGGCCCACAGCACGAGCATCGCCGGGAACATGGCTGCCGAACCGAGCAGGGAGCCCAGGGAGACGTAGCGCGTCACGAGGATGACACCGACGAAGACCGGCGCGGCCAGGAATACGGCAAGTGGCTGGATCACGAGCATCGTCCCCACGCCGGTTCCAACGCCACGACCTCCCCCGAACCGCACGAAGATCGACCGGGACGAACCGATCACGGCTGCCGCTGCGCAGGCAACCTCGAGGCCGCTGTCACCGGTGATGAGTCGTGCCGCGATGACGGGCGTCGCACCCTTCAACAGGTCGCCGGTCACGACGACGGCGGCCCACTTGCGACCGAGGGCGCGCAGGGCGTTGGTGCCACCCGTGCGGCCTGAGCCGATCGTTCGTGGATCCGGCCCGCCCACCCGACGGGCAATGAGGACGCCGAACGGGATCGAGCCGATCAGGTAGGCACCGACGACCAGGAGCAGGCGAAGGAGCAGCTCCTCGTTCACGTCCGTTCGTCCCGAGCGCGAGCCGACCCGTGCCCTGGACGGCCCGGGACTCGGCCAGACCGAGTCTAGCACCGGCGTCGAACTCGGCGGCGGCTCCATCGAACCCGTGTCGGTTGCGCCCTGCGCGACGGGACGCGTACCATCGACCCTGATGATCCACCCGGCCCGACGGCCCGTCGCAGTGCCGCCCACGAACGCCGGAACCGCGAATCCACCGTCCGCTCCCCGCGCCCTGCGCGTCCCATCGAGGTATCGCTGACCCATGGCCGTCGGCTCGTCCAACGACTTCGATCTGGTGGTGCTCGGCGCCGGCACGGGCGGCTACGCAGCCGCGTTCCGGGCGGCCCAGCTGGGTCTGAAAGTCGCCCTGGTCGACGAGGACAAGATCGGGGGCACGTGCCTCCATCGCGGCTGCATCCCGACGAAGGCCCTCCTCGAGAGCGGCGCCTTTGCCGACCGGATCCGGCACGCGAAGGAATTCGGCATCGACGTCGGCGAGCCCGTCGTCGATTACACCCGCATGGCCGAGCGGCGCGACCAGGTCGTGAAGCGGATGTGGACGGGACTCAAGAGCCTCGTCGACAAGAACAAGGTCACCTGGATCGGCGGTCGTGGGCGTCTCGCCGGGCCGGGCAAGGTCGCGGTCACGATGCACGGCGAGGACGGGACCCCGGGCGCGGGCGGTGAACGGGTGCTCCAGGGGACCGACATCATCCTGGCCACCGGATCGCGCGTGAAGTCGCTGCCCGGTCTGGACCCGGACGGCAAGCGGATCGTCACCTCGGACGATGTCCTCACGATGCCCACCCTGCCGAAGGACATGATCATCGTGGGAGCCGGGGCGGTCGGCCTCGAATTTGCCTCGTTCTTCAACGACGTCGGCGTGAAGGTCACAGTCCTCGAGTACCTGCCGCGGATCGCGCCCCTCGAAGATGCCGAGGTCAGCCAGATCGTCGAGCGCAGCTTGGCCAAGCGCGGCGTGACGATCATGACCTCCGCCCGCTTCGACACCAAGGCGGTCAAGACGACGGCGAGCGGCGTCTCGGTGATGGTCGGGCCGGACGGCAAGGATCCGGCCGAACTCACAGCAGAGATGCTGCTCGTCGCGACCGGGCGGGCCGCGAACATCGAGGACATCGGCCTGGAGACCACCCGGGTCGAGACCGACAGGGGAATCATCAAGGTCAACGGCAAGCTCCGGACGAAGGAGCCGCATGTCTACGCGGTCGGCGACATCATCGGCGGGCTGTGGCTCGCCCACACGGCGGCTCACGAAGGGATCCTCGCGGCCCACGTGATCGCCGGCGACAAGGACGTCCACGAGATGGACTACGTCAAGCAGCCCCGCGCCACCTACTGCCGGCCCGAGATCGCGTCGATCGGACTGACCGAACAGCAGTGCAGGGACCAGGGCATCCCGATCAAGATCGGCAAGGTCCCGTTCCAGGCGATCGCCAAGGCGCTGATCGGCGGCGAATACGAGGGTTTCGCGAAGGTTATCGCCCATGCCGAGACGGACGACACGCTGGGGATCCACCTCGTCGGCCCACATGCCACGGATCTGATTGCTGAGGCATCGGTGGCGTTCGAGCTCCAGGCGACGCCGTGGGAGATCGGGGCGTCGACCCACGCCCACCCGACGCTCTCGGAGATCCTCGGCGAGGCGGCGCTGGCGGTCGACAAGCGGTCGATCAACTTCTGATGGCGCATCGCTGATGGCGACGAAGGCGGTCCCGAACCCCAAGCCCGCCGCGACACCTGCCGCGAAGGCCGAATTTACGTCGAAGGCCCGCCTCGGCGCCGACCTGGGCCTCACGAACGACGACCTCATCGCGATGTACCGCCTCGTTGCGCTGACGCGCGCGGTCGATGAGCGGATGTGGATCCTCAACCGTGCCGGCCGGATCCCCTTCGTGATCAGCGGGCAGGGTCACGAGGGCGCGCAGGTCGGGATCACCCGGGCCTTCGAGAAGGGCCATGACTGGATCGCGCCGTTCTACCGCTCCATCGCCACGTGTCTCACGTTCGGCATGACGGCGCGCGACATCATGACCGCGCAGTACGCCACGGCGAACGACAACTCGTCGGGCGGCCGCC
The DNA here is from genome assembly GCA_919901745.1 of Chloroflexota bacterium. Lineage (GTDB taxonomy): Bacteria > Chloroflexota > Limnocylindria > Limnocylindrales > CSP1-4 > CAKKPP01. The sequence continues at coordinate 242,320 of CAKKPP010000004.1, read as the reverse complement.
AGATGCCCGGCCACTACGGAGACGCGCGGCGGAACATCCTGTCGGTCTCATCCCCGGTCGCGACGCAGCTGCTGCACGCGGTTGGGATCGCCCTCGCGGCGAAAGTACGCAGGACCGGCCAGGTCGCACTGACGGTGATGGGCGAGGGCAGCTCCAACCAGGGCGATGTCCACGAGGGGCTCAATTTCGCGGCGATCCACAAGCTGCCGTTCATCTTCGTTGTCGAGAACAACGGGTACGCGATCAGCGTTCCGTCGTCGAAGGAGCTGGCCATCGAGGACGTGGCCGACCGGGCGGCAGGGTACGGGATGCCGGGCATCGTCGTGGATGGGGCGGATGTCCTTGCGTGTTATGCGGCGGCCAGGGAGGCGGTCCGGCGTGCGCGTGCCGGCGAGGGCCCGACGCTCATCGAGGCAAAGGTCACCCGGCTGACGGCTCACTCCTCGGACGACCAGCAGACGAAGTACCGCTCGGAGGAGGACCTCAAGGAGGGCCGCGGGCACGACGCGCTGCCTCATTTCCGGGCTCAGCTGCGCGAGGCGGGCGTGCTCACCGATGAGCTCGAGACGGCGCTTTCGGCAGAGATCAAGGCGATCGTCGACGACGCGACCGACTTCGCGGAAGGCGAGCCCGACCCCGATCCCTCCACCGCGATGAAGTGGGTCTACGCCGAGGACTGGCCGTCCGAGACGCCGCCGCCGTGGGGGATGGGTGGTGGCTGGGTCCACGCGTCGCATGAGGCAGCTGACGGTCCGGGTCCGGCCGGTTCGACCGCGTCGGGCCCCGGTGGAGCGGACGAGACGTGATGGACCGGGCCTGATGGCGCTCAAGACGTTCATCGAGGCGATCCGCGAGACGCTCGCAGACGAGATGCGCCGCGACGAATCGATCATCGTCCTCGGCGAGGACGTCGGGAAGAAGGGCGGCGTCTTCCTGGCGACGGATGGCCTGTGGGCCGAATTCGGCGACGACCGGGTGATCGATACTCCGCTGACGGAGTCGATGATCATCGGTGCCTCGATCGGTGCGGCGGTCAATGGTTTGCGGCCCGTGGCGGAGATCCAGTTCGCCGACTTCATCCACCCCGCGTTCAACCAGCTCGTGTCCGAGGCGGCGCGGATGCGCTACCGCTCGAACAACGCGATCGGCGTGCCGATGACGGTCCGCGCGCCCTATGGCGGCGGGGTGCACGGTGCGCTGTACCACTCGCAGTCGGTCGAGGCGTTCTATACGCACGTGCCAGGGCTGAAGGTGGTCATCCCGTCCACGCCGTACGACGCCGCGGGGCTGCTCCGCTCGGCGATCCGCGACGACGACCCGGTGCTCTATTTCGAGCACAAGAAGATGTACCGGAGTGTCCGCGGGGATGTGCCCTCTGGCGACTTCGTCGTACCGCTGGGCAAGGCGTCGGTCACCCATCCCGGGACGCACATCACGGTGATCGCCTACGGGCTGATGGCGCACTACTCCCTGGAGGCCGCGGACCTGGTCGCGGAGGAGGGGATCAGCGTCGAGGTCGTCGACCTGCGCACGCTGCGCCCGCTCGACAAGGAGACGGTCCTTGGCTCGGTCCGCAAGACCGGCAAGTGCCTGATCGTCTACGAGGACAACCGGTTCGGCGGCTACGGGGCAGAGATCGCGGCGATCGTGGCCGAGGAGGCGTTCGACTACCTCGACGGCCCGATCACCCGGATCGCCGGCCCGGACGTCCCCGGCGTCCCCTACAACCACGTCCTCGAGGAGTGGTTCATGGTCAGCCCGGAGAAGATCGCCGCCGGGGTCCGCAAGCTCGCGGCGTACTGACCGAGGTCCATCCAGGTTTCGTCTCAGTTCATGTCAGTTCATGCCAGATTCCGCCCACGCCGGCACTACGGCGGCTCGATGCCCCCGCCGACCCCCCCGGCCGCACTCTGATCCAGGCCGAGCCCGCCTTCACGCACGAATCCTCGTCCCCGAGCGGACACGAATGCGCTCGCGAGGCGCGCGACCAGCTTTACCGTCGCTCAAAGCGGAATCTGACAAGAAGACGATCCCGCAGAGCGCCGGAGGGAGCAAGTCGGCCCCACGTTGGGCCCCGACCCATACGTGGACGGCTCGATTTCGGGCCGGGTATGCCGCGTCGAGCACGACGCGGTGATCGACAACCCTGCGACGCTGGGTTCGGTCCTCTGGAAGGACAAGCAATCGCGAGACGTTCGTGGGACGCCAGCCGAATCGGCTTTCGACGACCGATGGCGCGAGACGGACCTTCTCGTCGTGCTTTCGTAGGGTCGCTTCGATCGACGTAAGTTCACTCTTGACTTCGATGACGACGAGCTCGTGCGTGGCCGGATGCCATGCAATCAGGTCGATCGACCCGCGCTCGCCCCACACCGAGTACGAGACTTCGGCCGCTGTCGACAATGCACGACGGCGCAGCCACGAGGTCGCGAGGGCCACGAGCCGAGCGTGGCGCTCATCGAGAACGCGATCGATCGTGCCGCCGAGCCCCCGGACCGATAGATCGAGGCTCAGGCCCAGCGCACCCAGGATCGCCTCGACCGCTCCGACGGACAGGCCGCGTATGCGACCGAGCTCAACATTGGAGATCGTGGTTCGGCCGACCCGCGCCCGAGCGGCAAGATCCGCCTGACGCCACCCCTTGCGTGCGCGCAGAGTCCTGATCACGCGCCCGAGTCGGACCACATCCATACTCGATCCTCACACGAGCGCCTTATTGCGAGGTCAACTCGTCCTGGGTGTGGCACCGAGTCGCAACGGGCGCGACAGTCCCGGATGCGCGACACTGTCCCGAACCACGGCGGCGGGCGACCGCCGTTCAGCGACCCGGAGGATTGACCAGTGGCCAAGGTGACGATGCCCCAGCTCGGCGAGAGCGTGGCCGAGGGGACGATCGGCAAGTGGCTCAAGCAGCCCGGCGACCATGTCGCCAAGTACGAGCCGCTCCTCGAGGTCATCACCGACAAGGTCAACGCCGAGGTGCCGTCGCCGTTTGAAGGCACCTTGACCAAGATCCTGGCGGAGGAGGGAGCGACCGTCCCGAACAACGCCGAGATCGCGATCATCGAGGCCGTCGGCGAAGGCTCCGCTGCAGCGATCCCTGCTGAACCTGTCGCGCCACCTCAAGCTGCGGGGACGGCTGAGGCGGCCGCGCCCGAACCAGCCACGGCGAACGCCCCCACACCTGTCGGGGCCCGAGCCTCGACGAGCGGCAATGGATCGACCAACGGGACGGACGCGATGGCCAGTGCCTCCCCGAGTGCCGCAACCGCCCCGGCCGCCGGGGATGGCGATCCAGATGCCCGGATGACACCGGCCGTACGGCGCCTCCTGCGCGAACACGACTTGAGCCCGGCGCAGATCGTGGGGACCGGGCACAGCGGCCGGATCACCCGCGACGACGTGATCGCGTTCGTCGAGGCGCAGCGCACCGGGCAGTTGATCGCCACGCCAGCATCGTCGGCTGCGTCGGCCGCCGCTCGGTCAGCCACCGCGGGCCCGTCGGCCGCCGCCCAGGCCTCGGCGCCCTTGGCCGCCCCGCCGCCGGCCGGTGCGGGCGTCACCTTCGATCCCGGAAAGGACGAGCAGCTCATCCCCTGGACCCAGATGCGCAAGGGCGTCGCGAACGCGATGCTTCGATCCAAGACCACCGTCCCGCACGCGTACACGATGGTCGAGGTCGACGTCAGCGGTCTCGTCCGCCTCCGTAACGCGAACAAGGCCGCCTACCAGGCGCGTGAAGAGATCTCGTTAAGCTACGTGCCTTTCGTGATCAAGGCAGTCGTCGAGGCGCTCCGCAAGCATCCGCGGCTCAACGCTCACTGGACCGAGGACGGCCTTCTCGTCAAGCGACGCATCGGCGTGGCCGTCGCGGTCGCCATCGAGGACGGGCTCATCACGCCGGTCATCCAGGACGCCGACACGCTTTCGATCAACGGCCTGAACCACGCCGTCATCGACCTCGCGAATCGGGCCCGATCGAACAAACTCCGCCTCGACGATCTCAACGGCGGGACGATCACCGTGAACAACACCGGCTGGTTCGGCTCCGTGGCCAGCCAGTCGATCGTGAACACGCCACAGGTCGTCATCGTCAACCTCGAGGCCATCGTCAAGCGGCCGGTCGTGCATGAGGCACCCGAGGGCGACGTGATTGCCGTTCGATCGATGATGAACCTGCCGGCTGCCTTCGATCACCGAGCAACCGATGGCGCCCAGATCGGCCGGTTCGTGGCCGACGTCAAGGCCTGGCTCGAATCGATCGGGCCGGACACCGCGATCTTCTAGCGAGGCCACAACCCTGACCTGCTCCCTCCGGGAGGTCGCCGAGGTGAAGTGCTCCCGATGAAGGTCGTCGTGACCGGCGCCGCGGGTTTCATCGGTCGGGCCACCCTGATCGCGCTCGCGATCGTGGTCGCCGGCTGTGCCCAGTTCGAGGCGGCCGACGACCTCGGCGCGACCCAGCTGATCGTGGGTCGCGAGCCGGGGGCCCTGACGGCCCAGTCGCGAGCCTGGTCGGCGAAGCAGACGCTGTTCGTCCTGTGTCCGATCGAGCCAAGTGAGTCGCAGGAGGGACTGGCCGATGCCGGGACACTCCAGCTCGACCCCTCCTGCCAGTCATACGGATTGCAGGACACCGACGGCGGCATCGACCTGCGCCTGGGCCTCGGTGACATCGATGCCAGCCGACGGGCAGCCTTCGATTCGGCTCCCGAATGGTGGATCGTGATGATCGGCGTGGAGGGGAACTCGCCACGCGGGATCTACAAGACGGTGGTGCGCGGTGGACCGATCGATCCGGCGGTCACGCCGGCGCCCAGCCCCACACCGGGTCCGAGCCCCGCCGGCAGCACCACGCCGCCCGGCAGCGCGGCGCCATGATGCCGTCTAGACTCGGGTCGTGAACCGCGATCTCCCGATCTTCGAGCCGTCCGGAACAGGCGATGGTGCCCATCACGGCAGCGCAATGCCGCCCACGATCGCGATGGGTGGCGGCGCCTACACGACCGCCGCCGACGGTTCGACCGCACTCCGCCGCCACCCCGACTGGATCAAGGCGCGGATGCCCACCGGCGACAACTATCACGACCTGAAGCGGCTTCTGGGCGGACTGAACCTCAACACCGTCTGCGAGGAGGCGCGCTGCCCGAACATCGGGGAGTGCTGGGATCAGCGGACCGCGACGGTCATGATCCTCGGCGACACGTGCACCCGGGCCTGCGGGTTCTGCGCGATCAAGACCGGCCGTCCGACGTGGTTCGACGACGATGAGCCGCGCCGGGTCGCCGAGGCGGTCGCGGCGATGAACCTCGAGCACGTCGTCGTCACGTCGGTGGCGCGTGACGACCTGCCCGACGGCGGCGCCGGCGCATTCGCGGCCACGATCCGCGAACTCCGCGACCGCTCGCCGGGGATGGGCGTCGAGGTGCTCATCCCGGACTTCAACGGCGAGGCCGAGTCGCTCCGAACCGTGATGGAGGCTCGACCCGACATCCTCAACCACAACCTCGAGACCGTGAAGCGGCTCCAGAAGCCGGTGCGCAAGCGCGCCCGCTGGGACCGGACACTCCAGGTGCTCGAACGAGCGAAGGCGTACGCCACCGAGATCGGTTACGCCGTCCACACCAAGTCGTCGCTGATGGTCGGGCTCGGCGAGACGCGCGAAGAGATGACCGAGGCGTTCGAAGCGCTTCACGCGGTCGACACCGACATCCTCACGATCGGCCAGTACCTGCGGCCGACGCTCCAGCACCTGCCGCTCGAGCGCTACTACCACCCCGACGAGTTCGCCGAGATGAAGGCAGAGGCCCTGGGCCTCGGCTTCAAGCACGTCGAGTCAGGTCCGCTGGTTCGCTCCAGCTACCACGCCCGCGACCAGGTTCCCGGCGCCGAACTCAAGCGCCTCCGCCGCGAGGCCACGCTCGACGCCGAGGGTCGCGTCGTCCCGATCGCGAGCTGACGCGACCGCCCGCCACGGGTTGCGGCGGGCGGCACCGAACGGCGCGACGATGCTGCGAAATCAAGGCCAGACAGCGCACCCGCGCCCACTCCGGAGCCCATCGGTTCCCCCTAGCCAGCCACTCGTTGGCGGCGTACGATGCCGGCCTTCACGACCGATGGACTGGAGGGATCCGCAGATGCACCAGCAGATTCGCACGTCCCCGGACAACGACAGGCCGTTTCCGGACAAGTTGAAGGCGCGCCTCGACAAGCTCGCGAAGAAGAACGTCAGCATCGAGGGCGTCGCGCCCGAGCCGAACTCGACCCACATCCTCTTCGTGGTTCAGCACCGCGACGTGGCGGCCGCACTCGACGCCCTCGCGGAGTGGAGCCCAACGCTCATGCCGGCGTTCACCACCGCGGTCGGGCACCGGGCGGGCGGTCTCGAGCGGATCATTCGTGAGCTGATCGAGGCCGGGTTCGCCCCGAGCAGCGTCATCGTCCTGGCCAGCCGCGAGGCCGGGGCCGATGTCCTGGTATCGATCGGGATCGACCGGCCGATGACGAAGAAGGAGTGGCGAGACCATGGGGGCTGGGGCGAACTGGACGACGCAGCCGCCAGCTGACCAGGTCCAGCGCCAGCTGACGCCGCCTAACGCCAGCTGACGCCGCCTAGCGCCAGCTGACCCAGCCGATCTCGATCGGCTCGGCGATCCCGGCCAGCTCCACGGGCTGGGTGGCGCGCGCCGAGCGCATGCCGGCGGCCCGCATGGTCGGCGCCGTGGCAACGATCTCGCCCCCCTCGGCGTGAGCAAGCAGGCGGGCGGCGAGGTGGACTTCACGGCCGGTGTAGCCACGGCCTGAACGAGCCGCCTCGCCGGTGTGGACGGCAACCCGCACCTGCGGCGCGAAACCGGCCTCACGGCGGTGATCGTCGAGCGCGCGCTGGATCGCGACGGCACAACCGAGCGCCGGCCCGACCGGTGTGAAGGCAACGAAGAACCCGTCGCCGGCGTGATCGATCTCCACGCCGCCATGTGCGACGAACAGGCGCCGCAAGGTCCGGTCGTGCCACCCTCGCATATCGACCCACGCCTCGTCGCCGATGACCTCGATCAGCGCCGTCGATCCGACGATGTCGGTGAACATGAAGGTCCGCGTGGCGCTGCCGGCGGAGCCGGTCGACGGGGTCAGCGTTCCGCTCAGCGGGCCGTCGACGAGGCCCAGGCGCGCCGCCATCGTGGCGGCCTCGATCCGGTTGGTCACGCCCAGCTTCGCGATGATGTGGCTCACGTGGGTGCTTGCCGTCTTGGTCGAGATGAACAGCGCATGTCCGATCTCCCCGTTGGACCGCCCGGCGGCCACGAGTGACAGGACCTCCCGCTCGCGGCCCGACAGGCCGAGTGTCTCGAGACGGTCACCTCCCGGTCCGGGCATCGCGGGCCGGGCGGTTGCCCCATCGCCGGAGACCGAAAGCTCGGGATCGATGCTGATTCGCGCCAGCCCCGCGAGTGACTCGATCGCCGCTCGCAGCGGAGCGTGCTGGCTGTCCGTGACCGCGGCGGCAGCCGCGCGGAGGTCGCGACTTGCCGCAGCCCGTTCGGGTCGACCGATGAGATCCGCCTCGGCAGCACGCCACCAGGCGTAGGCGGCATCGACCGGTCTGTCGAGCTTCGTCCAGACCCCGGCCACGTGTCGCCATGCTTGCGCGTCTGACCCGCCCTCGACCCGGGATCGCTCGGCTGCGGCCATGTCGAGCGTTGCGGTGAGGCCCCGTGTCATCGGGTGGCCCATCGCCGCCCGGGCAGCAACGAACTCGGCGTGCAGGGCGCCGATCCGCTCGGCCGTCGCGCCGGCCGCGGCGAGCTCGTCTGTACGGCCCGCGACTCGCGCCGCCGCGGCCCGATCGGCCGCGAGGCGGTACCCGAGCGCGAGTAGCGGAGCGCTGAGGAAGACATCGTCGCGACCCTCGAGGACCGCGAGACCCTGGTCCACGGCGGAGGCCCCCGACCGGAACTCGCCTGTCCACGCGCACAGTTCGGCTTCGGCCGTGCGCAGGTACGCCACGAGATCGAAGTCGACATCTCCGGTGGCCGATCGATCGGCACGCTCGCGTATCGCCTGGGCGGCTTCGAAGCGACCCGTGGTCGTCTCGAGGCGGATCCGCTCGATCTGGAGATAGAGCGTTCCCTCTCCCGAACGGTCGAGCCGTCGTGCCTCCTCGACGACGGCCTCGGCCTCGGGCGTCCGGCCAAGTCGGAGCAGGATGTCGGCCGCCACGGCGCGCAGGTTGACGCCGTATCGGCGCTCGACCCCGGCGCGCTGGGCAGCCGCGACTCCTTCGAAGGCAACGGCACGGGCGTCCTCGAGTCGATCGGCCAGGGACAGGTGGTACGCGAGATTGTGCAGGCCAGCGATCAGCCCGTTGATCGGGTCGTGTTCCCGGGCGATGGCGCACGCGGCCTCGAGCGCCTCGATTCCGCCATCGATGTCGCCGATGCCGACGCGGTCCATGCCGATCATGTCGAGGGCGCGGCCCTCCTCGACCCACGCCCCGGCCGCCCGGGCGGCCTTGATCGCGTCCTCGCACACGCCGAGCGACTCGCGGTACCGACCGTCGCCCATGAGCGCGCCACCGAGCCCGCGCAACACCCGCGCTCGCTCGACCGACGGCGGCTCCGCAGGCACAAGCTCGACGGCGCGGCGGTGCTCGCGCAGCACGTCCTCGACGTGGCCCCCAAGCCAGCGGTGATAGGCGAGACGGCTGTGCAGCACGCCGGCGACGGCGGGCTCGGCGACAGGATCCACGAGCGACAGGCCCTCGCGAATGAGCCCCTCGGCCGTCGTGAGCTCACCCGCCAGGTCGGCCGCTTCCTCGGTCTCGAGGATCAAGGCGACGCGGTCGGCGCTGTACGGCCGATCCGTTGGCGCGATGCGATCCCAGAGCTCGAGCGCTCGGTGGCGATGCCTGAAGGCCTCGCCGTGGGCGTAGACCGCCGATGCGGCGTCGGCTGCGAGCAGGGCGGTAGCAAACGCCTCGACCGGTCGCTGGGCCGCCCACCAGTGATGGGCAAGCTCGCCGGCGGCGCCGGCCGGGCTCGGGTCGGCCAGATCCGGATGGTTCGTCAGCGCGATCGCGAGATCCTGGTGAAGCTGCCGTCGCTCACCGGCCAGGAGATCGGACAGGACCACTTCGGCGAGCAGGGCATGTCGGAGCGCGACGCTCTCGTCGTCCGGGTCGGCGACGACGACACGGAGATCGATGGCTTCGTGGATGCTGGCCTGAAGCTCGGTCGCGGACAGGCCGGTCACCGCCGCCAGGAGTCGCTCATCGACCTCGCGGCCCGCGATGGCGAGTGCCCGGACGACCGCGGTCGCTCCGGCCGGGAGGTGTCGTGTGCGTGCGCCGAGCGTCTGTTTGAGCGTCGCCGGCAGGTGAGGTCGGGCATCGCCGCGTGCGCGCGACGCTGCAGCAAGTTCCTCGACGTAGAGCGGGTTGCCGGCGGCTCGCCGGACGATCGACGGCGCCAGGGTCGGATCGGTGGCGTCACCGAGCATGCCGCCCAGCAGCTCGAGTGTCTCGACGTTCGTGAGCGGCCCGAGGTCGATCCGCTCAGCCGCGGTGTGCTGGACGAGATCCGCCAACCATGGCTCGACACGCTCGACGGCGGGATCGTCCGATCTGACCGTGAGGATCAGCGTGGCCCGCTCACGCCCAAGGTTTCTGGCGAGGTACGTCAACAGGTCGCGCGTCGCGTCGTCCGCCCACTGCACATCCTCGATCACGAACACGACGGGCGCTTCGGCGCCGATGCGGCCGATCAGCCCGATGACGAGTTCGAACAGGCGGGCCTGGTCCGCGCGGTCGCCTCGGGCGTCCCGATCCGGCGATACGACCCAGGTCGGGTCCAGGTCCGGAACCAGCCGGGCAAGCTCGGGACGAGCCGCCCCAAGCAGGCGGCCGAGCTCTGCAGGCTCGGTGTCACGTGCGAACCGGCGCAGGGCCTCGGCCAGGGGCGCGTAGGGCAGGCCACCGCCCGGCAGGGCCAGGCACCCGCCGGCGAGGATCCGGATCTCGTCCGGAGCGAACCGCGCCAGGAACTGAGCGACGAGCCTCGTCTTGCCGATTCCTGCGTCGCCGGCGACGACGACAAGCTTGGCGCCGTCGTGGACGCCCGCGACAGCCTCGCCGAGTCGCTCAAGTTCCGGGAGTCGGCCGACATAGAGCGGGCTTGAAACGCGTCCCACCATCGGGCGGATGATACGTCTCGCCCAGCGGCACCCCGTCAGGGCGGCGGGCGCTGCCCGCAATGGGTGCCGGCGCGCGTTTCGGGTCCGTCTCGGCCCGCATACCCCGTGCGGCCGCGAGCATCACGCGAAGTCCGAGGCTCCGAACCATGCTGGCCTCCAGGCCGGTCGGCGGCGAACGCCGTCAATCCAGATTCCAGGATCGACGCGGCACGAAGCTTGCACATCGGGCGGGTGCCGGATGCCTCGGCCCCGTCCTACCTGAGCCGCAGCAATCTCATCGGCCGTCGCGCGTCCGCTAGACTTGAATGCGATGCCCCGACAGCTCTCGCGCAAGACGCCGCTCGCCGAACTGCATTGCCACCTCGGCGGGGCCGTGGCGCCGGCGATCATGTGGGGCATCGCCAATGCCCAGGGGATCAAGCTCCCGACCAAGGACTACTGGGAATTCCGGGACATGATCACCGTGAACCCGCGGCGGAACCGCTCCTTCGACGGCTACCTCCAGCTGTTCCACCTGACCGAGCTCATCCAGAGCTCGCCGCTGGCGGTCGAGCGTTCGGTCTACGAGGTAGTCGGCGGCGCCTACCGCAAGAACAACGTCACGACGATGGAGCTCCGCTTCAACCCGATGAAGCGGAACCGGGGCGGCGAGCAGGATCTCGATCACATCATCGCGGCCGCAGTGCGGGGCATGGACCGGGCGATGCTCGAGTACCCGGTCAAGCCCGGACTGATCCTCTGCCTCGATCGCGCATTCCCGTACGAGCTGAACGAGATCATCGTCGAGAAGGCGATCGCGTGGCGAGACCGGGGCGTCGTCGGGATCGATATCGCCGGCCCCGAGTCGGCCACCTTCCGCGTCGCCGACTACCGCAAGCTGTTCCGCCGCGCCCGCCAGTACGGCCTCGGTCTCACGATCCACACCGGCGAATCCGGTCCCATCGACGAAGTGGCCCGGGTCGTCGAGCTGCTCGAGCCGGACCGGATCGGCCATGGCGTGAAGGCCGCCTACGACCCGCGGGCCATGGCCATGATCCGCGAGCGGGGGATCGTCCTCGAGATCTGCCCGACCTCGAACCTGAACACGCGGGTGGTCTCGGGTTGGGAAGAGTTCCGCTGGATCTTCGACACCTTCCGGCGCAACGAGGTCCGCTTCACGATCAGCACGGATGGCCCCGAGATGCTCAAGACCTACATCCGCGACGAGATGGCAGCCCTCGGTCGCCTGGGGATCCTGTCGATCGAGGACCAAGAGCTGGCCGCGAGCACGGCCCTGACCGCGTCGTTCGTCCCCAATGTCTCGGACGTTCCGGCCCCCGTGTTCCAGCCAGCGTCGCGCGTGGCCGTCGAGCGCGAGGAAGCCTAGCCCGCATCTGTCGCGCGTCGGTTCTCTGTCGCGCGTCGGTTCTCTGTTGCGCGTCGGTTCAGTGGGACGCGGTCTCCTCGATCCGGTAGGTGCAGCAGCGGTCGCCGGCCATGATGTGCGACTCGCGTTCCACGCTGGCACCGAGCACCTGGCGGAAGAGATCCAGCTCGGCCTCGCATGCCGCCGGCTCACCTTTGGCGACGTGGAAGATCGCGCAGTTGTGCTCGGTGAGGCGGATTGCCCCGTCCTCGCCAACCGACGCCGACGTCAGGTAGCCCAGCTCGTCCTGGATCACGGCGAGCTCGCGCACCCGGTCCACGAGCGGCGCATCTGGGGCGAGGCGCTCGTCGATCTGCTGGCGCACGCGGTCACCCATCTGTCGCAAACGCGCGGCAAACACCTGCTCGATGAGATCGTTCCCGCCCACAGCCTCGATGGCCGCGATGAGCCCGGCGGCCAGCCCGTCGTAGTTGGCCGGGAACAGCTCCTGGGCGTCGGGCGTGATGTCGTACACGTGGCGGGGTCGACCGACGCCGTGACGGACGGTCCTGTGCTCGACAAGTTCGGCCACTTCGAGGGCTCGAAGTTGCTGCAGGACGCCCGTGCGGCTCGCGTCCAGCGCGCCGGCGATCTCATCGGGCGATCCGGCGCCGTCGCGCCGCAGACGAACGAGGATGGCGCGGCGGAGCGCCGATGGAGAGGCGAGCCCGGCGGCGTGGCCGTTCGTCATCGACGCGGCGAGCGCGCGCACGTTGGCCTGCCCCGGGACGCCGTTCATATCGGGCATGTCGGGGAGGCTAGCACGGAGCGCGCCGGGTCGCCCTGATGGCTGCGCCGTGGCCAGCGGCGACCGGAGCCGCCGCGGTCCCGGATGGTACGCTCGGGACCATGGACTACGACCTCTCCCCGGAGCATGCACTGCTGCGTGACACGATCCGCGACTTCATGGAGACCGAGGTCGCCCCGGTCGTCGAGGAGCACGAACGCCAGCACCGCTTCCCGTCCGAAGTGGTCCAGCGCCTGGGCGAGATGGGCTGGCTGGGCATTCCCTTCGCCGAGGCGGACGGTGGTTCCGGGATGGACACCCTGGCGTACGCGATTGCAATCGAGGAGATCGGGCGGGTCTGGGGCTCGCTCGGGTTGATCGTCGCCGCCCATACCAGCCTCGGCAGCAGTCCGCTCGTCGTCGCCGGGACGCCCGAGCAGAAGGAACGCTACCTGCGACCGATGGCCTCCGGCGCCGTCCTCGGCGCCTTCGGGCTGACCGAGGCGAATGCCGGTTCGGATGCGGGCGGCACGCGGACGACCGCCCGGTTCGAGGATGGGCGCGACGGTGGCGTGTGGGTCATCGACGGCAGCAAGCGGTTCATCACGAACGCCGGGCACGCAGGCACCTACATCGTCACCGCACGAACGGGCACCACGGAACGCGACGAGGCGGAGATCAGCGCGTTCATCGTCCCGGCCGAGACGCCCGGCTTCTCGATCGGGCGGATCGAGGACAAGCTCGGCCTCCACGCGTCCGCAACCGGCGAGCTGTTGTTCGACGCCGTTCGTGTGCCGGCGGCCGACATGCTGGGAGAGCGCGGTTCCGGCTTTCGCACGTTCCTCAAGATCCTCGACGGCGGCCGGATCAGCATCGGCGCCCTTGCCCTCGGCCTCGCGCAGGCGGCGCTCGATGCCTCGATCCCGTATGCGAAGACGCGCGAGCAGTTCGGCCGGCCCATCGGCAGTTTCCAGGGCGTCGCCTTCATGATCGCCGACATGGCGACGGAGATCGCGGCGGCGCGCCAGCTCGTCTACCGGGCGGCATGGCTGAAGGACCAGGGGCGCGAGTACGGGCTCGCCGCGGCCGAGGCCAAGCTGTTCGCCTCGGAGGTCAGCTCACGGGCGACGAACAACGGCATCCAGATCCACGGCGGCTACGGCTATGTCACCGACTACCCGGTGGAACGCTTCATGCGCGACGCGAAGCTGACCGAGATCGGGGAGGGGACCAGCCAGGTCCAGCGTCTCGTGATCGCCCGGAAGATCCTCGACCTGCGGGTGGTGTAGGTCCAGGTTCAGATCCGGGAGCTCGCGTTCCGTGCCCGTACAGGGTTCCGTGCCCGTACTAGGCATACGCGTGGCCCGATGCCGGATCGCCCCGCAACGCGCGGTGGCACCAGCTGTGCGAGTACGAGGGGACCGAAAGGGCCCCTGGAGCCCCGAACCGCCCCGTGGCACCACCTACCCGAGTACCCGATACCGGATCGGCCCCGCAACGCGGAGTGGCACCAGCTGTGCGAGTACCACGGGGCCGAACGGGCCCGACCGCGCCCGCTCCCCCGTGGCTGCTCAGCCGCCGGTGCCACCGGCCTCGATGAGTCCATCTCGCAATGCCCGTTTGAATTCCGGCGGCCATGGGCCGCTTCCCACCAGCACGTACGGCGAAACGTCGATGGCCTCGATCGCGGCCGGATCGCCGGCCCACGCGAGTGCGCAGATATCGACGTCGCCGCGTCGTCGTTCGTATGCCTCGCGGTTTCGGAAGATGTAGATCCGGATCGTGGTGCCCTCCGCGAGCTCGAACCCGGTCGCCTCGAAGCGGATGGCGGTGGGTGCGAGCGTCGGGTCGTCGCAGCCCGGATCGCCCGAGACATAGTCGGTGACCAGCACGCCCCGCTGGGCGAGGACCCCGGCCAGGCCCGGAAAGTCGGCCGGCGTGGGTGCCGGCGGCGTGGCCCGCAGTGCCGAGCAACCTCCGATCGCCAGCGCGGCTGCCAGCGCCGCGACGGCCGGCAGGAGTCGGCCGCGCGCGGACGTGGGTCGTGGCACCGACGGAGGCTACCAAAGGGCGGGCTCGCCTGCGTCGGCGGGTACGATGGGCGCCCGACGTGATGTGCCGCCGATGATCGTCCCCACCGCGCACCGCAAAATCCGAGCCGTCCAGGCCGTGCTGGTTGTTGTCGTGGTCCTTGCCGGGATGTGGCCCGGCAGGACAGGTATCGCAATGGCTGCCGACGACCCGGCCAACGTTCTCGACCGCCACATCGTCGACGTCGCGATCGTGTCCCCGAGCAACGTCCCGAGAGCCGTGCCACGCGAGCGCCTGCTGACGCTGGAGCCCTCGCCCGACGCAGCGCGCGGGTGGCATCGCCTCGCGCTCCTCGAGCGCACGGACGGACGCTGGGCGGAGTTGACCTCGCTCAACATCACGGGTGCCGGCGACCCGTGGCTGATCGACCTCGGTGAGAGCATCTCCGCCGTCCTCTCGACGCCCGCAGATGGAGTGACGGCGATCACGACGGCGGTCGTCCGCCAGGACGGACTCGAGATCCTCGACGAGGCACAGGTCGAGCTCGACGTCGACGCCGCGGCGGGCGCCGATGTTGATGGCGATGGGTCGGTCGAGCTCGTTGTGGCCGGACGGGCGGAGCGGCGCCGGCTCGGGGTCTGCCTTGGGACGCGGCTGCTCATCCTCGACCCTCGGCACCTGATCGACGCCCGCGCAGTGGACCTTCGTCAGCTTGAGCTCGACGGTGCCACCCTCGGGGAGTTTGACGGACTTCCCGGTGCGGATCTCGCCGGCGTTACGCCGTGTGAGCTGCCGGGTTCGACGCTGAGCGGGACCCGTTTCGTCGGTGTTCGCCTTGCCGATGGGCGGGTCACGTTTGAGACGCCGGCCGAGCAGGATCCGACGAGCAATCCGCTGGCCGTCGATCTGGATGGTGACGGGCGGGATGAACTGGTCGCGTCCATGGCGCACGGCCTCGTGGTCATCGACACGAGCGCAGCCCCTGTGCGGACCAGCGACATCGAAAGCGAGCCGGCGATCGGCTCGATCGGCCTGCTCGCCTACTCCGCGGTCGGCCGCTCGGACGGCGGTCCGCCGGTCGTCGCCACCATGGCGGCCGGCTCCGCCGCGGTCGTCGTCGGACCGCTGTCGATCGGGGCAGGCGGACCCGTTCCGATGCCTGCGGTGCTGTCCGAACCCATGGCCGGGACCCGCTGGTCGCGCGCCCTTGCAGCGGCGCGCGAAGCCGTGGAGCGACGGGAGCCGGCAATCGGTCTGTGGGCCGATCTCGGGGGCGATGGCTGTCCCGACCTGATCATGCCGTTGCTCATCGTCGCCTGTGGCGATCCGCTCGGCGGCGTGGCGGCCCCGCCCGGATCTCACCCCGGTCAGAACGTCGCACCGTCCTACGTGTTTCGGCACGGCCCCGCCTGGAACGCCGCGCGACCGCTGGCGCTCGTTGGGACCGGCACGCTTCGACGGATGCTCATCGCCCAATCGGTCGACTGGGACGGCTCGTCCGGCCTGCGGGCTCCGACGCCGCTGCCCGCCTGGGAGGCCGGCGGCCACAGTGGCTGGCGGACCGGGCCGTCGCGGCCCTTCGTCCTGGCCGAGCTGAGCCTTCCCGACCTCCTGTACTTCCCCGCGTACCCGGTCCCGTCGCCGACGATGGAGCTCCGCGCCACCGGTCGGCCGAGCGTCGTCCTGGCCTCGGGCTGGACGGGCACGAACTACTTCGTCCGGGTCGTCGGGATGGAGGACGGCGATCCGGATCCCGGCAACGCTCCGGGTCTCGCGGGATTCCTCGCGCCCATCGGGAGCACGTCGCCGCGACCGGTACCCGGGACGCTCGGCAGGCTCGTGAGAATCGGCGTCCCGGATGGTCATGCTGCCGGCACCGACACCGCGGCGGCCACGATTCCGCTCGAGGATGTCAGAACCCCGAGCGGGGCAGAGGCTAACCGCTGGACGGTCACGTTCGTGGCCGTCAACGCGTGGGGAGAGCTCGCGGAGCCGATTCGGGGCGTTGTCCTGCGCGATATCCGCGGGCCGGCATTGACCGTGACGGCGCCGTTCCTCTCGATGCCGTGGCCGCTCTCGGCGCGAATCCTGGGAATCGCCGAACCGGGTACGGTGGTCCACGTCAACGGCGGTCCGCCGTTGACCACGACGAGCCGCGGCGCCTTCGAATCCCGGCTGACCTTGGCCCCCTGGCCGCAACCCGTGGAATTTCGGGCGGTGGATGCCGCCGGCAATGAGACGGTCAGGGTTGTCTCCATGATCGGCGGCATCGACGTCCGCCAGTTGCCCTGGCAGGTGATCCTGGCCATCGTGATCCTGGCCGCCGTCATCGCTGGGACCATCGTGGAGGGCCGCCGGGCACAGGCCCGCCTCGTGGCGGCTCCGCGGACCCCGGGCGGCTCGCCCGGTGTCGCGCACGGTCAGCGCGGGAGACGTCGGCGGCTGGATGTCGCCTGGGGTGCTGACGAGCGTGACGACCTGCCATTGCCCGAGATCGAGGAGTTGGCGTCCGATTCACCCAGGGGCGCCGACCGCGGTCGGCCCATCGCCCGCGGCCGACCCCGCGGCTGACCGCGGTCGGACCGACCCCGCGGCGGACCCCGCGTCGCCGCAGGTCCGGAGCGGGGGTGCGGTGCTAGCATCCGGCCGTGCCCCAAACCGACTGGCCCATCTTCGGTCGAGACGTGCCCGACGCGGCCTGGCGGCCCTCTCCGGCGGACCTTGGCCGGAGCCGGCTCGGACGCTTCGTCCGGGCGACCGGTCTGCCCGACCTGGCGTCGCTGCAGAACCGAGCCGCGGCCGATCCGGCATGGTTCTGGGCGGCTGCCGCCGACGACCTCGCCGTTCCGTGGATTCGTCGCCCGACCTCGATCCTCGATCTTGGCCGGGGACCGGCCTGGGCCAGGTGGTGGGCCGGGGCGCGCTTCAACTATGCTGCCGCGGCGCTGGATCCCCGTGCCGATCGTGATCCAGACGGGTCCGCCCTCGCCTGGGAAGGGGAGGATGGAGCCGTCCGGACGCTCACGAACCGGGAGCTGAGAGACGAGGTGGATCGAGCGGCGTCGGCGTTCTCGGCGCTGGGCGTGGGCCCCGGTGACCGGGTCGGGATCTTCCTTCCCATGCTCGTCGAAACGGTCGTCGCGGTGCTCGCGCTGGGGATCCTGGAGGCCATCTATACCCCGATCTTCTCCGGCTATGGGGCCGCGGCCGTGGCCAGCCGGCTGCGCGACTGCGAGGCGTCCGTGCTGGTGACGGCCGATGGTTTCCTGCGGCGTGGCGGGATCGTGTCGCTCAAGGAGACCGCGGATGCCGCCGTCGCGGAGGCTCCGAGCGTGCGCCGCGTCGTCGTCGTCCGCCGTCTCGGCGAGCGACGGGGCGCCGTTCCCTGGACGGAGGGCCGAGATGCCTGGTGGGACGAGGCGATGGACGCTGCCGCGCCCCCGGGCGCTCCGTCGCCGCACGTCCAGCGCCCCGAGACCGATCCCGAGACGCCGTACATGGTGATCTACACGTCGGGTACCACGGGTCGTCCCAAGGGGGCCGTCCACGTCCACGGGGGCTTCCCGCTGAAAGGCGCCCAGGACCTGGCCCACTCGTTCGATCTCGGTCCCGGCGACACCCTGTTCTGGTTCACCGACCTTGGCTGGATGATGGGGCCCTGGGCCATCTCGGGCGCGTTGCTGCTCGGTGCGCGGCTCGTCCTGTACGAGGGCACCCCCGATCACCCCGGGCCGGATCGGCTGTGGGCGATCGTCGCCGGTCATCGCGTCACCCACCTCGGTCTGTCACCGACGGTCATCCGCGCCCTGATGGCCCATGGCCGGGAGCCTGTCCGGGGTCACGATCGCTCCACGTTGCGGGTCCTCGGATCCACCGGCGAGCCGTGGAACCCCGAGCCATGGTGGTGGTACTTCCGCGAGGTCGGCGAGGGTCGCTGCCCCGTCGTGAACTACTCGGGCGGCACCGAGGTGTCGGGCGGAATCGTGTCCGGAAACCTCATCACGCCCATCCGCCCGATGTCCTTTGGTGGACCGAACGTCGGCGTCGCGGCGGACGTCGTCGATAGTGCGGGCAGGCCGCTGCGTGGCACGGTCGGCGAACTGGTCATCCGTCAGCCGCTTCCCGGAATGACCCGCGGCTTCTGGAACGACCCGGAACGCTACATCGAGTCGTACTGGTCGCGCTTCCCCGACGTCTGGGTCCACGGCGACTGGGCGCTGATCGACGACGACGGCTACTGGTACATTCAGGGGCGCTCGGACGACACGCTCAAGGTGGCCGGCAAGCGGGTCGGGCCGTCCGAGGTCGAGTCGGCGGCAGCGGTGCACCCGTCGGTGCTGGAGGCGGCAGCCGTCGGAATCCCCCACGACGTCAAGGGCGAATCAATCGCCCTGTTCTGCGTCCTGCATCCGGGCGCCGCCGACTCGCCCGATCTCCGCTCGGCGATCGCCGCGGAGGTAGCTCGGCAGCTCGGGAAACCGCTCCGCCCGGACATCGTCGCAGTGGTCTCCGCGCTGCCCAAGACGCGCTCCGGAAAGGTCATGCGCCGCGTCGCGCGCGCCGCGTTCCTTGGGATCGACCCGGGCGACGTCTCCGCGCTCGACAACCCGACGAGCCTGGAGGCGATCAGGGCCGCCGCGCGCGGATCGCGCGGGCGGGTCTAGATCTTCCCGGACAGGTGTTCCGGGGATGTGCGCCCATGCGATGTGCGCCCATGCGACGCGTGCCCGCGCTGGTATTTGCCCGGGCAATGAGATTCGGGCATAGCGAGCGTGGCACTACCCCCAGAGCGACTGAATCGGTGACCCGTCACGCTCACCGATGCCCGATCTCATTACCGGGAGTAATCAACGATGGAGGAAGACGCCGACCAAGCTCCGTGACGGCCGGGGTCATCGTGCGTGTCCCCGGGGTCGTGCGCGCCCCCGGGGGTCCTCCGTCCCGTCCCGAGGCTCTCGTCCGTCAACAATGTACTCGTGAATCTACATCCAGGACGAGTCGAGTCGGTCTCTTGACATCATCGTCCTCGGGCGCGGCGCTGCGCCTCGCGGAGACGTGCGATCGTGTCGCCCTCATCCGTCGCTGTCGGAGCACCCGAAGGGGCGCTCGGCGGTGGTGCCGTCGTGTGGTCGGTCGCGCCGGCACCACCGTCAGCCCCACGAGCCGGTGGTTCCCGGCGGAGTGCCGCGCGCACCGAGCCTGTCGCCGAGCCCGTCACTCGCCCGGCTATCGTACGATGCAGTCCATTCGCCCCGATGTGGCCCAGGTCACGTCGCGCCCGCGCATGGTGACCGACCCGCGAGGAGCCCGTTGCCCGAGATTCGATCCTTCCGCGCCCTCCGCTACGATCCCGCGGCCGTCGGCGATCTGGCCGCCGTGGTGAGCCCGCCGTACGACGTCATCGGGCCGCAGCTTCAGCAGACCCTGCTCGAGCGTCACCCGGCAAATGTCGTTCGCCTGGACCTGCCCCCCGGCGACACGGGAGACGAGCCGGACGAGCGCTATCGACGCGCAGCGCGCACGCTCGCCGCCTGGCGCTCCGCCGGGATCCTCCATCGCGACCCTCGGCCGGCGACCTACGTGTACGAACAGACCTATCGTGTACCCGGATCGAACGTCGAGCGCCGCCAGCGCGGGTTCTTCGGGCGATTGCGCTTGGAATCGTTCGGGCCGGAGGGCGGTGTTCTGCCGCACGAGCGGACGCTGGCAGGCCCGCGGGAAGACCGCTACCGGCTGCTGCGCGCGACGGCGGTGAACACCAGCCCGGTCGTGGGGCTGTATGCGGATCGCACGGGCCGCAGCGCTGCCGTGCTCGACTCGATCGCGGCCACGCCGCCGGTCACCGACATCGAGGACGATGATCGTGTTCGCCACCGGCTGTGGATCGTCGTCGACGACGCTGATCCGTCGGGTGCGTCCGCGGAACTTGCCCGGCTTGCCGGAGCGGGCCCGGTCACGATCGCCGACGGCCACCATCGGTACGAGACGGCGCTGCGCTACCGCGACGAGCGACGAACCGGCGCGACCGACGGCGACGATCATGGGTACGACCACCTGCTCGCGCTGTTCCTCGAGTCGACGGCGCAGACGTTGACCGTCCTGCCGACCCATCGGCTCCTGCGCGACCTCGGCGA
Organism: Chloroflexota bacterium; assembly: GCA_919901745.1. Lineage (GTDB taxonomy): Bacteria > Chloroflexota > Limnocylindria > Limnocylindrales > CSP1-4 > CAKKPP01. Next base: position 221,832 of record CAKKPP010000004.1, on the reverse strand, counting down.
CGGCGGCGTGCAGGCTCTCTTCACGCGCGCCGCGGAGCTGTTCGAGGTCCGCGATGGGGTCGCTGCCGACGAGCTGCGCGTCGTGTTCGGCCCCGAGGGTCGGGCCAGCGGCACGTTCGGGCTGTGGACCCGAACCGGAGGCGCGATCCTGTCTCCGCGTCCCACGGCGTTCGACCCGTACCTGCCGGCGGGCGGCTCGACCCTGCGCGCCCTCGACGTGACCCTGCTCGGCATCGCCCTGGAGCGGATCGCGGGGATCGACGCGGCCGCCGTGCGCGGCGGGGACCGCCTGAGCTACGTCCACGACGCTGCCGAGGCTGTTTCGCGGGTCGACGCGGACCCGGAGGGGGCCGACGCGGCCTTCCTGCTTGCCCCGACGCCCGTCGAGGCCGTCGTCGCGGTCGCCGGCGACGGCGACGTGATGCCGCAGAAGTCGACCTACTTCTATCCCAAGGCCCTGACCGGCCTGGTCATCAACCCCCACGAATGGTGAAATCGATGGACGTGACCCCGGACGACATTCTCGCGCGCGCCCAGGCGCCGGCCCAGAACGGACGCCCGGTTCGCAAGGACGAGATCGAGCTGCACGACCGCGGCCTGTACATCGAGTCCTGGCTGCCGGAACGCCGATCGCGCCGGAAGCCCCTGTTGTTCATCCACGGACTGCTCGGTGGCTCGTGGTTGTGGGAGCGCTACCTGGGGTTCTTCGCGGGACGTGGTTGGGAGGGCCACGCCCTGAACCTGCGCAACCACTTCTGGTCCGATCCCGCGGATCCGGCCGAGCTGTCGTTCGACACCTATCTCGAGGATGTGGTCGCGGCGGCGACCCACTTCGGGCCCAACGTTGTCCTGATCGGGCACGGGATGGGCGGTCTTCTGGCACTGAAGGCCGCCGAACGGGTGGACGTCTCGGGTCTCATCCTGCTCTCGCCCGAACCGCCACGCGATCTCCGACCGGAGGCGCGATCGCACGAATTGCGCGAGATCCCGGAGGTCTTCGGACGGGCGGCGATCGGCTGGGAGACACTGCCCGAAAAGCTCCAGCGTGAGCACGCCGACCTGACGCTCACCGATGTCCTGCGCATCCAGCATCTCCTGGGTCAGAAGCCGCGTGAGGCGGGGGCCGCGCGTCGCCAGGTGATCCAGGGCATATCGGTCGACCGATCGAGGCTGGAGGGAATCCCGCGCCTCGTGATTGGTGCCGGCCTCGACCGCTACGTCGAGGAGGAGACGACCGAGCGCCTCGCCGACTGGCTCGAGGCGGACTACGAGCCATTCGGAGCCCATTCGCACTTCGGCCTGGTCTTCGCCGAGCACGGGCACCAGCAGGTGGCCGAGGCGATCCGCGGATTCCTCGAGCTCCACCGCCTGTAGGCGCGGGCGCGCGGAGCGAGATCCGGCGCGCGTTGGGCGTCGCGATCCGATTCGTTGACCCATCGCACGGCCCGCGGCGATACTGGGCTCCCCAGATGCAGCCGAGGCTTGCGTGACCTGCTCCACCTGCGCCACGGATAACGAGCCGGGACGAAAGTTCTGTCGCGAGTGCGGCAGCTCTCTCGCGCTCGCCTGCCCTGCCTGCGGCACGTCGAACGACCCGGCCGCGAAGTTCTGCGGAGAGTGCGGGGCCACCCTGGCCGGCGGCGTACCGTCGGGCGCGAGCGGCGATCGACGCCCGGCCGGTGGCGCGACACCCGCACCTGCGCGGATGCCCGTTGCCGAGCGGCGGTTGGTCAGCGTCCTGTTCGCGGATCTCGTCGGGTTCACGACGATCTCCGAGACCCGCGATGCCGAAGACGTGCGCGAGCTCCTCGGTCGTTACTTCGACCTGTGCCGTGAAGTCATCGGTCGCTACGGCGGGACGGTCGAGAAGTTCATCGGTGACGCCGTCATGGCGGTGTGGGGCACGCCGATCGCCCAGGAAGACGACGCGGAACGAGCCGTCCGCGCCGCGCTCGACCTCGTCGGGACGGTCCACCGCCTGGGCGAGGACGCCGGGATCCCGGACCTCGCGCTCCGCGCCGGGGTCCTGACCGGGGAGGCTGCGGTCACGCTCGGTGCGACCGACCAGGGCATGGTTGCCGGCGACCTCGTGAATACGGCGTCGCGTCTCCAATCCGTGGCGCCGCCCGGGTGGGTGCTGGTCGGCGAGGCGACCCGCCGCGCGTCGAGCGAGGCGATTGCCTACGAATCGGCCGGCGATCAGGAGATGAAGGGCAAGGCGGCGCCGGTGCCGGCGTATCGTGCCCTGCGCGTCATCGCCCAGCGCCGCGGCGAGGGACGTCGTGAGCAGCTCGAGGCACCGTTCGTGGCGCGCGACGCCGAAGTGCGCCTCATCAAGGACTTCTTTCACGCGACGTCGCGCGAGCGTGGTGTCCGACTCGTATCGGTGTTGGGCCAGGCCGGCATCGGAAAGTCGCGGCTCGCCTGGGAGTTCCTGAAGTACATCGACGGACTCAAGGAGGACGTCTACTGGCACCAGGGCCGCTCACCCTCGTACGGCGACGGCATCACGTTCTGGGCGCTCGGCGAGATGGTGAGGATGCGCCTGCGCGTCGGCGAAAGTGAGGACGAGGCGGTCACCCGTGCCCGCCTCACGGAGACGCTCGACCAGTTCGTGCCGGACGCGGACGAGCGTCGCCTGATCGAGGGTGCCTTGCTCCAGCTGCTGGGTGTGGAGGAGCGCCCGGGCCGCGATCGAGGCGAGCTGTTCGCGGCGTGGCGAGCGTTCTTCGAGCGGATCGCCGAGTCAGGCACCGTGGTGCTCGTCTTCGAGGACCTGCAGTGGGCCGACGAGGGACTCATCGACTTCATCGAGGAGATGCTGGCCTGGTCGCGGGGGCGATCGATCTACATCATCACGCTCGCTCGCCCGGAGCTCCTGGACCGCCGTCCGACGTGGGGAGCCGGCCAGCGCGCCTTCACATCGATCGGGCTCGGGCCGCTCGAGGACGCCGAGATGCGGGAGATGCTCGCCGGATTTGTACCTGGGCTGCCGGAGGCTGCGGTCCGAACGATCCTCGGACGAGCGGAGGGAGTCCCGCTGTACGCGGTCGAGACCGTCCGGATGCTGCTCAACGACGGGCGGCTGGAGCGCGATGGCGACGCGTATCGACCCGTCGGGGACCTGACGGACCTCGCGGTTCCCGAGTCACTCCACGCGCTCATCGCGGCACGGATGGATGGCTTGCCGCCCAACGAGCGAAGCATCCTCCAGGACGCCGCGGTGCTCGGCCTGTCGTTCACGCTGGGGTCCCTGGCGGCCGTCGCCGGCGTCGCTGCGGCCGACGTCGAGCAGGTTGTGCGCCATCTCGCGCGGCGGGAGTTGCTGGCTCTCGATGTCGACCCCCGGTCCCCGGAGCGCGGGCAGTACCGGTTCGTCCAGGGTCTGATCCAGGAGGTCGCCTACGGGACGCTCGCGAAGCGCGACCGCCGGGCGCGGCACCTGGCGGCCGCGCGCCACTACGAGTCGCTCGGCGACGACGAGCTGGCAGGGGTGCTGGCCCAGCACTACCTGGACGCCTATCGCGCGCATCCGGACGGTCCGGAAGGCGCCGCGGTGGCGGGTCAGGCCCGCCTCGCCCTGCGTGGGGCCGCGCAGCGTGCGGCCGGTCTCGGTTCAAACGCCAGTGCTCATGGCTATCTCGCGTTGGCGCTCGAAGTAGCGGGTTCGCCGGGCGAAGAGCTCGAGCTGCAGCGAGCGGCAGGGGAGTCCGCTGCGGAAGCCGGGCTGTTCGATGTCTCGATCGGACACCTCGAGCGAGCCGTCGAACTGGCCGCGCAGTCGGGCGATCACCCCGCCCGTCGTCGGGCCATCGCCCTGCTCGGCGATGTCCTGACCGAGGGGCACCACGAGCGAGGGTTGAAGCTCGTCTCCGAGGCATTCGATGAGCCCGGGCTGGGTCCCGACGACGAGGGTTATCTCGAGATTGCCGCGGTCTATTCGAAGTTCCTGATGCGCACCGGCGAGGGAACTCGTTCTGTCGCGGTTGCCGACGCGGCACTGCCCTCCGCGGAGTCTCGCGGGGACCGCCCGGCAATCCTCGACCTCCTGATCACACGAGGTACGGCCCTGGCGAACCTGGACCGCCCGATGGAGGCGATCGCCACGCTGACCGGCGCGCGCGTGCTGGCCGATCGCTACGGCGAGACGCCGGCGTTCCTCAGGGCGTCGATCAACCTGGCGTATTCGTTGGAGCCCGACGATCCCCGCGCGGGCTACGAGGTCTCGCTCGATGGCCTGGTGCGGGCACGTCGGCTCGGCCACCGCTGGGCAATCCGCTACCTGCTCGGCAATGCCTGTGATTCGGCGCTGGAGGTCGGCGAGTGGGATTGGGTGATGGAACAGGTCGGCGAGGAGCTGAGCCGTGAGCTCGAACCGCCCGACCAGATCTTCTACGGATCGTACGATGCCCGGATCCGCGCGTCGCGGGGTGAGGATGTGACCGCGCAGACGAGCCACCTTCGGGCGTTGGCGAGCCAGTTCGACGACCCGCAGTTCCTTGAGCAGGCCGACGAGCCGAGCGTTCTCCACGCCCTGGCGTCAGGCGATCTCGGCCGAACCCTCGAGATCTGTCGGGAGGCGATTGCGCGAGAGCACCGCGGTTTCAAAGGCGCCGTCTACGGGGCGCGCGCCGCGACATGGCTCGGCGACGCTGCCGCTGCGCGCGACATGGTGACTGCGTGGCAGGGCGCTCGCGCGGGGCGGCAGACCGATGCGATCCGGGCTTCGATGGAGGCCGGCCTCGCTGCGCTCGAGGGGCGGAGCCAGGACGCCCGGGCAGGTTTTGGCGAGGCGCAGCGCGAGTTCCGCGACCTGGGTCTTGCGGTTCCGCTCGCTCTCTGTCAGCTGGACATTGTCATCACCGGATCCATGGAGGCCGGGGAGCGGCAGCGAGCAGCCGATGAAGCTCGCATCCTGTTCGAGCGGCTCGGCATGCGACCGTACCTCGAGCGGCTCGACGCCGCGCTCAGCGCCCAGCCGGGGAAGGTCGCGTCGGCGCCCATCACGGCGGAGGGCGTGGGCCAGGGCGTCTGAGTCACGGCCGCGGTCGTTGCGGACTCCCGATCGATCCCGGTCGAACCGTTTGCCGCGTTCGGGCGGTCCTTGCTATCATCCGGCCCCGGCCATGGCTTCGGCCGCCGACAGCGCCGCATTCGTCTAGAGGCCCAGGACACCGCCCTCTCAAGGCGGAGATCACCGGTTCGAATCCGGTATGCGGTACCACGCACATCCCTGCGCCCCCGGACCCGCGCCCCGGGGGCGTTCTCTTGCCCGTAGACTCAGGCGCTGTGACCACCTCCGACCGGCGCAACCTGCTGATCCTCACCGAGGGTCAGTGGCACGTGCACAACGCGAAGACGGCGATGGGCGTCGTCCGCTACGGCCCCGATCACGTCGTCGCGCTCCTCGACTCGTCGATCGCCGGCCGAAACGTGGGGGAGTGGATGCCCGGCAAGGACATCCCGTTCGTGGCCAGCGTGGGTGAGGCGCTCGAGCTGGAGCCGCGACCCGACACCCTGCTCATCGGGATCGCTCCGACCGGTGGCAAGCTCCCCGAGACGTGGCGCACGACGATCCTCGAGGCGATCGGCGCGGGGTTGGACGTGCACTCCGGCCTGCATACGTTCCTCGGCGACGATCCCGACTTCAGCGCGGCCGCCGCGGCGGCGGGGACACGGATCGTCGACTACCGTCGGCCGCCCGAACGCCACGAGACCTCGGTGGGGAGGCGGCACCGGCCCGGCAAGCGGGTGATCCTGACCGTCGGGACGGACTGTGCGCTCGGCAAGATGTCCGTTGCCCTCGAGCTGCGCGAGGCGGCCCGGGCCGCCGGCCTGTCCGCCGTCTTCGTGCCGACCGGCCAGACCGGGATGATGATCGAGGGCTGGGGTGTGGCCATCGACCGGGTCATCAGCGACTTCGTCCAGGGCACCGCGGAGTGGCTCGTCGAGCAAGCCGAACAGCGTGGCGACTGGATCATCGTCGAGGGCCAGGGGTCGTTGGATCACCCGGCCTACTCGTCGGTCACCCTGGGTCTCATGCACGGGACGACGCCGCAGGCGATGGTCATGGTCCACAAGGCAGGCCTCGTCGAACACGACTTCGACCATCTGCCGGACAGCTCCTTCCCGATCGCCCGGCTTCCCGAGTTCATCCGGCTCCACGAGCAGGTCGCCGGCCTCGTGGCGCCGTCAGAGGTCGTCGCCGTCGCGCTCAACACGTCGCTCATCGCGGATGACGCGGATGCCCGGCAAGCCATCGCCGAAACGGCAGCGGAGACCGGACTCCCCTGCGACGATCCGTACCGGTTCGGGGCAACCGCGCTGTGGGCGGCGATCCAGGGGCGCGTGACGGCCCTCGTCGCAGCGGCGAGATGAGCGCGGGCCGGCGGGTTGCCCCGTGACCATCCACCTGAGCCACGAGGTCTTCGAGCTCACCTTCGCCGACCCCTTCCGGATCGCTCGGAGCGACAACGCTCGCGGCGCGACCACGATCCTGACCGAGATCAGCGACGACCGGTTCCCGGGACTGGTCGGCCTCGGCGAGGGATATGTCGAGGCCTACTACGGCGAGACGGTCGGCACCATGACCGCCGCGTTTCCGACGCTGCTTGCGGCCGTGGGCGACGCCGATCCCAGCGCCGCCGGCCTCGAACGGGCGGGCGCGGCGATGGATGCGGCGCTGCGCTGGAACGGCGGCGCGAAGTGCGCGATCGACATCGCGCTGCACGACCTGGTCGGGAAGGTTCTCGGCGAACCGGTCCATCGACTCCTCGGCCTCGGGACGGACATCCCGCCGACGGACTTCACCCTCGGCATCGACGCGCCGGACGTCGTTGCCGAACGGGCTCGGCGTGCAGCCCGGTTCCCGGCCCTCAAGATCAAGGTCGGCGGCCCCGACGACATCGCGACCCTCGAGGCGGTCCGATCCGTCTACACGGGTCCGTTGCGGGTCGACGCCAACACCGCCTGGACGCCGGAGATCGCGATGGCACTGCTCCCGGACATGGCCCGGCTCCGCGTTGAGCTCATCGAGCAGCCGTTCCCCCCGCGGCGCTACGACTGGCTGGGCGACCTGCAGGCAAGCACGGATCTCCCGATCGTGGCCGACGAGAGCGCGGTCACCATCGAGGATCTCGACGCGCTCGTCGGCGTCGTCGCCGGCGTCAACGTGAAGCTCGCCAAGTGTGGCGGGGTCGGGCCGGCGAAACGGATGCTGGAGCGGGCCCGCGACCTCGGATTCCGGACGTTTCTCGGCTGCATGGAGGAGACGTCGGTCGGGATCGCGGCCTCGGCCGCGGTTGCCTCACTCGCCGACTGGGTGGATCTCGACGGCAATCTCCTCCTGGCCGACGACCCCTTCGAGGGTCTGGAGCTGGACGCGTCGTGCCGCTGGCAATTGGGGGTGTCGGCCGGCCTGGGGGTCCGACGGCGGATGGCCGTCGGGGGTCCCGTTTCGCGCTGACCCGTCGGGCCCCGCACGTTCCGGACGGGCGTTCGACGAGCGTCCGTTCGTGTGGACAAGTTGGTGGACGACTTGGTGGAAAAACCCCTATCGGCGGCGGGGGACCGGCGCCTACCATGTCCCGAGGACGCGGAGGTGCCTGGGAGGGCCGCCCCGCCGGACTTCCACCGGGATTGGAGACCGGGGTTCGGTTCGATTCGCCGAACTCGGGATGGTTTGCGACGCCCGCGTCCGGACTTGAAAGGAGGGTACCCATCGATGGAATCGCGCACCCCTGAGCGTGCGCCCTCGGCCGATCGAGCTCCGTCACCGGAGGCGATCGAATTCGTCCGGTTCTGCCACCGCCGACGATCCGTCGGGTGGCCTGAGCTCTACGACGAGATGTGTGCCGTCGCCGGCCGTGGCCTCTTCCGCGGCTGGAGTGCCGACGAACTCGGCGCGCACGGGATCGGGTTCAGCCTCTTCGAGATGCCGCACCTGGCCGTGCTCGTCCGGGAAGTCGTGGCGGAGGATGCCGAGCGCCGCCGGGTCAGCGCTCCGGCCGTTCGCGCCGTCCCGGCCGCACGCGCCGCTTCGCCGGCCGCCCATCCCACCGCGCCAACGGCAACCCGGTCCGATCTGGACGCCAACCCGGCCCACGACGACATTGCCGTGCCTGAGTCCACCCACGAGTTTGCCGCCGCCGTCGTCTGACGCGAGCGGCACCCGATCACGTCATCATCCCGATCACCAGCGATCGGTTACGAGGAAACCCCCGCTCCTGGGCGGGGGTTTTCGTACGTCGAGCCTTTTCGTACGTCGAGCCTCAGGTCAGGCGCGGATCTGGCGCCTCGCCATCTCGCCCTCGATCTGGCGCTCGGCATCGACATACACATCGATCTGCTGGCGCATCTGGTTCGCCTCGGGCGTGTACAGGTGGACCTGCTGCTGGAGGATGTAACTCAACCGTCGGCTCGTCATCCGGACGTGGTCCAGGTTCTTCATCAGCACGAGCGGATCCATCGTGGCCAGATCGGACGGGTGGTACATCTGCTTCATCGGCGCATTCTAGCGGGAGACCGCGTGGCTCAGATCGCGTGACTCAGAGGGCGCGAAGCCCGCGCTGCGGCCAGGTCCAGTCGACCGGAGATGCGGCACCGGCAACGGCGCGGCGGCGCCCGGTCTCGGTCGCCCCGAGGACCAGGATGCGGTCGGTCTTGGTCGCGCGCCCGGCCTCGCTGCCCCACAGCTTCGTCATCTTTCGGTGGGCGTGGACGGCATCGAGGACGACGCCGGCGAGGTGGTACCCCTCCGGCGCCGCGGCGTCTTCCCAGACGCGCTCCGCCAGCCCGATTCCGCCCTCGAGGCGCCGGCCACGATCCGTCTCGACGTCGCCGACGACGAGGACCACGACGGCGTCATCGGTCAGGGCGGGGCGCAGCCCGGCCAGGACCTGGCGCAGGAACTCGAGATAGGGCTCTCGATGATGGGCGTCGTCGAGCGTCGCGTCGATGGTCGCGGCGTCGAACCCCAGGAACCACGTTCGGAGCCAGTTGTAGTAGCCGTACTTCACCACCCGCAGGTACGGCGGGGAGGTGACCACCAGGCGCGCGCGATCGGGGAGGCCCCGGGCGCGGAGCGCGGCCCTGCTTCTCTCGCCCGCGTCGCGTGCGTCGCCGAGCAGGGCGATCCCCGATGTTCGCGGCACGGGTTGGCGATACAGGCGGTCCAGCTTGAGCGAGAGACAGTCGAACACGTCGCGTTCGGGGGACCGGAAGTCGGTCCGCGCGGCGTACTCGCGGACGTACCGTGGCGCCATGCTGAACGTGTTCGGCATGAGCTCGGACAGGTACGTGGGGCTCTTGCCGTGAAGGATCCCGGTGATGGCGGCGGCGAGGAAGCGGTCCACGCGATTCTCGAGACGGAGGGTGGCCCGCACGTAGAGCAGCTGGGCGAAGGTGCGCGGATGGAACGCCACGGCGACCTCGACCGGGACGGGCTCCGGGCCACCGTGGGCCGGGTCCCCCTGGATTCGGCCGGCCAGGGCGAGCCAATCGGCGGACTGCCCCGCCCAGCCGACGCGCAGACTGGCGAGTCGCGTTCGCGCCTCGGGCGGCGTGGCCGGCTCGACCTTGGCCGCCGTCAGCAGGTGGGCGAAGGGGTTGAGGTCGTTGCCGACCCCGATCCGGCCCTCTGCCGCCGCCTGGAGCGGCGTCGTGCCGCGGCCGGAGAAGGGATCCAGAACAACGTCGCCCGGCCGGCTGTAGCGGGCGATGAACGCGTGCGTCAGGCCCGCCGGAAAGCTGGCCAGGTACGAGCACATCGGGTGGAAGCTGTGGCCCCACAGCCGCTGCTGCGTCTTCCACTCAGGCTCGATCGGCAGGGCGGGGACGACGGCCGGGAGGTCGAGCGCCAGCTGACCGGCGGTTGAGCCGGTCTGGGCGGCCGCGATCGGCCGCTTCGATGTCGAGGTGGTTGGGCGCGACGACATCCGGGTGGGGATCCCTCTACCTGGCCGGTCTCACCGGCGCACGGGGCGCGGAGTGTCGCACGCCGGCAGCTGCGGCGCAAGGTGGAAGGAGGTCCGAATCGCACAAACGTGCGCTAATCTGTGCGCCGGGTCCCCGTAGCTCAGTGGACCAGAGCAGCCGCCTTCTAAGCGGCCGGTCGCAGGTTCGAATCCTGCCGGGGACGCCACACCTGCCCGCCGGTCCGCGGTGCCGTATGCCCACGTGGTACTGCCGGACACCCCAAAGTACGGCTGGTCTGGGGCGGTCCGGACCCCGACACTCCCCACAGAAGCGGGCCGGACGTCACCGTCGCTCACCCGACAGAGACGGACCAGCCCTCAAGTGCCCGCAACGAGGCGAACAGACAGCATGGCTTCGATGGCCGTTAACGAACTTGGTCCGATGCTCACGGCGACCGAGGTTGCCGACATGCTTCACCTGCATGTCAACACGGTGAAGCGCCTGGGCGATCGCGGCGAGCTGCCCTTCTATCGGGTCTGCAAGCGCGGCGATCGACGCTTCCGTCTTGACGACGTGATGCGCTTCCTCTCCGCGAACCGCTAGTTCCGGACCGACAGCCAACCGCCCTGGGGCGCCTGCCGCGCGGCAGGCGTCTCGTCACGCCGTTCGCTCGACCTCGACGGTCCTGAGCGCCTCCCCGAACAACTCGAGGCTCTCCACGATTTCGGCGGCCGACACGTCGATCGGCGGGATCCAGCGGACGACGTTGTGCGCGGGACCGCACGTCAGGACCAGGAGCCCGAGATCGGCACACCTCGCGAGCATTGCCGTCGCGAGCTCACCGTCGGCCTCGCGGGTCTCTCGATCTCGCACCAGCTCGACTCCGACCATCAGCCCGGGCCCGCGAACGTCCCCGATTCGGTCGTCTTCGGCGGCCAGGCGATCCAGGCCCGCCCGCAGTTCGGCGCCGCGCGCGGCCGCGTTCGCGACGAGCCCCTCGGCCTCCATCGTCTGAAGCACGGCGATCGCCGCCGCGCACGACACCGGGTTGCCGCCGTACGTGGACCCGTGGGCGGACTTCCCCCAGCGCTCCTGGAGCTCTCGCCGGGTCGCGATGGCCGAGAGTGGGAGGCCGTTCGCAATCGCCTTTGCGATGCAGACGACGTCGGGGATGATCCCGGCGTGTTCGAACGCCCACATCCGGCCGGTCCGCGCATAGCCCGTCTGGACCTCGTCGACGATGAGCAGGATGCCGTGCGTGTCACAGCGATCGCGGAGCCCGCGCAGGAACGCGCCGGGGGCCGGAATGAAGCCGCCTTCGCCCTGGACCGGCTCGATGAGAATCGCCGCGACGCTGCCGGAGGGGATGGTCGTCGCCATCAGTGCGTCGAGCTCGGCCAAGCAGGCCCGCGTCGCCTCCGCCTCGTCGTCGCCAAAGTCGCGGTAGGCGGCCGGGAACGGCGCGAGGTAGACGTTCGGGAGGAGCGGCTCATAGCCGACGCGGTAGTTCAGGTTGGAGCTCGTGACGGACGTCGCCCCGATCGTGCGGCCGTGGAACGCCCCGCGAAACGCGATGATCCCCGGGCGCCCGGTGACACGGCGGGCCAGCTTGAGCGCGCCTTCGATCGCCTCGGAGCCGGAGTTGAGCAGGAAGATCGTGTCGATCGGATCGGGCAGCGTCGCGGCGAGCAGTTCCGTCAGGTGCACCGGCGGCTCCGAGTAGCCGACGGCCGCGGTGGGTCCGATGAGCCGGTCGGCCTGGGCATGGATCGCCGCGGTGACCGCCGGGTGGGCATGTCCGAGGGCCGTCACGGCGATCCCGTTGGCGAAGTCGAGGTAGGACCTGCCGTCCGTATCGAACAGGCGATGGCCGATCCCGTGGCTCCAGCTCCGCTCGAAGTAGCGGCCGATGACGGGGGAGAAGTGCTCGGCTGCGCGCGCGGCGAGGTTGCCAGGGTGGGTATCCATCGGCCGAGTATAGGGAGCCACAGCGGGTCGGGGCGACGAGCGGACGGCGCCGGGAGGACGTGCTCTGGCCCGCCTAGAATGGATGCCCCCGGCGCCGAGCATCGCCGGCTCCGCCTTCGAGGTTCGCACGTCTGTGATCGACTTCACCCTGACCGACGAGAACCGCCTCGTCCAGCAGAGCGTCCGCGCCTTCGCGGAGGCCGAGATTCTGCCCCACATCCGCGAGTGGGACGAGAAGGGCGAGGTCCACCGCGAGGTGTTCGAGCGGATGGCCGACGCCGGACTCCTGGGCGCCCCGATCCCGGAAGCCTACGGCGGCGCCGGCATGGACTACGTGAGCTTCGCGATCCTGTGCGAGGAACTGGAGCGGGCCGACACGGCGTTCCGCGTGGTCCAGAGCGTCCACGTGGGCCTGAACTCGCTCGCACTCCTCCAGTGGGCGAACGAGGAGCAGCGCCGGCGCTGGCTGGTCCCCCAGGCACGGGGCGAGAAGCTGGCCACGTTCGCGCTGACCGAACCGGGCGTGGGGACGGATGCCGCGAACCTCCAGACGACGGCGCGTCGCGATGGCGCTGCGTACCGCCTGAACGGCCAGAAGATCTGGATCTCCCTTGCCGATCTCGCAGACCATTTCCTGGTGTTCGCGAGTGTCGATCGGGCGAAGAAGCACAGGGGCGTCACCGCGTTCCTCCTGGAGCGAGGCATGACCGGCCTGACCACGGGCACCCTCCACGGCAAGCTCGGGATCCGAGCCGGCAACACCGGGTTGATCAACCTCGACGACGTTGTCGTGCCGGAGGAGCACCGGATCGGCGAGGAGGGCGAGGGCTTCCTCGTCGCCATGAGCGCCATCGACCAGGGCCGCTTCACGGTCGCCTCGGGCGCGGTCGGCCTGGCCCAGGCCTGTCTCGACGCGTCACTCCGCTACGCCCACGAACGGCGGACGTTCGACCAGGAGATCGGGAAACACCAGCTCGTCCAGCAGATGATCGCGAACATGGCCAAGGGGATCGAAATGGGCCGGCTGCTGGTCTGGCGGGCCGCGTGGCTCAAGAACCAGGGGCTGCGCAACACCCGCGAGACGTCGCTCGCCAAGTGGCACGCGACGGAACACTCCGTTCAGGCGGCGCTCGACGCGATCCAGATCCACGGCGCGAACGGGTATTCGAACGAGTTCCCCGTGGAGCGCTACCTGCGCAACTCGAAGGCGGCCGTCATCTACGAGGGCACGAGCCAGCTGCACACGCTCATCCAGGCCGACTACGCCCTCGGGTATCGCGAGGACCGGCCACTCCGCTGCGAGGCGTGGCCGGCGCAGGGCTGGGAGCGCGGCAACCCCCGGCGCGACGGGGTCGCCCGCGGATCGTGACGACGACGGCGACGGTGCCCGCACGGGACGAGTCGCTGCCCGCACGGGACGAGTCGCCGCGCACGTTCTCGCCGGCCGATCTGGCCACGCTCGCCGAGCTTGCCGAGGCCTTCGTCCCGGGGCGTGGCGAACAGCGCGCCAGGCTCGCCGCCGTGGCGATGGAGAGCGCCCTCGACCCGATCCAGGTGCTCCAGTTGCGCGCCGTCCTGTTCGCCCTTCGATCGCGCCTCGCCAACCTGGTCCTCGGCGGTCGTCCGATCCTGTTCGCCGCCCGGTCGCCGGTCGAGCGCGAGCGGTTCCTCCTCCGCTGGAGCACCTCGCGCCTGGCGCTGTGGCGCGCCGGCTTCGCGGGGTATCGCCGGCTCCTGACGTTCCTGGCGTACGCGGAACGTGACGCCGGCGGTCACAACGCGCGCCTCGACGAGATGGGCTACGTCCAGGACGAGCGGCCGGTCGCCGAGGAACGGACGTCGATCCGGCCGACCATCGTGCCGCCTCCGCCGGGCACGGCGGGTCGTGGCGCCACGGCGACGCTCGACGTCGACGTGGTCATCGTTGGATCGGGCGCGGGGGGCGGCGTGATCGCCGCCGAGCTGGCCCGCGCCGGCCGGTCCGTCGTGGTCCTGGAGGCAGGCCCCTTCGTCGATGAGGGCTCGATGCCCGCCGACGAGCTGGCGGCGTTCGAGCGCCTCTATCTCAACCGGGGGCTCAGCGCGTGCTGGGACGGCAGCATCCCGATCCTTGCCGGCACCGGGGTCGGTGGTGGCACCCTGATCAACTGGATGACCTGCGCTCCCGCGCCGCTCGACGTTCGAGAGGAGTGGGCCGCGCGCCATGGTCTGGCCGATGTCGTCGGGGCCACATGGGACGCTGACCTCGCGGCGATCGGCGGCGAACTCGAGCTCGCCCCGGCCACGGTGATCCCGCCCAAGGACGAGGTGCTCCTGCGCGGCGCGGCGGCCCTCGGTTGGGCGGCCGGTCCGGTCCTGCGCAACGCCACGTCGTGCGGGGCGTGCGGCTCGTGCCCGTTCGGCTGTACCCGCGGCGAGAAGCGATCGGGCATCCGGGCCCACCTTGCCGCTGCCTGCGAGTCCGGCGCCCGGGTCGTGCCGGACGCGACCGTCACGAAGATCGTCCTGGAGCGGGGCCGGGCCGTCGGTGTGGAGGCGACGCTGGGGGAGGTGCATGGAGCGCGGCGGCTCATCGTGCGGGCGCCACAGGTCGTCGTCGCGGCGGCGGCGCTGCGGACACCGGCGATCCTGGAGCGGTCCGGGATCGACCACCCTGCTCTCGGACGACACCTCCGGCTCCATCCGGTTCCGGTGATCGCGGCACGATTCGACGAGCGGATCGACATGTGGCGGGGGACGATGCAGGCGGCCCGGATCGACGCGTTCTCGGCCTCGGAGCCGGGACGCAATGGCTACATCCTGGAATCGGCCCCCGGCCATCCGGGCCTGATCGCGCTGGCCTTCCCCTGGGAGGGAGCCGAGCAGCATGCGGCGATGCTTCGCGACATCGGTCATTTCGCCGGCGTCATCGCGGTCACTCGCGACGGGGGGTCCGGACGTGTGCGCCTGACCCGGTCCGGACGGGTCAGGATCGACTATCGACTGGATCGGGTCGGCGAGGCCACATTGCGCCACGCCCTGGTCCGCATGGCCCGCCTCGCCCGCGCCGCCGGAGCGCGCGAGATCATGGGCGCCGCCACGCCACCGGTCTGGTACCGCGACGACGGCCGCCACGACGGCCGCGACGGCCGCGACGACCCCACGGGTGCCGCTCGCCGGTGGGCCGCGTTCGAATCGCGCCTCGCCTCGTTGGACCTCGGGCCGAATCGTGCGACCGTGTTCTCGGCCCACCAGATGGGGACCGCGCGCCTCGGAGCGGATCCAGCCGATGCGGTCTGCGATCCCGACGGCCGGGTCAGGGCGGACCGGACGGGGCGCGTCGTCGATGGCCTCTACGTCGGCGACGGATCCCTGTTCCCGACGGGGATCGGGGTGAACCCGATGATCACGATCATGACGCTCGCGCGGCGGGTGGCCCGAACCGTCCTGGCGGAGGGCTGATGGGCTGACGGGCCTGACGCGGTTCGATGGCCGCGTTACGTGTTCGGCGCCTCGGCGGGTGCCGGCTGGGCGCCGGATTGGCGCTCCGGGAACGACGGCTCCGCCGGTCGCGCCGCCGGCCTCGTCATCCGGCTGCGGGCGGTGATGATCACCGCCACCGCGCCAACGATGATCGCCCCGGCGAGCAGCGTCCGTGGGCTCACGGGCTCGCTGAGGAGCATTGCGCCGAGCGCCACCGCGACGATCGGATTCACGTAGGCATACGTTGCGATGAGCGGCAGCGGCGCGACTTTCAGGAGCCAGACGTAGGCGGTGAACGCGACCAGGCTGCCGATGAACGTCAGGTACACGAGGGCGATGATCGATTCGGTCGAGATGGCCTCCGGCCGGAACACGGCAAATTCTCCGGTCAGCAGCCCGAGGACCGCGAGGGTGGCGCTTCCGGCGAGCATCTGGGTGGCGGTGGCGACCAGCGGGCGCGACGGCTGACGGGCTCGATGTGCCGCGAACAGGGAGCCGCTGGCCCAGAAGATCGGCGACAGGAACAGGGCACCGAGCCCGGCGGCGTCGAACCCCTCGCCCGTCGTGCCGAACGGCCAGACCAGGATCGTGACGCCGACCAGCCCCACCCCGATCCCGACGACCGCGATTCCCGGAAGGCGCTCCCCGAGAAAGACTCGTCCGAAAACCGCGACCCAGACCGGCATGAGCGCAATGAGCAATGCCGCGATCCCCGACGGAACCGTCTGTTCGCCCCAGGCGACCATGCCCATTCCGCCGCCGAGCAGAAGCGCGCCCACGATCGCCGTGTCGCGGGCCTCACGGAGGGACGGGAGTCGGAAGGACCGCCTCTCACGGGCGGCCGACCAGGCCATCAGCACCGATCCTGCGATCAGGAACCGGATTGCGGCCATGACGAAGGGGGGGATCGTGTCGACGGCGATGGCGATGCCGAGATACGTCGAACCCCAGACCACGTACAGGATGAGCATCGCGGCCGCGAGCAGCATGCGCGATGTGGCGGTGGCGACGGTGGGCGTTGGCACAGTTGGCTGGTCCAAGATGTGACGAGTCTATCGTGAACCGATGGCCTAGTCCACTAGGCCAAGGTTGTGATTTGGCGCCGGCGCCGAGTCAGGCATCGGCGTCAGGCGGCTGCGCCGGTCCCAACCAGGGACGATGCCGGCCGGCACACGCGGCACGGGCGGTACCCCGCGTCGGAGGCCGCTGTGATGGACCGGAACGGCACCCGGTGGTCCGCTCGAATGCGCCGCGCGTTGCGGCACGTCGGATGGCAGACGATCCGGGTCGAATCGGATCCGATGAGGCGAACCCCGGCCCGCGCCATCGCCTCGAGCGCATCGGGATCGACGCCCTCGGCGGCCAGGATGGCCCGCTTGTTGGCGGGACCACCAAGTGAGTACTGCCCGATGGTTCCGTCGCCACGGACGACGCGGTGGCACGGCACGATGAGCGGCACCGGGTTGTGGCCCAGCGCGGAGCCCACGGCGCGAACGGCCCGTGGCCGGCCGATCTCGGCGGCGATCCAGCCGTACGGCCGCACCTCGCCCGACGGAATTTCGAGCGCCTTCAGCCAGACCTGGCGCTCGAAGTCGCCCCGCCCCCGCAGGTCCAGTGCAATTCGCACCCGCCGATCGCCCGACATTCGTCGAGCGATCGCACGCGCGAGGACGGCCGGGAGGCCGCCGGTCGCCCTCGTTGCTCGACGTCCCGTCGCCGCGAAGTGGCGGGCTTCGAGGGCCGCTGGTTCCTCGTTCTCGGCGAGGCTGACAGCCGACACGCCGCGCCCGTTCCAGGTGACGAGGACGTCGCCGAGCGGGGAGGGCATCGTCGCGTAGAGATCGGCCAACCCCAGCGCTGCCAGCGTGGCGACTGCCAGGCCGCCAGGAGCCGATGTGGCGAGTGCCGCAAGCGCGGCCTCGATGTCGTCCGGAACGGCCGGTGCCGTCGATCCCGTCGATCCCGTCGATCCTGTCATGCCGTCATCTCCCTGCGCTCTTCGGCGCGTTCATCCTCGATCATCGCCCGGAGCCTGCGAAGTCCCCGATGGACCTGGGCCTTGACCGTGCCCTCCGGGCGTCCCAGCGCGGTCGCGATC
Source organism: Chloroflexota bacterium (assembly GCA_919901745.1). Lineage (GTDB taxonomy): Bacteria > Chloroflexota > Limnocylindria > Limnocylindrales > CSP1-4 > CAKKPP01. The sequence continues at coordinate 204,389 of CAKKPP010000004.1, read as the reverse complement.
TCCGTGTAGGACAGTCCGTCGACGTGGCGAAGGATCACGACCGCGCGCACTCCCGGTGGCAGGCCGGCCAGTCGCCGGGTCCACGTCGCGGCCTCCACCCGGCGCTCGGCGACCGTCTCGGGCGTCGGCCGGTCGTCACCCGGGTCGAAGCCGCTCGCCAGGAGCGGCCCAAGGCTCACCGCCGGGCGTCGATCGACCGGCCGGCGTCGCCGATTCCGGCCGGCGTTGACGACGATCGCCGCCAGCCACGGTCGCAGGGCGAGGGCCCGGATCCGGTCGGCGTCCCAGGCGCACAGCGCCCGATGCGCGCGGGCGAACGCGTCCTGCGTCACCTCCTCCGCATCGGCCGGGTCGGCGAGCAGTCGCAGCGCGATCGTGTAGAGCCTGTCCTGGTGTCCGTGCACGAGCGCCTCGAAGGCGCCGTCGACGTCGCGCGCCAGCGCCTCGATCAGCGTCGAATCGTCCATCGCAACCTGAAACCCGTCATGACCGCAAATGGTTGCATGCCCGCCGGGCGGCGTCCCGGAAACCGCGGTCGAACGGTCGAGTAGACTCGGCCCGAGCCAATCGGCCAGGAGCATCCCGGGAACCCGATGCAACTCGACGAACGCTTCGACGATCTGATCGACAGTCTCGGCGGTTTCCACCGCGCGTGGCTGATCCACCTCGGGCTGGACCTTGGCCTGTTTGCCGCGTTGCGCGCCGCCGGTCCCCTGGGAATGACGCCGGACGCGCTGGCCGATGCCACCGCGACGACGCGCGATGCCGTTGGCGTCTGGTCGTGGGCGGCGGATGCCCACGACCTGGTGGAACTGACCGAAGAGGGGCGCCTCGTGTCGAACGAGGCGATTTCGATGATCCTCCTCGACACCGATCGGCTGGAGTACCTGGGTGGCCAGTTCACGCACGCCGTCGTGGCGTCGATGGATTGGGACCGCATGGCGGAATTCTTCCGAACGGGGCGCGCCCTGGAAACGCGCCCGGATCGCTACCGCGCCTCGATCGAGCGGCTTACCGAACAGGACATCGCCGTCTTCTTCCAGGAGGTGCTCTCGGCGCTGCCGCAGCTCGTGGTCGACCTCTCGGATGGCGGGCGCCTGCTCGACGTGCACTGCGGTGGCGGCCTCTGGCTGGTTGCGATGGCTCGGCGCTTTCCTGCGGTGACCGGTGTGGGCGTTGAAGGCGAACCGGATTCGGTCGCGCGGGCCCGGGTGCACGTCGCCGCCGCTGGGCTGGACGAACGGCTTGAGATCCATACCGGCGACGTGTCGGCGGCCACGGACCGAGGTCCATTCGATCTCGTTTACTACCAGTACGCGCTGCACAGCCTGGTGGACCCGGCAGCCTCGCTCCGTGCGGCCTGGACCGCGGTCCGGCCGGGGGGCAGGATCATCGTCCTCGACTGGCCCCTGCCGTCAACCCCCGACGAATTCCGGACGCGGCACGGCGAGCTGATCGCCGGTGTCCAGCTCGACGCGATGCTGGGCGGGCGGCATCTCGCGCCGCGCGAGCACTTCGTCGGGTGGTTCGAAGGCGCCGGAATCGGCCGGCCGACCGTGATCGACCTGCCGTCCGGTGCCTCGGTCGTGCTCGCGGAGCGCCCGACGAGCTAGTTGGTGACGACGATCGAGCCCTTCATCCGTGAATGGATCGCGCAGTGGTACGGGTATGTGCCCGGCTCGGAGAAGACAAGCGAACCGGTTCCACCTCCCGCTGCCAGGGTGCCGGTCGCGCAATCGCCCTCGTCGAGGGTCGCCGTGTGGGGCGCTCCGTCCTGGTTCGTCCAGCCAATCGGCTGGCCCACCGTGGCCGTGACGGGCGTCGGGTCGAACGCGAAGTCGACGACGGTGACGGTCACACCCGGTGCGTCGCTCGAGACCGCGCAGACGCCCGCCGGCGGATTCGTCGCCGGGGTCTGCGACTGTGCCGGCGCGGGCGTTGCCGCACCGCTGCAGCCGGCAAGAACGATGGCCGCCATGGAAATCCCCGTGGCAAAAGCGCTGCGTCGCACGATGTTCCTCCTGCGTCCCCGTCCAACCCGATCACGGGCTGTCCGTGAAACTGTACGCCCACCGCAGGGCATCGGATCTGTCTGCGCTGCAAATCTGACAGGCCGACCGTGACGATCCCGTCGCGGGTCATCGACGACGGTGGCCGGGATCACGGCCTTGCGCGGACCATTGCGATCCACGAGGCGCGGGTTCATGCCGGCGGCCGCCGCGAGCTCCGAGAGACCCGTCACGGCCTGCTGTTGCACGACCCGGCCGACGCCGAGCCGTTCTGGAATCGCCTGGTCGCCCCGACGTTTCCCGATGCGGCCGGCCCATTCGATCGCGACCTGGCCGCGGCGATCGTCGCGTTCGGTGCGCTCGCTCGATACCCTCATATCCGTCCCGTCGCGGCCGCCAACCAGCCCGCGGACCTGACGGCACGCCTCCTGCGGGCCGGGTTCGATGTCGTCGGCGAGGACCGGGCGATGGTGCTGCGCGACCCCGGGCCGGGTGGTGCGCTCGCCTCCGGTCCGACCGCCCACGGTGTCGTGGTCGAACGGGTTGCACCGGATTCCGGAGACGTGACGGAGCGGGTTGCAGAGATTGCCGGCGCGCTGGTCGAGGCGTTCGAAGTCGGCGCCGAGCGACGGGCGGGGATCGAGCGCGACGCGCTCGCCACGCTCCTCGAGCCGGGCGTCGGTTTCATCCTGGTCCGGGTCGACGGAGAGCTCGCGACCGTCGCCAAACGAACGTCGCGCTGGGACGCGACGTACCTCTCATCAATCGGAACCCGACCCGCGTTCCGCGGCCGCGGCCTGGGACGGCTGGCTGTCGCCAGTGCGGTTGCCGATGCACTTCGCGGCGGGGCCGAGCGCGTTCATCTCGTGGTCGAGGCCGACAACGGTGCGGCGATCAAGATGTACGAACGACTCGGCTTCGCCGTCGTCGGCGACCCCGTGCCGGACCTGTTGCTGCATGGCTGATTGGCGCCCCCGACGGGCTCGAGCGGGTACCATCGTTCGATGACCGAATCGCCGACCATCAGGTATCGCCGGGCAAGCGGCGAGGACGCCGAGAGGATCGCGTCCCTGTTCACCGACGAGGGGTATCCGGCGGGTCCGTCCGACATCGTCGAACGACTGACCCGGTTTGCCGGCGAGGACTCGCAGGTCATCGTGGCCGAGTCAGGTGGCGAGGTCCTGGGCTTCGTCGCGGTTCACGCCCTGCCGCGCTTCGAACACGGCGATCGCATCGTGCGGATCCTCGCCCTGGTGGTGGATCCGGGCGTTCGCGAACGTGGCGTTGGACACGGCCTGATGAGCGAGGCCGAAGCCTTCGCGCAGCAGATCGGCGCCGCATTCATCGAGGTCACCGCCGGCCACCATCGGCCGGAGGCGCATCGCCTGTACGAGGCGGTCGGTTACGACGGCTCCGTGTCGGCGTACCTCCGCAAGCGACTCTGACTGACGCGCTGTCCGGAGATCCGGGGAAGCCGCTCGGACCGGTCACCCCGGGCTTTCCCGGGCTGCGCCTGCGCGAACGAGCTGAAGCGCTGCTCGACATGCCCTGGGAGCTGCCCCTGGCCGACTGGCCGGGGGATCGACTTTCATTCCGCGAGCTTCCCGTCGGACCGTCGCGCCACCTGGTCCGGTTCGTCGAGGTGGGGCCGGTCCTCTACGCGTTCAAGGAGGAGCCACTCGCCGTGGCCGAGGGCGAGTTCGCCGTCCTCCGCCACCTCGAGGATGCCCGCCTGCCCGCCGTGGTCCCTGCCGGGCTGGCGACCGATCCGGTCAACGGGACGGCCATCCTGGCAACCGAATACCTCGCCCACTCGCTCCAGTACCGGCGCCTCCTGGGTCGCTTTTCGCTCGGGCCGGGCCGGTACCGCGACCGGCTCCTCGATGCGATGGCCTGGCTGCTCGTCGACCTCCATCGTGCCGGGGTCTACTGGGGGGACTGCTCGCTCGCCAATACGCTCTTCCGGCGAGACGGCGACCTGATCCAGGCATTCCTCGTGGACGCCGAGACGTCCGAGGTCCATCCATCCCTGTCCGACGGGCAACGGGCCTTCGATGTCGAAATCCTGGTCGAGAATGTCGCATTCGGCCTGGCCGACCTTGCCGCACTCCACGACCGCCGGGATGATGACGACGACGCCATCGAGGCAGCGGAATCCGTTCGCGACCGGTACGCCGTGCTGTGGCGAGAACTCCACGACACGCCGGAACTGCCGGCGGGGGACCGACATGCGATCCGCAGTCGGGTCCGGCGCCTGAACGAGCTGGGGTTCGCGATCGACGAGATCACTGTCGACCCCCTTGCGACCGGTGGGTCGGTCCGGCTGCACCTCGCTGTTTCGAACCGGGACTTCCACGCCCGGGAGCTCCAGCGCCGCACGGGAATCGTCGCGCTCGAGGGTCAGGCAAGACTGCTCCTCAACGACCTTGCGGAGTACGCCGCCTGGCTGGCCTGGTCCGGTGAGATCGACCTCGACGAAGAGGCGGCCGCCGAGCGGTGGGCCCGCGATGTTCTCGGGCCGACCATCGGCCGCCTGGCCCCGGTCATCGGGGCCGAACGTGACACGATCCAGGCGTACTGCGACGTCATGGAGCACAAGTGGTTCCTGTCCGAGCGCGCGGGCGTCGATATCGGCCTGGACGCGGCCATCTCCGGATACCTCGAGCGCGGGGCCCCGGCACCCGAGGCCGGCCCCGGAGATGCAACCGGGATGACGCTCCAGATCGACTGGTCGGCAGCGATCGAAGCGACCACCGACGAGGACCGGTCGGCGACCCGCTGACGCGTGCCGGATGCTGGCGGGCTACCAGACCTCGTCGTGGACGATCGTCGAGAGCAACTTGCGTCCGCCGGGCCGCGAGGGCGCGCGGAGCAGCGCAGGGTCGGCCGGATAGCCCAAGGACAACAGGTACTCGCAGTGGCGGTCGGGGGGCAGCTTCAAGAGTCGCGAAACGAGCTCTTGGTCGTAGACCGTTGCCGGGACGCTGCCGATCTCGAGCTCCCACGCCACGAGCGACATGTTGGCTGCGGCCTGGCCGAGGTCGAAGATGATCGACAGAGGCGCGTCGGGTCCCCGCGGGTCGGGCGTCACCAGGGCGATCGCGACGGCCGCACCGGCAAGATGGCCGGCGTCCCGCCCCACGGCCGCCAGTGCCTGTAGATGTTCGCGGCCGCGGCACACGATGAAGTCCCAGCGCTGGAGGTTCTTGGAGCTCCATGCGCGGCGCCCCGCATCCAGGATCCGTTCGAGGTCGGCCTCCGCGAGGGACCGGTCGTCGAACGCTCGGATCGCGCGTTTCGTCCGGACTGCGCTGGCGACGTCCATCTCGACGTCAGCGTTCAGCCTGGCCGCCGACGACGACATCGTCCCGTTGGGACACCGCCGGCGTTGGCTCGGCTCCGGGGGACGTCGGCGTCTTCCGGCGGCCTCGCGCCGTCACCGCGCGAGCCAGTGTGCGGACGCCGCCTGGTTCCCCGTCCATCGCGCTGAAGGTCGTCTCGGCGTCGGGCAGCCGCCGGGCGTCGACCGCCACGGCAAGCGCAGCCGCCTCGTCCGGCTCGAAGGGCCCGCCGAGCGCTTCCGCGAGGAACCGCGCGATCGCCCCGCGATACGCCGGCGACTCGTACAGCCACGAGTGCTGACCGCCCTCGACGACGAGCCGCACCGCGCGGGTGTCGGTCCCGGCCCGAGCCTCGCGCGCCGCGGCATCGAGCCGGTCCAGGTGCGAAGACGGCACGATCCGATCGTCGGCCCCGTGGATCAGCAGCACCGGTCCGGCATACTCGGCGATCGCACGGGTCGCGCTGATGTCGCGTGCCCGGTGACGCCGTGGCTTGAGGAAGACGCGGGTCGTCATCCAGGCGAGGGGATAGGCCACCGGATCGGGGATCGGCAGGTGGGCAAGCCGGAAGGTCTGGCGGGTCAGTCGATCGGGATCGGCCGGCGTGGACGTGGCCACGACAGCGGCCACTCGAGGGTCGGCTGCGGCCGCCAGCAGGGACCCGACGGCGCCCATCGAGTGACCCAGGATCGCGCCGACGGTGACCTCCGGCCGGGCGAGCAGGGCCGCGAATGCCGCGCCGGCGTCGACCCCGAACTCGCCGGTGCTGACCGGGAGGCGCTCCGGCGGGTTGTGCCCATGGCCACGGATGTCGATCGTCAGGCAGTGGAAGCCGGCGGCGACGAGAAATCGCGCATTGGGCAGCGTCCGGTCGCGGGCCGATTCCCAGCCGTGGACGAGCACGACGCCCGGTCCCACACGCCCGTCGCGCGCCGGCATGAACCAGGCCGGCAGCTCGAGGCCGTCCTGTGTCTCGACAGTCATCTCCTCGAATGCCAGGCCCAGGTCGGTCGGCACGAAGCGGGGAGGGGTCGGTTTCGGGAAGCCGGCGCGATCGCGGTACACGCGCGCAAACCGATACGCGAGCGCGAACGGAGCGCCGACGGCCGCCACGGTCAGGCCGGCAAGCCGGAGAGCCTTCATGCCGATAGGGGACCGTGCCGCGGCCGGACTGTCAAGCGCCGCCCGGATTCCGCTCGCCGCCGCTGGCATCCCGCTCGCCGCTACACTGGGCCCGATGGTCAGACGCGATCCCCATGCTGTCCTCGGCGTGCACGTTGGCGCCAGCGCGACGGCGATTCGCTCGGCCTGGCGCCGCCTTGCCCGGGCGAATCATCCCGATCTGACCGCCGACGACCCTGAAGCCGTCCGCCTGGCGACGAGTCGGATGGCCGAGATCAACGCGGCCTACGAGCGGCTCCGCCGCGGCCTCCCGGGCGCGGGTGAGGCTGGCGAGGGCGACGAGGGATCCGGCGCCACGGCGGCCACGCGGCCCCGGCGCGGCGGCCCCCCTCCCCCGAAGCCGACGCGGCCGGTCACCGGTCGCCTCGATACGACCGACACGTTCCGGCCGGGGAACGCCACCACGGGTCCGGCGATCCGCATGGTGGGCCAACCGCCACGACGGTACGACGCCGTCGGAAGCGAGCCGCCGCGCGCCTCCGAGCCAAATGGACCGTTGCGCCGCGCTCGCGTCCGGCGATTCCGTCCCCCGGCTCGCCCCACCCTGGGCGACGCCCGAGCCGTCGAGATCACCTTCGGCAAGTTCCACGATCATCGCCTCGGAGATATTGCCGCCTTCGAACCGTCCTACATCGACTGGCTGGCGCGGACCATCCAGCGCGATCCGGACCTGATGATGGCCGCCCGAGTCGTCCGCGATGACCTGGATGCGCGGGGCATCGTCCGTCGGGTGAGACCAGACGCGAAAGGCCGCCGCGAGTCGGCATAGCTGTGATCCCCGAACAGGCTGGATGTATCCCACCTGTGATGACCCCGGCTAATGAGATCCGGGGGCAGCGAGCGTGGCAGTGCACCCGGAACGTCGGAATCGGTGACCCGTCACGCTCGCTGACGTCCGATCCCATTACCGGGAGTAGTCGATGAACAGGGCGGAGGACGACCCCGCGCCGTGACGTGCCGGTATCTCCCGTTCTGCCCCGGGGCTCTCGACGGTCAACCGTGGGGAAACGTATCCGTGGATCACCCTGGAGCGGGCGGGGCCTGAGGGTCAGCGGAGGTGGCGATGCGGCGATGGGTGGCGCCGCAACGCGTCGGGGGCCCTGCTGGCCGATCGATCATGGTTACTCGGTTCGTGACCCGGGCCCGAGATCGACATGAGGCGGACCGTCTTCCGTCTCGCGTGTTCGAGGCCGAGTCCGTGGCCGACGCCCCAGGTGGTCCCGGCTCGCCGCGTTGCGGACGACCCGACCGTAGGAGTTCGTGGGGCCCTGTCTCCATGGTTCGCTCGTCCTCCCCTCCGGCGGCGAAGGTCGGGCGCATCCACGCACCGGTTTTCGGCCCTCCCCGGATCGAACCCCAGCCCCCCTCAGCGCGAACCCCGAGTCGCGGGTACGCTCGCGCCATGGCCCGTTTCGCGTCGTTGCGCTGGCTCCTGCCCGTCGTCGTGTCCATCGCGGCCTGTTCGGTGACCGCGCCGTCGTTCGACCCGGCGGCCCCGTGCCTGCGCGACGACCGGGGGTCGGCACTGTACCCGGAGCTCGAAGCGCAGATCCCCGCCGAGTTCCAGGGCCGCCCGGCGGACCGGGTCGATTCTGGTCGAAACTGCACGGCACGGAGCCTCGGCCTCCTGCTCCAGCGCGGTGTGCCCACGATCGAATTTGCCGGGGGTCTGTGGGAGACGGGTGGGCGAAGCGGAGTGACGATCGCGCTGTTCCGAGCGGACGGACTCCAGGCACGCGACGTGTTCGACTTCTACAAGGCCGGCGCCCTGGCAGCGCCCAAGACCGACGCCACGACGGAGGGCTCCCTGCTGGTCGCCGGGACCAACCTCCCGCGCCTCGATACGCTCAACGACGAATCGTTCCAGACCGTGATCGTGGCCACCGGGCGGTCGCCCGGGCTGGTTCGCATCGTCCTCGTCGCGAGCGCGATCCGCGATGTCGTCACGCGCGAGGCGCACGAGGCAATGGTCGATGCCGCGGTGTCTGCTGCCCTCGCTTCCGGGTGACGGTTCGGCCGGCGACGCGGAGCGGCGGCTGGCCCCGCACGCAGCCGCCGGCCGGCACGCAGCCGCCGGCCGGCATGACGCGGAGGCGCCGCCGGCTGCCACCGCCCGCGCCGCCGGCGTCGATCTTGTCCCGTGCTAGAGTCGGGGCCATGTCCGATGCAGCCGACTGGCGCCGCCGCCGCGACGCCTGGGAGCGTGAGCACCTGGCTCCCGCTCTCGCCCGATCCCAGGAGCGTCGGACGCGGTTCTCGACGATCAGCGATGTCGAGATCGATCGACTCTATGGACCATGGTCGCTGGATGCGACGAACGACGGCGGGCCGTCCGGGCCGGGCGGGCCGACGGCGGTCGACCACCAGGGTGATCCGCTCCCCACCGGGAGGTGGGAGGACTTCGACCCGCTGCGCGACGTCGGCCTCCCCGGGGAGCCGCCGTTCACCCGCGGGATCCACCCCTCCGGCTATCGCGCGCGCCAGTGGACGATGCGGATGTTTGCGGGATTCGGCGCGGCCGAGGACACGAACGCCCGCTTCCTCCAGCTGCTTGCGGCAGGCCAGACCGGGTTATCCATCGCCTACGACATGCCGACGCTGTACGGCTACGACGCCGACGACCCGGAGGCCGACGGCGAGTTCGGGACCTGTGGCGTCGGCGTGAGCTCCCTGGCCGACATGGAGATCCTGCTGGCCGGCCTGCCGCTCGATCGAGTGTCCACGTCGATGACGATCAATTCCCCCGCCGCCCCGATCTGGGCGATGTACATCGTCGCCGCCGAGAAGGCGGGTGTGCCCCGCGCCGTGCTCGAGGGGACGCTCCAGAACGACATCCTCAAGGAGTTCGTGGCCCAGAAGGAGTTCCTGTTCCCGCCCGAGCCGTCGATGCGCCTGGTCACCGACACGATCGAATTCGGAACGCGTGAACTGCCGAAGTGGAACACGATCTCGATCAGCGGCTACCACATCCGCGAGGCCGGTTCGACGGCCGTCCAGGAGCTGGCATTCACGATCGCCGACGGGATGGCCTACGTCGAGGCGGCGCTGCAGCGGGGCCTCCGCGTCGACGAGTTCGCGCCGCGCCTGTCATTCTTCTTCAACAGCCACTCCGACTTCTTCGAGGAGATTGCCAAGTTCCGTGCCGCGCGACGCATCTGGTGGAAGTTGATGACCGAGCGCTATCGAGCGGAGAACGAGCGATCCACATGGATGCGCTTCCACACCCAGACGGCCGGCGTCTCGCTCACCCCGCAGCAGCCCCTCAACAATCTCACCCGGGTCGCACTGCAGGCTCTTGCGGCGGTCCTCGGTGGGTCCCAGTCGCTCCACACCGACGCTTACGACGAGGCGCTCGCGGTCCCGACGGCCGGGGCGGCGCTCCTGGCGCTCCGCCAACAGCAGATCATCGCCGAGGAGTCGGGCGTGGCCGCCACCGTCGATCCGCTGGGCGGCTCCTGGTTCGTCGAGTCGCTGACCAACGAGACCGAGCGGCAGGTCTGGCGGTATCTCGACGAGATCGATCGTCGTGGCGGGATGGTCCAGGCGGTCGGCGAGGGCTATCCGCAGCGCGAAATCGCCGACGCGGCCTATCGCTACCAGCGCGAGTTCGATGCCGGCGAGCGGCAGATTGTCGGTGTCAATGCGTATGTCGATGAGACCGAGCAGACGTCGATCCCGGTGCTGAGCGTCCCCCCGGGGTCGGAGGAACGCCATCGGGCCCGACTGTCCCGCGTCCGTGCCGAACGTGACGCCGAGGCCGTTGCGTCGGCCCTCGCCGCCCTGCGCGACGCGGCCGGTCGCCCGGGCGGCTCCGATTCCAATCTCATGCCGCACTTCATCCGTTGCGCCGAGGCGTACGCGACCCTCGGGGAGCAATGCGCCGTGCTGCGCCAGGTCTTCGGGGAGTATCGCGAGCCGGTCTCGGTGTGATGGACGGACCACGGATCTCCGGTTGGGCGTCCGACGCAGCTCTTCTGGACGATTTCCTCGCCGAACCCAACCTATGCCACATCGCGACGGTCGACGATGCCGGCGATCCCCACGTCGTGCCGGCGTGGTACTGCTGGGATGGCATGCGATTCTGGGTCGGGGCCCAGGCCGGCGATGCCAAGGTCGCCCACGCCCGGCGGACGGGGCGCGCGGCAATCGAGATCGATTCGGACATTCGCCGGAAGCGCGGCGTCCTCGCCCGGGGCCGCGCTCTGGTCCTCGACGGACTCGACGGACGTGACGCGTATCTGCGGATCACGACGGAACAGGTCCGGCGCTACCAGCCGGACCGGCCTGCGGCCGAGACGGCCGCGCGCATGGCCGAGAGGGGCACGCCGGTCGCGATCGAGATCACCCCCGAATCCATGGTCTCCTGGGGGCGGTAGGGGTCCGAGCGGCAGTTCATGGGATGCGCCATTCCATGGAGTGCACCGCACCTCGGGTACCCCACCCTGCTATTACCCCGGGTAATCGGAATCGGGCTGAGCGAGCGCGGCCCTCCACCCGGAGCGCAGGAATCGGTGACCCGTCACGCTCGCTGACGCCCGATCTCATTACTGGGCGGAATTTCGGATTGGCGGCAAGGGGCAGGGGCTGGCCGCCGACCCCGACCCGTGACCGACCGGCGACCCTCCGTCCTGCCCCGGAGCGCTCGTCTGTCAAACGACCTGTTCGTGAATCACAGATCGTGCCAGGCGGTCCGAGCCGCGCGGTCGCGCGCCGCTGGGCTACGATCGGGGCCCGGCCGAATGGCGGGCACGAGAGCCCCGAACGCAGGAGATCGCCATGTACCTGAGTGCACTCGAATTCCTCGAGGAGGAACGGGAGAGTTGGCGGCCGTTCGAGGCGCTCCTGGAGCTGACCGACGAACAGCTCGCCCAGCCGGTGGCGGCTGCCCACGGCTGGAGCGGCCGTGACCTCCTCGGTCACATGGTCGCGTGGCAGTCGCATGCCCTCGATGTGGCGCGCGAACTGGCCGTCGGCGAGACGAGTGCGAGCCGCGAGGCGCTGGCCCGCGACTGGGATGCCCGCGCCGACGACGTCAACGACGACTTCCTCGCGTCATGGGGCGCGCTGGAGGTGGCCGAACTGCGCCGACGAGCCGAGTCCATTCCGGGTGAACTTCGAGGCACGCTGACCGTCGTCCCGGAGAGCCGGTTCATCAAGCATGCCGACCAGGAGACGTTCTTCGTCGAGGAGACGATCGAACATTACGAGGACCACCTGTCCGACCTGCATTCCATTCTCGAGGCCGCCGGGTGACGGGCGACCCGACGACGGACGACTCGGGGTCGGCCGCGGGTCGCCCGAGGTCGCTGGCCGAGGTGCTCAACCGCGCCGCGTCGAGTGTCGACGCGATCGGCGCGGTTGCCGGCGCAACCACGACGTGGTCGCGTGATGGACAGGCGTTCGCCGTACATGCCGGGGATGTCGTCGAGTTTCGTCTCGACGGCCCGATCGCCGCCGCCGCGTTGCGGACGCCCGACACGGAACCCTCGGCGCGCGGTCCGGAGTGGGTCGCCGTTCAGCCTGGCGAAGTCGACCGGTTCGCCGTTGACCGCATTGAGTCCTGGTTCATCGCCGCCTGGCGGCGCGCCGGCTGAAGCGCCGTCAGGCGTCGGCCTTGACGAACTCGGCGAGGCCGAACTGGGTCTCGAGCTGCTCCATCGGTCGGAATCCGACGACGCCCTGCGGCTGAGCGCCCGGCTTGAAGAACGCGATGGTCGGGATCGACATGATCCTGAATGCCTGCGAAATGCGCGGGTTGGCGTCCACGTCGACCTTCACGACATCAACGGAACCCTCGTATTTCGCGGCCAGCTTCTCCATCTCCGGCGCGACCATCTTGCAGGGGCCGCACCAGGCCGCCCAGAAGTCGACCACGACGGGCTTGTCGTTGTTGACGACCAACGCCTCGAAGTCGGCATCGGTTGCGTGCTTGATCCCCATGTTGGTGAACTCTCTTTCTCCCGCGTCGGCGGGCAAGGCCGCCCTAGCGGGCGATCGTCTGGATGAGTCGGTAGGCCTCGAGAACCCGGGGGTCCGAGAGGCGATAGAAGATGGTGTTGCCGTCACGCCGAGAGGTGACGAGGCCGGCGCTGCGCAGCACCGACAGGTGCTGGCTCATGTTCGGGACCTGGCAGCCGACGCGGGTCGACAGCTCGCTCACGGAGAGCTCGCCTTCGGCCAGCGATTCGAGGACGCACAACCGCTTGGGATCGGCGAGAGCGCGTCCGATGGACGCCGCTCGACGACGGCTGGTCTCCTCGAGGGACTGGGGTTCGATCATGACGTGCCAAGTGTCTCACTATTTGCGCAAACTCGCAAGTAAGACAGATCACAACCGAACTGCGACGCGCCGGCACGTTCGGCAGCGCGCACGTCAGGCGAAGAACGGCGGCCCGCACAGCACGTAGCGCTCGAACCGACCGGGCTCGCGATCGCTCAGGAAGAGCATGTGGAACGGATCCAGGCGGTAGCCCCGCTCGACCAGGTGGGCGACCGCGGCCGCGTTGACCAGCGGAACGTCGAAGGCGATCTCGGACTGGCCCGCCTCGGCGGCGGCCGTCTCTGCGTCCGCCAGCAGCACCGGCAGATCGGCCGGGCGTTCCGCGGCAAAGGGCCCGCCCCAGCCGACGGCCGTGGGGTGGTACCCGTAGGCCACGATTCGCCCAGCGCGTCGATAGGCGGTCCCGCGGCGCTGGCCGGCGAGCCAGCGATGATCGACGTCACGGCGGAACTCGAGAATCGGTTCGTCGATCAGCGCGAGCTCGTCGAGGGTCGCCGCGTCCATCGTCAACGGCTCGCGCTTCAGGTCCGTGGGCGCCTGGACCACTTCCGGCGCCCGCGTGAATGCGTAGATCGGAAATCGACCGACGATGCCAGCTTTGAGGTAGCGCGCAATGGCCGGCAGCTCAGCGGTCGCGATGATCGTGCGCGAGAGGCCATCCATCGGCAGGGCGCGCTCGATGAGCCCACGGCCGATACCGCCGCCCTGGGCGTCGGGCAGGACGAAGAATTCGGTCAGTTCGCGGACGTTGCCCCGAACGATGGATCGCGCGTAGCCGACCACTCGGGAGTCCTCCTCCGCGAACCAGAACTGGTCCCCGGTCGCTCCCAGGTGCTCGAACAGCGGCCGTCGCCGATCCCACGCGGCCGGGTCGCCCGCGGTCGCGTTGCCGGTCCCACCGACGCGCGCGCTCAGGTGGTCGATCGTCGGTTCGAAGACATCGAAGGCCGCGCGAGCATCACCAGGATGACCCGGTCGAAACGTGAGCATTGCCTGCAGTCTGCCACTCCCGGCACCCGACGGCCACACGGGGGCGATATGCTCCCGGTCATGCCCGACGACATCGTTTCCCTGGAACGCATGCGAGCAGCGCGTGAGGCCATCGCCGGCCGGGTGCATCGGACGCCCCTGCTGACGTCGCGCACCGCGGCCGACATCGCGGGCCAGGCGAGCGGCGCACGGCCGGCCGACGATACGCTGTATGTGAAAGCGGAGCACCTTCAGAAGACCGGCTCGTTCAAGCCCCGAGGGATGACCGCGCGGGTGCTCGGGCTCTCGGACGCGGAACGCGCCCGCGGGATCATCACCCACTCGGCCGGGAATGCCGGCCAGGCGTACGCATACGTGGGCGGTGCGGCGGGTGTCCGCACGATCGTCGTCATGCCGGCCGATGCGGTCCCGTCCAAGGTGGCGGCCTGCCGCGGTTATGGCGCGGAGGTCGTCCTCCATGGCGCGACGGTCGGCGACGCGTTCGCCGAGATGGAGCGCCTGCGGGACGAACGGGGACTGACCTTCTGCCATCCGTTTGACGACCCGGATGTCATCGCCGGTCACGCGTCGGCCGGCTTCGAGATCCTCGAGGACCTGCCCGACGTCGACGTGGTGGTCGTGGGGATCGGCGGTGGTGGACTGATCTCCGGGATCGCCGGCGCGATCCGCGAGACGCGTCCAGACGTTCGGGTCTATGGGGTCGAACCCACCAGGTCGATGGCCATGTCACTCGCCCTGGAGCGCGGCGAGATCGTCCGGATCCAACCCACGTCGATCGCGGATGGTCTCGGTGCGCCGTTCGCGGGCCGCTGGACCATGGCAATGTGCGCTCGGTATCTCGAGGGGATCGTGCTGCTCGACGATGCCACGATCCTGTCCGGCATGCGATTTGCTCTCGAGCGGATGAAGCAGGTCCTGGAGCCGGCCGGGGCGGCGGCGCTTGCGGCGGTGCTGACCGGGAGGATCCCGATCCGCGACGGCGAGCGCGTGTGCGTCGTCGCGTCCGGGGGCAACGTGGACGTGACCCGACTGGGCGAGTTCATTGCCGCCGCCGAACCACTCGGTGCCGCCCCATCTCCAGCACCGGCGTGACGCCCGATCCGTCGTCCGACTTTCGGCAGCTCCCGACGGCACGACGGGTCCTCGGTCGTGCGTTCGACCTTGACCTTCGGGCGAGCCGCGACCTGCGTCGCGCCTCGCTCTTCATGGCCGGGCAGTTCCTCCTGATCGTCGGCCCGTTGGGCCTTGTGCTCGCCGTCCTGTTCGTCCGGTTGCCCGAGCTCCTCGACCTGTTCGACCCGGGCGCCATCGACCCGACCAGCGCTCCTGTCCTGCCGGAGTTCAGCGAAGCGCTCTTCGGGCAGCTTGGAATCGGCCTTGTCGTCGCCACGCTTGGTTGGGTCGCGATCACGATCGAGAGCCAGATCGTTGCGATCGCCGTGCTCGCAGGGCGGCTCGTCGATCGTCCGGTGAGCCTGCGCGAGGCGGTTGCAAGGTCGCGCCAGACCTTCTGGCGCGTGGTTCGCGCAGCCTTCATCGTGGGCATCCCGGCGGGCGTCGCCGGGGGCACCGTCGGCGCAACGTTCGGCGGGACGCTCGAACCCGATTCCGAGGCGCTCGCCCTGGTCGGCCTCGCGGTCGGGGTCGTCGTGGCCATCCCGTTCGCGTACGTCCCATCCGCCATCGTGCTCGGCGATGTTGGCGCGCGCGAGGCCATCTCGCGGGGGTTCCGGCTGGTCCAGGCCCGCTGGCGCCTCGCAGCGGTCGTGGCCGTGTTCACGGCCGCGGCGCAGTACCTCCAGCTGTTCGCGATCGGTGCCGGCGGCGACATTCTCGTGCGCGTCGGAACGGCACTGGAGCTGGGGTTCGATCGTGGCGATGCGGTCGCCGGTCTCACGTACGGCCTCATTCTCGCTGCGATCGTCGCATTCGGGACGCTGTTGTTCACGACCATCGCCATCGCGGTCGCTCCGCAGGTGGTTGCCTTCCTCGCCCTGACCCACGTCCACGCCGGACTCGATCGGGCTCGTGAGGCGGCCGCGATCGGGCTGGGCTCCGGGCTCGGTTCCGGGCTCGGTTCCGGGCTCGGGCCCGAGCCGCCCGCGACCGCTCCCGGCGATGACGCCCC